>NZ_JAEQAZ010000114.1 GCF_016654115.1 Streptomyces sp. MBT53
GCGCGGGGCTGGGGGGGACGGTTCAGGTGGGCCTGCTGCTGGGGACTCCCGATCACGAGGTCGTGAGGCGTTCCTTCGGCGGCACGAGCGCGACGTCCGGCCGGACCACGGTCACCGGCACCTTCGACCACCTCACCCTTCAGGGCGCGTCGACCGGCGCGGGCTGGACCAGCACGGACATCGGCGCGACCGGCCCGGGCGACCCGAACGCCCGGAACGTGCCGTCGAACACCACCCAGGTGTCCCCGACCGGCACCTACACCCTCACCGGCCAGGGTGACATCGCCCCCGAGGAGAACAGCCCCGACCTGGTCCAGATGGGCTTCCAGGGAGTCTTCGTCGGCCTCCTCTTCATGACGGCCCTGGGCACGCTCTTCGTGACGACCGAATACAAACGGGGCCTGATCCGTACGACGTTCACGGCGACCCCGTCCCGGCTGAAGGTGCTGGCGGCGAAGGCGTCCGTCGTCGCGGCGATCACCTTCACAACAGGCCTGCTGGCCACGGCAGTCGGCTACGTCTGGGCCCAACAGACCCTGCGCTCCAACGGCTTCAAGCCCCCCGAGTTCCCCGACCTGTCCCTCCTGGAGAACCCGTCCCTGCGGGCGGTGGTGGGCAGCGCGGCACTCCTGTCCCTGGTGGCGGTCCTGGCCCTGTCCCTGGGAGTGGTACTGCGCAACAGCGCGGGCACGATCGCCACGGTCGTCGTCCTCGTGGTCCTCCCGCAGATCCTCTCGTTCGCCTTCCCGCTCCCCGCGGCGCAATGGCTCCTACGGGTCACCCCGGCAGCGGCCTTCGCGATCGAGCAGGGCAAGACGTACTACCCGCAGGTCCAGCACAACTGCCTCCCGGAGAGCGGCTGTTACCCCCTGACCCCGTACAACGGCCTGGCAGTCCTGGTCGCCTACACCGTGGCAGCACTCCTGCTGGCGGCCTGGACGGTAAGGAGGCGAGACGCGTGAAGCGCCTCCTCCACGCCGAGTGGACCAAACTCCGCACCCTGCCCAGCACTTGGTGGCTCCTGGCGGCAACGGTCGTCCTCACGGCGGCGATCGGAGCGGCGGCGGCCTCGTCGGTCACGACCCGCATCTGCCCGTCCCCTTGCAACGCGGATACGACCAAACTGACCCTGTCGGGCGTCGAGTTGAGCCAGGCCATATGCCTCGTCCTGGGCGCCCTGTCGATAGGCGCGGAGTACAGCACGGGCACGATCCGCACGACGCTCACCGCGATGCCGAGCAGATGGCGGGTACTGGCGTCGAAGGCGGTGACGCTGTCGCTACTGACGGCGGCGGCAGGGGCGTTGGGGGTGTTGTCCTCCCTCGGCCTGGCCCGCGTGATCCTCCCGACCCCGCCGGACGGTGCCCTGCTCCGACCGGCGACGGGCTCGATCCTGATCCTGGTGCTGGTAACACTCCTGGGCCTGTCCCTGGCCACCCTGCTCCGCGACACGGCAGGCTCGATCACCCTGGGACTCGGCATCCTCTACGTCGTCCCGATCCTGTCCCACCTGGTCAACTCCCCGACCTGGCAACACCGTCTGCAACGCTGGGCCCCGATGCCGGCGGCCCTGTCCATCCAGGCGACAAAGAACCTGAGCGACCTGGCGATCGCCCCGTGGCCGGGCCTGTCCGTCCTGGCGGCCTACGCGGTGGGCTTGTTGGGAGCCGGGGGAGTGTGGTTCAGACTGCGGGACGCGTGACGGCGCCGAGGAAGCCGGCCCAGGTGCCGGGGGTGACAGTGAGGATGGGCCCGGCGGCAACCTTGGAGTCCCGGATGTGGATGGCGGAGGGACGGGCGGCGACTTCGATGCAGTCCCCGCCCTGGCTGCCGCTGTAACTGGACTTGAACCACTGCGGTGCTGCGGTGTTCATTGCGTGACCGTGCCGAGGAAGACGCCCCAAGTGGCAGGAGCGACGGTGAGGATGGGCCCGGCAGCCACCTTGGAGTCACGGATGTGGATGGCGGAGGGGTGGGCGGCGACTTCGATGCAGTTGCCGCCCTCGTCACTGCTGTAAGTGGACTTCCGCCAGGCGTATGCGACTTCGATGCAGTCGCCCCCCTCGTTGCTGCTGTAACTGGACTTGAACCACGCCAGCGCGTCCACAGTGTTCATCAGTCTCCTAGCAGTCCGTCCAAGAGGCGCGCACTCTCGTCAGGAGTGAGGGCCTGTGACCGCAGCATTCCATACTTGTGGTGATAGTCGCTGACCTCGTCGGGATCCTCTACGAGGAAGCTGGCGCGCTGCACCTCCAGCCAGACCAGGCGCTGGTGGTGAGGGGTCTCCAGCAGCACCATGGGCCCGGCGAGGCAGGCGTGCGGCGTGCGATCCATGGGCATGATCTGCACGCTCATGTGTACGGGTTCGGTGCAGTCCAGGATCTGACGGATCTGCGCCCGCATTGCCTCTGGTCCGCCGACCTGCCTCCGCAGGACGCTCTCTTCGATGATGAAGTGGCCCACGGGGGGTTGCTCGCGCTGCCAGATCAACTGCCGTTCCATCCGGTTGTCCACCCACTGCTCAGCAGTCTCGTTCCCGAGCCGTGGATACCGGTACTCGAACATGGCGCGGCAGTAGTCCCTGGTCTGGAGCAGCCCAGGGATCACCTGGCTCTCATACGACAGAATGCTGAGCGCCTCCTGCTCGTTGTCGGCCAGCTCCTGAGCGAACTGTGGCATCCGCTCCCGAACGGGCAACTTGTCCACCAGCGCGAACAACGCCTCACCCGTACCCAGCAGTTCGTCGAACTGCTTCGCCCGGTCCTCCTGGAGTGCGAGCCGGCCCTGCTCGATGGACCTGAGGGTGTCGATGTGCACCCTCGCGATCTCGGCGAACCGCTCCTGCGTGTACCCCGCCTTCCTCCGGAAATGGGCGACCAGCCCACCCACCGCTTCCCAAGTGCCGACCTTCTTAGGCCTCTTCGCCGATTGCATGCGTGTCCCTTTCCCCCGCGCACACCCGAAGACGTCGTAGTGAGGTCGTAGCAAAAAGAACTACGACCTCACTCACTGACCCACGATAGTGACTCCCTGTGACAGTGGTCCCGTGAACGAACAACTCCAACAAGGCCACACCCGCGAGGCGTTCTACCGCCGGGACCGCAGATCGGTCGCCCTGGCCCGCGACTTCACGCGGGAGACGCTCACCGCCTGGTCCGCCACCGAGCGGAGCGACGACGTGCTGCTCTGCGTAAGCGAGTTGGCGACCAACGCGATCCTCCACGGCGTACCGCCGGGCCGGGGGTTCGCCGTACACCTGTCCCTGCACCCCGACGGAGTCCTCCGTGTCGAGGTCCACGACAGTGGCACCACAGAACTCCGCAAGGTGCGTACGCCGTACCGGCAACTGGACGCGGAGGAGGGGCGGGGCCTGATGCTGGTCGCCGCGCTGTCGGACAAGTGGGGCGTGGGGCAACGGGACCCTGGCACGGTCGTGTGGTACGAGTTCGCGCTCAGGTGAGGGCCGCGGCCAGGAAGGCGAACGCGGCGACGATGATCGCGACGCGGACGTAGTGGTACCGGTCCCAGCGGTTCAACTGCTCCTTCCAGTCGGCGGGCCGGTTCTCGGGGGTCCAGGTCTTGCCCCGGTTGTTGATCGGGACGAGCAGCAGGATCGACATGACCACGCTCACGACCAGCAGCGCGGCGGCGGTGACGACGAGGCCGGCGCCGGAGTGGTGCCATTCGGCGACGGCCCAGACCGCGCTGAGGACGAGCGAGCCGATGTACCAGAACGGCATGACGGCGCCGAGCATCCGGCCCCCGTGGGCGCGGGCGAGCTGGCCGCTGTCGTCGGGGAGGGCGTTGAAGATCCGGTTCATGACGAAGGCGACGGAGAACTCCACCCCGACCATCACGCCGACGACCACGGTGGTGAAGACCTCAAGTGCGGTGAGCATGACGACTCTCCCTCATTTCTAGCGTTGCTAGCTGATGATGCAACGCTAGCCCTACTGCCGCTCGAATGTCTAGCGGTGCTAGGATCGAATCATGTCGGTACAGGAACGCAAGGAGCGCGAACGGGCGGGCCGCGAGCGCCTCATCTTGGCGACGGCCCGCGAACTCGCCGAACAGCAGGGCTGGGACGCGGTCACGACCCGCCGTCTCGCGGAGCGCATCGAGTACAGCCAGCCCGTCCTCTACAGCCACTTCCGCGGCAAACGCGAGATCATCGGCGCCGTCGCCCTCCAGGGCGCCGCCGAGATGGCCGTAGAGCTGCGGGCCGCGGCCTCCGCGGCGGACGGCCCGCGCGCCCGGGCCGCCGCTCTCGCCCGCGCCTACCTCGACTTCGCCGAGCGCAACCCGGCGGTCTACGACGCGATGTTCCAGCTCGACGGCGGCCTGGCGTTCGCGCAGGAGGATACCCCGGCGCCGATGAAGGACGCCTTCGCCGCGCTGCTGGAGAACCTCGACGCGGTCGCGGGGGAGGGCGTCCAACCGGGCCTGTTCGCCGAGGTGTTCTGGGCTTCCCTGCACGGCCTGGCCACCCTGACCCGAGCGGGACGCCTGCCCCCGGCCGATGCCGAACGAAGGACCCGGCTGCTGGTGGACCGCCTCGCCGTGGTCTGACACCGCGAACCTCTGGCTCAGCTACTCGGTGATACCGTATAGTGGTACTCGGTACTACACAGTACCGGGAACGGGCGGAGCGGAGACCGGCGATGGACGACCTGACGGAGATGCTGAAGGGCACCCTTGAGGGCTGCGTGCTCGAGATCATCGGCGCTGAGGAGACCTACGGGTACGCCATCACACGCCGGCTGAATGAACTCGGCTTCGCCGACGTCATCGAGGGCACGGTCTACACGATCCTGCTGCGACTCGAGAAGAACGGGCTCGTCGAGGTGACGAAGCGACCGTCAGGGGTGGGACCGCCGCGCAAGTTCTACGCGCTCAACGCAGCGGGACGCACAGAGCTCACGCGCTTCTGGGCGAAATGGGACTACCTCTCCGCACGCATCAACAAGCTGAAGGAGGGCGGGCGATGAACTACTGGCAGACCATCACCGGCAGCGACCTCACCCGGGAATGGAAGGGCTTCGAAGCCCGGGCCGAGGCATTGCCGGACGACCACCGGGCGGCATGGGAGGAGATCAAGGTCCACCTCACCCCGTACTCGGGCTTCACGGGCCGCAACTTGATGCCGATCGCCGACGGCGCCCTGGCGCTGCTCGAGGAGACCGCGGCGGACGGCCAGAGCATTCACGACGTACTGGGCGACGACGTCGCGGGCTTCTGCGCGGCGCTGGCCGGCGGAGAGGGAACCCGGAGCTATCGCGACCGGTGGCGCGAGCAGTTGAACCGGAACGTCGCCCGGAAATTGGCCCGGCTGGGAGGCTGACGTGGGAATTCAGAACATCATCGAGGGCAAGAAGCACTGGCGGGCACACATGGCGCGGGTCAAGGCGCTCCCGCCGGACTACCAGATCGTCTACAAGGAAATCCAGAAGTACTACTTCAAGGTCGGCCCCGTCGAGCTGCCCGACCTGACCCTGCTCCCGGGAATCGTCGAATTCTTCGAGGAGGGCGCCGCGGACGGCAAGGGAGTCCTGGAACTCATCGGCACCGACGTCGCCGCCTTCGCCGACGACCTGATCAAGGACCAGCGCACCTACGGGGACATCTATCGGGAGTCCCTCAGTGGGAAGCCCGGTACGGCAGGGAAGTAGGCCCGACGGGCTCGGCCGAGGGGAGGCCGTTGCCCGGTGCGGTCGGTTCGGGCAGCCCCCGGAACAGCAGCCAGCTCAGCACCGGCAGCACGATCAGCGGGGTCAGCGCCGTCCGCAGGGACGTCGCGTCGGCGACCGCCCCGATCAGGGGAGTGACCATGCCGCCGATGCTGACGGTCAGGCCGAGTGTGATGCCGCTGGCCGTGCCGACGCGGGTGGGCAAGTAGTCCTGGCCGAGGGTGACATGCAGGGAGAAGGGGACGTAGAGGGCGAGCGACGCCAGCGCCACGAAGACGTAGAACGCGGGGCCGGGGACGAACACCGTGCCCGCGATGGCGGGGATCGTCAGCACGTACGACCAGCGGGCGACCGTCACCCGGTCCCAGCGGCCCGCGAGGTTTCCGCCCACCACGGAGCCCAGGGCGCCCCCGAGGTAGAGAACGAACAGCGCCAGCGTGCCGGACGCCGTACCGCCTCCCATGCGCTGCTGGGCGTAGAGCGAGATGAAGGTGCTCAGGCCGATGAACTCGATGGAGCGGAGGACCACGGACAGCGAGAGCCGGACGAACGACGCCTTGTCGTCGGTGCCGACCGGGACCGTGCCGTGGGTGGCGCCACTCTCCCGCCTCCCCAGCGCGCGCAGCACCGGCAGGCACAGCACGCTGCCGGCGAGGGCGGGAAGCACGAGCAGCGGTGACAGGCGCAGGCCGCCGGTGGCGATCACGCCGCTGACCATGAGCGGCGCGGCGGCGAAACCGAGGTTGCCGCCGACCGAGAACCAGCCCATCGCGCTGTGGCTGCCCCCGCTCACGAGCCGGGCGACCCGGGCGGACTCCGGGTGGTACGCGGCGACCCCGACACCGGACACGGCCACGAACACCAGGGTGAGCGCGTAGGAGCCGGTCAGGCCGCTCAGCGCGATGCCGAGTCCGCCGAGGACCGTGCTCAGCGGCAGGATCCACGGCATCGCCCAGCGGTCGGTCAGCAGACCGAACACCGGCTGCGCCACCGAGGAGAGCAGGGACGCGGCGAGCACGATGCCCGACACCGCGGCATAGCTGTAGGCGCGCTCGGCGACGAAGAAGGGAATGAGCGCGGCGACCGCGCCCTGGTAGATGTCCACACAGGCATGGCCGACCGCCAGCAGCGTGATCGCCTTGTTCCGGGACGCGTTGATGCTTGAGCTGTTGATCCTTGACATATCGCCATGCTCATCGCTGGGCGACCTGTCGCGCTTCCGATAAACTGCCAGACAATGACAGAAATCCGCCATGAGCCGGTGGCCCCGACCCGCATCCAGTGGCTGGCCCCCGGCGCCGCCATCGACGCCCACCGCCACGACGACCACCAGATCGTCTACGCGGGGCGCGGCGTGCTGGCCGTGACGACCAGCGCGGGGTCGTGGATCGCGCCGGGCACCCGCGCCATCTGGGTACCGGCCGGCACGGTGCACGCCCACCAGGCCCACGGCGATCTCGAACTACGGCTGCTCGGCCTGCCCGCGAGCGACAACCCACTGGGGCTCGACCAGCCGACCGTTCTCGAAGTCGGGCCCCTGCTAAGGGAGTTGATCCTCGCCTACACGCACACCCCGGACGACGGCAGTCCCGAACGCGCCCGCCTACGAGCCGTGCTGCTCGACCAGTTGAAGGCCTCGCCGCAGCAACCCCTGCACCTGCCCACCCCAACTGCCCCTCTCCTGCGGGCAGTCTGCGAGATCCTGCGCGAAAACCCGGCCGACGACCGCACCTTGGCCGCGCTCGGCAGAGAGGTCGGGGCGAGCGACCGTACGCTCTCGCGGCTCTTCAAGTCCGACCTAGGCATGAGCTTCCCGCAGTGGCGTACCCAACTCCGCCTGTACCGCGCCCTGGTGCTGCTCGCCGAGGACACTTCGGTCACCACCGTCGCCCATCAGTGCGGCTGGTCGTCCGCGAGCGGCTTCATCGACGTCTTCCGCCGCGCCTTCGGCCACACCCCCGGAACACATCAACCCCGCCGACGGTCGTCGTCGACGGGGTGAAGGGGGGAAACGACCTCAGGCGCTCTTGATCGCCGAGATGTCGAAGTTCAGCTTGATCTTGTCGGAGACGAGGACGCCGCCGGTCTCCAGCGACGCGTTCCAGGTGAGGCCGAACTCGGAGCGCAGGATCTCCGCCTTGCCCTCGAAGCCGACGCGCTCGTTGCCGAACGGGTCCTTCGCGGCGCCGTTGAACTCCAGGTCGATGGTGATCGGCTTGGTGGTGCCGAGGATCTCCAGGTCACCGGTGATGCGGTAGTCGTCGCCGCCCAGGGCCTCCGCGGAGGTGGAACGGAAGGTCATCGTGGGGAACTCCTCCGTCTTGAAGAAGTCCGCGCTCTTGAGGTGACCGTCACGGTCCGGGGAGCCCGTCTCGATGCTCTCCATCTTCACGTCCAGGGACGCGGTGGACTTGGCCGGGTCGGAACCGTCCAGGTGCAGCGTGCCGGTGAAGTCGAGGAACTTGCCCTTGACGTTGGTGACCATCGCGTGGCGGGCGGTGAAGCCGAGCGTGGTGTGCGACGGGTCGATGCTGTAGTCACCGGTCAGCGCGGCCAGGTCGGGGTTGACGGCGGCGGGGGCCGAGGTGGTTTCGGTTTCGTCGCTCTTGCGGCCGAAGATGCCCATGACGTGCTCCTAAGGGGGGACGGGAGTGCGGGGGGTGAAGCTGTTGAATGTTCAACGATGCCAACACGAAGGACCGTAGACCTATTCCATTCAATTTTCAACATCATCCGCAGGGTGTTTCACCAACTACTACGAGTACGCCCTCCCGGTGGGGTCGGCAACGCGAGAATCACTCCGGGGCCACCCCGGGAGTCACTCCGGGGATGGCATCCTCCCTATGTGAATGTGAGGTGGCTCTCAGCTGACGCCTTTGTGTGACTCCTACAACGGGCGCGCCCCCTGAGCAGTCGGAACGGCTGCATGCCGGTGAGGTTCTGTTCGGTGGTACCAGGAAAACGGGCCGGAGACTGTGCAGAGTCGACGGCGCACAATCCTTGGTGTGCTTCGTAGGGTCGGTACATGACCGTTTTGGATGAGGCGCCGGGTGAGCCGACGGACGCGCGCGGGCGAGTGGCCGAACTGCACGAGATCCGTGCCCTGGCACTGGCCGGCCCGAGCGAGAAGGCGACCGAGGCGCAGCACGCCAAGGGGAAGCTGACCGGCCGGGAGCGCATCGACCTGCTCCTCGACCCCGGGTCCTTCCGCGAGGTCGAGCAGCTGCGCAGGCACCGCGCCGTCGGCTTCGGCCTGGAGGCCAAGAAGCCGTACACCGACGGTGTCATCACCGGCTGGGGCACGGTCGAGGGCCGCACGGTCTTCGTCTACGCGCACGACTTCCGGATCTTCGGCGGCGCGCTGGGCGAGGCCCACGCCACGAAGATCCACAAGATCATGGACATGGCCATCGCGGCGGGTGCTCCGCTGGTGTCGCTGAACGACGGCGCCGGTGCCCGTATCCAGGAGGGCGTCAGCGCGCTCGCCGGCTACGGCGGCATCTTCCAGCGCAACACGAAGGCGTCCGGAGTCATCCCGCAGATCAGCGTGATGCTCGGCCCGTGCGCGGGCGGCGCGGCGTACTCGCCCGCCCTGACGGACTTCGTGTTCATGGTCCGCGAGACGTCCCAGATGTTCATCACGGGTCCGGATGTGGTGAAGGCGGTCACCGGCGAGGAGATCACCCAGAACGGCCTCGGCGGCGCCGACGTGCACGCCGAGACGAGCGGTGTCTGCCACTTCGCCTACGACGACGAGGAGACCTGCCTCGCCGAGGTGCGCTACCTCCTGTCGATGCTCCCGCAGAACAACCGCGAGAACCCGCCCCGCGCCGAGTCCTCCGACACCGCCGACCGCCGCTCCGACATCCTGCTCGACCTGGTCCCGGCCGACGGCAACCGGCCGTACGACATGGCCAAGGTCATCGAGGAGATCGTCGACGACGGCGACTACCTGGAGATCCACGAGCGCTGGGCCCGCAACATCATCTGCGCGCTGGCCCGCCTCGACGGCCAGGTCGTCGGCATCGTCGCCAACCAGCCGCAGACCCTCGCGGGCGTCCTGGACATCGAGGCGAGCGAAAAAGCTGCGCGCTTTGTCCAGATGTGTGACGCTTTTAACATTCCGATCGTTACGTTTCTGGACGTCCCGGGATTCCTTCCCGGCGTCGACCAGGAACACGGCGGAATCATCAGGCACGGAGCGAAGCTGCTCTACGCGTACTGCAACGCCACCGTGCCGAGGATTTCGCTCATCCTGCGCAAGGCGTACGGAGGCGCCTACATCGTCATGGACAGCCAGTCCATCGGTGCGGACCTCACTTACGCCTGGCCCACCAACGAGATCGCCGTGATGGGCGCCGAAGGTGCCGCCAACGTCATCTTCCGCCGTCAGATCGCCGACGCCGAAGACCCCGAGGCCATGCGGACGCGGATGGTCAAGGAGTACAAGTCCGAGCTGATGCACCCGTACTACGCGGCTGAGCGCGGACTCGTCGACGACGTCATCGACCCGGCCGAGACCCGCGAGGTACTCATCCAGTCGCTCGCGATGCTGCACACCAAGCACGCGGACCTTCCCTCGCGCAAGCACGGCAACCCCCCGCAGTAACCCAGCGGACCCTCCGCGCTACCCGTGCGGAAACCTCTCTCACGGAGACTGAGACCTATGAGCACCCCTGACATTCGTGTCGAGAAGGGCCACGCCGAGCCCGAGGAAGTCGCCGCGATCACGGCGATCCTCCTGGCCCGCGCGGCGGCCGCCCCCACGACTGAGCCCCACCGTCCCCTGCGCAAGGCCGGCTGGCGCCGGCTGGAGCGCGAGGGCGGGTTCCGGGCGCCGCACAGCTGGCACTGAGTTCTGCGTCAACGCGCTTACGACGGCCCCGTTCTCCTTGGTGGAGGGCGGGGCCGTCAGCGGTACTTGACGCGGACGCCTGGGATGGGGGCGGTTGGCAGCTGGTTGGTGCGGTGGATCGTCACGGTCAGCGGTGACTGATCCGGGGTGCGAGACAGGGTATGGAGGGTGAGGGATTGTTCGTCGGCGATCCGACAGCCCCGCAGGTCCAGGTTCCGTAACTCGTTCACCGCGGCGATGGGGCTTAGGTCGCGCGGTAGCTGACAGTTGTGCAGAGACAACGCCGTTGTTCTGGGAGGCAATGCCTCAAGAGTGCGGAACCATGTGCTGAGGTCGAAATTCCACAAGGTCATTTGTTTCATGGCCCTCAACTGCGCCAAATTGTCGGTACCCCGTGGAGTGCCGCTGCCTTGCAGCGTCAGGGACTGCAAGTTGGTTCGCTCAAACAGTGGGCTCAGGTCGACGTCTTCGGCGAGTCTGCCCAGCGAAAGGCTGGTTAGCGTCTCTGGGGCAGGGAGGGCTTCGAGCGGAGGCACCGAAACCCAGTCCTGGAGATGGAGGTTGGTCAAAGCGGTCAGGTCACGGAGAGGTTCGACGTCCAACAAAGGCAGGTCGTTCATGCCCCACACGATGAGATTGCTCAGTCCGTTCCGGTGCCGCAGAGGTGAGAGATCGCTGGTGCCGCGCAACTGCGGCACCCAAAGCCAGTTCAGTTCTCCGAAAGCCGCTGTGGAGGCGAGCCCGTCTGCCAATTCGTAGTCGAGCCATACCCGGTGCGCGTCCCGCAACCGCACCGCTGCGGGCCACTGAGCGAGGTGGGCCACACGCAGAACAACCTCGTCCAGTGGCAGGACGGACAGTACCCGGCTCGCATACTCATCAGGATCGAAGTACTCCCACACCTCGACAAGTTCCTGCGGTATACGTCCGCCCGCTCCCACCGCATACGCTGCAAGCCGCTCCAACGCCTCCTCACCCCCGATCAGCGCCGCCGTACGCACAGTCGTCTGCGCCGCCGACACTGACATCCCCTCCAAGGACGTAGGCAAGCGGCGCACCAGCGACGTCCCCACCGCTGCCAATGACCTCGCCTCGGAAGCCCTCTTCGGCGGCACCAACGTTCCCAGTGCATCGTCGAGCCGCCGTGTCAGGTCGTCCGGGACGCTCGTCATCGTCTCCAGGCAGGACGCTGCGAGCAGCCGTAGCCGGCGGGCGTAACGTGGCTCGTCGCGGGCGCGGTCGAGGACGCCATTCACCAACTCCCGTCTCTGCCGCAGGTTCGCGTGACCCGCCGCCATCACGATCGTCTCGCGCCACAGATCCAGGTGGGCCCGCTCGACGAGGTTGCCCATGCTGTCCTCGTCCGCCGCGTCCTGGGCCGCGAGGTACTCCTGGAAGGTGCGGTGCACGAAGTCGACGCGGCCCTCGACGGGGGAGCGCAGGACTCCCGACCTGGCCACCAGATGGTCCAGTACGGCACGTCCGTCGGCTGCGTCCAGGTGCCGCATCCCTGCCATCCGGGACGTCACATGGCGGCAGGCCTGCTCGACGTCGATCTCACTGCGGTTGTTGTCGGACAGCCGCCACGCAAGATCCCGCAGCACACACAGCTTGTCCGTCAATGTCAGTTGGGTGTCCAGCGAGCTCGGGACCCGCCGGTCCGCGTCACGGTGCTGGACCAGCGTCTCCAGTGCAATCTTGTACAACTCCATGCGATTGCGGGGGAGTTGGCGGCCTTTGCTGAGGTGCAGGGCGCAGATCAGGGCGGCCAGGAGGGGGTTCGCCGCCAGAGACTGGAGGTGCGGGCGGTCCTGGAGACTGGTCAGCAGGGAACGCTCGTACTGGGGCAACTCCTCCACAGAACAAGGGAGTTCGTCGCCCTGTTCGCGTACCGCGCGGTGCCACTGCCGTACGAACGCGGTGAGGTCGGCCGGGGCCATCCGGTCCAGTTGGTATGTGGCGAATCCCTCCGTGTGTAGCCAGTCAGTGCGCGCAGCGGCTGGGCGAGAGGTGACGACGACACGGATGCCGGGGTACGCGGCCAGCAGGCCGCGCAGCCACTCCCGTACCGGCCGCCGCTCCCCGGCGAGCAGTTCGTCCACGCCGTCTACCAGGAGCAGGACACGTCCATCCCGCAGTCCCCGGTCCATCCAGCCCTTGGGCATGTGACCGGTGAGTGAGCCCGCCACACCGTCCAAGAGGGCCTCAGGGAGGGGCAACTGACGGCCCGCGTACCGCCGTAGCTTGACCAGGACCGGGATCAGGCCGTTCCAGTCGCTCAGCGGGCCAGCGAAGGCGCCACGGGCCGCAGTGACTGCGAGCCACTGCATCAGCGTGGTCTTGCCGGAGCCCGCCTCGCCGCGCAGCAGTACGCGGGAGGTGCCGCCGAGGGCGCTCTCCACCCGCATCCCCGTACTCTCGGACTCCTCCCAGTTCCTCAGGCCGGTGCGCAGCAGGGGGCGGCTCCCCGGGGCCGTCCGGCGGCGGCCGTCGTCGGAGGTGGCCCGCATGCTCACGTACGCCACCGACAGCCTGGCCCGGGTCACCTGCTCCGAGGCGAGTCGGAACAGCTCCACCTCGTCCAGCGAACGGCTCACCAGCGTCAGGTACTCCAGCAGGAATGCCTTGTCCTCGTCGGTGCCCTCGGGTGCGTACAGGGAGCGGGTCGGCAACCGCTCCAGTACACGGGCGAGTTCGGCGCCCAGGGACGTCGTACGACTGAGGAGTTCGGCGACCGCGCGCTCGGTGAAGACGGGCAGCCGGCGCAGGATGCGCACGTAGTACTCGCAGCACTGGGCGAAGAGCAGCTCGTAGTACCGTTCGGCGGCCTCGCCCAAGCCGATCGGTTGCGGTGCCTCACGGTGTATGCGGCGCACCAGTTCGGCGGCCTCGGCGTCGGATTCCAGCACCGCCTCGTCCGACAGGTCGGCGTAGGCGAAGGTGTCCGTGACCGCCTGAATCGCAGCCAGTCGCTCGTTCTCTTCCAGGTCGGCGAACTCCTGGGTCAGCAACGGTTCGATCTTGGCCGCCACCGCGTCCGCGATCTCCTCGAACTGCCGCTCCACACTCCGTTGCGAGCGCAGCCCGGCAACCCCGGTGCGGATCAGCTCCGACATACCCGCCCGGCGCTCCTGCTCGCGTCGCCGCCCTCCCAGCCAAAACCGCACCGCACTCGTCGCGACCGCCTGTCCCAGGCGCACCGCAGCCAACTCGGCACTCATCCGCGTCCCCCCAAGTCCGCAGAAGCAGAAGGCAATTGTGGCAGCCGGGTACGACAAAGGGGCCCTCTCCCGAAGGAAAGGGCCCCTTGGCGCAAGCGAGTTGGACTACCGCAGGCGTGCCATCAGCGCGTGCTCCACCAGGGTGATCAACGCCGACTTCGCGTCGGCGCGGTGCCGGGCGTCCGTCGTGATGATCGGGGTGTCGGGGCCGATCTGCAGGGCCTCGCGGACCTCGTCGGGGTTGTACGGCTGCTGGCCGTCGAAGCCGTTGAGGGCGATGACGAAGGGGAGACCCGAGTTCTCGAAGTAGTCGACCGCGGGGAAGCAGTCGGCGAGACGGCGGGTGTCGACCAGGACGATCGCGCCGATCGCGCCTCGTACCAGGTCGTCCCACATGAACCAGAAGCGGTCCTGGCCGGGGGTGCCGAACAGGTACAGGATCAGGTCCTGGTCCAGGGTGATGCGTCCGAAGTCCATGGCGACCGTGGTGGTCGTCTTGTCTCCGGTGTGGGTGAGGTCGTCGATGCCCGCGGAAGCGGACGTCATGACGGCCTCGGTACGCAGCGGGTTGATCTCCGAGACGGCCCCGACGAACGTGGTCTTGCCCACGCCGAAGCCACCCGCCACCACGATCTTCGCCGAGGTGGTGGAGCGGGAAGGACCGCCGCTAGAGCTTGCGAAGTCCACTGAGCACCCTTTCGAGCAGTGTCACATCTGGCTGGCCGCCGGCGTTCTCGTCGCCGCCGGGCTGATGAATGGCGACCAGGCCCGCCTCCGCCAAGTCGGCGACGAGGATCCTGGCCACACCGAGAGGGATCGTCAGGAGGGCCGAGATCTCGGCCACCGACTTGATCTCCCGGCAGAGGTTGCAGATCCGCTGATGCTCGGGCAACTGGCCCTGCATCTGGTGCGGCTGCGCGGTGGTGTGCACCAGCGCCTCGATGGCGAGCTGGTAGCGGGGGCGGGTCCGGCCGCCGGTCATGGCGTACGGACGCACCAGGGGGTTGCTCGACGAACCCGCGGGCGCTGCCTCGGGGGAGCGTCGGTGCGGCTGCACGGGCTGGATGCGCGGCGCCGGCGGCTGGTCGTACGGTGACGGACCGGGGCCCTGCGGGTACTGAGGGTGACGCGGGGAGGGCGAGGAGGGGAAGTTGTACCGGTTCCCGGAACCGTCGCCCTGCCCCTGGCCGGGGCCGTACGACCAGTTGCCCGAAGACGAACCGCCTGGGGGTGTTGCCACTTTCTCCTCCTCCGACTGTGCCGGGCACCCATCAATGTGGAGCCGCGTCCCGAAACCTTATGGCCTCGGGACGCCAAAACGCACCGTCCGCTGGTTAGTTGAGAAGGCTCCCCTGGAGCTCTGCTCGAAGATCCGGGGTCAGGACCGTGCCCGCGCGGTCCACCAGAAGGGCCATCTCGTACCCAATGAGGCCGATGTCCGCCTCGGGGTGTGCGAGAACCGCGAGTGAGGAACCGTCGGACACGGACATGATGAAGAGGAATCCCCGCTCCATCTCCACAACCGTCTGGTTCACGCTGCCGCCCTCGAAGATGCGCGAGGCACCGGCGGTGAGGGAGGTAAGACCCGACGCTACGGCCGCCAGCTGGTCGGCACGGTCACGCGGGAAACCTTCGGACATCGCCAGAAGGAGTCCGTCGGCGGAGACCACCACCGTGTGGGAGACACCGGGGGTGTTGTCCACGAAGTTGGTGATCAACCAGTTCAGGTTCTGCGCCGCCTGGCTCATCGGGCTCACACTAACGCTCCTGGTTGTAGGTGCTGTCAGAGCCGAAACCCTGACCGTTCGTTTCACTTCCCGCACTGCGACCCCGCTGGACGCCGCGGCGCAGGTTGCTGAGCCTGCCCCGGATGTCCTCGGGAGCGCGGGAGACCTGGGGGCCGCCCTGAGGGGTGCTCTCGGCGGTGCCCTCGACCAGGTTGGCCTTGGGTACCCGCCTCGGCAGGCCGGAGGAGGTGACCCCGCCGGCCTTCGGCTTCTTCAGCGCCGAGGCCTGCTGCCACCGCTCGTCGTTCGCCGAGCGCCAGTCCACGGTCCCGGTGCTGCCGTTGGCGCTGCCGTTTCCGTTCGCGGTGCCGTTCGCCGTACCGAAGATGTTGGTGCTGCTCTCCGGGGCGGAGGCCGACGACTCCTGGCGCGCGGGCTGCGAACCGTTGGTGCCTTTCGCGGCCGAACCGCGGCGCGGCAGCCCGGCGTCGGTCAGCGCGTGGACAGCCGAGGGGGCCGGTCCCGGACGGTCGAAGCCTACGTGATCCCGCTCACTCACGTCAGCGGCCTGCGAAGGTTCCGGTTCCGGAGCGTACTGGTCCGGGTAACCGTTGCGGTAACCGTCCTGCTGCGGCCAGTCGTCCTGATAGGACGGCTCTTCGAAGCCCGGATACGTCTCCGGGGCCACGGAGTGCGCCGACGCGTGCTCCTCCTGCACCGGCTCCGCATACCCGGGCTCCGGGTATCCGCCGTTGGCCGCGAAGGAGTCGGCGAAGGTGTCGTTCTGCGTCCCGTTGCCGTTCGGCGCGAAGTACTGCTCGTCGTAAGCGGGCTGAAGCGGCTCGTCGTACGACGTCTGCTGCTGCTCCTCGTACGTCTGCTGCCCGTTGTACGCCGTCGGCTGCTCCTGGTACGCCTGCTGCCCGTTCTCGGCGTACGGCTGCTGCTGGGGCTCCTCGAACTCGGCGAACTCCTGGTAGGTGCCCGCCTCCAGGGCCTCCTGGCCCGGCTTCTGGGACTCCAGGGCCGCCCGGCGCTCCTCGCGCATCAGCGAGCGGCCGACCGGGTCGAGCTCGCGGATGTCGTCCGGCACCTCGGGGTAGCGGGTGTCGTCGAAGCCGAGCTCGGCGGCCGTGAGCGGGGCGCGGTTGAAGTCCTCGCCCTGGTACTGCGGCTGCTCCGGCATGATCTGCGAGACGGTGAACTCGTCGCGCTGGAGCTGCTGTTCGCCACCGCCACCGTGGGTGATCGCGTCGGGCAGCATGACCAGCGAGGTGGTGCCGGCCTGCTCGCCCGAGGGGCGGAGCTGGACGCGGATGCCGTGCCGGTCGGAGAGGCGGCCGACCACGAACAGGCCCATGCGCTGGGAGATCGCGACGTCCACGGTCGGCGGGTTGGCCAGCTTGTGGTTGATGTCCGCGAAGTCCTCGGCGGTGAGGCCGATGCCCTTGTCGTGGATCTCGATCATCACGCGGCCGTCGGGGAGACGGGTCGCGGTGACGCGGACCTTGGTCTGCGGGGAGGAGAACGTCGTCGCGTTCTCCAGCAGCTCGGCGAGCAGGTGCACGAGGTCGGTGACCGCGCGGCCGTGGATCTCGGCCTCCGGGACACCCGACAGCTCGATGCGCTCGTACTGCTCCACCTCGGAGGAGGCGGCGCGCAGTACGTCGACCAGCGGGACCGGCTGGTCCCAGCGGCGGCCGGGCTCCTCGCCGGCGAGCACGAGGAGGTTCTCGCCGTTGCGGCGCATACGGGTCGCGAGGTGGTCCAGGCGGAAGAGGTTCTCCAGCTGGTCCGGGTCGGCCTCGTTGTTCTCCAGGTCGGTGATCAGGGTCAGCTGGCCCTCGATCAGGGACTGGTTGCGGCGCGAGAGGTTGGTGAAGATCGCGTTGATGTTGCCCCGCAGGAGGGCCTGCTCGGCGGCCAGTCGTACGGCCTCACGGTGGACCTGGTCGAAGGCTCTCGCGACTTCGCCGATCTCGTCCGTGGTGCTGATGGGGATCGGCTGCACGCGGGTGTCCACCCGGCCGGGGTCGGTGCGCGAGAGCTGGTCGACCAGCATCGGCAGCCGCTGCTCGGCGATGCCGAAGGCCGCGTTGCGCAGCTGGCGCATCGAGCGGCTCATCTGGCGGGCGACCGCGCCGGCGAGGATGAAGGCGAGGAGCAGGGCGACGACGACGGCGGCACCGGTGATGATGGCGTCACGCTTGGCGTTGTTCGCGATGTCCGAGGCCTCGCTCACCGCGATGTCGGCCTTGTCCTCCTCGATCTTGCGGTACGCCTCGTACTTGAGGGTCGTGCCCGCCCACCAGTTCTGCGCGGTGATGCCCTGCTGGGCAAGGGCGTCACGCGCCGCGATGTCGGTGGTGTCCAGCTGCGACATGGCCGTGACCGTTTTGATCGCGCTCGGCGGCGGCACATACGTCTTGCCGGCGGCCTTCGCCTGCGCGGCGGCCTGCTTGACCAGGGCCGTGCCGTCGGTCTGCACCTTCGTCAGGGCGGTGTTCAGCTTCGCGATGTCCGCGTCCGTACCACCGGCCTGGTACTCCTGGATGGCGATGCCCTCCAGGTAGGCGTACGAGGTGAGGGCGGTGCGCTGGGTGGCCAGGCTGTTCGCGTCGGGGCCGGGGTTGATCAGCAGGTGGGTGCCGATGGAGCGCTCCAGGGAGAGCGCGCCCTTGGCCAGCGCGATGGCGTAGACCGAGCGGCCGTAGCTGGTGATGTTGCCGGTGCCGAGGCCCAGTTCGTTGGAGAACTCCAGGAGCGGGTGCTCCAGGTTGACGTAGCTCTCCTCGGTCTGGACGCCCTTCATCTTGGAGGTGTAGGCGTTGGCCCGGACCGTCTGCAGCGACGGCTCCACTTTGCGGAAGCGGCTGAGGCGGCGCTCCAGGCCCGGGGAGTCCGGCATGTTCTGCACGGCCTTGTCGAAGACGTCGGCCGCGTCGTCGGTGGCCTTGCGGGCCGCCACGACGGTCGCGTTCTTCTGGCCCTTGCCCTCCAGCAGCGGGGCGGCGGTCACGTCACGCTCGTTGGTGACCGCGTTGCTGTAGGTCAGCGCGGCCTGCACCACGCGGGCGGTCTTCTCCGCGTCCTCGGCGTTCTGCCAGGTGTCGATCGAGCTCTTGACCTGGAAGCCGCCCATGATGAGGCCGACGCCCACGGGTATGAGCAGGATCGCGTTCAGCCGGGTCGGCACCCGCCAGTTGCGGGGCGAGAAACGGCCCCCGCTGGGAGGGGGTGGTGCCGAGGGCTCCGAGCCTGGCACAGGGGCGGGCGCCGCTCCGCGCGGCGGCGGGGTGAAGTTGCCCCGGGCCGACGGCTCGGGACCGTTCTTGCTTCGCCTCACTCGACCAACAACCTTCCGGCGGTCGGCACCTATCCTCGTGCCGCAGTGTCTCAGGCCCGTCAACGGACTCTGACTATCAGTACGTCGTTGACTATTGGGCAGTTCAGGCATTCCAGCACGTCAGCCTGCGCGATTCCAAACAGTCGGAACGGCGGATTCCAAGTGATGTAAGTCCCAGATAAAACGGTCATAAAGAGCGAGCCCCGCCAAAAGGCGAGGCTTTGTTAGCGCAGTGACACCGGATGACCGCGACGCGTTGCCGTAACACCCGATTCCACTGCCGAAACGTTATGAACACCGGGGCCGACCGTGTCAAAAGGCACAGCCGGCTCCAGGGCGTCTACGACAACTGCCGTATGGCGCTGCCGACTTGAGAACTGCATGTCGAGGCCCGCCGACAGCTACCGGAGTCGGGCCATCAGCGCGTGCTCGACCAGCGTGATCAGCGCACTCTTGGCGTCCGAGCGGTGCCGGGCGTCGGTCGTGATGATCGGTGCGTCCGGCCCGATCTGCAGGGCCTCGCGCACCTCCTCCGGGTTGTACGGCTGGTGGCCGTCGAAACCGTTGAGGGCTATGACAAAAGGCAGCCCGCTGTTCTCGAAGTAGTCGACCGCCGGGAAGCAGTCGGCGAGACGGCGGGTGTCGACCAGGACGACGGCGCCGATCGCGCCGCGCACCAGGTCGTCCCACATGAACCAGAAACGGTCCTGACCCGGCGTACCGAAGAGGTACAGGATCAGGTCCTGGTCCAGGGTGATACGGCCGAAGTCCATGGCCACCGTGGTGGTGGTCTTGTCCCCGGTGTGGGTGAGGTCGTCGATGCCCGCCGAGGCGGACGTCATGACGGCCTCCGTGCGCAGCGGGTTGATCTCCGAGACGGCACCCACGAACGTGGTCTTGCCGACGCCGAAGCCACCCGCCACCACGATCTTCGCGGAGGTGGTCGCCCGCCCTCCGTCAGAGCTTGCGAAGTCCACTGAGCACCCTTTCGAGCAGCGTCACGTCCGGTGCGCCGCCGTTGTTCTCGTCGCCGCCCGGCTGGTGGATGGCCACCAGTCCGGCCTCGGCGAGGTCCGCGACGAGGATCCGCGCCACACCGAGCGGCATGGCGAGGAGTGCCGACACCTCCGCGACCGACTTGACCTCACGGCACAGGTGGCAGATGCGCTGGTGCTCAGGGAGCAGTCCCATCAGCGCTGCCGGGTCGGCCGTGGTGCTGATCAGTGCCTCGATGGCGAGCTGATAGCGCGGCCGGGTCCGGCCGCCGGTCATCGCGTACGGACGTACCAGCGGCTGGTCGCCCTCGTCCCCGTACGGCTCGGCGTACGGATCATGAGAGGCGGTGGGCGGGGTCATGAATCCTCCGGGCGGGACAGCAAGTCGGTCGGGCTAGCCGTCTGACAGGGCCGGTGGGGGGATTGTGGCGGCCGGACGGTGATTTGGTGAGACGGGTGGTGCCGGGGCCGGTCAGTGAAGCAGACTGCCCTGGAGTTCGGCGCGCAGGTCCGGCGTGAGGACCGCCCCCGCACGGTCGACGAGCAGTGCCATCTCGTAGCCGACGAGGCCGATGTCGCACTCGGGATGCGCGAGCACCGCCAGCGACGAACCGTCCGAGACGGACATGAGGAAGAGGAACCCTCGCTCCATCTCCACTACGGTCTGCGCCACATCGCCGCCCTCGAAGATTCGGGAAGCCCCGGCCGTCAGCGAGGTCAACCCGGATGCCACGGCCGCGAGTTGGTCGGCGCGGTCGCGCGGGAAGCCTTCCGACATGGCCAGAAGGAGTCCGTCGGCGGATACGACGACGGTGTGGGACACACCGGGGGTGTTGTCCACGAAGTTGGTTATCAACCAGTTGAGGTTCTGTGCCGCCTGGCTCATCTGGCTCAACTAACGCTCCTGCTGGTGAGTGGGGCTGGGGAAGCTGCCGGTCTGGCCGGTACCCGTACCGGCCTGGCGGCCCTGTGCGATGCCCCGACGGAGATTGGTCAGCCGGCCGCGTACGTCATCAGGCGCACGCGAGACCTGCGGACCGGTTTGGTGCTGTTGCTGCTGAGCCGTGCCCGGGACGAGGTTCGCCCTGGGCACCCGGCGCGGCAGGCCGGAGGTGGTGACGCCGCCCGCGGCCGGTTGCCGTACGCGCTCCGCCTGCCGAACGAGATCGTCGTTCGGCGAGCTGCGCCAGGTACCGCCCGTGGGACGCTGAGGGGGTGTCGCCGGAGCCTGCGGTGCCTGCGGCTGCGGGGCGGGCGCGGAGCCGTTGCTCTGGCTCTGCGCTTCCGCCTGCTGGCCGTGGAACCAGTTGGTCTCCAGCGTGTCGTACAGCGGCGTCCTGCCGTCACCGGGACCCGTGGCAGGCGGCAACGCCTCGGGCTCCTGGCGGGTGGGACGCTGCGGGGCGGGCGGACGCGCGGTGCCGAAGTCGGCGCCGTTGCGGTTCCCGTTGACCTGCGGACGGTCGAACTGCCCGGTGTTCCCGGGGTTCTGACGGCCCGGCAGATTGTGCTGACCGGTGGACCCGTTGTCAAAACCGGGAGTCGCGAACTGGCCGGTGGAGCTGCCGTCGTAGGCCTGCGGGACGGCGAACTGTCCCGTGTTGGCCGGGTTCGACGGGTTGTTGGCCGGGCTGTTCGGGGAGCCGAAGACGTCCGAGCGGACGAACTGGCCGCCGTTCTGCTGCGAGTTGGAACCAGGACGCGGGGTGTCGAAGTCCTGCCGCGGGAACTGGCCGTTGGACTGCGACCCGTTGGCGCCCGGACGCGGGAACTGGCCCGTGTTCTGGGACCCGTTGACGTTCGGCCGGGGGAAGGAACCCGTGTCCTGCGGTCCGCCCGCACCGGGGCGCGGGAAGGAGCCGGTGTCCTGCGGTCCGCTGGTGCCCGGGCGCGGGAACTGCCTGCTGTCCTGCGCGTCCATGCGGGGGATCGCCGGCATCTCCTGCGTGCCGGGGCCCTGACGGTCGTCGATGCGCGGCATCCGGGAGGTCTGCTCGGCGTCGCGCTCGTCGTGACCGCGCGGGGCGTCGAGGTTGCCGCGGCCCAGCGGGGGCTGCGCGTTCTCGTCGCTCCAGCTGGGGCGCTGGTTGTTGCCGCCGGGCAGCTCGGCCCGCGCACCACCGCGCGGCGGGAGCTGCGGCTGACGCCCACGGCGCCGGCCACCGCCGCGGGGCGGCTCGGGCTCGTTGTTCGCACGCTGCGGGGGAACCCCGCCGTTCTGCTGCTGCGGAGGCGTCCCGCCGAAGGCGTCCTGACGTCCGTCACCGAAGCCCTGCGGGGCACCCGTACCGGCCGCCTGCAGGCCCTGGGGGGCGCCCGGAGCCTGGCCGAAGAGACCGGCACCGGAACCGGCCGCCGGACGGCCCTGCGGCGCAGAGGGACCCTGCGGCCCACGCGCACCGCCGGGAGCACCCGGGCCACCGGGACCACCCGGACGTCCACCGCCCGCACCGGGCAGCGCGGCCCGCGGGCCCTGACCGGAACCGACCTGGCCGCGCGGAGCGGCACCGGCACCGAGCAGTCCGCCGTTCGCCGGAGCGCCCGCGCCGACGGCGGAGCCGCCCTGACCGTTGCCCCGGCGGGCCGCACCGGCACCGGCGGCGGCAGCCGCCGCATCGACAGCGGGCTGGCCCTGCTTGCCCGGAGCGGGCTTCTTGCCGCCCTGGGCGACATCGACCGGGAGCATGACCAGCGCGGTCGTACCACCGGAGTCGGAGGGGCGCAGCTGGATGCGGATGCCGTGACGCTGGGACAGCCGGCCGACCACGAAGAGGCCCATGCGGCGGGAGACCGAGACGTCCACGGTGGGCGGCGAGGCGAGCCGCTCGTTGATCGCCGCGAGGTCCTCGGGGGAGAGGCCGATACCGGTGTCGTGGATCTCGATCAGGACGCGGCCGTCGGGCAGCGCGTGACCGGTGACCTTGACCTTGGTCTGCGGCGAGGAGAACGAGGTCGCGTTCTCCAGCAGCTCTGCGAGCAGGTGCACGAGGTCGTTGACCACGCGGCCGGCCACTTCGGTGGTCGGCACGGAGGACAGCTCGATGCGCTCGTACTGCTCCACCTCGGAGGCAGCGGCGCGGAGCACGTCGACCAGCGGGACCGGACGGGTCCAGCGGCGGCCGGGCTCTTCACCGGCGAGAACGAGAAGGTTCTCACCGTTACGGCGCATGCGGGTCGCGAGGTGGTCGAGCTTGAAGAGGGAGGACAGCTGGTCCGGGTCGGCCTCGCGGGACTCCAGCTCGGAGATGAGCGAGAGCTGACGCTGGATGAGGCCCTGGGAGCGGCGCGAGAGGTTGGTGAACATCGCGTTGACGTTGCCCCGCAGGAGGGCCTGCTCGGCGGCGAGGCGGACCGCCTCGCGGTGCACGTCGTCGAAGGCCGCGGCCACCTGGCCGATCTCGTCCCGGGAGTGCACACCGACCGACTCCACGGACGTGTCGACGTCCTGCGGGTCGGACTCGGAGAGCTGCTTGACCAGCTCGGGCAGCCGGTCCTGGGCGACCTTGTTGGCGGTCTCCTGGAGCCGGCGCAGCGAGCGGATCATGGACCGGGCGATGACGAAGGCGCCGACGAGGGAGACACCGAGCACGAGCAGGATCAGCGCACCGGAGATGATCGCCTCGCGCTCGGAGGCGGAGCGCAGCTCGCGGGCCTTCTGCTCCATGTCCTCAAGGAGCGTGTGCTCGATCTTCTTCATCTGCTCGATCTTGGTCGAGCTGTCGTCTATCCAGTCCTTGTACGACCGCTTGTCCTGCGAGGCCAGGCCGTTCGTGTTGGCGAGGGCGCGCTCCGCGTACTTGTCCGCGGCGTCGATCGTGGCGTTGCCGTCCTCGATGGGCTGGATGAGCTGCTCGGCACCCTGGTCGCCGTAGATGTTGCGGAAGATGCTCAGGTCCGACTTCTCGCTCTCCAGCGCGGAGTCGGCGTACAGCCGGTCGTTGTCGGAGAGCTTGCCGGTCGTCGTGTTGTTGGCCGGCAGGGCCGCCGCGATGACGGCGCGCTGCACGGACGCGAACTCCTTGGCCGAGGAGAAGGCGGCCAGGGCGCGCGTGCGCTGGATCATCTCCGGGTTGCTGGTCGCCTCTGCCATGTCCTGCGAGAGGTCGAGCAGCTGGGTGATCAGACGGTGGTAGGCGTCGACCGTCTGCGTCGAGTTGGACTTCGACTGGTACGCCGTCTTGCGGATCCGGTCGAGGTTGTCCAGCTCGGTGGCGAGACCGACGACGGTCTCGCGGACGCCCTGCAGGTTTCCGTTCCTGCTGGCGCTGTCGATCTCTTCCGAGGAGTTGATGAAGTTGTCGCGGGCCCGGTCGGTCTTCTCGGCGAAGCCCTTGATCTGGTAGTCGGTGGCCTTGACGCCGTGCGACAGGGGACCGGCCGACTGGTCGCGCTCCTCCTGGAGCGCGGTGGCCAGCTCGGTGGCCTGCTTGGTCATGTCCGTCAGCAGCTTCATGTTGTCGAGCTGCTGGATGTCGGTCATGGAGTCGCTGATGCGCAGGGCGCCCAGCGAGGTGGCCGCGACCACGGGGAGCGCGAGCAGTGACACCAGGCGCGTGGAGATGCGCCAGTTGCGCAGCGCGACGCGCGAGCCGGGTCCGGGGGTGCCGCTCGGCGGCTTCACCGAGGGCGTGGGGGTCGGGGCTGCGGACACACCGGGGCGCCCGGGGGCCCCGCCTTCACCTGACGGTGCCGGGCCCGGGTTCTGGGCGTGCTGGGGCGAGGAGCTGCCGGTGTTGGGGCCAGCCCCGCCATGCGGCTCCGGCTCCGCCGGAGCACTGCCATCCCTCTTGAAACGTCCCTGCACTAGCGTCGCAACCTCTGGACCAGGCGTCCCCCGCGCGAACGGAAGGACGGTGTCGGCGTCTTGGGGAGCGCCCTGAACGCGCACCCCATGTGTGGTCGTGAGTGACCGGCGCTGCTCCCCCTTCCGCCGCCCTCGGCGCTGCGTTGCGCCCCCTGCGCGCCGGGCTGATTCTGCGGCGGTCCGTGGAATTCCAGCACAGTGCCGGATCTCCAACAAGGCCCGTAGGCCAGGCTGTGACCTGTGTGACACCCCGTGAGGACAGTGTCACGAGACGTAGAAAGCTATTCACTCCAAAGTGGGCAAATCCGCACCATCCCGTGAGGCGTGGGTTGTGCCCAAGTCGCCATGATCAGGAGCGGAATGACAGCTTCAGGGGGTCAATGTCCGTTTCGTTGAGGTGAGTTGCGGGTCCGAATTGGTCGGTATGCCCACAGGGTGGTGAGCAAACTCACATGCGGATCATGGGCTCTTCACGCGTTCGGCCGGGAATTGGATGTTTAGCCTGACGCTTTACATGAGGGCACAATCTGTCAACCACCCACCCACGGACTGACGAGGGTCGACTACAACAGTGAAGACGACGATGATGTTCCGCAACATTGCCAACCCGCGACGCACGACGCTGGCGCACCTCTCCGACGCCGACGAACTGCAGACGCCGGAGCAGCCGGAGCACTCGCTCGACCTGCCGGCCCAGACCGCCAACCCGCGCCGCACGATCCTCATGGAGATCCCGGTCGGCGCCGCCGCGGAGTAACTGCGCGAGCAGGGGCCCCGCCTGCCCCGCGACGTCCGGCACGCTACCCCCGCCGCCTCGGAGGTGTGGAGGCTGCCCCCGCCCGCTGCACCGGGCGAAAGCCCGAGCGCGTCCACAGCGCGGGCTTCGCCCGGCGATTCCTGAGTCTCCGGCCGGGCCCCGGAGCACGCACCGAAACACTGCGGGGGCTGCGCGCACTCGCCCGCGTCCATCGGCGCCGGTGCTCTGCCGCGACCTGATCCGCCGGAGAGGACTTAATCGGCGAAGCAGCGCCCCCGCACCGCGTTAGCCTGGAGCGTCAGACTCCAGCCAGCTCAGTGAGGGGTGCCGGGATCCCGTGCGCATCGCCAGATTCTCCATCGACGGGAACGTCGCCTTCGGCGCGGTCGAGGGCGACAAGCCGGACGAGCTCGTCCTCGACATCATCAAGGGCATCCCGTTCGCGGACTTCGAACTCTCCGGCACGAAGGTCCCGCTGAGCAAGGTCAGGCTGCTGCCGCCGGTGCTCCCGAACAAGGTCGTCGCCTACGGCCGCAACTACGCCGAGCACGCCCGGGAACTGGGCAACGAGGTGCCGGACGTCCCCTTCGCCTTCTTCAAGCCGTCCACCTCCGTGATCGGCTCCGGCGACGACATCCAGTACCCCTCCTTCACCGAGGACCTCCACCACGAGGCCGAACTGGCCGTCGTTATCGGCCGGATGTGCCGCGAGGTCCCGCGCGAGCGTGTCAAGGACGTCATCCTCGGCTACACCTGCGCCAACGACATCACCGCGCGTGACGTCCAGAAGCGCGAGAAGCAGTGGGCCCGCGCCAAGGGCTTCGACACCTCCTGCCCGCTCGGCCCCTGGGTGGAGACGGACCTCGACCCGAGCGACCTCACCATCCAGCTGACCGTCAACGGACAGCAGCGCCAGCTCGGCCGCACCAGCGAGATGATCCACTCGATCGAGGACCTGATCGTCAACATCACCGAGGCCATGACGCTGCTCCCCGGCGACGTGATCCTCACGGGCACCCCGGCAGGCGTCGGACCGCTCACCGTCGGCGACGAGGTCGCCGTCACCATCGAAGGCATCGGCACTCTCACCAACAAGGTTGTCAAGCGTGGCTAGCGCACCCGTACGCGTCCGTTTCTGCCCCTCGCCGACCGGCAATCCTCACGTCGGCCTGGTCCGCACCGCCCTGTTCAACTGGGCCTTCGCCAAGCACAACCAGGGCACGCTGGTCTTCCGCATCGAGGACACCGACGCGGCCCGCGACTCCGAGGAGTCCTACGGCCAACTCCTCGACGCGATGCGCTGGTTGGGCTTCGACTGGGACGAGGGCCCCGAGATCGGCGGCCCGCACGCGCCCTACCGCCAGTCGCAGCGCATGGACATCTACAAGGACGTCGCGAAGAAGCTCCAGGACGCCGGCCACGCCTACGACTGCTACTGCTCCACCGCGGAGCTGGACGCCCGCCGCGACGTCGCCCGCGCCGCCGGCAAGCCGTCCGGCTACGACGGCCACTGCCGCGCCCTCACCGCCGAGCAGGTCGAGGCGTACAAGGCCGAGGGCCGGGTGCCGATCGTCCGCTTCCGCATGCCCGACGAGACGATCACCTTCACCGACCTGGTCCGCGGCGAGCTGACGTTCACCCCGGAGAACGTCCCGGACTACGGGATCGTACGAGCCAACGGCGCCCCGCTGTACACGCTCGTCAACCCGGTCGACGACGCCCTGATGGAGATCACCCACGTCCTGCGCGGCGAGGACCTGCTCTCCTCGACGCCCCGTCAGATCGCCCTCTACAAGGCGCTGATCGAGCTGGGCGTCGCCAAGTCGGTGCCGTCCTTCGGGCACTTGCCGTACGTGATGGGCGAGGGCAACAAGAAGCTCTCCAAGCGCGACCCGGAGTCCTCGCTCAACCTCTACCGGGAGCGCGGCTTCCTGCCCGAGGGACTGCTCAACTACCTCTCCCTGCTGGGCTGGTCGCTCGCGGCCGACCGGGACGTCTTCTCGATGGACGAGATGGTCGCGGCCTTCGACATCGCCGACGTGAACCCCAACCCGGCCCGCTTCGACCTGAAGAAGTGCGAGGCGATCAACGCCGACCACATCCGGCTGCTCGACGTGAAGGACTTCACCGAGCGCTGCGCGCCGTGGCTGCGCGCCCCCTTCGCCCCCTGGGCGCCGGAGGACTTCGACGAGGCCAAGTGGCAGGCCGTCGCCCCGCACGCGCAGACCCGCCTGAAGGTGTTGTCGGAGATCACGGACAACGTCGACTTCCTGTTCCTGGCCGAGCCGGTCCAGGACGAGGCGTCCTGGACGAAGGCCATGAAGGAGGGCTCCGACGCCCTTCTCCGTACGGCCAGGGAGAAGCTGGAGTCGGCCGACTGGTCCTCGCCCGAGTCCCTCAAGGAGGCCGTCCTGGCCGCCGGCGAGACCCACGGCCTCAAGCTCGGCAAGGCCCAGGCGCCGGTCCGTGTCGCCGTCACCGGCCGCACGATCGGGCTGCCGCTCTTCGAGTCCCTGGAGATTCTCGGCAAGGAGAAGAGCCTGGCCAGGATCGACGCGGCCCTGGCGAAGCTGACGGCCTGACGGTCGACAACGTGGGGCCCCGGGGCGCTGACGCGCTTCGGGGCCCCACGTTATGGTCGGATCATGAGCATTCGGGCCGTGGTCTGGGACGTGGACGACACCCTGTTCGACTACACCGGCGCGGACCGCGCGGCCATGCGGGAGCACTTGGTCGCCGAGGGGCTGCTCGACGGACGCGAGAGCCTGGTGGCGGCCCTGGAGCGCTGGCGGGTGGCCACCGAGTTCCACTGGGCGCGGTTCTCGGCCGGAGAGGTCACCTTCGAGGGGCAGCGGCTCGACCGGGTCCGGCACTTCCTGGACCGGGAGCTGACCGACGCCGAGGCCGAGGACTGGTTCCGGCGCTACAAGACCCACTACGAGACGGCCTGGGCCCTCTTCCCGGACGTCCTGCCCGTCCTCGACACCCTCGCGGCCAGTCACCGCCACGCGGTCCTCTCCAACTCCAGCCTCACCGTGCAGGACCGCAAGCTGCGCGCCCTCGGGGTGCACGACCGCTTCGAGGTCATCCTGTGCGCGGCCGAACTGGGCGTCTCCAAGCCCGAGGCCGGCGCCTTCCTCGCGGCCTGCGAGGCGCTGGAACTGCCGCCGCACGAGGTGGCGTATGTCGGCGATCACCCGGAGATCGACGGGCGGGGCGCCGCGGACGCCGGTCTGCTCTCCGTCTGGATCGACCGCCACGGCGGGCACGCCTCCGTCGAGGCCCTGGTGGGGCGGCACAGGATCGGTTCCCTCGCCGAACTCCCCGGTCTGCTCGGCACGGATACCCGTTTTGGAGCCCCGTCCACCTTCAGGTAATGTTGTTCCTGCGCCGCCGGAGAGCGGGCCGAAAGGCCAGGAAACCGGAGGCGTCAACTGGAACAAGGTCCCCAGAAGGACTTGCGTTTTAGTGGCCTATGGTGTAATTGGCAACACTACGGTTTCTGGTACCGTCATTCTAGGTTCGAGTCCTGGTAGGCCAGCTCGCAGAGCTCATCTGCAACGCCCCCGTTGTGTAGCGGCCTAGCACGCTGCCCTCTCACGGCAGTAGCGCCGGTTCGAATCCGGTCGGGGGTACAGATCCTTCCCAGGAAGGTGGTCCGGGTCGCACCCGCCGCCCTCCATGCAGGATCGCTAGGGCCCCCGTTGTGTAGCGGCCTAGCACGCTGCCCTCTCACGGCAGTAGCGCCGGTTCGAATCCGGTCGGGGGTACGCAGACGAAAGGCCCTCCACTTCGGTGGGGGGCCTTTCGCATGCCCGGCTCACTCGAAGCCGTACCGCCGCGCCGACTCCTCCTCCTGCGCCAGCCGGTGCAGCGCCCGGAGCACCGGCTCGACGAAGATCGCGCCCGCCACCGCCGTCTCCACCTTCTCGGCCTCCGAGGGGTGCGTCTCCACGAAGTCCAGGTCGAGGACGGCCGCCCGGTGCATCAACTTGGCGTAGTTCACGACCAGTTCGGGGGGCCAGTCGTACCCGAGCCGGCGAAGTGCGGCCACCGCCACCACCAGTGAGCGGTACGACGGCGAAATGGTCACCAGCGCCTGGGAGTTGGACCAGCCCAGCGTCTCCAGGAGCCGGTCCACCTCGCGGTGCGCGGCCTGGACGTACTCGTCCTCCGCGTCCGGCTCCGGAACCTGCGGCAACGCCCAAAGTGCCGCGCCCAGCCGGATCGTACGGCCGAGGGAGTCGTCGTCGACATGGCCGAGCACCTCGCGGACCGTGGCCACCGGGAGCCGGCCGACCTGGATCATCGCGCGCACCAGCCGCAGCCGCCGCAACTGCTCCTCGTCGTACTCGGCGGTGGTCGTGTTGACCTGGCGGCCGGGGCTCAACAGGCCTTCGCGCAGGTAGTACTTGATCGTCGCGATGGACACACCGCTGCGCTCGCTCAACTCGGACAGCCGCATGTCTTGCGCCCTTTCTCGGATACCGGCACTATCCAAGCACGGGTCATCGGATAGCGCCGGTACCCAACTAGGAGGCGTCATGTTCGCGAAGGCTGTCAACGGCCGTACCACCGCTGCCGCCGAGGGGGAGGTGGTGGTGCTGCTGATCGGCATGCGCATCAACCGCTTCTGGGCCGTGCACCACTGGGTGCCGGTGTTCCTCGCGATGCCGCGCATGCTGCGGGAGTTGGGGAAGGATCCCGGTCGCGGACTACTCGGGCATGTGCTGCTCACGGCGTCCCCGCGGACGTACTACGTCGTCCAGTATTGGGAGTCCAAGGAGAAGCTCTACAAGTACGCGAGTTCGCCCGACATGTTCCATCACAAGGCGTGGGCGATCATCAACCGCAAGGAGAAGGCGGGGAAGGTACGCGGACACGTCGGCCTGTGGCACGAGAGCTATGTGGTGCCCGAGGGCTCCTACGAGGCGATCTACGCCGACATGCCGCCCTTCGGCCTCGCGGCGGCGCACGGACAGGTGCCGGTGGAGCAGCGGGGGAGGCGGGCGAAGGACCGGTTCGCGTATCGGTCGGGGAGTGTGCCGTCCGAGTAAGTGGGCTGATGCGAGTGGGCTGCGCCCCGAAGGGGCGCGGGGCTGTGTCGATATGTGGCTCCGCCACGTGGGCGCGACCAGCCACGACGGCGCGGCACTGAAACGACGGGACATCGCGGCACTTCCCGGCGGAGGGCCTGGCCTCAGACATGACTGAGGGCCCGCCGCGGCGTTGAGGCAGGCCCTTCTTGAGGTGTTCCGGGTGGATCAGCCGGTGCGGCGCAGCGCCTCGGAGAGACGCGCGGCGGCGTCGATGACCGCCTGGGCGTGCATGCGGCCCGGGTGGCGCGTCAGGCGCTCGATGGGGCCGGAGACGGACACCGCGGCCACCACGCGGTTCGAGGGGCCGCGCACGGGCGCGGAGACGGACGCGACGCCCGGCTCGCGCTCGCCGATGGACTGGGCCCAGCCCCGGCGCCGTACGCCCGAGAGGGCCGTGGCCGTGAAGCGGGCGCCCTGGAGGCCGCGGTGCAGGCGCTCCGGCTCCTCCCAGGCCATCAGGATCTGGGCCGAGGAACCGGCTTTCATCGTGAGGGTCGAGCCGACCGGGACGGTGTCCCGGAGTCCGGACAGGCGTTCCGCCGCGGCCACGCAGATGCGCATGTCGCCCTGGCGGCGGTAGAGCTGCGCGCTCTCGCCCGTGATGTCCCGCAGATGCGTGAGCACCGGGCCCGCCGTGGCGAGCAGCCGGTCCTCGCCGGCGGCCGCGGCCAGCTCGGCGAGACGGGGGCCGAGAATGAAACGGCCCTGCATGTCGCGCGCCACCATGCGGTGGTGTTCCAAGGCCACGGCCAGCCGGTGTGCCGTGGGTCGTGCCAGCCCGGTCGCCGCGACCAGACCCGCGAGGGTGGCCGGACCGGACTCCAGAGCGCCCAGGACAAGGGCTGCCTTGTCCAGGACGCCGACGCCGCTACTGTTGTCCATGAAACGATACTCGCGTCTCACTCTGTGAAACGCAAGTTCCTTTTTTCGTGAGACGCGCAACTCTTGTAGGCACAGCGGCCCGCGTTCCAAACGGGCCAGGCGGCGGCTGCCCGTGAACCAGGGGTGCGAGCGCCGTCTCCTCAAGATCTCTAGTTGGGCCGGCGCTGTTTCGCCGGCCGGAGGGAAAGCGATGGGTAGGACACTCGCGGAGAAGGTCTGGGACGACCATGTCGTCCGGCGCGCCCAGGGCGAGCCCGACCTCCTCTTCATCGATCTGCACCTGCTGCACGAGGTGACCAGCCCGCAGGCCTTCGACGGTCTCCGCCAGGCCGGGCGTCCCGTGCGGCGCCTCGACCTCACCATCGCCACCGAGGATCACAACACCCCGACCCTCGACATCGACAAGCCCATCGCGGACCCGGTCTCCCGGGCCCAGCTGGAGACGCTGCGCAAGAACTGCGCCGACTTCGGCGTGCGCCTGCACTCCCTGGGCGATGTCGAGCAGGGCGTCGTCCACGTCGTAGGACCGCAGCTGGGTCTGACCCAGCCCGGTACGACCGTCGTGTGCGGTGACTCCCACACCTCCACCCACGGCGCCTTCGGCGCGCTGGCGTTCGGCATCGGCACCTCCCAGGTGGAGCACGTGCTGGCCACCCAGACGCTGCCGCTGGCCCGCCCGAAGACCATGGCCATCACCGTCGACGGCGAACTGCCCGACGGCGTCTCCGCCAAGGACCTGATCCTCGCCATCATCGCGAAGATCGGCACCGGCGGCGGCCAGGGCTACATCCTCGAATACCGCGGTTCCGCCATCGAGAAGCTCTCGATGGAGGCCCGCATGACCATCTGCAACATGTCGATCGAGGCCGGTGCCCGCGCGGGCATGATCGCCCCCGACGAGACCACCTTCGAGTACATCAAGGGCCGCGCCCACGCCCCCGAGGGCGAGGACTGGGACGCCGCCGTCGCGTACTGGAAGACCCTGAAGACGGACGACGACGCCGAATTCGACGCCGAGGTCGTCATCGACGGTCCCTCGCTGGCGCCGTTCGTCACCTGGGGCACCAACCCCGGTCAGGGCGCGCCGCTTTCGGCGTCCGTCCCCGACCCGGCTTCGTACGAAGACGCTTCAGAGCGCCTCGCCGCCGAAAAGGCCCTGGAATACATGGGGTTGGAGGCCGGCCAGCCGCTGCGCGACATCAAGGTCGACACCGTCTTCGTAGGTTCCTGCACCAACGGCCGTATCGAGGACCTGCGGGCCGCCGCCGCGATCGTCGAGGGTCGCAAAGTCGCCGACGGCGTACGGATGCTGGTCGTGCCGGGCTCCGCGCGGGTCGGTCTGCAGGCCGTCTCCGAGGGCCTGGACATCGTCTTCAAGGAGGCCGGCGCCGAATGGCGGCACGCGGGCTGCTCGATGTGTCTGGGCATGAACCCGGACCAGTTGGCGCCCGGTGAGCGCTCCGCGTCCACCTCCAACCGCAACTTCGAAGGCAGGCAGGGCAAGGGCGGCCGTACGCACCTGGTCTCGCCGCAGGTCGCCGCCGCGACCGCCGTGCTGGGCCACCTGGCCTCGCCCGCCGATCTGTCCGACGCCCCTGTGCCCGCTGGAGTCTGAGAGTCATGGAAGCATTCACCACGCACACCGGCCGGGCCGTCCCGCTGCGCCGCAGCAACGTGGACACCGACCAGATCATCCCCGCCCACTGGCTCAAGAAGGTGACCAGGGACGGCTTCGAGGACGGGCTGTTCGAGGCCTGGCGCAAGGACGAGAACTTCATCCTCAACCGCCCCGAGCGCAAGGGCGCGACGGTCCTGGTAGCCGGCCCCGACTTCGGCACCGGCTCCTCCCGCGAGCACGCCGTGTGGGCGCTGCAGAACTACGGCTTCAAGGCCGTCATCTCCTCCCGCTTCGCCGACATCTTCCGCGGCAACTCGCTGAAGAACGGCCTGCTCACGGTCGTTCTGGAGCAGAAGATCGTGGACGCGCTGCAGGAGCTCACCGAGAACGACCCGCAGGCCGAGATCACGGTCGACCTGGAGGCCCGTGAGGTGCGTGCCGAGGGCATCACCGCCGCCTTCGAACTCGACGAGAACGCCCGCTGGCGGCTGCTGAACGGACTGGACGACATCTCCATCACCCTCCAGAACGAGGGCGACATCTCCGCGTACGAGGCCAAGCGCCCCTCGTACAAGCCGCGGACGGTCCAGGTCTGACCCCAACCCCCGCACCAGGTCGAGATCCGGCCACCGCGACACCCTCTGTACCCCCGATCGCCACGATTGGGGGTACAGCCATGTCTGCACTCGAACGGCCCCGCGCGCCTCCAACGCTTCTCTCAACTTCCCATGTTAGACAGGGTGTTGACTGGGTAGGCGCAGCTTTGAGCCAAGGCTGCCGCCGGGCTCCGTCAGGCCGTTCGAGGCACCAGTTGCGACCCCCGCAGGCGACAACTCGCCCCAGATGGCACAATCTGTGCATGGAACACGACGGCCAACTCAAGCTCTATGCGGCAGTCGCGGACCAACTCAAGGAAGCGCACACAAGGGTGCGCGCACTGCAAGTCCCGGAGGGCGTACGGATGGCGCTGGCCCGGAAGCTGCTGGTCATTACGGCCGCGGCCAAGCACGATCTCGCCGACGCGACAAGGCGACTGGACCGGTTCACGGCCGACCTCGACGCGGGTCGATTCCCCGAAGAGGAACGCTGAACAAGTCCAGGACAGCCGAGTTCGTTGCGGCGCACGGGTGATTAGCCCGTTTCGTGTTTGATTTGCGGTATATATCTGCCTAACGTGCGGAAAAGCCTGAACACTTTCGTTCCGGCAATGTCTCCGAAGGGGAAGACGTGAACAAGGCGCAGCTCGTAGAAGCGATTGCCGACAAGGTCGGTGGCCGTCAGCAGGCCGCCGAGGCGGTCGACGCGGTACTGGACGCCATCGTCCGTGCCGTCGTCAGTGGGGACCGGGTCTCGGTCACCGGCTTCGGTTCGTTCGAGAAGGTCGACCGTCCGGCCCGTTACGCCCGCAACCCCCAGACGGGCGAGCGGGTTCGGGTCAAGAAGACCTCCGTTCCGCGCTTCCGCGCGGGCCAGGGTTTCAAGGACCTGGTGAGCGGCTCGAAGAAGCTCCCGCGCGGAAGCGCGGAACG
>NZ_JAEQAZ010000115.1 GCF_016654115.1 Streptomyces sp. MBT53
CGAGTTCCATCTGCGCAACGCCCGGTCCGCCCAGGCCCGCGCGTTGCGCAGATGGAACTCGACGGCGTGGCGGTGCAGGGTCGGCCAGTCCCGGGAGCAGGAGTCCACGGCCTCGCGCAGCAGACGCAGGGCGTGCACGTTGTGCGGTTCCAACTCGCCCTCCGACCGGCCCTGTTCGGCGGCGCGAACGGCGGGGGAGTGGACCAGGTGGGTCAACAGGTCGTCGCCCAGCTCCTGTTTGAGGAAGAGCAGGTCGTCCTCGCCGGTCACCTTGTTGCCGATCACGGCGATACGGATCCCGAACTCCCGTGCGTGGTCCCGGTACTGGCGGTAGACCGAGACGCCCTTGCGGGTCGGTTCGGCGACCAGGAACGTGAGGTCGAAGCGGGTGAACAGGCCGGAGGCGAAGGCGTCGGCGCCCGCAGTCATGTCGACCACGACGTACTCGCCGGGGCCGTCGGCCAGATGGTTCAAGTACAGCTCCACCGCGCCGAGTTTGGAGTGGTAGCAGGCCACCCCGAGGTCGCTCTCCTCGAACTCGCCCGTCGCCATCAGCGGTACGTCACCCGCCCGCACCACATGTCGGGCGTGCACCTCGTCGTCGCCGAGCAGCCGCAGCAGGCGTGAGCCGCGCCCCGGCGGGGTGGTCTTGATCATGGCCTCGCGGGAGGCGATGCGCGGGTTGGTGCCGCGCAGGAAGTCCTTCAGCTCGCCCAGATGGGCGCCGAGCGGAGGGGCGACGGCGGGTGCGGTGGCGGGGGCCAGGGCCTCGGCCAGGTGCTGGTTGATGTCGCCGTCGATGGCGAGCACGGGGGCGCCGGAGCGTTCCAAGTGGCGGGCGAAGAGGGCCGACAGCGTGGTCTTTCCGCTGCCGCCCTTGCCGACGAACGCGACGCGCACTACCGGTCCGCCGCTTTCGCGGTTTTGAAAATGAATGTCATGTGGCTAGGTTTTAGGGGTCGGCCGCAGGGCTGTCAAATCGGGAGCGGCCATCAGGGGTGGCTCTGTCATGGGGGATCGCCGGGTGCGATCAAGGATGGGAGTCTTAATGCATATGATGTGCAAGTGCTTGATTACTGCATCAGGGCGGCAGGCCCGGACGACCTCGACGGTGCGCGTGCCGTGATGCTCGACACCGTCTACCGCGACTTCGCCACCGGCTATGTGCCCCGCTGGCACGCCGACATCATCGACCCGGCCGCCGCCTACCTCGCCCCGGCCCGCCACACCCTCCTCGTGGCGCTCGACCCGGACGACGGCCAGGTCGTCGCGACCGCCGCGCTCGACTCCCGTGGACCGGTCCACCCGCCGAACCCGCGCCACCTCGCCGAGCGCTACCCCTCCGGCGCGACCGCGCAGCTGCGCCGCGTCTACGTCCGCCCCGCGCACCGCCGTCGCGGCCTCGCCCGGCATCTCGTCGCCGAACTCCTCGCGTTCGCCGCGGCCGACGGCGGCTACCGCGCCGCCTATCTGCACACCGACCCCGCCGTGCCCGGCGCCGAGGCCTTCTGGCGCTCGCTCGGCAAAGTCGTGCACGACGAGCGCGACGACGCGAGCGGCGGGCAGCGAATCATGCACTTCGAACTGGCGATGGGGCGATGACCGCGATGCGATTCCGACGATTCCGACGAACTCGCCCCGCCCGACTGCTCCTTGGGCTCGCCCTCGCCCCGCTGCTCACCGGCTGCTTCGCCTCCGCCGGTGAGGAGAGCGGGGAGACGACCGGGGCGTCCGGTTCACGGCTGCGGGTCGCGCTCGCGTTCCCGCCCGCCGAGAACCTCTCCCCGTACGGCGCCGACGCCACCATCCTCAGCCGGCTCGGTGTCACCGAGGGCCTGACCTCGCTGGACGCCAACGGCTCCGCCGCCCCCGCGCTAGCCCGGTCCTGGCAGCGGGAGAGCGACCGCGGCTGGCTGTTCACGCTGCGCGAGGCCACTTTCCAGGACGGCACCGATGTCACCCCGGCCCGCGTGGCCGCCGCCCTCACCCGTGCCACCGAGGCGAAGCCCGCCCCCGCCGCCCTCTCCGGCGTCACCCTCACCGCCGAACCCGCGGGCGGCGACCGGGTACGCGTCACCACCAACTCCCCTGATCCGGTACTGCCGTTGCGGCTCGCGGGTCCCGCCCTCGCGGTCCTCTCTCCGAAGGCGTACGAGAACGCGAAGAGCCGCGTCGACCCGGTCGGCACCGCCACCGGTCCCTTCGAACTCACCAAGGTCACCGGCTCCACGGCCGCCACCCTCGACCGCTTCGACGGCTACTGGGGCGGCCTCGCCCACGCCTCCGGCATAGACGCGCGCTTCATAGCCGACGGCACCGCCCGCACCAACGCCCTGCGCACCGGACAGGTCGACATCGCCGAGGCGATACCCGTCGCCCAGGCCGCGACCCTCGACCGCGCGGTCCGCCGCGAGACCGCCACCACCCGCACCACGAGCCTCCAACTGAACACCCGCACAGGCCCGTTCAAGGACCCGAAGCTCAGGGCCGCCGCTCGCGAGGCCGTCGACACGAGTGCGCTGGCCAAGGGCGTCCATGAAGGCCACGCCGACGCGGGCGCGGGCATCTACGGCCCCGCCGTCACCTGGGCCGCCGCCAAGCGCGAACAGCCGGTCGGACGGGCGAAGGCGACGGCGCCGGACGGAACGGCGATCACCATCGCCACGTACGACAACCGGCCCGAACTGCCCGAAGCCGCCCAGGTGTTGAAGCAGCAGCTGGAAGAGGCGGGATTTCGGGTCGAGTTGGAGGTGCGCGAGTACTCGCGGATCGAGAGCGACGCGCTGGCCGGGAAGTTCGACGCGTTCGTGGTGGCCCGCAACACCCAGGTGGACACCGGGGATCCGGTCGCCGTGCTCGCCAGTGACTACACCTGCGACGGCGGCTACAACCTGGCCCTGCTCTGCGACAAGGATGTCGACCGGGCCGTCGCGAAGGCCGAGCGTGCCGTCGACACCTCGGCGCGGCAGAGTGCCGCGATGGCGGCCGAGGCCGAGATCCTGGGCACGGACGCCGTCGTACCGCTCGTGCACCAACGGGTCGTCACCGGCGTCGGCACCTCGGTGCGGGGCGTCCTCCTCGACCCGTACGAGCGCACCCTCGTCGGCACCGGAACCCGGCGCTGAACCATGCCGCACCGCACGACCGCGCTGCTCTGGCGCGCCCTTCTCGCGGCCGGACTCGTCTGCGCCGTGGGCCTGTTGCCCTGGCTCGCACACACCGATCCGGCACTGACCGTACTCAAGGCACGGTCGGCGGAACGCGACCCCGACCCCGCGGTCCTGGCCACGATCCGCGCCCAACTCGGCCTCGACGAGGGCCCGTTGCGACTGCTCACCCACTGGCTCGGCGGCCTCCCACGCGGCGACGCCGGCCGCTCGTGGATCTCCGGCACCGAGGTCATGCCCGCAGTGCTCCAAGCCCTGGGCGCGTCCCTGCTGCTGATGACCACGGCGCTCGGGGTGGCCGCGGTGACCGCCGCGGCGGTGTGCATGGGCACGTTGTGGCGCGGTGGTCGCGCGATGGGGCCGTCCGGTGGCGGTGGCGGCGCGGTTCGCGCTGTGCTGCGCGGGGGTCTCGCGCAGCGGCATAGCGGCTGGTCCACAGGGAGTTCCGGTGGTGGGGTTCGCGCCGTGCTGCCCCGGGGTCTCGCGCGGCGGCGCGGCAACCGGCCCGCAGAGCTCTCCGGTGATGGCGGCGGCGACGGCGCCTGCGCGGTTCTCAGCGTTCCGCCGAGGCGACTCACCCGCCGCAGTGTCCCCCGTACCGCGAGCCACCCCGGCGGCACCGCCTCCGCCGCCCTCGCCGCGCTTCCCGAGTTCCTCACCGCGTCCGTGCTCGCCACCGTCGTCGGGGTGCAGTTGGGGTGGCTCCCCGCGCTCGGGTGGTACGGGCCCCGGTGGACGGTGTTGCCCGCGCTCGCGCTCGGGCTGCCCGCCGGGGCCGTGCTCGGGCGGCTGCTCGACGATCTGCTGCCCGGTGCGTTCGCCGAGCCGTGGGCGCGGGCCGCCGCCGCGCGCGGGCTGCCCGGGCGGCGTATCGCCCGGCAGGCCGTGCGGCGGTGTCTGCCCGGACTGCTGCCGAACCTGGGGCTGTTCGTCGTCGGGCTGACCGGCGGGGCCGTCGCCGTCGAGCAGATCTTCGACATCCCCGGCCTCGGCCGCACCACCCTCCAGGCCGCCCTGGCCCAGGACCTGCCCGTCCTCCAGGCCGGCACCCTCGTCCTCCTCCTGCTCGCCGCCCTCGCCGCCGGACTCTCCCGCCTCGTCACCCGGCTCCTCGTCGGACCGGCCATGCGAGCTGGGGCGCTGCCGTCCCTCCACGGGCCAGCCCCAACACCCCGACGCGCCTTGCCTGTTGTGTACGCTGCCCTCCTCCTAGGTGTCCTCGCGCTCGGCCTGCCCCGTGACCCCCTCGCCCTGAACACCCGACTGCGCCTCCAACACCCCACCTGGGCCCACCCGTTCGGCACCGACGCGCTCGGCCGCGACCTCCTCGCGCGGATCGCCCACGGAGCCGTCGACACCCTGCTGCTCGCCCTCGCGATCAGTACCGTCGCACTCGTCACCGGCATCCTGCTCGGGCTGCTGCCCCGGCTGTCCGGACCGCTCGTCGACACGGTGAACGCCGTACCGCCCGTCCTCGCCGCCCTGTTGGTCACCGCCGTGGCCGGTGGCGGGAGCGGTACGCCCGCCCTCGCCGTCGCCGCCCTCGCGTGGACTCCTCTCGCCACGCACACCTCCGCGCTGCTGCGACAGGAGCGCGCCACCCTGCATGTGACCGCCACCAGGGGCCTGGGCGCGGGTCGTTGGTACCTCCTGCGCCACGAACTGCTGCCCGCCGTGCTGCCACCCGTCACCCGGCACGCCCTGCTCCGCCTGCCCGGTGTCGCCCTCGCCCTCGCCTCGCTCGGCTTCCTCGGCCTCGGTGCCCAACCGCCCTCCCCGGAATGGGGCTTGCTCCTCGCCGAGAACCAGCCCTACGCCGAGCGCGCGCCCTGGGCCGTCCTCGCCCCCGCCGCCGTACTCGCCCTCCTCGGCGCCCTCGCGGTGACGGCGGCCGGCAGCGTACGAGCCGCGGGGCAGGGGCAGTTGGCGGTCCGGTGAGCGCGGCGACCGTCGTACGGACTCCGCTCCCGCCGCTGCTCCGACTGCTGATCCTCACTCAACTCGCCTTCAACGTAGGCTTCTTCGCCGTGCTGCCGTTTCTCGCCGAGCATCTGGCGGACGTGATCGGGATGGCGGGCTGGCTCGTCGGGCTGGTGCTGGGGCTTCGGACCTTCAGCCAGCAGGGGCTGTTCGTGGTCGGCGGGGCGCTGACCGACCGGTACGGGGTGCGGCCCGTGGTGCTCGCCGGGTGTGCGCTGCGGATCGCCGGGTTCGGCTGGCTCGGGTATGCGGAACGGACCTCCGCGGTCGTCGGGGCCGTACTGCTGATCGGGTTCGCCGCCGCGCTGTTCTCCCCGGCCGTGGAGTCGGAGGTCGCGCGCCAGGCCGTCGAGTGGGAGGAGAAGGGCGGAGGTCAACGGGCCCGCGTGCTGGCGCTGTTCACCGTCGCGGGTCAACTCGGCGCGTTCGTCGGGCCGTTGCTCGGTGCGCTGCTGCTCGCCGTGGACTTCCGGGTGACCTGTCTCGCCGGGGCCGGGGTCTTCGTGCTCGTGCTCGCGGGACACGCGTGGCTGCTGCCGCAGCACATCCCCGGGCGGACGCGCGTCTCGGAGAAGGGCGGTGCACGGGCTCTCGTGCGCAACGGGCCCTTCCTGGCGCTGTGTTGTGCCTACGGTGCCTATCTCCTCGCCTACAACCAGCTCTATCTGGCCCTCCCCGAGGAGGTCGAGCGTGCGGCGGGCTCGCAGGCGCCGCTGGCCTGGCTGTTCGCGCTGTCGTCGTTGCTGGTGGTGAGCGCGCAGTTGCCCCTCACGCGGTGGGCGGGGGAGCGGCTCGATCCGCGCCGGTCCATGGCGGCCGGGCTGCTGCTGATCGCCGTAGGGTTCACGGCTGTCGCGGCGGCCCGGCCCGCTCAACTCACCGGAACCACCGGGCTGTTGCCCGCCGCCGTCCTCGTCGTGCTGCTCACCCTCGGGCAGATGCTCATCGCCCCCGTCGCCCGCGCCTGGGTCCCGGACCTCGCCGAACCCGGCCGCCTCGGCCTCTACACCGGGGCCCTGTCCTCCATCTCCGGGCTGATCGTCCTAGTCGGCAGCGCGGCCACCGGCACGCTCCTCGACACGGAACTGCCCGCCGCCGTCCCGTGGCTGGTGCTGGCCGCCGTACCGGTCGCGGCGATCACGCTGTTGCCACGCACGGGCGCCCCGGCCGCCGTATCCCGGTAAATCGACGCATGCGCGCAGGAGTCCGCCCACCCGGACTGAACGCCCCACGCGTCACCGCCGTACCAAGCCATGAACCAGATATGAGCTGCCCCCTAAACCGCCATCGACGGCAACGGCGGCAGCGGCCCGTGGGAGGATCCGTCACCATGAGCGCATCCCCGGCGGTACGGAGCCTGCGCGCCGCGGTGTTCGCCGCGGTGTGCGTGCTGCTGGCTGCCGCCGGGCACGGGCTCGCCACCGGTGCGACGCCCCCGCTGTGGGCGGACGGTGCCGGGTTCCTCGCCGTGTTCGGCATGGGGTTCCTGCTCGGCGGTCGGGAACGGTCCCTGCCCGGCATCGGCGCCGCCATGCTCGCCACCCAGGCGGGGCTGCACCTCGGCTTCGACCTCGCGCGACCCCGGGCCGGGATGGCGATGGCCGGGATGGCTCACATGTCCGGGCACGGCATGGCCCCGATGCGGCAGACGCAGGCCATGACCCCGCACGCCGTGGCCGCGCATGTCGTCGCCGCCCTCGTCGCGGCCTGGTGGCTGCGGCGCGGGGAGGCCGCGCTGTGGTCGCTGCTGCGCTGGGCCGTCGCCTTCGTACCGGGGCTGGTGGCCTGGTGGCGGGACGCCCCCGCACCCCTGCCCGCCCGCACGGTGGGCCCCGGACGCACCGGCGCCGACGCGGCCCCCTTCCGTCAACTCCTCCTGCGGCACGCGGTCAGCCGCAGAGGGCCACCGGTCCCGATCCCGTACCCGGTCTGACCCCCCAACTTCCCTTTCCCGTACGGAGATCGCCTCACCATGTCCGCATACCGCACCACCCTGCGCCGCGCAGGCACCGTCGCCGCGCTCGCCACCGCCGGAGTCCTGGCCGCCGCTGGCGTCGCCTCCGCGCACGTGACCGTCCACCCCGAGAGCTACGCCAAGGGAGCCACGGACGGTGTCATCACCTTCCGGGTCCCCAACGAGGAGGACAAGGCCAGCACCACCAAGGTCCAGGTCTATCTGCCCACCGACCACCCCGTCCTCGGTGTGCTGGTCACCCCGCAGAACGGCTGGACCGCGAAGGTCACCACCAGCAAGCTCAAGACGCCGGTCAAGACCGACGACGGCACCATCACCGACGCCGTCTCCGAGATCACCTGGACCGGCGGGAAGATCGGCGCCGGACAGTTCGAGGACTTCAACGTCGCCTTCGGTCAACTGCCCGACGACACCGACCAGTTGACGTTCAAGACGCTCCAGACCTACTCGGACGGCGATGTCGTCCGCTGGATCGAGGAGGCCGCGGCGGGCGCCGACGAGCCGGAGAACCCGGCGCCCGTCCTCAAGCTCACCGCCAAGGAGAGCGAGGACGGCGACGAGACCCCGGCCGCCTCGGCCTCGACGGCGGCCACCGCCACGAAGACGACCTCCGCGTCCTCGTCGGGTTCCAGCAGCGACTCGACCGCCCGCGGGCTCGGCATCGCCGGCCTGGTCGTGGGCGTCCTCGGCCTCGCGGCCGGCGCCTTCGCCGTCGTGCGCAGCCGCTCGCCGCGGCCGTAGCCGCCGTAGCGCTGAAGTCGTACGGGTAGCACGGGTAGTACGGAAAGCCGAAGGGCCCGGATCCACCGTCTGGTGGTCCGGGCCCTTTCGGTACGACCGGTGCTACTGCGAGACCAGTTCGAGTTCGAGGACTTTCTCCTCGGCCGGGGCCTCCTCGACGAGGGTGGTGCGGGAGGTGCGCCACAGCCACAGGATGTCGCGGCCGAAGGACCACACCAGCGTGCCGAGCGCGAGCGCCACCACGGCGAGGTTGGCCGTGTGGGGCAGCAGGTTCGCGCCCGCCAGCAGCAGGAGGATGCCCTGGGTGGCGGCGACCGTCTTGCGGGCCGTGCTCGGCGGCAGCGGGGCGTTCAGCCACAGCCAGACGCGGGCGGCGGCGACGAACCCGTAGCGCATGGCGCCGATCAGCAAAACCCACGGGCCGAGCTGGGTCGACACGTACACGCTGAGCACGAGGATCAGGAACGCGTCGACCTCCATGTCGAAGCGCGCGCCCAGCGCGGTGGAAGTTCCCGTGCGGCGGGCGACCTTGCCGTCGACGCCGTCCAGGATCAGGGCCACCGCCGTCAGGCCGACCAGCAGGGTGACCGGGGGCGAGCTCTCGAAGGAGTCCGCGACCAGCGCGGTCACCCCGCCGACCAGGATGGCGCGGCCGAGCGTGACCCGGTTGGCCGGGCCGAAGTTGCGCGTCCGGGACTTGTGCAGGGCCTGGGAGAGCACCGCCCAGGTGGCGATCGCGAACGCCAGTCCGGTCAGCCAGCCCGCCGGGCCCATCCCGATCGCCGTACCGAGCAACGCCAGCAACAGGATCTGAACGCCCGCTCCCACAGCGGTCTCCTGCTGGACCAGCCTTGCTTCGTATGTGTTGTTCAGGGCCACCGCACACCCTCCGGCCATATGACAGAGTCGATCAACGCCGCGTACTGTGCGCGGCCTGTGGTTACCCGTACGTGAACAGCTTCCCGATCGTTCAGGAGGATTCCGATGAAGCGCACCGCGAGGGCGTTTTGGATCGGTGCACCGGGTCACGGCGAGATACGCGACGTCGTTCTGCCGGACCCCGCCGAGGACGAGGTGGTGGTCCGTTCCCTGTGGTCGGGCGTGAGCCGCGGCACCGAGACCCTGGTCTTCCGCGGGGGCGTCCCCGAGAACCAGTACGCGACCATGCGTGGACCGTTCCAAGAGGGCGACTTCCCAGGTCCGGTCAAGTACGGCTACCTCAACGTCGGGATCGTGGAGGAGGGCCCGGCCGCGCTGCTCGGCCGTACCGTCTTCTGCCTCTATCCGCACCAGACGCGCTACGTCGTCCCCGCGAGCGCCGTCACACCCGTACCGGACTCGGTGCCCGCCGGGCGGGCCGTCCTCGCCGGGACCGTGGAGACCGCCGTCAACGCACTGTGGGACGCGAGGCCGCTGATCGGCGACCGGATCGCCGTGGTCGGCGGCGGGATGGTCGGGTCTTCGGTGGCCGCGCTGCTGGCCCGCTTCCCGGGCGTACGCGTGCAGTTGGTGGACGCCGACCCGACGCGCGCCAAGACCGCCGAGGCCCTCGGCGTCGGCTTCGCGCTCCCGGCGGACGCGCTCGGCGACTGCGACCTCGTCGTGCACGCCAGCGCCACCGAACAGGGCCTCGCCCGCGCACTGGAACTCCTCACGCCGGAGGGCACCGTCCTCGAACTGAGCTGGTACGGCGACCGGAAGGTGAGCCTCCCGCTCGGCGAGGCCTTCCACTCCCGGCGCCTGGTCATCCGCAGCAGCCAGGTCGGGACCGTCTCCCCGAACCGGGCCGACCGCAGCTACGCCGACCGCCTCGCCCTCGCCCTCGACCTCCTCGCCGACCCGGCGCTCGACGCGTTGGTCACCGGGGAGAGCGACTTCGAGGAGCTGCCGGACCTGCTGCCGAGACTCGCCTCCGGAGAGATTCCGGCCCTGTGCCACCGGGTGCGATACACCGACATCGGTTGAGAATCGTTCAATCCGCTACGACAAGCGCGTCTGACCTGAGAAAAGAGTGAGAGAGGGCTGAACAGGGGGAGGCGTGCAGCCGTACTACACGGCATCCCCCGGCAGGGATCAGCCGGGGGACCAGACGCGCCGCACCTGGAGGGTCGTCCGTTGTTCAGCATCACCGTCCGCGATCACATCATGATCGCCCACAGCTTCCACGGCGAAGTGTTCGGACCCGCGCAGCGCCTGCACGGGGCCACGTTCCTGGTGGACGCCACCTTCCGGCGCGCAGAGCTGGACGACGACAACATCGTTGTCGACATCGGACTGGCCACCCAGGAACTGGGCGCCGTCGTCAGCGAGTTGAACTACAGAAACCTGGACAACGAACCCGATTTCGCCGGGGTCAACACCTCCACGGAGTTCCTGGCGAAGGTCATCGCCGACCGGCTCGCCGAGCGGATCGAGAAGGGCGCGCTGGGCGAGGGCGCCCGGGGCCTGGCCGCACTCCAGGTCACCCTGCACGAGTCGCACGTCGCCTGGGCGAGTTACGAGCGTGCCCTGTGAGCGACGTGACCATCGACCGCGCCCCCTCGCTGGGATTCCTGCCCGCACAGCGCGCGGCCTCCCGGAATGCCGAGATCATCCCCATGTCCCTGCGCACCGTGCACTTCGTGATGCCGGGCGGCGTCGACGACCTCGCCGCGCCGAGCGGCGGCAACGCCTACGACCGGCGGGTCAGCCTGGACCTCCCCGGCTTCGGCTGGCAGGTCCACAAGCACGCTGTCGACGGCGAGTGGCCCCGGCCCGGTCAGGCCGCCCGCGCGGAACTCGCCCGGGTGCTGCGCGAGTTGCCGGACGGCGCCGCCGTACTCCTCGACGGGCTCGTGGCCTGCGGAGTTCCCGAGATCGTCGTCCCGGAGGCCGACCGGCTCGGTCTCGCCGTCCTCGTCCACCTCCCGCTCGGCGACGAGACCGGCCTCGACGCCGCCGTCGCCGCGGAACTGGACGCCAAGGAACGCACGGTCCTGCGGGCGGTGTCCGCGGTCATCGGCACCAGCGACTGGGCGGTCCGCCGCCTCGTCTCCCACCACGGCCTGGCCCCCGAGCGGGTCCATGTCGCCACCCCCGGCGCCGACATCGCCCCCCTCGCCTCCGGCACCGACGGCGTCTCCCAGCTCCTGTGCGTCGCGGCCGTCACCCCGCGCAAGGGCCAGCACCGGCTGATCGAGGCCCTCGCAGCCGCGGCCGACCTGCCGTGGACCTGCACCTGCGTCGGCGGCCTCGGCACCGACCCCGAGTACGTCGACCATCTGCGCGGCCTCATCCGGCAGTACGGCCTCCAGGACCGGCTGCACCTCGCGGGCCCGCAGGCCGGCGCCCAGCTCGACGCCAGCTACGCGAGCGCCGACCTCATGGTCCTCATGTCGTACGCCGAGACCTACGGCATGGCCGTCACCGAGGCCCTCGCCCGCGGTATTCCCGTGCTGGCCACGGACGTCGGCGGGCTGCCCGAGGCGGTCGGCCGCGCCCCCGACGGCGGGGTGCCCGGCATCCTCGTCCCGCCGGAGGATCCCGCCGCCCTCGCCGCCGAACTGCGCGGCTGGTTCGGCGAGGCGGACGTACGCCGACGCCTGAAGGCGGCGGCACGTGGTCGGCGCGCGGCGCTCGACGGGTGGGCCACCACGGCCCGCAGCCTCGCCGGAGTACTCACCCGGCTCCCCAGCGAATCCCGGAGGGCGGCATGAGGAAGACGGCGACCACCCCGCCGGTCACCGGACAGCGCATCCCCGCGCAGCCGGGACCCCGGGGCGTACCGCTGGGGATGCTCGTGCCCCCGGCACAGACCGCAGTGGAGGACGTGATGGCGGGAACGGCTTCGGCGGACACCGGCGAGCAGGCCGGACACGGTGCCGTGATCCCCGGCGCCGGACCCGCGACCCGCCCCGGCGAGCGGGCCACCGTACGGCTGCGGGACGTCGGCCCCGACGACCCGCCGCGCTACGCGCCCGAGTGGCTGGAGCTGCGCGAGGGCGCCGACGCCGTCGCCCGGGCCCCCGAACTCCTCGACCCGCTGCGCATCCGGCTCGCCAACCTGCCCGGCAAGTCCGGGGTCGTCATCCACGACCTGGGCTGCGGCACCGGCTCCATGGGACGCTGGCTCGCCCCGCGCCTCGACGGTTCGCAGCACTGGATCCTGCACGACCGCGACCCCTACCTCCTGCACTTCGCCGCCGTCGCCTCCCCGCGTGCCGCCGCCGACGGCAGCCGCGTCACGGTCGAGACCCGGCGCGGCGATGTGGCCCGGCTGACCCCGGACGCGCTGGTCGGCGCCTCCCTGGTGACGGCCTCCGCGCTCCTCGACGTCCTCACCCGCGAGGAGGTCGACGCACTCGTCACCGCCTGCGTCGGCGCCGGCTGCCCCGCGCTGCTCACCCTCTCCGTCGCCGGACGGGTCGAACTCACCCCGGCCGACCCGATGGACGCCGAGATCGCCGACGCGTTCAACGCCCACCAGCGGCGCGACGGACTCCTCGGCCCGGACGCCGTCACCGTCACCTGCGAGGCCTTCGCCGCGCACGGCGCCACGGTCCGCGTCCACCCGAGCGCCTGGCACCTGGGCCCCGACGACCTCGCGCTGACCGCCGAGTGGCTGCGCGGCTGGGTCGGCGCCGCCGTCGAGGAACGCCCGGAACTGAAGGAACGCGCCGACCGCTATCTGCGCGACCGCCTCGCGGCCTGCGCGGCGGGGGAGTTGACCGTGCTGGTCCACCACAGCGACCTGCTGGCGCTGGCCCGGCCCACAGGGGGAACATCATGAGCGTCGAGACGATGAGGACGGTCGCACCGCGACCGGGCACCACCAGGCGCAGGGTGCGCGTCGAGCGGCCCGCGCCGGTCGCCCTCGCACTGCGCGCCCCGGGCACCGTCGAGGAGGTGCGCAGGCGGCCCGCGCACACCCCGCCGCTGCACAGCGCGGCCGTCTCCGGCGACCGTATCGGTGTGATCGTCGCCGCACCCCGGCCCACCGCCGACCGCGCCTCGGGTACCCGCCGCGTGCTGCGCGCGATCCTGAACCGGGTGAACTCCCGCGCGGTACGCACCCACTTCGGCTCGGTCGCCGGCATCGCCATCCTCGGCGTCCTCCTGTGGCGCCTGGGCACCGGAGTCTTCCTGGACGGCCTGCGCCGCATCGACGCACCGACCCTGCTGATCGGCCTCGCGATCGGGGTCGTCACCACGGTGTTCAGCGCCTGGCGCTGGGCGCTGGTGGCGCGCGGACTGCGCATCAAACTGCCGCTCGGCCCGGCCGTCGCCGACTACTACCGCGCCCTGTTCCTCAACGCGGCCCTGCCCGGCGGCATTCTGGGCGACGTCCACCGCGCGGTACGGCACGGACAGAGCGCCGGCGATATGGGCCGCGCCGTCCGCGCCGTCGTCCTCGAACGCGTCGCCGGCCAGATCGCGCTGGCCGTCGTAGGGATCGGGGTCCTGCTGGGCCTGGACTCCCCGGTGATGGCCGACGCCCGCAGCGTCGCCCCGCTCGTCCTGCTCGCCGGAGTCGGCGCGCTCGCGGTCGTGGCCGCCCTGCGGATGAACCGGCCGCCCAGCGTCACCCGCCGCAGCCGCGCCCTGCGCACCACCCTTGACGAGGTGCGCGCCGGACTCTTCTCCCGCGCCAACTGGCCCGGCGTCGCCCTCTCCTCGCTCGTCATCCTGGCCGGCCACCTCGCGATGTTCGTGGTCGCCGCGCACGCCGCCGGATCCGCCGCCACCATCGGCCAGCTCCTCCCGATCGCGGTCCTCGCCCTGGTCGCCATGGGCCTCCCGCTGAACGTCGGCGGCTGGGGCCCCCGCGAGGGCGTCACCGCCTGGGCGTTCGGCGCCGCGGGCCTCGGCGCCAGCAGCGGACTGTCCGTCGCCGTCATCTACGGCGTCCTCAGCTTCGCCGCCGCCGTGCCCGGCCTGTTCGTCCTGGTCGCCCGCTGGTACACCGGCCTGCGCACCACCGGGCCCGACACCGCCGTACCGGACCCGGCCCCCGCTCAGGAGTCCGCGGTCAGCACCGAGAAATACGCGCCGAAGGAATCGGCGAGGCTCGCCAGCAAGGCCTTCCCCTTTTCCGCCGAGCCGAGGGACGGGCGCCCGATGACGCCCGACTCGGTATAGCCGGCCATACCGAGCGTCAGAAGATGACGACGGTCGTCGGCGACGAAATCGGAGGTCTCATAACCGGGACGGATCAATTCGGGATGAGCGTGCAGAAGAATGGAGGTCTCGATTTCCCCCGCGTGCATATCGGTGAGCAGCGAGGTCAGCACCTCGGCCCGCTCCCGCGCCGTCTCCCAGTCCTCGGCGGCCGGGAACAGCGCCATCCGCTCACCGCGCGCGGAGGACTCCTGAACGACGTTGCCCAGTACGTAGTTTCCGCCGTGCCCGTTGACCACCACCAGGGTCTCGACCCCCGAGCGGCGGAGCGAGTCCGCGATGTCCCGCACCACCGCATGAAGGGTCACGGAAGAGATGCTGACGGTCCCCGGCCAGGCCGCGTGCTCCTGCGAGCAGGCGATCGTCACCGGCGGCAGCAGGTGCACCGGGTACGCCCCGGCGATCTCCCGGGCCACGGCACAGGCGACGAGGGTGTCGGTCGCCAGGGGAAGATACGGGCCGTGCTGCTCGAAACTGCCGACCGGAAGGACCGCGACCTGTGCTGAGAGACCTGCCCCCCTAGCCCGTACGTCCTCCGTGGTGTCCGCCGGCACCAGTCCGTATGCCGCCGTCCGTGAGCCCGAACCATTCATTGTTTCACGGCCTTTCGTCTCTGCTTAGGAACCAGATCATGACAGAAAACATTGGCGTACTCGGCAAGCAGAAGTCCGCGCAGCCCAGGGGCGCGGAACGCGTCGTGAATGCTCCGTTGCCCACCGTGTACGGCAAATTCCAGGCGATCGGTTACCTGGACCACGACCGCGGTGACGAGCAAGTGGCCCTGGTCTACGGCGACATCGGCACGGACGACGTACTCACCCGGCTGCACTCGGAGTGCCTGACGGGTGACGCCTTCGGCTCGCAGCACTGCGAGTGCGGCGACCAGCTGGACGCCGCGATGCGGGCCGTGGTCGCCGAAGGCCGGGGCATAGTCGTCTACTTGAGGGGTCACGAGGGCCGCGGCATAGGCCTCCTGGCCAAGCTGCGCGCGATGGCGCTGCAGGCGGAGGGCCTGGACACCGTCGAGGCGAACCTCGCCCTCGGTCTGCCCGTCGACGCCCGCGACTACGGCGTGGCCGCCGAGATCCTGCACGACCTGGGGGTGGCGAGCGTCCGTCTGCTCTCCAACAACCCGCGCAAACGCGAGGCGTTGATGGAACACGGCATCAAAGTCTCCGAAGAGGTACCGCTGTTGATCGAGCCCTGCGAGAACAACATCACCTACCTGCGCACCAAGCGGGAGCGCCTCGACCACCACCTGCCCCATCTGGACGCGGTGGCGCACTGGTCCTGATTCCGGTGAGCGGCATCCGGACAGGAAGAGGGAATGACCGAAGACGTCCTCTTCCTCTCCGGCGACCGGGTCGCCGAACCGCACGTCCCCCACAACAGCGCCGGACCCGGCATCCTGGACGCTGCCGCGGCCCGGGCCGTCACCGGCGCGGCACCCAAGGAGCGCCCGTGAAGCGTCAGGCCGAGGTAGTCGTCATCGGCGGCGGGGTCATCGGAACCAGCATCGCCTACCACCTGGCCCGGGCCGGCGTCAGAGACGTCGTCCTGGTCGAACGGGACGAACTCGCCGCCGGATCCACCTCGAAGGCGGCCGGCGGGGTACGGGCACAGTTCTCCGACGAGCTCAACGTGCAGCTGGGCGCCCGCAGCCTGGAGGCCTTCGACCGCTTCGAGGAGGACACCGGGCACGACATCGGGTTACATCGCGTCGGCTATCTGTTCCTGCTGTCGCGGCCCGAGGACGTCGCCTCCTTCGAGACGGGCGTCCGGCTGCAGAACTCCCTCGGCGTGCCCAGCCGCATGATCGACCCGGCCGAGGCCCGCCGCCTCTCCCCACTGATCGACACGGACGGTCTCCTCGCCGCCGCGTACTCGCCCGACGACGGTCACTGCACCCCCGAGGCCGTCGTCCACGGCTACGCCTCCGCGGCCCGCGCCCACGGCGCGACGATCCTGCGCCACACCGACGTCACCGGCATCGAGACCTACGGCGACCAGGTCACCGCCGTGCTCACGACCCTCGGCCGCATCGACACGAACACCGTGATCTGCGCGGCCGGCGCCTGGTCGAAGGCCATCGGCGCGATGGTGGGCGTCGACCTCCCCGTGCAGCCGCTGCGCCGCCAGATCGCCGTCACGGAACCCGTCCCCGGCCTCCCGCCCAGGCTCCCCATGACGATCGACTTCACCACGAGCCTCTACTTCCACACCGAGGGCCCCGGCCTCCTCCTGGGCATGTCCGACCCCGACGAGCGTCCCGGCTTCGCCACCGACACCCACGACCGCTGGATCCCGCGCCTCGCCGAGGCCATGCGACGGCGCGCCCCCGGCCTCCTCGACCTGCGCCGCACCGGCGGCTGGGCCGGCCTGTACGAGAACACCCCGGACCACAACGCCCTGATCGGCCAGGCGACTTCGGTCTCCCGCTTCCTCTACGCGACGGGCTTCTCCGGCCATGGATTCCTGCAGGCCCCGGCCGTCGGCGAGGTGATCCGCGACCTGTGTCTCGGCCGCGTACCCTTCGTGGACGTCAGCCCCCTGAGCGCCGGCCGGTTCGCGGCCGACGCCCCGCGCCCGGAGGACAACCTGGTATGACCGAGCTGCATCTGTGGCTGCGCCACGAGACCCGCACGACCGAGCGCCGCACCCCGGTCGTCCCCGTCGACGCCCGCCGGCTCGTCGGGAGCGGCGTGACCCTCACGGTCGAGGAGTCCCCGCAGCGGATCTTCCCGATCGAGGAGTACGAGGCGGTCGGCGCGAAGACGGCACTCGCGGGTTCCTGGGTGTCGGCGCCGAAGGACGCGGTGATCCTGGGCCTGAAGGAACTCCCGGACGAACCCGCCGGGTTGACGCACCGTCACATCTTCTTCGGGCACGCCTACAAGGGCCAGCCGGGCGCGACGGACCTGCTGCGCCGCTTCGGCACCGGCGGTGGCGCGCTGCTCGACCTCGAATACCTGGTGGACGACACCGGCCGCCGCCTCGCCGCGTTCGGCTTCTGGGCCGGCTACCTGGGCGCGGCCCTCGCCGTCCTCCAGCACCGGGGCAGGCTGGTCGCACCCCTCACGCCCACCTCGAAGAAGGAGTTGGACGGCACCCTCCAACCCGCCGCCGGGGACGCCGAGTTCACCGCGCTGGTGATCGGCGCGCTGGGCCGCAGCGGCCGGGGAGCCCGGGCCGCGTTCGGCACGGCCGGGATCGAGCCGACGAGTTGGGACCTGACGGAGACCCAGAACCTGGACCGCCCTGCCCTGTTGGCCCACGACGTCCTGGTCAACTGCGTCCTGGCGACGACCCCCGTCCCGCCCTTCCTCCGCGAGCCGGACCTCGACGACCCGAGCCGCCGCCTCCGCACGGTCTCCGACGTCACCTGCGACGTCGGCTCGCCCCTCAACGTCCTGCCGGTCTACGACCGCACGACCGAATGGGACGCCCCGGTACGGCAGTTGCACGCGAAGCCCCCGCTCGACCTCATCGCCATCGACAACCTGCCGTCCCTCCTGCCCGAGGAGTCCAGCACCGACTTCTCGGCCGCCCTGCTGCCCCAGCTCCTGGACTTCGGGACCGGCGGGGCGTGGGGGCGCTGCCTGGACCTGTTCCGCACGAAGGCCCGGGAACTCGGAATCGCCGTGGTGGAAGGGGAGTTGGGCCATGTCTGACGTCGTGCGCGCGAGCGGCACCGTGCACTGGATCGGTGCCGGGCTGTCCACGGGCAGTGGACTGGCCGTGCTGTGCGACACCGCCGACCGGGTGCGGCTGTGGCACCGCACCGAGGACCGGGCGGCGCAGGCCCTCGACCAGCTGGGGCTGACGGGACGCGCGGAACCGCGCGCGTTCGACCTCGCCGCGCTCACCGCCGAGTTGGTGCCCGGAGACGTCGTCGTCTCCATGCTGCCCGCGCCCGAACACGCCCCGTTGCTGGCCGTCTGTGTCCGGCGGCGGGCCCACTTCGCCTGCTCCAGCTATGTCTCGGACGCCGTCCTCGAACAGGTACCGGCGGCCGAGCAGGCGGGCATCGTCGTCCTCACCGAGGCAGGCCTCGACCCCGGCATCGACCACCTCTTCGCGCACAGCCTCGTCGCCCGCGCGCGGGAGGCGATCGGCGCGGACACGGCGGCCACCTACAGCCTCACCTCGTACTGCGGCGGGGTCCCGGCCGTGCCCAACGACTTTCGCTACCGCTTCAGTTGGGCGCCCGCCGGAGTCCTGGGCGCGCTGCGCTCACCGGCGCGCTATCTGGAGGACGGGACGGAGACCGTCGCCGAGCGGCCCTGGGAGGTGACCCGGCCGCATGTCGTCGACGGGGAGACCTTCGAGGTCTATCCCAACCGGGACAGCGTGCCGTTCATCGAGCAGTACGGGCTGCCCACGGCCTGGCAGCCGCGCACCTTCGTACGCGGCACGCTGCGCCTGGAGGGCTGGCTGCGGGCCTGGGAGCCGGTGTTCGAGGAGCTGAAGGCGGGCGACGACACCCGGATCGCCGCGCTGGCAAGGGAGTTGGCGGCCACCTACCCCACCACGGAGGCCGACCACGACCGGGTCGTCCTCGCCGTGTCGCTGGACGTGCGCGGCGCCACGGGCCCTACCTGGTCCGGGAGTTACCTCCTCGACCTGGTGGGCGACGAGGAGGAGAGCGCGATGGCCCGCTGTGTCTCGCGCCCCCTGTCCCTCGCCGTCCGGCACATCCTCACCGACGACCTGCCGTCCGGCCTGAACAGGGCGGCCGAGACGGCGGAGCGGTCACGGGAGTGGTTGAGCGAACTGGCGGGGGAGGGGCTGGAGTTCACCCTGCGGGTGGATCAGTGAGCGGGCGGTCGCGGCTCAGTCCGTGACCGCCTCGTGCAGCAACTGCTTCAGCTCGGGCATGATCTTCAGCGAGGACTTCGGCCGCAGCTGGGTCATGAACTGCACGGTCAGGTCCCGGCTCGGGTCCACCCAGAACGTCGTCGTCGCGACCCCGCTCCACCCGAACGTGCCCAGCCCCGCCGGAGCTTGGGTGCGCTCGGGGTCGACGACCACGGAGACACTGAGGCCGAAGCCGATGCCGTCGTTGCCCGGCTCCTGGTGGGCGGGGCTGCCGAAGGCGCGCATGTCGGCGCCGCCCGGGAGGTGGTTGCTCGCCATCAGGTCGACGGTCTCGGGGGCCAGCAGCCGGACGCCGTCGAGTTCGCCCCGGCGCCGCAGGAACTCCGCGAACCGGTGCACGTCGTACGGGCTCGCCGCCATCCCGCCGCTGCCCGACAGGAACCGCGGCCGGCCGCCCCGCAGCGGCAGCCCGAGGATCGGCTCGATCCCGCCGCCGTCGGCGTCGCCGTACAACTCGGCCAGCCGGTCGGCCTTCTCGTCCGGGACCTGGAAGCCGGCGTCCGGCATGCCGAGCGGGCGGAAGATCCGCTCGGCGAAGAACTCGTCGAGCCGCCGCCCGGACACCACCTCCACGATCCGGCCCAGCACGTTCGAGGAGACGGAGTAGTTCCACTGCGTGCCCGGCTCGAACTGGAGCGGCAGGCTCGCGTACACGTCCATCGTCTCGGCCAGGTTGGCGCCGGCCGGCACGGACGACTCCAGGCCCGCCTCCCGGTAGAGGGCGTCGACGGGGTGCGAGTGGTAGAAGGCGAAGGTCAGACCCGAGGTGTGGGTCATCAGGTGCCGGACCAGCATGGGCTGTTCGACCGGCCGGGTCTTCAGGTCGGCGCCGGAGCCGCTGTCGTAGACCCGCATGTCGGCGAAGGCCGGGAGGTGGTCGGCGACCGGGTCGTCCAGGGAGAGCTTGCCCTCCTCCATCAGGAGCAGCGCGGCGACCGCCGTGACCGGTTTGGTCATGGAGTAGATCCGGTACAACGTGTCCGGCGTGACGGGCAGTCGGGCCGCCACGTCGCGGTGCCCGTGGGCGGTGAGGTGGGCGACACGGCCGTGACGGGCCACGGACACCAGGAAGCCGGGCAGGCGCTCCACGTCGACGTAGTGGGCGAAGTGCTGGTCCAGGCGGTCCAGCGCCTTGTGATCCAGTCCGACCTCGTCCGGGTCGACTTCTTGTCGCAGCTGTGCCATGGCTCTCCTCCGAATTGCGTTCACGAGGTGGGGTCCCGCATACCCGGCCCCGGACACCTCGGAACTCATCGTCGCGCAGGAACACCTGCGCGGTCTCCTGTAACGCCGTGATGTGTGAGCGACGCGACTGTCCGGCCGGGCAGTACGAGACACGCGAGAGCACCGGTCAGGGCCACTCCGGCGAGGACGGAGAGGGCTGTCGTGGAGCCGCTCGCGGCCAGCAGCGCGCTTCCGGCGGCGACCCCGAGCGTGGGCCCCACGTTCACCGCGGTCTGCTTGAGCCCGCCCGCCACCCCGGCGGATTCCACGGTCGCTTCCCGTACGACGACTTGGGTCGCGGCCACCATGACCGTCCCGAACCCGGCCCCGAGCAGGGCGAAACCCGCGCATACCGCGACCGTGCCCGTGGACCGGGACAACACGAGAACAGCCAGGGCTACGACCGCCATCGCCACGCCGGCCGTACGACGTGCCCCGGCCCGGCGCAGCACCACGGCGGTCGCGGGTGCCGCTAGCACCATCGCGGCGGCCAACGGCAGCCCTCGGAGGGCGCTTTGGAACGGGCCAAGTCCCATCGTGTCCTGAAGGAAATAGGTGACGACGAACAGCGTCCCGGAGAACGCGGCCGACGCGGCGAGCAGCATCCCGAGAGCTCCGCGGATCGCCGCCGAGCCGACGACGTCCGACGGGAGGAGCGGATGCGCCGTACGACGCTCATGCCGTACGAAGGCAAGGGCCGCGAGCACGGACACCGCGAGGCCGGCGGCCGAACCGGGAAGATCCACCAGGGCCTGGATGAGCGAGGCGAGGCAGAGTGCGAGCAGCAGGGCGCCGGGCAGATCGAACCGGACGCCGTTCGGTTGTCGTTGTCGCGGTCCTGGAACGGTGAGGGCGAGCACGCCGAACACGAGCGAGGGCACGACGTTGAGGAAGAACACGGCCCGCCAGCCCACCGCGCCCACCAACGCCCCGCCCACCAACGGCCCGGCGGCCGCCGCGATTCCGATCACACTCGTCCGTACGGCGATCGGCATGCCGAGCCGGTCGGGTGGGAACGCGGCCCGCAGCATGCCGAGCGTGGCCGGCTGGAGCAGCGCCCCGAACACCCCCTGCACGACCCGGAGTCCGATCACCCAGCCGACCCCGGGCGCCAGCCCGACCCCGGCAGAGGCGACCCCGAAACCGAGCATGCCCAGTGCGAACACCCGCTGATGCCCGTACCGGTCCCCGATCCGCCCGGCCGACACCAACAGGCTCGCCACGGCCAGCAGATACGCGGTGCTCGTCCACTGCACCTGAGCCAGCGACGCCCCCAACTCCCGCTGCAGCGTGGGCTGTACGACGGTGAGCACCGAACCGTCCAGGGCGACGATCGCGGCCCCCGCCACACTGCTCGCCAGCACGAGCCGCCGACGCGCCGTCACAGGGCGGCCTCCGGACCGAGGTGCGCGTCGAGGGCCGACCGCAGCAGGGGTGCGAAGTCGTCGGCGCCGGTGGCGAGTTGGAGGCTGCCCCAGCGCCAGAGCTGGACGAGGCCGTGCAGGTTCGCCCACAACGCGCCCGCGACCAGGCGGGCGTCCACCTCGGGACGAGCTCGCCCGACCAGGTCCACGAGCACGCCGAACAGCGGCAGACTGGTGGTCCGGAGCCCCAAGTGCCCGCTCTCCAGCAGGTCGTGACGGAACATCAGCTCGTACATGCCGGGGTTGTCGAGCGCGAACTCCAGATAGACCCGCCCCAGCGCCGTCACCTGCGCCCGCGGGCTCGCCGTAGCGTCCCCGATCGCCCCCGCCGCCCGCTCGCCGAGGTCGGCGAAACCGCGCCGCGCGATCGCGGACAGCAGCTCCAGGTGGGTGGGGAAGTACCGGCGCGGCGCCCCGTGCGAGACACCCGCCCGCCGCGCGATCTCCCGCAGGGTGAGCGCCTGCGCCCCCTCGCTCGCCACCAGCTCCACGCCCACGTCGACGAGCCGGTCCCGCAGTCCCACTGCTTCCGAGTCACTCATAGACACTGTCTACCAGTGGGCGTAGACAGTGTCTACCCGGGAATGGTGAGCGCGCGGTACTCGTTGTCGCCGATATGACACAGGACGACGCCCCACTCCTTCAGCTGCTGTCCGACGGCCACGGCGGGGTGCTGGTCACCCTCAAGAGCGACGGCCGGCCCCAGCTCTCGAACGTCAGCCACGCCTACTACCCCGACGAGCGCATCATCCGCGTCTCGATCACCGACGACCGCGCCAAGACCCGCAACCTGCGCCGCGACCCCCGCGCCTCGTACCACGTGACCAGCGGCGACCGGTGGGCGTACACGGTCGCCGAGGGCACGGCCGACCTCACCCCGGTGGCGACCGACCCGCACGACGAGACCGTCGAGGAGCTGATCCGGCTCTACCGGGACGTCCTCGGCGAGCATCCCGACTGGGACGACTACCGGGCCGCCATGGTCCGGGACCGGCGGCTCGTGCTGCGGCTGCGGGTGGAGCGGGTGTACGGGATCCCGAAGGGCGCCAACCCGGGGTGACCGATCGTCACCTCCCGTCCCTGGCGCTAAGGTTGATCCGCAACACGGCGGCGCGCGGACGACGGGGGAGTGCACCAGGTGATCGATCCGGTGTCCATGAGCGCCATCGCCGCGGTGTTCGGGGCCGTCGGCTCCGGGATGGCGAGCGAGGCGGGCAAGCTGGCCTGGGAGTCGGCCGGCGGACTGGTCCGTCGGCTGGCCGGCCGTGAGGTGCCCGCACCGGCCACCCCCGACGAACTCGACGCCGTCGCCCGCATGATCCACGATCGCGTCCACGACGACCCCGAACTCGCCCTGATCTGGACCCGGTTCGCGCGCGGCGTGCGCACCCCGGGCCGGATCACGGGCCCGGGACAGCACTGCCTCCCGCCGGCGCCCCGTTCCTTCACGGACCGTCAGGAGGCCCTGAAACTCCTGGACAAGGAAGCGAGGCGCCCCTTCGGCGGACGCCCGCGGCTGGTCCTCCTGCACGGACCCGAAGGCATCGGCACCAGCACCCTCGCCCACCACTGGGGCGCACGGCAGTCGGCCCGCTTCCCCGACGGACAGCTCTACGCCGACCTGCGCACCCTCGGCCCCGAACCGGTCCTGACCACCCTGCTGCGCCAACTCGGTCTGCCCGACGAGGAGATCCCGCCCTCGCCCGCCGACCGGGCGACCCTGTTCCGGGCCTCCCTGACCGACCGCCGCGCCCTCGTGGTCCTCGACCACGCCCAATCCGGCGCCCAGGTACAGCCGTTGCTCGCCTCGGCCGCGGACGTGGTCACCCTCGTCGTCGCCCGGCAGCCGCTCATCGGCCTCGACGCGTTACGGATCCCGGTCGGCCCGCTGACCCGCCGGGACGCGCGACGACTCCTCACCGAACTCGTCGGCAGGCCCGCGGTCACCGCGGCCCGCGCCACGCTGCCCGCCGTACTGGACCGCTGCGCCGGCTCGCCCTACGCCCTGCGCGCCGCCGCACCCCGGCTGACCGCCCCGCCGGAGCCGTTCGCCGGGCCGGACACCGACCCGGTGACGTCCGCCATCGAGGACTCGTACCGCCTGCTGGCCCCCGACGCGGCCTGCCTCTACCGCCTGACCGGCCTCTACGACTGGCCCGCCCTCGACGCCGCCGCGGCGGCGCGCGCGGCGGACACCGACGAACCCGAGGCCGCCCGACTCCTCGGCGAACTGTCCGACGCCCTGCTCGTCGAGCGCACCGACGACGGCCGCCACCGCTACCGGCCCGCCGTCCGCGCCCACGCCGAACGCACCGCCGCCGCCACGGACGGGATCGCCGCGTCCTCCGCCGCCGTGTCCCGCACCGTCCAGCACTATGTGCACCTCGGCCTCGCCGCCGCACAGGCGGCACTGCCGGAGAGCTGGCGCGTCCCGTCCGCGCCCACCCCGCTGTCGTACGCGGACCGGGGAGCGGGCGTCGCCGCGCTCGCCGCCGAAGCCCCCAACCTGGTCCAAGCGGTGCGCGCCGCCGAGGAGTTCGGCGACTGGGACACCGCGGTCCTGCTGGGCCAGACCCTGTGGCCGCTCCAGCTCAAGGCCGGCCACCACGACGTCCTGCTGCCCGCGCTGCGCACCGGGGCCCGTACGGCGGACGCCCACTTCCCCGGCACCCGAGGCGCGGCTTCTCTCCATGTCCAACTCGCCCACAGCCTCATGGAGTTGCGGCGCTGGGAGGAGGCGGAACCCGAGGCGCTCGCCGCCGCGCGGGACGAGCGGGCGGCCGGGCATGTGCGCGGCCACGCGTCCGCCGTCGAGTTCCTCGGTCTGCTCCGGTTGCGTCAATGGCGGTTCGCCGAGGCGTACTCGGCCTTCGACGAGGCCTACAACATCCTGGACGGCATCGGTCCCGACGACGAGGGCGCCGCCGATCTGCCGCGCGCCCGCGCCCTGTTGGAACGCCACCGCGGCCGGGCCCTGCGCGGGATGGGCCGCACCGACGAGGCCGTCGAACGTCTGGATCGCGCGCTGGCCTTCTTCCGCGCGAGCGGCGAGGCCTACAACACCGCCCGCACCCTCACCGACCTCGCCGAAACCCGCCTGACCGAGGGCGAGTTCACGGCCGCCCGCGCCCTGATCGACGAGGCGGCCGGCGCCCTGCGCGACGAGAAGGCGGAACAGCACCTGTCGTATCTGCGCGTCCTGCGCGAGCGCTGCGAAAGCTAGCCGAGGGCGATCCGCACCCGGTGCACGGCCCCGCCCGTGTGCACGGTCAGCCCCTGGGCGACGGCCTCGTGCAGGGACTTGCCGGAGGACAGCCAGGCGTGCAGGGCCGAGGCGCAGGCCACCGGGTCGCCGTCGGACGGCGGTTCGGTGCGCAGGAGCAGCAGGGTGCCGTCCGAGGTGCGGGCCGTGCACACGCCGGGACCGGTGACGTAGACGGCGAGGGCGCAGCGCGAGTGCCGGGCCAGGACCTCGGACGTCCAGAGCGCGGGTGACCCGAAACGCGGGTCGTCGGCCGCTCCGTACCGGAACACCACGTCGGCCAGGGACAGTTGGTCCTGCTCCCGGGTGTCCTCGTGCACCGCCGTGTGAGCCTCGCCCGTGGCGTCGGGCGCCGGGTGCGGGCCCGCGTACCGGACGACCGAGACCTCGGCGCTGCCCAGCAGCCGGGTGAGCACCCGCAACGGGACCGTGTGCACGGCGGGTTCGAACGGCGGGAGCGGCAGCGGTTCGAGCAGCGCGGGCGCGTCCGGCTCGGGGATGCCGATGATGCCGTAGAAGAGGCGCCGGAGGCGGGTGGCGGACTCGCCGGGGACGGAGCTGGTGAAGGCGGCCGGGGTGGGCAACGGGCGGTGGGTGTCGATGAGTTGGGTGAGTTGCGGGCGCAGTGGGAGTGCCGGGTCCAGGCGGGGTGCCGTACGGACGAAGGCGTGTACCGGGGCGTCGGGGGCGAGGCCCGCGAGGGGTGCGGCGCCGAGGAGGACGGGGGTGCCGAGCGCGGCGGCGTAGTAGGTCACCGAGCCGTGGTCGCCGATGACCGCGTCGGCGGCGAGTAGTGCCTGGCGCCAGCCGTGCAGTGGGTCGACGAGGGTGAGTCCGGCGCGGCGGGACCGGTCCAACCAGGCGCGGAGCTGGCCCGGGCCGTGGCCGTACCAGATGTTGGGGTGCAGGACGGCGGCGAGACGGTACTCGTCGAGAGGGAGTTCGGAGGTCAACCGTGGGAGCAGGGACGGCAGTACGTCGTCGCCGGAGACGGGGCCGTCGCCGAACAGGGACTCCGGGTTCCAGGTGGAGTTGAGGACCACGAGGCGTTGCGACCGGCCGACGCCGAGGGCCCGGCGGTAGCGCTCCCGGTACGGGCGGGCCGCGAGCATGCGGTCCCAGCAGGGATCACCGGCCAGTGCGGCCGTGGGCGCGGCCTCGGGACAGGCGGCACGCAGCCGCTCCAGCTGCTCCGGGTGCGAGAGCACCAGCGCGTCGGCGACGGGCCGCCCGGTTTCGTCGAGCAACCACTCCGGCGACAACCCGAACACCGGAACCTCGACCTCCGCCACCTCGCCGCCGGGTGTTGGGTGTTGGGTGTTGGGTGTTGGGTGTCCCCAGCCTCTTAGTGTATCCGACACCGTGGGACATCACGGCCAATACGCCTGAAATTGCCCGGAGTTGACCGCCGAAGCTCGCGGAGACGGCCAAGTCGACCGGTGTTGCCGTCGCCTGTTCCCAGGGCAGGACCGGCACCCCTGTTTCCGCCAGCAACTCGGCCACACCGGCCGCGAATGCCGACGATCCCGTGCAGGTGACCAGCGACTGCACGCGGAAGTCGTCGTGGAAGAGCGGCAGTACGTCGAGGAGCCGGGTCGCCGAGGTCACGTTGTGCACGACGAACAGCACCTTGCGCGTGCGCCCCCGCGTGGCCCACCGTCCGGCGTCGGCGCCGACCGGCACCCGTATCCACTCGGCGCCCGTCACGCCCCTCGACCACCTTCCGCGCATGTGATCGGGCAACGATAGTCGGCCCCGGGCCCGCGTGCGCCGGCCGCCCCTGAAATCGGCCGGTGCACGCGGAGACCCTCCGGGCGGCGCGGGGCCGCGATGCCTTGTCGGCGCCCCGCACGCGCAGGTTCACGAAGGCCGGTCGCCGGCCTCCTCACCGTCCTACCCCGGTTGGGGTCGTGCCACGTGCCCGGCGGGGGAGCAATGGCATGGCCGTGAGGCCGTGCTGTTCTTTTCTGCTCGTTCGGGCCGATGTTCTTGCGGGAAACGTCAACTGTCAATGTGAGCTGCCGACGGCGGTGGTCAGGCCGTCACCGTCTCCGGCCGGGAGGTCTCCCGGGGTGAGCGCGTGCCGAGCAGTTCCGTCGGGACCTTGTGGGTCTCGCGGGCGGACAGTGCGGCGACGGCCGGCGGGACGCACAGCGCCGCCGTGAACAGGGCCACCGAGGACCAGTCCGCGCCGTCGGGACCCGCGATCTGCGCGGCGAAGGTGACCGCGAACCCGGCCACGGCGAAGCCGATCTGGGTGCCGACGGCCATGCCGGACAGTCGGACCCGGGTCGCGAACATCTCGCCGTAGAAGGAGGGCCACACACCGTTCGCGGCGCTGTAGACGACGCCGAAGGCGACGATGCCGAGGATCAGGGTGAGGGCGTAGGAGCCGGTCGAGATCGCCCAGAGGTAGAGGAACATCGTGAGCGCGCTGCCGATCGCGCCGATCAGGTACACCGGGCGGCGGCCGATGCGGTCGGACAGCGTGGCCCACAGGGGGATTGTGCCGAGGGCGACAAGGTTGGCGAGCGCGCCCACCCACAGCATCGACGTGCGGGACATGCCGACCGAGTCGCTGGTCGCGTAGGCCAGCGCCCACACCGTGAAGATCGTCGAGACGGAGGCGATGAGCGCGCCCGCGATCACCCGCAGCACGTTCGCCCAGTGCTCGCGCAGCAGCACCACGAGCGGGAGTTTCACGACGCCCTCGGTCGCCGCCTGCTCGGCGAAGGCCGGGGTCTCCTGGAGCCTGCGGCGGATGAACCAGCCGGCCACCGCGACCAGCACGCTCGCCCAGAACGGGACCCGCCAGCCCCAGGACAGCAGCTGCTTGTCGGGGAGTTGGGCGATGGCGAGGAACACGAGGGTGGCGACGAGCTGGCCGCCCTGCGTACCGCTGAGGGTGAAGCTGGTGAAGAAGCCGCGCCGATCCGGCGGCGCGTGCTCCAGCGTCATCGAACTGGCGCTGGCCTGCTCGCCCGCCGCGGAGATCCCCTGGAGGACCCGGCACAGCACGAGCAGGACTGGGGCGAGGGAGCCGACCTGGGCGCGGGTGGGCAGACAGCCGATGAGGAACGTCGACAGGCCCATCAGCAGCAGTGTGAAGATCATGACCTGCTTGCGGCCGACCCGGTCGCCGAAGTGCCCGAGGAACAGCGCGCCGACCGGACGGGCCGCGTAGGCGACACCGAAGGTGGCGAGGGAGAGCAGGGTCGCGGTCGCCGGGTCCGAGTCGTCGAAGAAGACCTTGGGGAAGATCAGCGCGGCGGCGCTGCCGTAGATGAAGAAGTCGTAGTACTCCAGGGCGCTGCCGATCCAGGCGGCGGCTGCCGCCTTCTTCGGCTGCCCGACGGCTTTGGCGGGGACGGACACGGCTTGCTCCTTCGCGGAGACTCCGCCGTGGGCGGAGTGAGCGGAGACGGGGAGATGTGTGGGGGGAGAGAGACGGGAACGGGGTGGTGGCGCCGGGTCGCGGCTAATTAACCCACTGGATAGTTAGTCTCGGTGGGTAGGGATGTTGCGCCCACGTTTCCCGGGTGTCAAGGGGTGCCGTCGGACCGTCTCAGTCCGTCGCGCGCTCCGCCGTCAGATAGGCGATCACCATGTCGCCCAGCATGGTCCGGTAGTGCTCGCGCCGGTCCGGGGCGGTCAGGTCGCGGCCGAACAGGACGCCGAAGGTGTGCCGGTTGGCGACCCGGAAGAAGCAGAAGGAACTGATCATCGCGTGCAGGTCGACGGCGTCCACGTCGGCCGTGAACAGGCCGGACTCCTGCCCCGACGCCAGGATGCGGCGGATCACGTCGACGGCGGGCGAGCCGATCCTGCCGAGCTTCTCGGAGGCGGCGATGTGCTCGGCGCCGTGGATGTTCTCGATGCTCACCAGGCGGATGAAGTCCGGGTGCTGCTCGTGGTGGTCCAGGGTCAGCTCCGCCAGCCGCCGGATGGCCGCGACGGGGTCCAGGTGCTCGACGTCCAGGCTCTGTTCGGCCTCGCGGATCACGCCGTAGGACCGTTCCAGGACGGCCGTGAACAGCTGTTCCTTGCCGCCGAAGTAGTAGTAGATCATCCGCTTGGTGGTGCGGGTGCGGGCGGCGATCTCGTCGACGCGGGCGCCGTCGTAGCCGGCCCGGGCGAACTCCTGGGTCGCCACGTCGAGGATCTCGGCCCTGGTGCGGACGGCGTCACGGATTCGCCCGTTGGGTCGTGCCGGTTCTTCGACGCTGGTCATCGGGTTCCTTCGGGCGGGGGGCCGGTGCCGGTGATTGTAGAAGCCGGGCCCGGTCGTCGGGGCGTCGAGTTCCTGTCCGGGGCTTCTCTGGGCTTCTCGGGGCTTCCCGGGGGCTCGCGATCCTGATATAGCTAACGTACTAGTTCGTACATTAGTGAGCCGCTCGGGAGGGCCACCGTGGCCGACGTCTTCAAGGAATCAACGGTCCTCAAGGACTCGACGGTCCTCAAGGGCTCGTATCTCGTCGGACTGATCGGTTCCGGTATCGGTCCTTCCCTCAGCCCGGCTCTGCACGAACGCGAGGCCGACCGGCAGGGCCTGCGCTACGTGTACCGGCTCATCGACATCGACGTGCTCGGCGTCGGCCCGGAGGCGGTGGGCGACCTGCTGCGCGCCGCCCGCGACCTGGGCTTCGACGGGCTCAACATCACCCACCCGTGCAAGCAGCTCGTCATCGAGCACCTGGACGGGCTCGCCCCGCAGGCCGAGGCGCTGGGCGCGGTCAACACCGTGGTCTTCGGTGCGGACGGCAGCGCGATCGGCCACAACACGGACGTCACCGGCTTCGCCTCCTCCTTCGCGCGCGGACTGCCCGACGCGCCCATGGAACGTGTCGTCCAGCTGGGCGCGGGCGGCGCGGGCGCGGCCGTCGCGCACGCCACGCTCACGCTGGGTGCCGAGCGGGTCACCGTCGTCGACGCGCTGCCCGAGCGGGCGGCGGCCCTCGCCGACTCCCTGAACCGCCACTTCGGCGCGGGCCGCGCGGCGGGTGCCACCCCCGATCTGCTCCCCGGCTTGCTCGCGGGTGCCGACGGCGTCGTCCACGCCACCCCCACCGGGATGGCCGCCCACCCCGGACTGCCCTTCCCCGCAAGCCTGTTGCACTCCGGACTCTGGGTCGCCGAGGTCGTCTACCGCCCCCTGGAGACCCAACTCCTGCGCACCGCCCGCGCGTTGGGCTGCGCCACCCTCGACGGCGGCGGCATGGCGGTCTTCCAGGCGGCCGACG
>NZ_JAEQAZ010000116.1 GCF_016654115.1 Streptomyces sp. MBT53
CCCCCAACACCCCCACCGCACCCTCCGGTTACCGCGTCGCCCACGACCCCGACGGCTTCGCGCTCGCCGTACCGGAGGACTTCACGCGCGTCCCGCAGGGCGAGCGGATCTTCTACATGTCGCCGGGGGAGACCTTCCGGCTCGGCATCAGGATGTCCGACCCCGCGACGGGCGGCCCGCTCGCGGTGATGAAGAGCGCGGCGGCCAAGGGGGCGGACACGAACCCCGGTTACCACGACGGCAAGGTCACCGACACCACCCACTACGGACACCCCGCCGCGCTCTGGGAGTTCACCTGGAACGGCTTCAGCACGGCGGAGGGGCCCCGGCACACCTACGACCTGTGCTGGGAGGAGGGCGGCCGGCTGTACGACGTGTGGGTGTCGGCGCCGGTCGGGAAGGTGCGGGAGGCGAAGGAGTACTTCGATGTCGCGCTGGACACGTTCGTACCGGAGCAAAAGCAATAAAGGTGACCGTTCGAGTCACGGGTGTGTGACCGGAACGCGTTCCCTGTGGATACGGGAGCGGTCGCCGCGATATGGATGGACCCATGAGCAGTGACGGGGGACAGGGCGGCGGGTCCGACGAGACGACGAGTTTTGTTCTGCAACCACCGAGACCGAAGGTGCCGCAGCCCTCGCGGGACGGTGGCACCGAACGTCTGATCGCCGGGCGCTACCGGCTGCTCGCCAAGCTCGGGCACGGTGGCATGGGCACGGTGTGGCGGGCCCGGGACGAGACGATGGACCGCGAGGTCGCCGTCAAGGAACCCCGCCTCCCGGACCATCTTCCCGAACGCGAACGTGACAACGCGTTCGAACGCATGCGCCGCGAGGCACGCGCGGCGGCCCGGCTCGACCACCCGGCCGTCGTGACCGTGCACGATGTGGCCGTCGTCGACGGCCGGCCCTGGATCGTGATGGAGCTGGTGACCGGCCGCTCGCTGGGTGAGGTGCTGCAGGAGGGCACCCTCGGCGCGCGCGACGCGGCCCGGATCGGCCTCCAGGTGCTGGGCGCCCTCGAAGCCGCGCACGCGGCGGGTGTCCTGCACCGTGACGTCAAGCCGGACAACGTCCTGCTCGGCCGCCACGACCGGGTCGTCCTGACCGACTTCGGGATAGCCCAGATCGAGGGCGAGACCAACCTGACCGACACCGGCGGCTTCGTCGGCTCGCCCGAATACATCGCGCCGGAACGGGTGTTGGGCCAGCGACCGGGACCCGCCTCCGACCTGTGGTCGCTCGGCGTGGTCCTGTACGCGGCGACGGAGGGCGTCTCCCCGTTCCGCCGCAGCAACACCCCCGCCACCCTGCAGTCGGTCCTCAACTCCGTGCCCGCGCCGCCGGTTTCGGCGCCGGGCCCGCTCGCCGACCTCATCACCGCCCTGCTCGCCAAGGACCCGTCGAGCCGTCCGAACGCGGTCCAGGTGCGCGCCGTGCTCGAAGCGGTGGCGAACCCGCCGGCTCCGGCGTCGACGCAGGAGGTGCGGCACCAGGAGGTGGGGTACGTCCAACGGCCCGCGGGAAAGCGCCGGTTGGGCCGCAAGGTGTGGTTCGGGCTCGGTGCCGTGGCCGTCGCGGCCGCGGTGGCCGCCGCGTATGTGCTGATCGCCGATCCGTTCGCGGGGCCGCTGCCGGACGGCTGGAAGAAGCACCACGAGTCCGATGTGGCCGCCACGCTCGCGGTCCCGGCCGCGTACAAGCGGACCACCCCCGACCGCACTTCGGACAAGAGCCACTGGGTCACGTACACCGACCCGAGCGGCAGCATCTGGGTCTTCCTGAGCCTCGACAAGAAGTCCGAGGACACCAACGGCTACATCAAGGACTCGGCGGCGGCCGAAATGTACTCGGACAACGGCGACTTCAAGACCAACGGCAGTGTCGACCTCGACATGGGAAAGGCCGCGGAGACCGTCCCGAAGCCGACAGGGACGTACCAGGGCGAACCGTCCGCCGAGAACACGGTCGTCTACGACTCCGACGACACCCAGAACCCGCTCCCTCGCGAGCTGCGGATCCTCTACTACAAGACCTCCGCCGGGGACATGTACCGGCTCACGATCAGCTACCCGGGCAAGGGCGACTTCACGACCCGTGGCCGCGAGGTGGCGAGGGCGGCGATCGCCAACCTGGACGTCGACAAACTGTGAGCGGTGCCGCGGCGGCGATCAATTCCGTTGTCAGTGGCGGCAGTTAAGGTCATTCTCTCTTTACTGTTCCTTGGGAGGGGATTGGCCTTGAGGATGTCCGACTGGAGACGCGCCGGGGTGACCTGCGTGACCCTGGCACTGACGACCGCCGCTCTGACCGGAGTCGCGACGGCGGCCGGTGACACCGAGGCGCCACAGGCACCGGTCGTCTCGTCGCCGGAGTACCCGGACGACGGGAACTGGCACGACGGGGTGGGCAGTTACGGCACGTTCGTCATCGACTCGGCGTCCGACGACGTGGTGTCGTACCGCTACGAGTGGATGGGCGAGGCGCCGGGGACCCTCACGGCGGCCGAGCCCGGCGCCCCGGTCTCCCTGCGCCGACTGCCGCAGACGAACGGCCCGACGTACCTCTACGCCCAGGCGATCGACGCCGCGGGGAACGTCAGCTCCCGGACGACCTACTTCATCCTGGTCAGCGCGGGCCGGGCCGCGGTCACCCACTGGGACCCGCAGCACGACTCCGGCGCGGACACCGGCACCGGCGTCACCCCCGACGCACAGGGCCCCACCGGGACGAGCGTCACCTCCGCCGCCCGGTTCGACGGCACGGCCGAGGCGTACGCCACGCTCGACTCCCCGGTGGACACGGCGAAGATCTTCTCGGTCGGCGCCTGGGTCCGCCCGGACGCGCTCGACGCCGACATGACCGCCGTCGGCCGGACCGGCTTCTCCCTCGGTACGACGACCAACTCCCCGGGATCCACGGCCACTTGGTCCTTCGCGCTCCCCACGGCGAGCGGCGGTTCGGTCCACCTCACCGGCGGCTCCCCCGAGCCGGGCGAGTGGGCCCATCTGGTCGGCGTGTACGACAGCGAGCAGCACACGGCCCGCCTCTACGTCGACGGAGACCTCGTCGCCACGGCGGAGAACACCGTCGCGGCCGGCGGCACGGGACCCCTGCGGCTCGGTTCCGAAGGGGACACCGAGGGCACTGAGAGCACCGGCCACTGGCACGGTCTGCTCACCGACGTGAACGTCTGGGACCGCGTGTACGTCCCGAAGGAGATCACGGCCGCCGCCACGCGCACCCCGCAGCGCCAGGGCTACTGGGACCTGGAGACGGCGACCGGCGGCAGCAGCCCCGAGTACGCGGGCGGTGCGCCGCTCACCCTGGCGGGCGACGCGTCGATCCACACGGCCACCGACGACTGCGACGTGAACCCCGACTGCACCCCGGCGCAGTACCCCCTGGTGGGCTCCGGCGACCTCCTCCTGGACGGCGACGGCGACTACGCCACCACACCGGACGCGGTCCGCCCGTCCGACGCGGGCTTCTCCGTCACGACCCACGTCCGCATCGACGGGGACACGGCCACGCACGACATGACGCTGCTGTCCCAACCCGGGGACCACACAAGCCTGTTCACCCTGCGCTATGTCGCGGCCTCCAAGTCCTGGCAGGCCGTGGTCGCCCACGAGGACAGCGCCGACGCACCGACCACCACGGTCACCGCGCCCGCCTCGCCGTTCGGGGCGGGGGAGGACGAGTTCCTCGCGGTGGTCTACGACGAGAAGACGGACCAACTCCGCCTGTACGTCGACGACATCTACGCCTCCGACTCCGCGAGCGTGACGGGCAAGGACACCTGGACCCCCACCGGCGACCTCCAGATCGGCCGCAGCGTCACGGCGGGCACCGGGACGGACTACCTGACCGGTGAGCTCGACGAGGTCCACACCTACGCCGGCGTGCTCGACCAGACCCGGCTGGCGATGTTGCGACTGGGCGGCTCGGATGCCTGACCGGGCGCTGGGATAAGGAGAGTTGGCGGTGGGGACACCGGAGACGGCGAGTCACGAGGACCTGTCGGCCGCGAGCGTGCGCGCGCTCGCCGACCGAGGTCTGCCGCAGGACGTGATCGCCGTGCGCGCGGCCTGCCGCCACTTCTCCGTCATCGAACTCGAACAGCTCGGACTGCGGGACGCGGGCCCCGAGTTCGACCTCCCCGGCCTGCGGGACCGGCTGGAGGGCGTGGTCTGGATGAGCGACGAGGAGTTCGCGGCCCACGGACTCGGCCCGGAGGAGATCGAGGAGCTGCGGCGATGGGCCCTGGAATGGGAATCCGACCTGGGCCTGAGACTCGCGGAGGAGTACGACGACCCCGAGGACGGATAGCTACGAACTCCCCGCCGACATCCGGTACTTGCCCGGAGTCACCCCGAACTCCCGGCTGAACGCGTGCGACAGGGCATAGGGGCTGCCATATCCCGCCTCGCGGGCCACGGTTGTCAGCGAGGCGTCCGTGTCCCGCAGGCGGGTCGCCGCCAACGTCAGCCGCCACCACGTCAGATACGCCATCGGCGCCCGCCCCACCAGCGCGGTGAACCGGCGGACCAGCGTCGCCCGGGACACCCCCGCCGTCGCGGCCAGCCGGTCGTTGGTCCAGGGGGCGGCCGGGTCGGAGTGCAGCGCCCGTAGCGCGGCCGTGGTCACCGGATCGCTCAGCACGGACGGCCAACTGCCGCTCTCCGCCTGGGACATCCACGCCCGCACCATGTAGATCAGCAGCAGGTCGAGCAGGCTCGGCAGCGCCAGGCAGGCCCCCGGCCGTCGTTCGTCCAGCTCCTGCGCCAACAGGTCCACCGCGGCCCGGAGTTCGGGATGGCGGCCGACCCGGTTCGGCAGATGGACCACCTCGGGCAGCTCCGCCATCAGCGGATGCGTACGGCTCCGGTCTAGCCGGTACTTCCCGCACAACAGCTCCACCTCGGGCCCGTCCCCGACCGGCCGGCGCATCTCCTCGAACGGCACCGCACGTGCCGTGTCGCCGGACGGGTCCGCCAGCACATGCCCGGCTCCGTGCGGCAGCAGTACGACGTCCCCGGCGCCCAGCACCACCGGCTCGCCACCCCCGTCGGCCACCAGCCGACAACTCCCCGCGAGCACGACATGGAACCCCGCACCCTCGTACGGCGCCAGCCGGGTGCACCAACTCCCGCCCACCCGCAGCCGGTTGGAGGACGGCTGCCCGGTCCGCACGGCGGAGATCGCGTCGCTCACCACATCCATGCGGTCAGACTACGCCCAGGGGGCATCGATGAGCCGTGTGCGTATCCGAATGAGTCATTCACGCATTGAGACACTCGCCGATGCCTCCCTAGGCTCGTTTCCATGACCGAGGACAACACACAGACCCTGAAGATCGGCGACGTCGAGGTCGTCCGAGTCGTCGAATGGCACCAGCCCTTCATTCCCGCCCGCACCCTCGTCCCGGACGTGCCGCCCGAGGTGTGGCAGGACAACCGCGACGTGCTCGCCCCCGACCACTGGGACCCCGACAGCGATCGGGCGGTCGTGGCACTGCAGACCTGGGTGCTGCGCAGCGCCGGGCGGACCGTGCTCGTGGACACCGGCGTCGGCAACGGCCGCGAGCGGCCCGGCAATCCGCTGTTCCACATGAGCCAGGGCGACCTGCCGGGACGGCTGGCACGGGCCGGCGTACGGCCGGAGGAGGTCGACGTCGTCGTCAACACCCACATCCACGGCGACCACGTCGGCTGGAACACCCATGACGTGGACGGGAGTTGGCAGCCGCTGTTCCCCAACGCGAGCTATCTCCTCCCCGCCGCCGACGACTTCCACTTCGGCCCCGAGAACCACTACGGCGGCGAGGTGACGCCCGACGACCGCCTGACCTACGAGGACAGCATCGCGCCCGTGCACCGCGCCGGGCTGGCCACCCTGTGGGACGGCACCCACCACATCGACGACCACCTCACGCTGGAGTCCGCGCCCGGACACACCCCCGGTTCCTGCGTCCTGCGGCTCGCCTCCGGCGGTGAACGGGCCGTGTTCGTCGGGGACTTGCTGCACAGCCCGGTCCAGATCGGGCATCCCGAGCGCAGCAGCTGCTTCTGCCTCGATCCCCGGCAGGCCGCCGCGAGCCGCCGGCGCGTACTCGAACGGGCCGCCGACAAAAGGGAGTTGGTGATTCCGGCACACTTCGGCGGGACCGGGGTCGCGAAGGTGTGGCGGACGGGCGACACGCTGGCGCTCGGGAAGTAGGGCGCGCGTCGACAAGGCCGTATCCGGCACGGTACTGATGGGGCATGAGCGAAGTCGGCGAACAGGTGCGCGACGGACGGCTGGTCGGCGGTCGCTACCGGTTGCTCGAACGGATCGGTTCCGGCGGCATGGGCACCGTATGGCGGGCCTTCGACGAACTCGTGGACCGTGAAGTCGCCGTCAAACAGCCACGGTTGCCCGGCGACCCGGAGGACGAGGAGTTCCGGCGCGCCGCCCACCGGCTCTACCGCGAGGCGCGCGCCGCCGCCCGGGTCGACCACCCCTCCGCCGTCGCCATCCACGACGTCGTCATCGAGGACGACCAACTCCCGTGGATCGTCATGGAGTTGGTGCGCGGCGAGTCCCTGCACGAACTGCTCAGGCGCGGACGCCTCACCCCCGCCGAGTCCGCGCGCATCGGCCGCGCCGTCCTCGGCGCCCTGAGCGCCGCGCACGCCGTGGGGATCGTGCACCGTGACGTGAAGCCCGCCAACGTCCTGCTCGGTCCCCACGACCGCGTCGTCCTCACCGACTTCGGCATCGCGCACATCCAGGGCGAGGAATCCCTCACCGCCAGCGGGGAGTTCGTCGGCTCGCTCGAGTTCATCGCCCCCGAGCGCATGTCGGGCACCGGCGCCGGACCGGCCTCCGACCTGTGGTCCCTCGGCGTCCTCCTGTACGCGGCCGTCGAAGGGGCGTCCCCCTTCCGCCGTACGACCGTGGAGTCCACGCTCGGCGCGATCCTGGCCGGCGAACCGCCCGAGCCGACCCGGGCGGGGCCTCTCGGACCGCTGCTCGTACGGATGTTGGCCCGGGACCCGGAGGAACGGCCGGGGGCGGAGGAGGTCGGCGCGGTACTGGAGGCGGTGGCCGCGGGGAAGGACGTACCGGAGCCGGCGGTCGCCACCCAGGACGCGGCGCCCGCCCCGGAGCCCGAAGAGGCGGCCGCCGTCCCCGACGCCGTACCCGAACCCGGGCCGGAGCTCAGGAGACCCAGGTCCCGTCCCCGGCGCGCCCTTCTCGTCACCCTCGGGGTGCTCCTCCTGGCGGGTCTTGTCTTCGGCACTCTCCTGGAGAGATTCCTCGGCAAGGACTCGGACTCCTGGACCGCCCACCAGCGGGACGGCATGAGCGCGGTCCTCTTCCTCCCGCCCCAGTACCAGCTTCTGGAGACACAGGCGGCAGCCGGCAGCCGCACGGTCACCTACGGCGTCGGCGCTCTCCGCGTCCGCCTCACCGAATGGGACAAGGCCGCCGACACGCCCCTCGCCGAAGCGCACACGCTGGGCCGGGGCACGTCCGACCCGCAGTACACCCGCACCGGCTTCCGCGGGAACAAGGACGCGGTCCTCGCCGACACCACCTACACGCAGTCGGGCGTCCCCACCCGCGCCATGGCCCTGATCGTCCGCACCGCCGACCAGCGCATGTACGAACTGCGCGTGGACATGCCCAAGGGCACACCGGCGGAGAAGAAGGGCACCGCGCTCTTCAAGGGCGCCCGCGCCCGGCTCACCCTCCCGGAAACTGGTCCGGCGGCGACCGGCCGTTGATCATCCCCGCACAACGCCCTGATCAGCGCGTTCGTTGCCAGTGATCGCTGGCGTGGTGTGAGCGCCTGGTGAATCCCGATTACCGACGGGTACCCAAACCCTCCGTGGCGGCATACCCTGCCGCACATGACGGACTCGCAGGCCCCGGAAAAGACCGGTACGGAAACGACGACCGGCACGAACCCCCTCGCACCGGCCCCCACAGGCGCCCGTACCGCCGCCGATGTGGTCACCCCGGAGCTGGTCGCCCAGCTCACGAAGGGGGTGGCCGGTTCCGGGCGGACCGCCAACCACACGCCGTTCACCGGCGAGAAGCTCGCCGACCTGCCCGAGTCCACCCCCGAGGACGTGGCGAAGGCCTTCGAGGCGGCTCGCGCCGCACAGGCCCTCTGGGAGCAGACTCCGGTACGGCAGCGCGCGGCCGTCCTGCTGCGCTTCCACGATCTCGTCCTCGCCCGCCAGGCCGAGGTCCTCGACCTGATCCAGCTGGAGACGGGCAAGGCGCGGCTGCACGCGCACGAGGAGGTGCAGGCCGTCGCCGTCGCGGCCCGCCACTACGGCCGCAAGGCCCCCGCCTACCTCCGCCCCAAGCGCCACACCGGTGCCGTCCCGACCCTCACCAAGGTCACCGAACTCCGCCACCCGCGCGGGGTAGTTGGTCAGATCGCCCCCTGGAACTACCCGCTCGAACTCTCCGTCGGCGACGCCCTCCCGGCCTTCGTCGCGGGCAACGCGGTCGTCATGAAGCCGGACACCGAGACCTGCCTCACGGCCCTCTGGGCGCGCGACCTCCTCATCGAGGCCGGCCTGCCCGCCGACGTCTTCCAGGTCGTCCTGGGCGAGGGCCCGGTCGTCGGCCCCGAGGTCGTCAAGCACGCCGACTACGTCTCCTTCACCGGCTCCACCCGCACGGGCCGCGAGGTCGCTCAGGGCGCCGCCGCCCGGCTGGTCGGCGTCTCCCTCGAACTCGGCGGAAAGAACGCCATGTTGGTCCTGGAGGACGCCGACCTCGACAAGGCGGCGGCGGGCGCGGTCCGCGCCTGCTTCTCCTCCGCCGGCCAACTCTGCATCTCCATCGAGCGGTTGTACGTCCACGAGTCGATCGCCGACGCCTTCCTGGAACGCTTCGCCGCCCGCACCAAGGCCATGCGCCTCGGCACCTCCCTCGCCTACGGCGCCGACATGGGATCCCTGGTGGGGGAGCGCCAGTTGGAGACGGTGACGCGCCATGTGGAGGAGGCCGTGGCCAAGGGCGCGAAGGTAGTCGCGGGCGGAGTCGCCCGCCCGGACATCGGCCGGTACTTCTTCGAACCGACCATCCTCGACGGCGTCGAGGCCCCCATGTCGGTGTGCGGCGAGGAGACCTTCGGTCCGGTCGTCTCCATCTACCGCTTCAAGACGGAGGACGAGGCGGTGGAGGCGGCCAACTCCACGTCCTACGGCCTCAATTCCTCGGTCTGGACGAAGGACGGCCGCCGCGGCCGCGCCGTCGCCGCCCGTCTGCGCACCGGCACGGTCAACGTCAACGAGGGCTACGCCTCCGCCTACGGCAGCGTCCAGTCCCCCATGGGCGGCATGAAGGACTCCGGCCTCGGCCGCCGCCACGGCTCCGAGGGCATCCTCAAGTACACGGAGGCCCAAACGGTCGCCCAGCAGCGGCTGTTGCCGATGGCTCCTTCGCTGGGGATGACCGACGAGGCGTACGCCCAGTTCATGAGCAGGAGCCTCCGGGTGATGAAGGCCCTGCGTCTCAAGTAGCAGTCCCCGGTTCTGGTTCTGCTTCTGGTTCTCGACGAGGAGAGCACGTGTCACAGGACACCTACGACTACGACGTCATCGTCGTCGGCTCCGGCTTCGGTGGTTCCGTCACCGCCCTGCGCCTGACGGAGAAGGGCTACCGCGTAGGTGTCCTGGAGGCCGGCCGCCGCTTCACCCCCGCCACCCTCCCCAAGAACTCCTGGGACCTCAAGAACTACCTCTGGGCCCCCAGGCTCAACCTCTACGGCCTCCAGCGCATCCACCTGCTCGGCAACGTCATGGTCCTCGCCGGCGCGGGCGTGGGCGGCGGCTCCCTGAACTACGCCAACACCCTGTACGTCCCGCCCAAGCCGTTCTTCGAGGACCCCCAGTGGCGTGACATCACGGACTGGCAGGAGGAGTTGGGCCCGTACTACGACCAGGCCCGCCGCATGCTCGGCGTGCGCCTCAACCCGACGACGACGCCGTCCGACGTCCATCTGAAGGCCGCGGCCCAGCGGATGGGCGTCGGCGACACCTTCCACATGGCCCCGGTCGGCGTCTTCTTCGGCGACGGCGAGGACGCCGACGGCACCGCGAAGGCCAGGCCCGGCGAGCAGGTCGCCGACCCGTACTTCGGCGGCGCGGGCCCGGCCCGCAAGGCCTGCACCGAGTGCGGCGAGTGCATGACGGGCTGCCGGCACGGCGCCAAGAACACCCTCAACGAGAACTACCTCCACCTCGCCGAGAAGGCGGGCGCCGAGGTCCACCCGATGACGACGGTCGTGTCGGTCACGGACGACTCGCAGGGCGGCTACGCGGTCGCGACCCTGCCCACCGACGCCCGCCGGAAGTCCGAGGGCCGCACCTTCAAGGCCCGCCGGATCGTCCTCGCCGCCGGCACCTACGGCACCCAGACCCTCCTGCACCGCATGAAGGCGGGCGGGCAACTGCCGTACCTCTCCGAGAAGTTGGGCGAACTGACCCGCACCAACTCGGAGGCGCTGGTCGGCGCGCAGACCAGCGACCGCCGCTACCGCAAAGCGACCGGCACCGCGAAGGCCGACTTCACACGCGGAGTCGCCATCACCTCCTCGATCCACCCCGACGAGAACACCCACATCGAACCGGTCCGCTACGGCAAGGGCTCCAACTCGATGGGCGGCCTCTCCATCCTCCAAGTCCCGTACGCGGAGGGCTCGTCGAGGGCGCTGGCCTGGCTGGCGAACGCGGCCCGCCACCCGCTCCTGGTCCTGCGTTCGCTCTCCAACCGCCACTGGTCGGAACGGACCATCATCGGCCTGGTGATGCAGTCGCTGGACAACTCGCTGACGACCTATCTGAAGCAGGACGGCGTGGGGAAGGGGCTGTTGACGGCCCGTCAGGGGCACGGCGCTCACAACCCCAAGCAGATCAGGGCGGCTTCGGAGGCCGCGGCGGCCATCGCCGCCGAGATCAACGGCTTCGCGGGCTCCAACGTCGGCGAACTGATGGGCACCCCGCTCACCGCTCACTTCCTCGGCGGCTGTCCCATCGGCGCCTCGCGCGAGACCGGCGTGATCGACCCGTACCACCGCCTCTACGGCCACCCCGGCATCTCGGTCGTCGACGGCGCGGCCGTCTCGGCGAACCTCGGCGTCAACCCGTCGCTCACCATCACCGCGCAGGCCGAGCGCGCGATGTCGTACTGGCCCAACAAGGGCGAGCCGGACCCGCGTCCGCGCCAAGGGGCGTCGTACGAACGGCTGAAGGCGGTGGAGCCGCGTCAACCGGCCGTCCCCGAGGGCGCGTTCGGGGCGCTGAAGCTGCCGTTCCTGGGGATGCCGACGGTGCCGCCGAAGCCGTAGAGGCCGCCGAACTCGTAGAAGCCGTAGAAGCCGTAGAAGTCGTAGAGAGGCATCCGGGCAAACAGAAGGACCTGCGCCCCCCTCCGAGCGCAGGTCCTTTGTTCGAGCGAGCTGCGTGTTACGCGCTCTCTCCGGTCTTGCGGCGGCGCACCATGACCACGGCTGCGGCACCCGCGACGACCGCCGCGCCGCCCACGAGGCCGATCACCGGCAGGGCGGAGCTGGAGCCGGTCTCGGCGAGGTTGCCGGTGGCCTCGTTGACCGCGCCCTGCGGCTTCAGGTCCTCGTCGGTCCCGCTGGGCTTCTGGCCGGTCGGCTTGGCCTCACCCGTGCTGCCCGGGTTGCTGCCGGCGGCGAGCACGGAGAACTCGTAGTAGTCGCCGTTGACGTAGCAGGACTTGCCCTTGCCCGCGTACACCGCCTGGCTCAGCGCGAACGACGAGCCCGCGGGGGCCTTGGGCTTGATCGCCACGCGCAGGTCGAGCGTGGTCGAGGAGTTCTTCTCCAGGGTGGGAAGAACCGCGACGACGCTCCCGGACAGCGTGGTCTCGCTGCTGCCGGAGCCGACGGTCTGCTGGTAGGAGTCGGTCCACTTGCCGTCCTGCTTCAGCTGGATCTCGGCCAGGCCCAGCAGCAGCGACGCGTTGTCGTCCACATCGTCGCTGTACTCGGTGAGCGCGTTGATCCAGACGTTCTGCAGGTCCTTGTCCGAGGAGTTGTTCACCACGAACTTGAAGGTGTGCCAGCCGGAACCGGCGACGATCTTGTTCGGCAGCCCGGTGATCGACGCGGTGAGCTTCTCGTCCAGGTCGAACGTCTTGCAGTCCGCGTACGGGTCGAAGTCGTCGGACGGCTTGCTCGGCGACGCGGACGGGCTCGGCGACGCGCTCCCGCTCGGGGTGCCCGACGCGGCGGGGCTGCTGCTGCCCGCGGCCGGCGAGCTGGTGTCCGAGGCGGGGGTGCTGGTGTCCGCGGCCGGGCTGCTCGTGTCCGACGCGGGCGTGCTGTTGTCGGCCGCGGGGCTGCTCGTGTCCGCCGCCGGGGTGCTGGCGTCGGCCGCCGGACTGCTGGACGACGTGTCGGGCGAGTCGGCGAACGCGGCCGGCGCCGACAGCAGGGCGAGCGGAGCGATGGCGGCCGTCGCGGCGACCGTGGCCATGACACGACGAAGCTTCATGAAGTCCTCAAGAAGTCCGGAGTGCTGCGACAGCGCAGCACGCTGGGTCGGAGGGCTCCGCGTGTGGGGCGCGGGTGTGGCCCTTGTTATGCAGGTGTGACCCGGGAAGCCTGTGAATGGTTGTGTCAACCTCACGGGATTCTTATGTGGGCTGTGTCACACCCAAGTTCTTCTTGTGAACACGCTTTCGGGCGCCTACAACTACCTGGTGTCTGACAAACCGTCCGAGGAACCGTCCTCGACCCCGGAGATCCCCGACGACGTCTGGGACAAGTTCGCCCGTGACACGGAGCGTGACATCCGGGCTTCCGCACAGAAGGAACCATCCGCGCGCGCCCGCGAGGTGACCGAACGCCTGAAGAAGGCCGAGCAGCCCGAGGGCTGGCGGACCGGTCCGGCCTGGCAGGAGATGAACGGGAGCGCCCGGCGCAGGCGTCGCCTGTGGGCCGTCCTCGGTGTCCCGCTCGCCGTGGCCGTCGCCGTGGTCGCGATGCGGCCGTCGCTGCTGCCCGGCGACCCCTTCGGCGCGAACCACACCGACTCGGCCTCCCCGCTCGCCCCGGAGACCGCCGCCCCGACCGCCGCGCCCTCCACCGTGGACCCCCAAATACCCACCCTGGACCGGCCGTTCGCCGGTTCACCCGCCCTGAACTGGGCCGACGGCGCGGCCGGCATCATCCTGCCGAAGGCGACCGCCGTGGGCACCTTCTCCAAGGACCGGGTCGAACTGGCCCTCCAGCAGACGAAGATCCTGCTCGTCGCGTCCAACCTCGACCCGAAGACGATCGGCGGCGCCCGCCCGTCCGCCGCGCTCGCCGTCCTCGACCCGAAGCAGCCCAAGGTCCTCGCCGACCTGAAAGCCTCCCTGGCCCTCCCGACCAAGGCCAACGACCCCACGCTGCTGTTCAGCCGCTTCGACCCCAAGGACGTACGGCTGGTCGGCAAGGTCGTGAAGACCCGCGGCCGCATCACCTTCGCGAAGGACTCCAGCGGGGGCGTCACCGTCCACGCCGACTACACCTTCGTCTACCCGCTGGTCCGGACCGACGGCTCCACCGAGGTCGCCCGCACCATCGTCCGCCGGGTGATCGACACCGAGATCCTCGACCCCGCCCACTACGTGGTCACCCCCGGCCTGCTGACCCTCACCCTCAACAACGCGGACTTCGGCAACTCGGCCTGCGACGTCTACGACGGCTATCTCCACCCGCAGTTCGACTCCGACGCCACGTCGTCCCCCACGGGCGCGACGCCCTCGGGCCCGACGACGGACCCGTACGACCGCAGCAAGGACATCAGCAAGGACCAGGGCACCTGCGGGACGGTGAGCCGGACCTAGCCAGGTCACGGTCATGGCTGACGGGCAACGGTCGTGGCTGACGGGCAAGCGAAGGGCCCCGCGGGACGGAGCCGCGGGGCCCTTCTCCGTCAGCACCGACGTCAGGGCAGCGCCGGTGCCTGGGAGCGGCGCCGGGGGGTTGCGCCGCTGGTCTGAAGTTGTCCGAAGTGCCCCGGGTCGGCGCCCCCGCGCACCGGGGGCGCGCGCTTGGTCTCGACCTTTGGCAGTGGGACGGTGCACCGCAATGCGGTTGACTGCTTTGGGACTTGGGGCTCGGAGAGGCGCTCGGGGGGCTTCTACGCATCGTGCTGGATGGAGACGGCCACCGCAACCGTTCGATCCGGCTTTGTGCATTTTTGCAGTTTCCGCCGGGCGGCCCCGGGCGTCCCCGGAGCCGACCGTTCTCTTGGGTGACCGGGCTGCTGTCCCCTGCCGTCCGGTCACGACCCTGGAGCGAGGTCCCACGACGTACGGCACGATCCGTACGTCTCATCGCCCCAGCGAGCCACGCGTGGTTCTTTCGGGCCCGCCCCTGGCTGGCACGGACACCCCCACCAACGAAGCGGTTCACGAAGCGGTCACGCGCCGTACGGGTGAGACCGGGCTCGAACTCAGATCCGCCCCCGCGACAGTTCGAGCAGCTTCATCGCGAGCGAGGTACCGGGCTTGCCGAGCGCGTCCCTGTAACGGCCGAGGATCTCGTTCTCCCGCGACAGGTGCACACGCCGGCCGCCGGAGGCGATCCGTGTCTCCTGGACGACGGCGGACACGGCGACCCGTTCCTGGATCAGCCCGATGATCCGGTCGTCGAGAGCGTCGATGCGCTCACGGGCGTCGGCGATGGTCTGCTCGGGGGTGGAGGTGGAGGTGGTCATGAGGGGCTCCTGGTGGCTTGGAGCGCCTGGACCGACGGACCGGGAAACGACAGGCGCCCCGGGCCTTGTCGGCCCGGGGCGCCTGGAAAGTCGCTTGTCAGTAGCTCAAGCAGCTCGACCATGGCAGCCGGCGGGCCGGTTGCCATAGGTAAAGAGGAAGGTCGGGTGCGTGAGCATGGGGGCGAGTATGCCACAGCACTTTTGCAGCGGGCCGAGCCGGGCGTTGGGTGGGCACAGGCCCGGGGGTCCGGGGGCGGAGCCCGCGGTACGACCAGGTGCCCCACGCCGACCCCGTTAGAATCGGTACCCAGACCCCCTGCCCCACCGCCGGAAGGCCACGCTCCCGTGTCAGCGACCCCCGCCCCCGACACCGTCCTGGTCGTCGACTTCGGCGCGCAGTACGCCCAGCTCATCGCCCGCCGCGTCCGCGAGGCCCGGGTCTACAGCGAGATCGTGCCGAGCACCATGCCGGTCGCCGAGATGCTCGCCAAGAACCCGGCGGCGATCATCCTCTCCGGCGGCCCGTCCTCGGTGTACGCGGAGGGCGCCCCCCGCCTCGACCGCGAACTCTTCGAGGCCGGCGTCCCGGTCTTCGGCATGTGCTACGGCTTCCAGCTGATGGCGACGACCCTCGGCGGCACCGTCGACAACACCGGCGCCCGCGAGTACGGCCGTACGCCCCTGCACGTCTCCCGCTCGTCCTCCACCCTCTTCGAGGGCACTCCCGACGAGCAGTCCGTCTGGATGTCCCACGGCGACGCCTGCTCCGCCGCCCCCGAGGGCTTCACGGTGACCGCGTCCACGGACGTCGTCCCGGTCGCCGCCTTCGAGAACGACGAGAAGAAGCTCTACGGCGTCCAGTACCACCCCGAGGTCATGCACTCCACGCACGGCCAGCAGGTCCTGGAGCACTTCCTGTACCGGGGCGCGGGCCTCACCCCGGACTGGACCACCGGCAACGTCATCGACGAGCAGGTCGCCCTCATCCGCGAGCAGGTCGGCGACAAGCGCGCGATCTGCGGTCTGTCCGGCGGCGTCGACTCCGCCGTAGCGGCGGCGCTCGTCGCCCGCGCCATCGGCGACCAGCTGACCTGCGTCTACGTCGACCACGGTCTGATGCGCAAGGGCGAGACCGAGCAGGTCGAGAAGGACTTCGTGGCCGCGACCGGCGTCAAGCTCGTCGTCGTGGACGCGGAGGAGCGCTTCCTCAGCGCGCTCGCCGGGGTCTCCGACCCGGAGCAGAAGCGGAAGATCATCGGCCGCGAGTTCATCCGCGTCTTCGAGCAGGCGCAGGCCGACATCATCGCGGACGAGGGCCCCGAGGTCGCCTTCCTGGTCCAGGGCACCCTGTACCCGGACGTCGTCGAGTCCGGCGGCGGCACCGGCACCGCGAACATCAAGTCCCACCACAACGTCGGCGGCCTCCCCGAAGACCTCGAATTCGAGCTGGTCGAACCGCTCCGCAAGCTGTTCAAGGACGAGGTCCGGATGGTCGGCCAGGAGCTCGGCCTCCCGGACGAGATCGTCCAGCGCCAGCCGTTCCCGGGCCCCGGCCTCGGCATCCGTATCGTCGGCGAGGTCACCAAGGACCGCCTCGACCTGCTCCGTGACGCCGACGCCATCGCCCGCGAGGAACTGACCGCGGCCGGCCTCGACCGTGACATCTGGCAGTGCCCGGTGGTCCTCCTCGCGGACGTCCGCAGCGTCGGCGTCCAGGGCGACGGCCGCACCTACGGTCACCCGATCGTCCTGCGCCCGGTCTCCTCGGAGGACGCCATGACGGCAGACTGGTCCCGCCTGCCGTACGACGTCCTCGCGAAGATCTCCACCCGCATCACCAACGAGGTCGCCGACGTCAACCGAGTCGTCCTCGACATCACGTCGAAGCCCCCGGGCACCATCGAGTGGGAGTAGTCCCGCTGTTGATGACGATCAGGTCCGCTTGAGGGTCCGCACCGGCTCTCCGGGCTTCCAGACCTGCACGACGAGGTACTTCTCGTCCTCGACGTAGGTCCGCACGACCTCCGTCAACTCGGTGCGGAAGAGGTGGAACGGCTCCGGCGGTTCCACCTCTTTCATGTACGCCCCCTTCACCCCGGCATCCGTCACCTCCACCGCCCGCCCGCTCACCCGTACGTCCCCGCCGTGGGTGTCCGTCCCCGGCCCCGGGTTCGCCTGCAGCGCGAACCGCGCATCACGCCGCAGATCCAACGCCTTGAGCGAGTCGGGCATCATCCCGAGCCACAACTCGCCGTCCAGGAACCGTACTTCGAGCCCGCTCGTGCGCGGCGAACCGTCCGCGCGTACGGTCGCGAGGATGTGGTGCGTGAAGGCCCCGAAGCGTGTCTCGACGATCGCGGCGAGATCCGGTTCGGCGGCGGTGAAGGTGGCCCAGTTCGCTGTCATACGGCGAGTGTTCCGCCGATAACCGACAACCTCTGTCCTCTTTACAGACCTGCACTGCCCTTTTCGACCGACCGGCGGTAACTTCTCGCCCTTACAACAAAACCCAGTGCTGGAGGACCGATGCACGGGCCGACGCCGCCCTCCCCCCTGCCCACCGACCGGCTGCGGTTCGCCATGCCGCCGATGCACGAGTCGGTCGAGGACGAACGCCGGCACCGCAAGGAACGGCTCGCGGGCGCCCTGCGCCTGTTCGGCCGGCTCGGCTTCGAGGACGGGGTCTCGGGCCACATCACCGCCCGCGACCCCGAGTTCACCGACTGCTTCTGGGTCAACCCCTTCGGGATGCCCTTCCGGCACGTCACCGTCAGCGACCTCGTGCTCTCCAACTCGGAGGGCCAGGTGCTCCAGGGCGGCCACCATGTGAACCAGGCCGCCTTCACCGTGCACTCCCAGGTCCACGCCGCCCGCCCGGACGTCGTCGCGGTCGCCCACTGCCACTCCGTGCACGGCCGCGCCCTCTCCGCCCTCGGCGACTTCCTCGACCCGATCAGCCAGGAGAGCTGCGCCTTCTACGAGGACCACGCGCTCTACGACGCCTACAGCGGGGTCTCCGTCGACGCCGAGGAGGGCAAGCGGATCGCGACCGCGCTGGGCTCCCGCAAGGCGCTCGTGCTGCGCAACCACGGCCTGCTGACCGTCGGCGACTCGGTGGACGCGGCGGCCTGGTGGTTCCTGTCCATGGAACGCTCCTGCCAGGTGCAGCTCCTCGCCAAAGCGGCCGGCCGACCCCTCCTCATCGACCACAAACTCGCCGTCGCCACCCGCGAACAGACCGGCGGCGACCTCGTGGCATGGATCAACTACCAGCCCCTGTGGCAGGACATCAGCCGCACCGAACCCGACCTCCTCAGCTGAGGCCCCTCTGGCTGATCTCTCCGATCTATCTGAAACCGCGCAGCACCGCCGCCTTGGTCATCCTGAACTCCTCGTCCGTGAGCACCCCTTCCCGATGCAGCTCGCCCAACTCCCGCAGCCTGCGCAGGAGTATGTCGTGATGGTCGCCCTGAGGCGGAACAGTGGCCGCTCGCGGTGGCCGGTCCGTGAACTCGCCGTTCTCCAGCTCACGGACCGACGGATGCGGCAGCCGCGCGGTCACCGCCGTCGCCACCAGCGCGGTGAGCAGATCACGGCGGGTGCTGCCCCACAGGTCGAGTGCGTACGGGTCCTTCTCCGGCGGCAGCTTGGAGAACACCGTCTCCCGGGTCACGAACCGCATGAACCCGTCCTCGTAACCGGAGTTGGGCAACCACTCCACCTGCACCAGATCGCCCACGGCGACTATCCGCGGCCCGGTGGCCCGCTTCACGCGCTCCGAGGTGTCCGCCCAGTCGATCCGCACCTGCGCGCCGTCGAAGGACACCGTGCCGTCGGACGAACGCACCGACACGGGCACCGGCGGACCCGGCAGCAGATAGGTCTTGGTCGGCTCCTTGGGGATCTGGTCCAGGAGCAGCGCGTGCCGGATCTCCTCCGCCACGTATTCGGCGACCCCGGACCGGTCGATGTCCACGATCAGCCGGTACGGATCCGCCGCGTCCGGCAGCCGCCCACCGGTCGCCTGCAACAGCGGATCGGCACCCTCGCGCAGCCTCAGCCGCAGCCGGCCACGTCTGCGTTCGGGTTCGTAGACGACGCCCGCGACGGCTTCGAGAGGCACCGCGATCTCGCCGTACGTCTGCCGGAACAGGGGCACCGAGCGGTGAAGTCCCGGTGTGATCCTGACCGTTGTGCCGTCGAAGGCCCAGGTCCCGTCGCGCTGGATGATCTCGGCCATACGGAAATTCTCGCAGCCGGGTCAACACGGCGGTGCTCACTTCACCCGCCCTGACCAGACCTGCCGGACGCGAGCCGTGTCCCGTAGGGCACAATCCGCTGTTGTCGTGCGGGAGTTGCAAGGCGGTGGCCAAAGGCTTCGGAGCCGGTCGCCGAACGTGAGGGCCCGGAGTCGAGGGCCGAGGTCCATGAGGGTCGTGGGGAAGGCAGGCGTCGGGCGTGGCGGTGCAGGAGGCGAGACAGGGCGGCGAGCACATCGGTGCCCACGGAGGGGGCTGCACCTGCGGGGACTGCCCGCACGGAGCACGCGAGGGGCATCGGCGCGCGGTCGCCGCGTTCCTCGTCAAGCGGGACGGCTTCGCGGCCGGCGAGGGCCTGCCGGCCGCGGTGGCGCACTCGGCGTCCGCCTCCCGGCAGTGGGTCTCGGACGAACTGACCCAGTCCGCCGACGACGTCGCCGAGCGCGGCCGTGCCGAGGGCGGTGCCTGGCTGGCGCGCCTGTGGCACCGCACGGCCTTCGCCGTGTGGGGCGGCTTCGTCCTGCTGCTTCTGGTGCAGGCGTTCACCGCGATCGGCGCGGGCTGGACGGCGGCCCGTACGGCCGGACTGCTGGCCGCGCTCGTGGTCGCCGGCGCGCTGAGTGCCGCCTCCTGGTTCCACCGGGCGCGCGGCGGGGCGCTGGCCCCGGTCATCGGTGAGGACAACCGGCTGTCGACCTCCCGCGCGGTGGCAGTGTCCTGGGTGCTGTTCGTGGCGTACGCGGTGCTGGTCCTGGCCGGCCGCCTCGCCGCCGCCTCCGACCACGCCGAACGCGATGCCCTCATCTCCGGCCTCGAACTCGCCCGCGGCGCCGGTGTGGTGACCGTCCTTGCCGTGGTCTGCGCGATCGCCGTACTCGTCCGCCGGGTCGTCGGCCTGCGGGTCCTCGGCCAGCGCCTCCAGAAGATCCCCGCCGACCGCCCGCGCGCGGCCGACCTCCTCACCGACGACGCGGGCCGCGGCACCTTCGCCGACATCCAGTACGTCGCGATCAGCGCCGTCGCCCTCGTCTTCGCGGCCGTGAGACTCGCCCGCCGCCCCGACCAACTGCCCGACCTGCCCTGGGGCTTGGCGGTGGTGGTGTTGATCTCCGCCGCGACATACCTGGCCGGCAAGTACGCCGAGGGCGGCCGTCCGGTCATCCTCTCGGTGGTGCGGTCCCGTGAGGCGGGCGACCTCGACGCCCCCATCCGCACCGGCGACGACATCGAGATCCGCGGCGCCGGCTTCGTGCCCCCGGGCGCCGGGACCGCCGACCGCCTCTCCCGCATGGTCGTCCGCATCGGCCCGGTCAACGTCCACGTCCCCCTGGTCCCGGTCACCGGCGGCTTCTCCAACCCGACGGACACCCTCCTCACCGTCCCGGTCCCCGTGGACGTCGAGCCCGGACGGGTGGAAGTACAGGTCGTGACCGCGGCGGGCGTGGAGACCAACGCCTGCGTCGTCGACGTGGCGGACTGAAACCGCCCATGAGCGAGGACGTCCTGTCGGTCATCCCGACCGACCCCCACTGGCAGCCCGGGCGAGAGGCCGGCGAGCGCGCGGCGGCCCTGGTGACCCGGCTGTCCGCGCACCACGGGGCCGCTGCCGACGACCTGGACGCCGACGAGGATCCGCGGATCGACGTCGATTGGTACCCCATCCCGACCGCCGTGGACTGCGGCGGCAACCTGCACCGCATCGGCTGCCCCCACTGCGGCGCCCCGATCGACAGGGAGTGGTACGCCGACCTGGTGGAGCACCACCCGCACGGCTTCCCGACCCTCGCCGTGACCGTCCCCTGCTGCGCCGCCGGCACCTCCCTGGACGCCCTCGACTACGACTGGCCGTGCGGCTTCGCCCGCTTCGAGATCGCCGTCTGGAACCCGGGACGCCTCATCCGGTTCGGCGACGACGAGCTGTCGGCCGTCGCCGAAACCCTCGGGCACCCCGTGCGGCAGATCCGCGCCCACATCTGAATCTCCACAGAACGTCGTCGATCGCCGCCCGAACGGGGCCGAAGTCCGAAAAACTGTCCGAAGCATGGTTGAGCGGGTCCCCCTTTTCGTACGTATGGTCTGTTGAGGGGTCAACGGCGGGCGAGAGGCGGCTAAGGGCGATGACTCACGGCACTCGAATGGATACGCAAACCCCGTACCTCGACGGCGACCGGAGCTGGCGGGACACCGCCACCCGATACGCCCTTCTCCCATTGCGCGTCTTCCTGGGCGTCACCTTCATCTACGCGGGCCTGGACAAGCTCACCGACAGCGCCTTCATGAAGGCCTCCGGCGCCGGGTCGGTCGGCGAGACGATGCGCGCGGTCCGCGACTCGTCCGCCATCCCGGCCCTGGTCGACCTCTCCCTGAAGAGCCCCGTCGGCTTCGGCTACGCCATCGCCTTCGGTGAACTCGCCGTCGGTATCGGCACGTTGATCGGCCTGCTGGCCCGCATCGCCGCACTCGGCGGCGCGCTGATCTCCCTCAGCCTGTGGCTGACCATCAGCTGGCAGTCCGACCCGTACTACTACGGCAACGACCTCGCCTATCTGATGGCCTGGCTGCCCCTCGTCCTCGCCGGGGCCTCCGTGTTCTCCCTCGACGCGGCACTACGAGCGAGGCGAAGGCAACGGGCGGGTGGCTACCGGTAGTCGGCCGTCAGCCGGATATCTCAGGACCAGGGTCGGCCGTGCTCCTACGGCCGACCCTGCGTCGTCTGCGGACCGCCCCGTTGATGCCCGCCACCACACCGGCCAGCACCAGGCCGGCCACGACCAGGGGGATCACCGCGAACCACTCTGTCACCCACAGCCCGCCCGCGTCCCCCGCGTAGGCCACGCCCGCGGCGACGAGGAAGAGACCGATGACCAGCTTCCCGGGCTGGAACTCATGACGCAGCACGGCTGACCTCCGCCTGTCCGACGTCGACCCGGAGATCCAGGTCCAGCGTGCCGGTGCTCTTGACGCCCGTCGCCGGGGTCAGAGTGAGCTGCTTGTGCTTGCCCGGTTCCACGTCCACGTCCTTCTTGTCGTCACCGGGCAACTGGATGTCCCCGACGCCCACGTCCACGCTCAGTTTCACCGTCACGTCCGACGGCACGATCACCTTCAACTGCCCGATGCCCACGGTGGCGTACGTCGTCACCGTCTGCCCCTTCGTCAGCCGCAGCCGGGTCAGGTCGAGGGTGCCCACGCCGTTCCCCAGGTCGTACTTCGGCTGCACCTGGGCCACCGCCGCGGGCTGCCACGTGAGGCGTTCCCAGTGGGTGGTGAGGTCCTTGGGCAGGGCCGCGGAGGCGGCGAGCAGGCCGGCCGTGACGATCGCGAGGAACACCGAGCCCGCCCCCGTACGCCCGGCGAACGCGCTGAACGCGATCCCCAGTCCGAAGACGACGAGCGCGCAGGCCAGGCCCGTCTGCAGGCTGGTGCCGAGCGCCTGGTCGTCCCACCGCGCGGCGGTGCCGAGGGCACCGGCGAACAGCGCGAGCAGGAAGACCCAGCCGCCGATCCAGCGCGGACCGCGCGGCTTCGGAGCCGGCGGGCGCGGCGGCCGCAGATCCTGGGGCCAGTGCGGGTAGGAAGGGCCGAGGCTGATGTGGACCGCGTCCGTGATGTCGCGGGTGCGGGAGTCGCCGGGGCCCCAGAGATAGCCGGTGCCACCGACGTGGGTGCCGTCCTTGACGATCGGGTCGCGCCACCAGGAGGGATAGGAGGCGGGCACCGGCGGTGCCTGGGCCTCCGGCGGGGCGTCGGCGACGGCCTGCGCGGCCAGCGGGTCGGGGTCGGGGGCGCCGCGCTGCTGCGACCAGTACCCCGCGCCCGCCAGAAGGAGGGAGAGGACGACGGCGAAGGTGAGCACACTGGCGTTGCTCAGCATCGACAGGAACACGCCGCAGCCGACCAGCGCGAACAGCACGGCAGCCAGGGCCTGGCCGTCGACGCGGCCGGTGAAGAGCTTGCGGACCTCGTTCTCCTCCTCGTCGTCGTACGGGACGAAGAGCCAGGCGAAGCCGTAGAAGATGAGGCCGATGCCGCCCGTCGCCGAGAGCACGGCGAGGGTGATGCGGAAGATCACCGGGTCCATGTCGCACTGCCGCCCGAGCCCCGCGCACACCCCCGCGAGCACCTTGGACCGCCGGTCCCGCCGGAACCGGTGCGGAGGCGCGGCCGTGAGGGTGTCGCCGGGCGCGGCACCCGGCGACGCGGCACCCGGCGGCGACGCGGCACCCGCTGCGGGCACGGCGTCCTGCGGCCCGCCGCCCGCTGCCGGGCCGGGGCCGGAGCCGGGTCCCGGACCCGTCGCGGCGTGCTCGTGATCTGTCATGCGTCCATGCTGCCCGCCGCGAGGCGCCGATGGCAGTCGGGACGACCCTGGCCGAACCCTGAAATCCGCCCTGACAGCGACCGGGGGAGTGTTCGACCCCGACCCCGACACCGCGCCCGACACCGCGAAAGGCCCCTGAGCCACGCCGATTCCGAAGATCAGGGGAGTCTCCGGGGCCGACCCTGATGCTCCCGGCGGCGGGGCGTGTGAACATCGGTGGCATGCCGGAAGCCGCAGCAGTGCCAGTCGAGGACCCGCGGCCACCGCGCAAGCTCTACCGCAGCAGCGACGGACGCTGGCTCGGCGGAGTGGCGCGGGGGCTCGCCGGGCACCTCGGCCTGCCGGTGATCTGGGTGCGGCTGGTGTTCGTGGGCCTGTTCCTCGCGGACGGACTCGGCGCGCTGCTGTACGCCTCGTTCTGGTTCTTCGTGCCGCTCGGCATCGGCGGCGTCGCCGGCCAGCGACCCCCGTCACTCGTCTCCACCGAGACCTCGCCGGACGGCCGCCGCAGACTCGTCGCCCGCAAGCCGGACAAGGGCCAGATCGTCGCCCTGCTCCTCATGGTCGTCGTGGCGCTGGTCTTCGTCGGCAATGTGAATCTGGGCGACGGCGCCAAGGCCTATCTCTTCCCGGTCGTCCTCGTCGGCGCGGGCGTCGCCCTCGTCTGGCGCCAGGCGGACAACGCCCGCCGCGCCCGCTGGGCCGAGGTCGGCGGCCGTCGCCGTACGCTCAGCCTGCTGCGCGCGGGCGGCGGCGTCCTGCTGGTCACCGCCGGCGCCACCGCGATCTTCGTGCTGCAGGGCTCCGCCGCCCACCTCGGTTCGGTGCTCCAGGCCGCCCTCGCGGTCCTCGTCGGCATCACCCTGCTCGCCGGCCCGTACCTCGTGCGGATGACCCAGGATCTCTCCGAGGAGCGCCTGATGCGCATCCGCGCCCAGGAGCGCGCCGAGGTCGCCGCCCATGTCCACGACTCCGTGCTGCACACCCTGACCCTGATCCAGCGCAACGCGGAGAGCCCGGCCGAGGTGCGCCGACTGGCCCGCGCCCAGGAGCGCGACCTGCGCGCCTGGCTCTACAAACCGGAGGGCACCGGCAAGGACGAGGCCGACGAACCCGACACCCTCGCCGAGGCGGTGCGGCGCAGCGCGGCCGAGGTCGAGGACAAGCACGGCGTCCCCCTCGAGGTCGTCATCGTCGGGGACTGCCCGCTCGACGAGAGAATCGGTGCCCAGATGCAGGCCGCGCGCGAGGCGATGGTGAACGCGGCCAAGTACGGTGGCGAGGGCGGCGCCGTGCAGGTCTACGCCGAGGTGGAGGGGAAGAAGGTCTTCGTGTCCGTCCGTGACCGCGGACCGGGCTTCGACCTCGACTCGATACCCGCCGACCGCATGGGCGTCAGAGAATCGATCATCGGCCGTATGGAGCGACACGGCGGCACGGCACGGCTGCGCGCGGTGCCCGACGGCGGTACCGAGGTCGAGTTGGAGATGGAGAGGGCGGAGAAGACGTCATGAGCGACGCGACCGAGACGAACGAGCCTGTGGAGCCGACCGGCGGGAGCGCGGGCGGGCGGCACGTGCGCGTGGTCCTCGTCGACGACCACCGCATGTTCCGTACGGGGGTCCAGGCGGAGATCGGCCGCACCGAGGAGACCGGTGTCGAGGTGGTCGGCGAGGCCGCGGACGTCGACCAGGCGGTCACGGTCATCACCGCGACCCGCCCCGAGGTGGTCCTCCTCGACGTCCACCTGCCGGGCGGCGGCGGGGTCGAAGTCCTGCGCCGCTGCGCCCCGTTGATGAGCGACGCCGAGCAGCCCGTCCGCTTCCTCGCGCTGTCCGTGTCGGACGCGGCGGAGGACGTGATCGGGGTGATCCGCGGCGGTGCGCGCGGCTACGTCACCAAGACGATCACCGGCACGGACCTCGTCAACTCCGTCTTCCGGGTCCAGGAGGGCGACGCGGTCTTCTCCCCGCGGCTGGCCGGCTTCGTCCTCGACGCCTTCGCGTCGACCGACGCCCCGCCGGTCGACGAGGATCTCGACCGCCTCACCCAGCGCGAGCGCGAGGTTCTGCGCCTGATCGCCCGCGGTTACGCCTACAAGGAGATCGCCAAGCAGCTGTTCATCTCGGTGAAGACGGTCGAGTCCCATGTCTCGGCGGTGCTGCGCAAGCTCCAGCTGTCGAACCGGCACGAGCTGACCCGCTGGGCGACGGCCCGCCGACTGGTGTGACCCGTAAGGGAGTTCACCTGGGGGAGCGTCGGGCGGGGCTGGGGTCGGCGGGGCCGTCACACGACCCGTGTCGCCCCGGCGAACGGCATCTGGTCGATCGGCGCCAGCCGCACTGGAGCGGTCGGGTTCGGGGCGTGGATCATCTGGCCGTCGCCGACGTAGATGCCGACGTGGCTGATGCCCGAGTAGAAGAACACCAGGTCGCCGGGGCGCAGTTCGTCCCGGGAGACCCGCTGGCCGGCGTTGATCTGGGCGTAGGTCGTGCGGGGCAGCGAGACTCCGGCGGAGTTGTAGGCGGCCTGGACGAGGCCCGAGCAGTCGAAGGCGTTGGGGCCGGTCGCGCCCCAGACATACGGGCTGCCGAGCTTCTGGTAGGCGTAGGAAACGGCCGCCGCCGCACGGGAGTTGGGGGCGTCGGCCGTGGCGGCCGAGGAGCCGGGCGCGTGCAGCCCGTCCCGTGCCGTGGTCGCCGACCGTGAGGCGCGCCCCGAGGTGCCCGCGGTCTGCTCGACCTGGGTCCGCTGCTGCGGAGGCAGTGCGGACAGCAGCCGTCGCGCCTGGTCCAGTTTCCCGTTGATGGTCTTCTTCTGCCGGCCGAGCTCTGCCTGCCGCGACTTCAGGGAGGTCAGCTCGATGTGCGCGGCGCCGCGCAACTGCTCGATCTCCCGCAGCTGTTGCCGTACGAGAGCGACGGCGGCCGTCTGCCGGTGGCCCGCACGGTCGGCGAACTCGGCGCCGTCCAGATACTGTTCGGGGTCGTTCGAGAGCATGAGCTGCACCGCGGGGTCGATGCCGCCGCTGCGGTACTGGGCGGCGGCCACGTAACCCAGCGCGTCCCGTGCCGAGTTGAGCTTCTCCGTCTTGCGCGCCGCCTCGTCCCGCAGGGTGTTCAGCTGCTTCTCGGCCGCGTCTGCCTTCTCCTTCGCGCCGTCGTACTTCTCGGTGGCCACCTCCGCCTCCTGGTACAGCTTGTCCACCTTGGCCTTGACCTGTGTCGGTGTCAGCTGTGGCTCGGCCTGCGAGGTCCCGTCGAAGCCGGTCGCCGTCGCCGCGCCCGCGAGGGCGATCGTGGCGGCGGTGCGGGCCGTATGGCCGCTGAGCGAGCGCTGTCGGGGCTTGCGGTGCGCTGCCACGTGGACTGCACGTCCTTTCGTACGACCGCCGGGGGAGCGGGCGGTTTGCGCGTCCGGCGGCGGCCCGCACAGGGGGAGCAGGCCGCCGCCGGACCTTCTCGGCGGTGGTGTCCGACGGCCGCCCCTGGTCCGGGCGGCGGTGGGGAGCCGGTCACCTGGTGGAGGACGCTAAACCTGAAGATGACGGCCCGGTAACGCATGTACGGAAATGATGTGAGGTGATCGTCTTTTGACGTCAAGTGACTGTGATTCCGGTCCGGGGCCACCGCCTTCGCGCGGCGCGCTGACCGATGCGGCGGTTCCGGCGCGGCGGGTGGTGACGCGGTGCTATGGGCCGCATATATGCAAGGTCATGTGGGTGGCAGGGCAGCCCGGTGTCGGCCGGTCCCGGACCCCTGCATAGGCTCCGGAACCATGGACGTACTCATCCATCTCTTCGTCGGCCTGCACATCATCGGCATCGCCGCGCTGCTCGGCGGTTTCCTCACCCAGATGAAGGCGATGGGCCAGGGCACGGCCCGCTTCGTCCCCGGCATGCTGCACGGCGCGCTGACCATGCTGGTCACCGGCGCGATCCTGGTCGGCCTCAACCAGGCCGACGATCAGCACGTCAACAACATCAAGATCGGCATCAAGCTCGCGCTGCTGGTCGTGATCCTCGGGCTCGTCTATGTGAAGCGGGACGAGGAGACCGTCGACAGGAACCAGTTCGCGCTGGTCGGCGGCCTCACCATGGTCAACATCTTCATCGCGGTCCTGTGGACGTGACCCCGGACGTGCCGGCGCGATAGAACCGGACCGTCCCCGCGGCCACCACGAGCCAGGCCGCCACCGCGATCCACAGCACCACCTGCCCGGGCGTCCTGAGCCACGGGTCGTCCACGGCGCTGCCCACGGACAGCGTGGTCGCCGCCGTCATCCCGAGCGGGAACACCGTCGACCAGCGGCGCACGTCGTAGCGCAACCGGGGCCAGGCGATCTCGGCGGCCAGCAGCACCACGCACCAGGCCACATCGAGCACCAGCAGCGCCACGGTCACCGCTCGCAGGACGCCCCGGTCGTCGGAGTTCCACAGGTACAGGCGGGCGCTGTCGGCGGCGATCAGCTTCGACCCGGCCAGTGCCGACACAGCCAGGGCGCCGCCCACGATCCAGTGGTCGCCGGCTCCGATGATCACCTGCCGCCACTCGAAACGGGCCAGCGCGAACCCGTAGAGGACCAGCCCGAACCAGAACAGCACCAGGGCCGTGTGCGCGAGCCAGGCCACCGACTCGGCCCCGGCGATCGTGGCCCCCAGCACGGCCAGCGACTGGGTGGCCACACAGCCGAGGAACACCGTCCCGGGCATCCGCCCCCGCCAGTTCCCCAGGACCCGTACGAGCAGCCCCGGCCACAGCACCACCGCCAGTGCGAGCAGCGCCTCGGCCACGGTCTGCCGGCCCGCGATGGAGAACCGGGTGCCGAGTACGGCGGTCGCGGCGACTGCGGTCAGCGCACCGGGCGTCCCCGCCTCCGTGAGCCACCTCCGCCGGTCCCGCAGCAGCCGTACGGCGAAGTCCGCGGCCAGTCCCAGCCAGAAGGCGCAGGCCAGCGCGAAGGCGATACGGGACAGCACCTCGTACCCGGTGAGATGCAGGCCGACCGAGACGATGCCGGTCGCCATGACGACGGCCCCGGCCGCCGGCGGACGCTGCGCCCACCAGGCGCGGAAACGGGAGGTACCGGTACCGGACATGGTTTCGATGCTAGGGAGCCGTCCCGGTGCAGGCAGGGGGCCACGCGCGCGTGGAGCTCAAAAACACCTGCACGCGTGCGTGGCCGTCAAAAACAGCCGCACGCGTGCGTGCCCACGGATTCCGCTCAGGCCGGCCGCACCACGCGGTGGATGACCGACGCGTCCCCGTAGTGGACCGACTCCTCGCGGACGTAGGCGCCGGGCTTCGGGGCGTGGATCATCATGCCGTCGCCCGCGTAGACACCGACGTGGCTGACGTCGTCGTGGAAGAAGACCAGGTCACCGGGTTGCGCGTCGGCCAGGGGGACCGTCGTGCCCGCGTTCGCCTGGCCGGTGGTCCCGCGCGGGAGGGTGACTCCGGCGGCCTTCCAGGCGGCCTGGGCGAGGCCCGAGCAGTCGTACGAGCCGGGGCCCGCGGCACCCACGACGTACGGTTTGCCGACCTGGGCGCGGGCGAAGGCGACGGCCTGCCGTGCGAGTGCCGCTGCCGCCTCTTGGCGCTGCTGGCGCGCGGCCGACCGCGACAACAGCGCGCGTGCGGTGGAGAGCTTCTTCTGGACGGCGACCTTGGCCGTCCTCGGGTCGCTCCGCGTCCCGCCGGTGCTCTGGAGGCTCTCCGTCGTCGTGGACCGCTCCGTGACGTGCGCGTCGGCCGCGGCCTTGCGGCGGGCGGCCAGTCGGCTCATCAACTGGGCCTGGTCGTAGTGGTCGTGCGGGGTGGCGGTGAACGAACTGGGCTTTCCCCGCACGGAGTTGAATTTCTGGGTTCGCTTGGGCGCGCTGCGCCTCTCGGTCGCCGAATCCGCCCGGCGGTAGAGGTCGTCGATCTTCTGCTCGACCTCTCCGGGGCTCCGGTCGCCGCCGTCGTCGGCGGGGGTCCATATGCCTGCGATGCGCGAGCCCGCGGAACGCGGCTTGCGGTGCGACGACGCCAAGGAGGCGACTCCTTCCGAGGTCGGTGGGGCCATGGAGCTTGATCGCACGCTAACCAACTTGTGTGGCTTGTGTGAAGGTCGATGGCTGATATGCCTGATACGTTTGTGTGAACTCGGTCATGAGTGGGTCTGGCCGTCGCTGATCGCTATCGACCGGTTCTGGTCCGTGATTTTTCCCCAGTTCTCGGGGTGGCGGCCGGTTGTCAGTGGGGCGCCCTAAACTCGGAGGGCGATGAGCAGCCTCTTTGACGACAGCTTCCTGGCGGATCTCAAGGCCCCTCGGGCCCACGATGAAGAGCCCCCGCCACCGCCCGAGGACGAGCACGGACCGGAGCCGGTTCCGGACGACCTGTTCGGCGGGAAGTTCGACGTGCCCGCGAGCAGAGACGCCTACTACCGGGACGGCGCCCCGCGCCCGGCGGTGGACCCGGCAGCCCTCCTGGACGGGCTGAACGAGAACCAGCGCGCGGCCGTCGTCCACTCCGGCACCCCGCTGCTCATCGTGGCCGGCGCGGGCTCCGGCAAGACCCGTGTGCTCACCCACCGCATCGCCCACCTCCTCGGCGAGCGCCATGTGCACCCGGGCCAGATCCTCGCGATCACCTTCACCAACAAGGCCGCGGGCGAGATGAAGGAGCGCGTCGAGCAGCTCGTCGGCCCGCGCGCCAACGCGATGTGGGTGATGACCTTCCACAGCGCGTGCGTGCGCATCCTGCGCCGCGAGTCGAAGAAGCTCGGCTTCACCTCCTCGTTCTCGATCTACGACGCCGCCGACTCCAAGCGCCTGATGGCACTGGTCTGCCGCGACCTGGACCTGGACCCGAAGAAGTTCCCGCCGAAGTCCTTCAGCGCCAAGATCAGCAACCTGAAGAACGAGCTGATCGACGAGGAGGACTTCGCCGCCCAGGCCGTCGACGGCTTCGAGAAGACCCTCGCCCAGGCCTACGCCATGTACCAGTCGCGGCTGCGCGAGGCCAACGCCCTCGACTTCGACGACCTGATCATGACGACGGTCAACCTGCTGCGCGCCTTCCCGGACGTCGCCGAGCACTACCGCCGCCGCTTCCGGCACGTCATGGTCGACGAGTACCAGGACACCAACCACGCGCAGTACGCGCTCGTACGGGAACTCGTCGGCAGCGCCGCCCAGCACGACGAGGACGTACCGCCGAGCGAACACGACCTGCCGCCCGCCGAGTTGTGCGTCGTGGGCGACGCCGACCAGTCGATCTACGCCTTCCGGGGCGCGACGATCCGCAACATCCTCCAGTTCGAGGAGGACTACCCGAACGCGACGACGATCCTCCTGGAGCAGAACTACCGCTCCACCCAGACGATCCTCTCCGCCGCCAACGCGGTCATCGAGCGCAACGAGTCCCGCCGCCCCAAGAACCTGTGGACCAACGCGGGCGCGGGCGCGCAGATCACCGGCTATGTCGCCGACACCGAGCACGACGAGGCGCAGTTCGTCGCCGAGGAGATAGACCGTCTCACCGACGCGGGCGACGCGAAGGCGGGCGATGTCGCCGTCTTCTACCGGACGAACGCCCAGTCCCGTGTCTTCGAGGAGATCTTCATCCGCGTCGGCCTGCCCTACAAGGTCGTCGGCGGCGTCCGCTTCTACGAGCGCAAGGAGGTCCGGGACGTCCTGGCCTACCTCCGCGTCCTGGCCAACCCGGAGGACACGGTCCCGCTGCGCCGCATCCTCAACGTCCCCAAGCGCGGCATCGGCGAGCGCGCCGAGGCGATGATCGACGCCCTCTCGCAGCGCGAGAAGATCAGCTTCCCGCAGGCGTTGAAGCGCGTCGACGAGGCCTACGGCATGGCCGCGCGGTCGACGAACGCGGTCAAGAAGTTCAACACGCTGATGGAGGACCTCCGTACGATCGTCGAGTCCGGCGCCGGACCGGCGACGGTCCTGGAGGCCATCCTCGAACGCACCGGCTATCTCGCCGAGTTGCAGGCCTCCACCGACCCGCAGGACGAGACCCGCATCGAGAACCTCCAGGAACTCGCCGCCGTGGCGCTGGAGTTCGAGCAGGAGAACAGTGCGGGGGACGGCGAGAGCGAGACGCCCGTCGGGCTCGCGGCCTTCCTGGAGCGGGTGGCGCTGGTCGCCGACTCGGACCAGATCCCCGACGAGGACGAGGACGGCTCCGGAGTCATCACCCTCATGACTCTCCACACCGCCAAGGGACTCGAGTTCCCGGTCGTCTTCCTCACCGGCATGGAGGACGGCGTCTTCCCGCACATGCGCGCCCTCGGCCAGACCAAGGAGCTGGAGGAGGAGCGCCGCCTCGCCTACGTCGGCATCACGCGCGCGCGGGAACGTCTATACCTGACCCGGTCCTCGCTGCGCAGCGCGTGGGGACAGCCGTCGTACAACCCGCCCTCCCGCTTCCTGGAGGAGATCCCGGCGGCACACGTGGAGTGGAAGCGGACCGGCGCCATGGCGGCCCCGCCGTCCACGGGTCCGGCCTCGGGCATCGCGGCCTCGCTGTCCTCGACCCGTTCGCGTTCGTCGGCCTCGGGCGCGTCGGGCTTCGCCACGCGCAGGGCCTCGGAGAAGCCGGTCGTGTCCCTGGCGGTCGGCGACCGGGTCACCCATGACCAGTTCGGCCTCGGCACGGTCGTCGGTGTGAACGGCACGGGGGCGAACGCGGAGGCGACGGTCGACTTCGGAGAGGCCAAGCCGAAGCGGCTGCTGCTGCGGTACGCGCCGGTGGAAAAGCTGTAGGGGGAGCGGGAGTTACGTCGGGTCGAGCCCGTGGCTGCGAAGCCACGGGAGCGGGTCGATCGCCGCTCCGCCCGCCGGGCGCACCTCGAAGTGCAGGTGCGGGCCGGTCGAGTTCCCGGAGTTCCCGGAGTACGCGATCGGGTCGCCGGCCTTCACCGTGGTCCCCGAAGGGACGCGGTAGCTGGAGAGGTGGCAGTACCAGGTCTGCGTGCCGTCCTTCTCCGTGAGGATCAGCATGTTGCCGTACGCGCTGTTCCACTTCGTGCTGACGACGCCGTCGGTCGCGGCCATCACCGTCGTGCCGTACGAGACGGGGAAGTCGATGCCGGTGTGCACGGACATCCAGTTGACGCCGGCCTGGCCGAAGTAGGCGCTGAGGCCCCTCTGCGTCACCGGCAGCACGTACTTGGGGCGCAGCCGCTCCTTGCGGGCCGCCTCCGCCGCCGCCTTCTTCTTCTCGGCCTCCTGCTGGGCCTTGAGGTCGATGCGTTCCTGCGTACGGCTGGCCCGGTCGGCGAAGTCGTCGGCACCGGCCGACAGGCTCTTGATCTGTGCGTCGAGCTTGTTGTTCGCGACGGACGGCTTCACCGTGGTCGCGTCGGAGGCGGAGGCCGTCGTGTCGCTGCCGCCGGTCAGGGTGCCGACGGACGCGGCGGCGATCCCCGCCACCCCCATCACACACGCGGACGGCACGGCGATCGTCATCAGCGCGGACCGCTTCGGAGGCGTACGGCGCCGCGAACGGCTCCCGTTGCGGCCCGCGGCCCGCGAGGCGGTCGCCGGGGCCGGGGTGAACTCCTCCTGGTCCTCGAGGAGTTCGGGCTGCGCCTCGGATCCGTCCCGGTCCTGCTCGGCCTCGTCGAGGGCGGGCAGCTCACCGGTGGCGGTCAACTCGCCGTCTTCCGGGGCGGGTTCGTCGTACGAGTCCCCGTGTGTCCCGTCGTACGCGCCCTCGTGCGTCATGTCGTACGACGCCTGCTCGAAGGTGGTGGTCGCGTCGGCGGGGCTGCCGTCGGCGTTCCACTGCGTGGCGTCGTAGGCGCCCGTGTCGAAGGCCTGCGTGCCCCATACCCATTGCTGGGTCTGGTCGGCGGGGGCGGCGGAATGGGCCGACTGGTCGGGCTGGAGCCAGGCGTTGGCATCCCACTGACCGCTGTGGTCGTGGCCGGTGGCCTGCGGCGGGATCGCGGACAGCTGCTGGTAGTCGGCCGCCCAGGCGGTGGTCTCGTACGCGCCCGTGTCGTTGTAGGCGGCGTGGTGCTGGGCCGCGTACGGGTCGTAGTTCAGGGTGTGTTGACCGCCCGTGGACCAGGCCGAGGAGTCGTAGGCGCCGGTGGCGTGCGAGACGGTGTCGTGGCTCTGCATGTCGCCGAAGAGCGGGTCGGTCGCGAAGCTCGCGGTGGCCTGGCCGCTGTCCGCGCCGGGGTGAAAACCCGTGGCGGAGTGGTCGCCGTACGTGGTGAAGTCACCGTACTGAGCGTCCTGTCCGCCGTACGACGCGTACTGCGCCGAGGTGGCATCGGAAGCCGGAGCCGGGGTGGTCATGATCCCCGACGGGTGACGGTCGTTCACCAACTTCCTTCTCTTTCGCCTCGACAACAGGGGCTGGCAGAGCAGTGCGGCGACTGTACCCGGCAGTACGCGGGCCCGACAATCTTCCTCAGGTTTCGCGTCCGCCGGAAACGGGCATTCGGCCGTGTTTCGGGGGACGGCGGGCACGGGTTTGGCCTTGCGTTCGAATGACGTTCGAGGTCGGAGGCTGTTCGGGCGCTGTAGGCGACCTGTGCGCACGCTTCGAAGAGCATGGAAATGCTTCCCGTGCCGGAGGCCGGGCGCGTTGACTGCGGTCGACGGCATTCGGCGTGGGGAGAACGTCATGAGGGTGTGGAAACGGGCGGGGATCGCTGTCGTGCTGGCCGCGGCGACGGTCGGCCTCGTGGGGCCTGCGGCATCGGCCGCCCCCGCGCCGTGGGACATCAGCCGCGCCCACCGGCCCACGCCGGCACAGGGCGCGGCGGTGCTCCCGGCCGGGGCGGCGGGCACCGTCAGTGTGCGGTGCGGGTCTCCCTGCTACCAGTAGGAGTCGCGCGCCGTTGAATCGCGGCGTCGGTCAGGCCACCGTCAGGCCGCCCCGGCGAGTGGCGGCCGGTGCCTGCGTGCGTGGCGTGTCGAGAGCCTGGCGGATGCCCGACGCGACGGCCGGGTGTACGGGGAGCGCTAGATGGCCGATGCCGCTGACCTGCACGTTCTCTGCGATCAGGTCCGGGTGGTCGATACGGGCGGTCTCCAGTGGCTCCATCAGGTGGTCGAGGTCGCTCCAGAAACTGACGAAATGCGTACGGCAGCCGGGGGCGGGCAGGCCCAGTTCCTCGATCACCGCCGAGCCGGGGCGCATCTGGCGGACGATCGGATGGGCGTTGGCCAGCGGGACCACGGCGGTGCCGGAGTGCGGGGTCCCGAGCGTCACCAGCGTGCGGACCCGCAGGTCACCGCCGAGCCGCTGCACGTAGTAGCGCGCGATCAGCCCGCCCAAGCTGTGCCCGACGATGTCCACCTGCTCACTGCCCGTGCGCTCGCAGATCTCCTCGATGTGCCGGCCGAGCAGCTCGGCCGCGGTACGGATGTCGCAGGTCAGCGGCGAGTAGTTGAGCGATTCGACCGGCCGGCGGCCGTGCTGGGCCAGAGCCCGGCGCAGCAGCACGAACACCGAGCGGTTGTCGATGAACCCGTGCAACAGCACCACCGGGGGCTTCGCCTCGGTCGGCAGGGGTGCCGCGTCCTCCGGGGAGGGGGCCGGAGGAAGCGGCAGCCTGCGTTCCTGGGTGATGCCGGACGGATAGAGGAGAAGGTGGCCCGCGAGGATCGCGATCTCCAGGGCCGTCGCTTTCAGGAGGGTCATGGAGAGCCCCGCCAGCCTGCTGGGCAGAAGGCGCTGACAGAGGGGGAGAAGGGGCTGCACCGCCCTGGTGACCTTCATGGCCGACCTCCTGTCGGCACACGGATCGACAGCTCCGTCCCCCGTGTGCCCTCGTGGGAGGCCACCGCGAGGACCACCGACGGAGCGCGAGGGGTACGCGCGGGGCGGGCGTGGCGCACCTGCCCTGCGTGCCCTTCGTGCCTGCGCCGATGCGCCGCACCACCACGGCGCGCGGCCTGCGGCGCGGTGGTGCGGCGACCTCGTTGCGGCTCCCGTTGCGCTTGTTCCCGCTGGAACGCTGCGCGGTGAACGTGTCCCATCGTGTGATTTCCCCCTCGGTATCCACCGCGAAACTGCCGGTTGCGGGATGCTGGAGATAACGTTCGTTCACTCCCCGCGCCGGAGCGGGTGCCGCGGTACCCGTCGGTAGGGATGAACGCAGTCGCTTCATGGAGGCAGTGATGGGTGTGGCAGCCGGTCCGATCCGCGTGGTGGTGGCCAAGCCGGGGCTCGACGGCCACGACCGCGGGGCCAAGGTGATCGCGCGGGCGCTGCGCGACGCCGGTATGGAGGTCATCTACACCGGCCTCCACCAGACCCCCGAGCAGATCGTGGACACCGCGATCCAGGAGGACGCCGACGCGATCGGCCTCTCCATCCTCTCCGGCGCCCACAACACGCTCTTCGCCGCGGTGATCGACCTGCTGAAGCAGCGCGAGGCGGAGGACATCCTCGTGTTCGGCGGCGGGATCATCCCCGAGGCGGACATCGCCCCCCTCAAGGAGAAGGGCGTCGCGGAGATCTTCACCCCCGGGGCGACCACGCAGTCCATCGTCGACTGGGTACGGGAGAACGTGCGGCAACCGGCCGGGGCGTAAGGCGGGGCGTAAGGCCAGGGGCTTCACTCTGCGATGCCGGTGATCATCCGATCTACGGCGCCTCCAACTCCGCCGCCATCGCGCCCCGCAACCGCAACGTCGTCACCAACCGCTGAAACGCCTCCGCCCAATAGCCCCCCGCTCCCGGTGCCGCGTCCTCCGACTCGTCCGGCACCGCCAGCAACCCGTCGAGCCGGCTCGCCTCGGCCGGGTCGAGGCACCGCTCGGCCAGTCCCATCACCCCACTGAAGCTCCATGGGTAACTCCCCGCGTCCCGCGCGATGTTGAGCGCGTCCACCACGGCCCGCCCCAGCGGCGCGGCCCACGGCACCGCGCACACCCCGAGCAGCTGAAACGCCTCGGACAGGCCCTGCGCCGCGATGAACCCGGCCACCCACTCGGCCCGTTCGCCCCCGCCGAGCGTGCTCAGCAGCTTGGCGCGCTCGGCCAGCGACACCGCCCCCGGCCCGCCCGCCTCGGGCGCCGACGGCGACCCGAGCAACGCCCGGGACCACTCCGCGTTCCGCTGCCGTACGGCCGCCCGGCACCACGCCGCGTGCAGCTCGCCCCGCCAGTCGTCCGCCACCGCGAGCGCCACGATCTCCCGGGGCGTACGGCCGCCCAGTCGTCGCTCCCAGGTCCCGAGCGGTGTCGCCTCCACCAACTGGCCCAGCCACCACGACCGTTCACCGCGCCCGGCCGGAGCCTTGGCGACCACACCGTCCCGCTCCATGCCCGGGTCGCACTCGTGCGGCGCCTCCACGACCAGTCCGGGTTCCCCGCTCGTGCGGTCGACGGCCACGCAGGCCGTGGCCCGGACCGCCATCCGCGCGGCGAGCGCCGAGTCCGGGAGCGCCGACAGCAACTCCGCGGCCGTGGCCCGTACGTTGCGGCTCCGGTCGGCCAACGCCTGTTCCAGGAAGGGTTCGTCCTCGGCCGTGAGCCCCGTCCGCAGCGAGTCGAGGAACATCAGCCGGTCCTCCGCCCGCTCCGTCGCCCACGTGGTGACGAGCAACTCCCGTCCGACCGCAGGCTGTTGTGCGCGTATCGCCGCGAGCAGGGAGACCCGCTCGGCGAACAGCCCTTCCTGCCAAAGCTGTTGGACCTGGCCCGGGTCGTCGAGATCTGGCAGGGCTGTGCCGCCGCCCGGGGTGGCGCGCAGGGCGAACCGCCAGTCCGGGTTCAGCCGGGCCAGCCACAACGCGCGCGGGCCCGCGAACTCCAGCGCCGCCGGCCGCAGATCAGTACGCCCCCGGGCCGCGTCCAGCAGCGCGGGCAGCACCTGGACGGGCGCACCGAAACCGCGCGCGTTGGCCGCCGCCAGCCACTGGGGCAGCAACTCCATGAGATCGGGCGAGCTGCCCCGCCGTCCCCCACCGCCCGTGCCCGGACGGTCGGTCAGCAGCATCACCAGCCTGCGGGCCGCCGCCACGGGCAGCGCCGGACGCGTGTCGGGCACGGCCGGCTCCGGCCGTTCGGCCGCCCGCGCCGGACGGAGCCCGGCCCGCCGTCGTACGGTCTCCACGGCCGCCGCGTCCAGCAGCGTCACGGGCGCGTCCTGGCCCGGCGCACACCACGCAGGCGTACGGCGGTCCGTGCCGAGCAGCGCCGTGGTGACGAGTTCCTCCCAGTCGCCCGCGGCGGAGGTGCTGTTCATGCGGTGCCTTTCCGTCGAGTTGGTGGGTGCGCTCAGCACGGCGACACCGGTGAGTTGGTGGATGCGCTCAGCACAGGGACACCGGCTCTCCCGCCGTCTCCGGCCAGGCCGTCAGCGGCGTGAAGCCCCGGTGGCCCAGTTCGCCGAAGACCTTGACCGGGGCGCCGCCGGAGAGCGCGACGAGCCGCCACAGTCCGGGCCGGGAACGGGCGGCGGGAGTGAGAGGAAGCGCCAACTCCGTGTCGGCGTCCGCCAGTTGCCAGGAGTCGCCGTCCGGGGTCGGCACCACCCGGTCCAGGGTCACCGGGACCGCGTCCAGCCACGGGTCGTCCCGCAGCGCCTCCCCGTAGCGGACGGCGGCCTGTGCCGTCGTCACACCTCGCGGCCGTGCCGTCGTAGGACCGGGCGGCGCGAACTGCTCGCCCAGGGCCGCCCGCAGCTGCCCGGCACCGGGGAACGCCGAGACCTCCGCCTCCAGGGCCAGCCCGACCGGCAGCGCGAGTTCCGGGGCACGGCCCGCCGCGCCGTACGAGAGGAGCAGGCTCGTGCGGTCCGACGCCGTGCCGTGCAGCCATATGCGGCGCGTCGTCAGTTTCGCGTCCGCCGTGTCGTACTGGGCGAGGACCAGCCAACTGTCCCGCAGCGGCGGACCGTCCGCCGAACCGGGCAGGCCGATACGGGAACGGACCGTCGCCGCCAGACCGTCTGGCAGCAGCTCGCGGCGCAACCAGGCCTGGTCGAGGAGGTGGAGCAGCGCGCACTCCGCCAGCAGCCGCACCGGCCAGCCCGGTCCCGAGGACGGTATCGCCCCCAACTCCCGTGCCCGCGCGGCCAGTCCGGGAGCCTGCGCGTCGACCATGCGGGCCGCGGTCTCCTCCCACAGCCCGTACCCCGCCTGCTCCGCCGAGGCCAGCCCGGTGCGCAGCAGGTCCGTCAGCCGCTGCTCCAACTCGCCCGCGCCCGCGGTGATCCGCTCGGCCCGCCGCTCCGCCCTGCGCCGGGCCGCCTCCGGATCAGCGGCGGCCGGGGAACCGGACGCGTCCGCCGCCCGTTTCTCCTCCGTCCGCTTCCGCCGCCCCGCCAGCCACTGCTCGGCCCAGTCCGGCGCCTGCCCCGCCGGCACCGCGCCGTCCTCGCCCGCCCACAACAGCAGCAGTCCCAGCGCGTGTTTGCACGGGAACTTGCGGCTCGGACAACTGCACTTGTACGCCGGCCCCGCGGCGTCCGCGATGTCGACGACCGTCTGATACGGCTTGCTGCCGCTGCCCTTGCACAGCCCCCACACCGTCCCCTCGTCGGAACTCCCCGCCTCGGACCACGGCCCCGCCGCCCCGAGCTTGCTTCCCGCTTTGCGTGACGCTGCGTCAGGCGCCAGTGCCAGCACCTGGTCAGCCGTCCAGCGCACCCCCTGCTGAGTCATGACATCGAAGGTAGATCCCGGCACTGACAATCGGGCCGCGAGCGGTTCGGCGGATGCCTCCGCCAGCGCGTTTCCGCAGGTCAGATCGCGTTGTCAGTGGCGTGGTGCACGGTGGACACCAGATCCGAACCGGCCGAGCTGGAGGGGGCCTCAGCCATGACTGTGTCCGCAGAATCCATGAACGCGCAGGCGTGTGAGAAGCAGACGGCCGAGCGGCCGGAGGCACTGCGTCCGCACGCCGAGGACGCCTTCGCCGACGAGCTCGCCGCGCTCGCCGCACAGGACGACCGGCCGCGCCCGGTCCGCTGGAAGATGTCGCCGTGGGCGGTCGCCACCTACCTCCTCGGCGGCATCCTGCCGGACGGCACGGTGATCACACCGAAGTATGTCGGCCCGCGCCGCATCGTCGAGGTCGCCGTCACCACACTCGCCACCGACCGCGCCCTGCTCCTGCTCGGCGTGCCCGGCACCGCCAAGACCTGGGTGTCCGAGCACCTGGCCGCCGCCGTCAGCGGCGACTCGACGCTGCTCGTGCAGGGCACGGCCGGCACACCGGAGGAGGCGATCCGCTACGGCTGGAACTACGCACAGCTGCTCGCCAACGGCCCGAGCCGCGACGCCCTGGTGCCCAGCCCCGTCATGCGGGCCATGGCGGAGGGGATGACGGCACGGGTCGAGGAACTGACCCGGATCCCCGCCGACGTACAGGACTCGCTGATCACGATCCTGTCGGAGAAGACGCTGCCCATACCGGAGTTGGGCGGGGAGGTGCAGGCCGTCCGCGGCTTCAACCTGATCGCCACGGCGAACGACCGCGACCGCGGTGTCAACGACCTCTCCAGCGCCCTGCGCCGCCGTTTCAACACGGTGGTGCTGCCGTTGCCGGAGAGCGCGGACGCCGAGGTCGACATCGTCGCCCGCCGCGTCGACCAGATCGGCCGCTCGCTCGACCTGCCGGCGGTCCCCGAAGGGGTCGACGAGATCCGCCGGGTGGTGACCGTCTTCCGTGAGCTGCGCGACGGGATCACGGCGGACGGGCGGACGAAGCTGAAGTCGCCCAGCGGCACGCTCTCGACGGCCGAGGCGATCTCCGTCGTCACCAACGGACTGGCCCTGGCAGCCCACTTCGGCGACGGACTGCTGCGGCCGAGCGATGTCGCCGCGGGCATCCTCGGCGCCGTCGTCCGAGACCCGGCGGCCGACCGGGTCATCTGGCAGGAGTACCTGGAGGCGGTCGTCCGGGAGCGCGACGGCTGGAAGGACTTCTACCGGGCCTGCCGCGAGGTGAGCGCGTGAGCGCGGCCAGGGGGACCGTCGACGAGGACTCCACTTGGAGCTGGACCCGGAGAGGAGGGGGACGAAGTGACCGGAACTGAGCCGCTGTTGCTCGGAGTGCGGCATCACGGGCCCGGTTCGGCGCGGGCCGTGCGGGCGGCACTGGCGGCCGCCTGGCCGCGGGTCGTACTGATCGAGGGGCCGCCCGAGGCCGACCCGCTGATTCCGCTGGCCGCCGACGAGGACATGCGGCCACCGGTCGCGCTCCTCGCCCACGCCGTCGACGAGCCCGGCCGTTCGGCCTTCTGGCCGCTGGCCGAGTTCTCCCCGGAATGGGTCGCGATCCGCTGGGCCCTGGAACACGGGGTACCGGCCCGCTTCATCGACCTTCCGGCCACGCACACACTGGCGTGGGGGAGGGAAGAGAAGGACACCTCGGAAACACCGGACACCGAGGGCGAGCCCACGGGAGAGAAGCGGCAGCCGGACCCGACTGCCCCCGATACGCCCTCCGACCCAGACACACCCTCCGGCCCCGACATCCGCGTCGATCCCCTCGCCGTGCTCGCCGAGACCGCGGGGTACGACGACCCCGAGCGCTGGTGGGAGGACGTCGTCGAGCACCGGGGTGCGGGGGAGCGGGACCCGTTCGCGCCGTTCACCGCGCTGGAGGAGGCCATGGGGGCGCTCCGCGAGACGTACGGGGCCGGCGGGCACGACCGGGACCTGGTGCGCGAGGCGTACATGCGACTCCAAGTGCGCGCGGCACAGCGGGAGTTCGAGGACGACGTAGCCGTGGTGTGCGGGGCTTGGCATGTGCCCGCGCTACGGCAGCGGACGGCTGTCGCAGCGGACCGCGCGCTGCTGAAGGGGCTGCCCAAGGTCAAGGCCGAGCTGACCTGGGTGCCCTGGACACACCGCCGCCTGTCCCGGGCCGGCGGGTACGGCGCGGGCATCGACTCGCCGGGCTGGTACGGCCATCTGTTCGCCGCGCCGGACCGGCCCGTCGAGCGCTGGATGACCAAGGTCGCGGGGCTGCTGCGGGAGGAGGACCGGATCGTCTCCCCGGCCCATGTCATCGAGGCGGTACGGCTGGCGGAGACCCTCGCGGTGATGCGGGGCCGTCCACTGGCGGGGCTCGGCGAGACCACCGACGCGATCCGCGCGGTGATGTGCGAGGGCTCGGACGTCCCGCTGTCCCTGGTGCGCGACCGGCTCGTCGTCGGGGATGTGCTGGGCGAGGTGCCGCCGGGCGCCCCCGCCGTGCCGTTGCAGCGCGACCTCGACCGGCAGCAGCGCAGACTGCGGCTCAAACCGGAGGCGCTGGAGCGGGAGTTGGAGCTCGACCTGCGCAAGGAGACCGACGCCGCGCGCAGCAGACTGCTGCACCGCCTGCGACTGCTGGCGGTCGAGTGGGGCGAGCCGATCGCCTCGCGGGGCAGCACGGGTACGTTCCGGGAGACGTGGCGGCTGCGCTGGGAACCGGAGTTGGCGGTGCGGGTCGCCGAGGCGGGCGTTTGGGGCACCACGGTGCTCGCCGCGGCGACCGCGAAGGCGGAGGCCGACGCGATCGGGGCGCAGAGCCTCGCCGACGTCACCGCCCTCGCCGAGCACTGCCTGCTGGCCGAACTGCCGGACACGCTCCCCGTGGTGATGCGGATCCTCGCGGACCGCGCCGCCCTCGACACGGACGTCGGCCACCTCGCCCAGGCGCTGCCCGCCCTGGTCCGTTCACTGCGCTACGGCGACGTACGCGGCACCGACACCGGCGCGCTGACGGAGGTCGCCGCGGGCCTGGCCGAGCGGATCTTCGTCGGCCTGCCCCCGGCCTGCACGGCCCTCGACGCGGACGCGGCCGAGGAGATGCGACGCCATGTGGACGCGGTGCACGGGGCGGTGGGACTGCTGGGGGATGCCGGCGGTGAGACCTCGGACCTGAGTGGCCGCTGGCGTGCGGTGCTTCGGACGCTCTCCGCGCGGGACACCGTGCCGGGCGTCATCCGGGGACGTGCCGTACGACTTCTGCTGGACGGTGGGGAGTTGGGGCCGGACGAGGCGGCCCGGCTGATGGGGCTGGTGCTCTCGCCCGGGACACCGCCGGCGGACGCGGCGGCGTGGATCGAGGGCTTCGTCGGCGGCGGGGGCGGGCTGCTCCTCGTGCACGACGAGCGACTGCTCGGGCTGGTGGACGCATGGCTGACCGGGGTGCCGGCGGAGGCGTTCACGGACGTACTGCCGCTGCTGCGGCGCACGTTCTCGGCGTACGAGCCGGGGGTGCGCAGAACGCTCGGCGAGCTGGTGCGGCGCGGGCCCGGGAAGCAGACGGGAGCGGTGGCGACGGCGGTCGGGATATCCGGGTTCGGCGCGGAGCTGGACGCCGGGCGGGCGGACGCGGTGGTGCCGGTGCTGCGACTGATGCTGGGGCTGGACGACTTGGCGGGGAACAGCGACAACGAGCTTGTGGGGGTGGCGGGATGATGACGGCGAGCAGCGGTAGGCAGGGCACGAGGAGGCCGGGGGAGCGGGCTCAGGCCTCGGGTGCCGGGCGGCGGACGGCGGCGGGTGCCGGCTGTCGGACCGAGGATCGTCCCGCGACTGCCGTGCGGGTCGTCCCGTTGTGGGAAGGGCTGCGGGACGGGGTGCGCGGATGACGGCGACCGGTGCGACGGGGTCGGCGGTGGGCGAGTCGGCGGGGGCGGG
>NZ_JAEQAZ010000117.1 GCF_016654115.1 Streptomyces sp. MBT53
CTGCCGCAGCAGCAGCCGGGCGGCCTCGGCGCCTTGCCCTGCGACCGGCTGGGCGACGGTGGTCAGCCCGATCACGTCGGCGAGTTCGTGATCGTCGAAGCCGACCACGGACACGTCGTCCGGCACCTTCAGCCGGTGCCGCCGCAGGGCCCGCAGGGCGCCCATCGCCATCTCGTCGGACTGGGCGAACACGGCGGTCGGCGGCCGGGAGGCGGCCAGCAGTTCGGTCATGGCCCGCTCACCGCCCTCGACGGTGTAGTCGCCGTCCGCCTCCAGGGCCGGATCGTGATCGATCCCGGCCTCGGCCAACACGTCGAGGTACGCCTGGCGGCGCGCGACGGGCGTGGTCCAGTGCTGCGGCCCGCTCGACCCGCTGATCATGCCGATCCGGCGGTGGCCGAGGTTCACCAGATGCCGTACGGCGCTCTCCGTGCCGGCCAGGTCGTCGATGCCGACCACGGTGAAGCCGGGCCGGGCACCGCCGACCGTGCTGGCCAGCGGCACCCCGAGCGACCGCAGCGCCGCCGACTCCTCCTCGTCGGGGATGAGCAGCGACAGCACGGCGTCGACCCGCTTGCGGACCGGCATCCTGGTGAAGAAGCGCTTGCGTGTCTCCGGGGAGCCCAGGTTGTACAGCAGGACGTCGTAGCCGGCGGCGCTGAACACGTGCTCGGCGGCGTCCAGCACGGTGCCGAAGAACCAGCGGCCCACGTACGGCACCACGACCCCGATCGTGAAGGTCCGCCCGCTGGCCAGGCTGGAGGCCGAGCGGGAGGCCGTATAGCCGAGTTGTGCGGCGACGGCCGTGATCTGCGCCCGCACTTCGTCGGAGACACCCGGCCGGCCGCGCAGGGCACGGGACACGGTGGACGCCGAGACTCCGGCGGTGCGGGCGACATCGGTGATGCTGACGGTCACAGCGCTTTTCTCCCGTCGGTTTCACGTCGGTGTGATCTGTGGGTGACGTGACCGTAAACCCGGCCTCGTTGTTGCGCAAGCGTTTGCGTTCAGTTTTACTGGGGCTGATTCTCAAGCGAGACCTTCGAGATCATTGGTCAGCGCACGCGTTTGCGCGCTGCGAGCCGACAGGAACTGTGCATGCGATACGCCCCGCCCGGCCTCTGCGTGAACGACTTCGCCCTGCTCCGCGACGACGACGGCACCTACACCGTGCTGCACCTTCAGGGTCCCTGGACGAGCGAGTTCGACCACCTGAGGATGGAGACGTCCTACGGCAGGGCCACCTCCACCGACCTGGTCGCCTGGCGGCCCGAGGGCACCGCCTTCGGCAACGGCCTGCCCGGCCGATTCGACCAGCAGGCGGTGTGGACGATGCACCCCGTACGACAGGGGGCCGGGGCGGCGATGTTCTACACGGGCGTCAGCGGACTGACCGACGGCGGCTGGCCGTTGCAGTCCGTCGGCCTCGCGTACTCCGACCGCACGGACGGCACCGGCTGGCGCCGCCACGGCACCGGGCCGGTCGCCGAGGCGGACGACCGCTGGTACCGCACCGGCGAACGCATGGGCTGGCGCGACCCGTTCGTGGTGCGCGACGACGAGTCGGACGGCTGGGTCATGGTCGTCTGCGCCGCCGACGCGGCGCTTCCCGTCGAGGTCAGCGGCTGTGTGGGGTGGGCGACTTCGGACGACCTGGAGCACTGGACGGTCCACCCGCCGCTCATCTCACCCGGTGACGTGGACGAGTTGGAGTGCCCGGTCCTCGAACGCCTCGACGACGAAAGCTGGTTGCTGATCGGCTCCCTCGGCGCGACCCGCGGCTTCGAGGCGTGGACCGCTCCGCGGCTGCGGGGACCGTGGACCCGCCGTGGCCCACTGGGCCCGACCGGCTCGTACGCTCCCCGCGTCATCACGGCTCCCGACGGCTCCCGCGTCGTCCTGCACACCACACCCCGCCGGGTTGATCTGAAGGATGCGGGTGACCGCTGCCGCGGCATGCTGGCCCAGCCCAAGTCCCTTGTCATACGCGAGGGTTCGGCACCCCGCCTGGAGTGGTGGCCCGGCCTCGACACCTGGCTGCTGGAGGAGACGACGGACCCGGCGCTGCACGCGGTCGGCGATATCGCTGTCTCCGGGCGTGTGGAGGTCACCCTTCGCACCGGCGACGACGGTCCGGCCCTGGTGGTCGGCTGTGACGGCAAGGATCTCTGGATCACCGGTTCCGCCGGCGCGCCACTGGGCGAGACCGTCCTGACCGAGCCCGCGACCACCCTGCGTGTACTCACCATCGGCGAGTACGTCGAGGTCTACGCCGACGGCGTCTTCGTTCTGACCGCCCTGTGCTATGCGGGACGCCCCGCCCGCTGGACGACGGTGACGGAAGGGCACACCCGCACCGTCCCGGTCCGCCCGGTCCGCCTGCCCGATCCCGGTCGTGACGACGCGTCCGCCGTCTGGCCCGGACCGACCACGAGTTGAGCGGCCCGGCCGTGAAAACCCCTTCCACAGGTCACCCCTTCCCCGCCGATTCCCTCCGGGGCACCTCCACCGCCGCCCACCGGATCGAGGGCAACAACGTCAACAGCGACTGGTGGCACCGGGAACACGAAGCGGACAGCACGCTCCCCGAACCCCAGTGGTGACGCCTGCGACAGCTACCACCGCCGGCGCGAGGACATGGACCTGCTCGCCGAACCGGGCTTCACCGACTACCGGTTCAGCATCGAACGGGCGCGCGTCGAACTTGCCCCCGCCGGGTTTTCCAAGGTGGAGATCGGCCTCCCCCATAGCCCTAAGGGCCGCCAACCAGGTCCATCAGCAGGCGATGCCCGGCGCGGAAGCCGCGACCGCCGCCTACGGCAACCCCCGAGAGGACGTCTTCATCGAAGCCGCCCGCGACGACGACTGGATCGGAGTCCGGTCCTCCACGCGTACGAGGATCGGCGTGGACGGCCCGATCCCGACCCCCGACGACGCCGAGCGCACCCTCACGGGCTGGGAGCACTACCCCGAGGCCATCCACCACGCTCGGCGTCACACCGCCGCCATCATCGGCGACGTCCCGCTGATCGTCACGGAGAACGGCATCGCCACCGCCGACGACAGCCGGTGCGTCGACTACGGCGCCGGCGCCCTCTCCTCGATCGCCGCCGCCCTGGAGGACGGCCTCGACATCCGCGGCCATCTGGCCTGGAGCGCCCTCGACACCTATGAATGGGGGCTCCTACCAACCCACCTTCGGCCTGATCGCCGTAGACCCCGACACTCTCGAACGCACCGCACCCCCAAGCTCCCCGCCGCCCGGCTGGGGAACCTGGGACGCACCAGGATGCTGCCGAGAGCGCACCACTGAAGCGCCCCGCACGGCAAGGGCGAGGCGGAAAGCCCGGCCCGCTTCCGTGGAAGCCTCGGCAGAAGCGGCGGACCGCGTCGAGGGACGGCGAAGCTGAGGGCTTTCACCGGCGAACATGCCGATCCTTCGAACAACATTGCAGATCAGCGGCCTCCCGCTGGCCGACTCTGCGACATGCCCCGGGAGTTCGTGCCCTCCGCGTGCCCGATCTTCCGAGGCTTCACCTGCCGCAACGGCACCGAAAGACCCCGCAAAAGCACAAGCCCCAGGTCGCTGACCTGGGGCTTCAAAAAGAGCGGGTGACGAGAATCGAACTCGCACTCTCAGCTTGGGAAGCGACGGCGCTTGGGTGGGAAATATGGCTTTGACCAGCACATACGCCTGCTTCTTTGGGGGGCCGTGTGTGGTGGGTTGTACCGCTGTTGACCGTGGTTTTCCGTCCGTATGGGCACGCGAAGGGCACGGAACCTCGGAGGGGCAAAGGGCGGCGCTGCTTACGGTGCGACCGCGCATGGGCTGCGCTGTTCCTGGACCAGGCGTTGAAGTGACGTTGCAGCCGCATACGGCACATCCCTTGCGGGGCGAGGCGATTGCCTCGGCTCGCCCCAGGCATGACGACGGGCACCGGGTCAGTGCCGGGTGTCGGCAGACCAAAGGGTGGTGCCCTGGTAGACCACGCTGACGTCGCCGTCGGTGCCGAAGTACAGATAGGCGCCGTCGTGCCCGGAAGTGGCGGAGCTCCAGACGCCCCAGGTGTCCTTGTCGTAGACGACGAGGTTGCCGTCGGCCTGCATGATGGCGCGATATCCGGTGCCGGTGGTGCCCGAGGACCAGCGTCGGTGGTGGTCCTCGTCGTAGATGACGAGGTTGCCGTCGGTCTCCATCGTCATGGTCGTCCGGTTGGTCTGCCAGGACTCGCCCGGCATCAACTGCTGGTCATGACGCACGGTCAGTGTCGTCCATACGGGCGGGGTCGATGCCGGCTTGCTCGGGTCCGGGGCTGCGGCCTTGCCCGTAGGACTCGTCGTCTTCGTCGCTTGGGTGCCCAGTCCCGCCGAGGGGCTTGATGGCCGTGTGGCCGACGGTGTGGCTGAAGCCGACGAAGCCGAAACGGCGGGTGCCCGGTGCGGGGACGGTGATGTCGAGGCCGTGGAGGAGTTCGCGTACGGCTCGGCGATCGCTGTGCCGCCGGCCCCCGCGCGGGGTTTCGTGTCGGCGGCGGAGTCCGCTTCGAAGGCCGCGCGTGTGGCCAGCCCCGCGGTCACGAGGACGACGGTACCGGCGAGAGCGGCCCCCACTCTCCGTGCGCGGGTGCGCTTGCCGGTTGCGGCGGTTCGGGACAGGCGGCTGCGGGTGGTCGTGGCACCGGCGGCTTCGAGTGCGTCCGCGAACTCGGCGGCATCTGCCCAGCGCCGCTCCCGCTCGGGGTCGAGGGCGCGTCGCGTCACGCGCCGGATTGGCGTCGGCACCTGGGGGTGCGGCGGTCCGGGCCAGTCGAGTTGTTGCGTCGAGCCCGGCAGGGTCCCGGTCAGCAACTCGTAGGTGAGTACGCCCAGACCGTAGACGTCGGCCCGCTCGTCGACATCGACCAACCTGTCCTCCGGGACCTGCTCCGGAGCCATGTAGCCGGGCGATCCCACGCCCTGTGTCAGTCCCGCGGACTGCGCCAGACTCTTGGCCAGGCCGAGATCGGCCACCAGCAGCCGCTCACGGCCGCCCGACACCGTCTGGAGCAGGATGTTGGACGGCTTGATGTCACGGTGCACGATGCCGACCGCGTGCAGGTCGGCCACGCCCCGTGCGGCCTGCACCGCGAACAGCAGCGCCTGGTCCACGCCCAGGGGCCCCTGGGCCACGCGGTCGGCCAGGGTTCCCCCGTCGGCGTAGGTCATGACGAAGTACGGCCGCCCGTCCGGCAGTTGACCGATGTCGTACACCTGGACCACACGATCCGACGCGGCCTGGCGCAGCAGCCGGGCCTCGTCCAGGAAACGCTCCCGGAGATCGGCCCGGTGAACCCACTTCTCCGCCATGACCTTCACCGCGACCGGGGCGTCGAGCAGGTCGTCATGGGCGAGCCAGACCAGACCGAAACCTCCGCGGCCAAGAAGGTGCTGCAGGCGGTGACGTCCGACAGTGACGAGTGTTGACATGAGGGCGGAACTCCAGCGCAGTTGCCGTTCGACATTCGACCGGACCAGGAGGCGGCGGACTCGGCGCCTGCCCACTGCGCCGCCCGTGAGCGACGTCCGGTGCCGGTCACCCCCTCGCGACGCGGAGACGGTGAGGGCACCTTGCCGCGCGCCCGTCCGAGATGCCGGGTCCCACGACCGCAGATGCCTGTGTGTCAGTCTCGCCGCGTGACACAGCCGTGGGCAACGTGCACAGGAACAGCATGATCTCGATTCTTTGGGCACCGGCACAACGACCTTGCCGGTGGCGTGCGTTCACCGATCACGGGCCCTGTTGTGAGGAACTGGAGCCGGGCGTTACTCCGGGCCCGGGCCGAGCATGCGACGCGAGAGTTCCGCGAACTGGAGCAGCTCGGGCATGGTCCGGTGTTTGGAGTAGGCCAGGGCGACCATGCGCGGAGCGACGCCCTCCAGCGTCAGGTAGACGACGTCGTCACGGTGGTAGAAGCCGGCTGTGCCGGCCGGCATGACATAGCAACCGGACCCGAAGGCGACGGTCTGCAGGCATTCCTCGATCGTCGCCGGGAAGCGTCCGGTGTCCCCCTGCGGCGTCACCGGATCGCGCGGGACACGCCCCCGCCACTCCGGTACGTCCCGCGGGTCCTGCAGCAAGGTCATGTCCCGTAGTTCCTCGACGTGCACCGCCTTGAGTTCCGCGAGGGGATGTTCACTCGACAGCGCCACCACACGGGGCTCCGGGAAGAGGGGGACGACCTCGAACATGCCTTCTGGCAAGGGCAGTCGGACGTAGCAGACGTCGACCCGCCCGTCGAGGAGGAAGTCGACCTGGTCGGTGATCGACGTGTGCACGACATCGATGTCGAGTTGCGGCGCCATGCGTGCGAACTCCCGCACGATGGGGGTGACCGTGACACCTGGCATGAAGCCGATGGTGAACTGGTTCACCTCCCGGTTCGCCGTCCGCACCCGCTGCTGCACCGCCTGCGCCATCGCCAGCATCGGCCGGGCGTCCTCCAGCAACTGGTGCCCCGCCCGCGTGAGTACGGTGCCCTGCCGGTCACGCAGGAAGAGGACCACGTCCAGATCCTCCTCCAGTGCGCGGATCTGACGGCTGAGCGCAGGCTGGGTCATGTAGAGACGGCTCGCCGCCCGCACGAAGCTGCACTCCTCGGCCACGGCCACGAAGTAGCGCATCCGGCGTATGTCGAGGTCCATGAGGCTCATCGTAGCCACGCCCATCACGGCATATGCCGAAACGGCTTCAGAATCGAACAGATAGGCATTGGCGCGGTCGCGCCCGACCGGTCCACCATGGTCAGACCGGTGCGAAGGGCAGCAACAGCCGCTGCTGCCACAGCAGTTGTGCACGACGCCCGGCACGCGAGGACAGCCGGCGAGCGCCGTCGATCGAGCGGGCCTTCGCGTGGCAAACGCGGACACGGCCATACGACCGTCTGCTCGCGGAAGCTCGTTCACGCCTTCGGGCATCGGCCCCACGTCGGGCTTGCGGGGCGGATGTGCCCCACGAAAGGAATCACCATGGGATCGCGCCGGCACCGGGGAAGGGCCACGCCGTCCACCGGGCACACCCCGAGCGCTGTGGCACACGACGTCACCGCGTGGCGCTCGCTCCTCTCCCCGGTTCGTGCCCGTTCGTCATGACCGACAGATCCGAGCACGCCGCCGTCGCGACAGCGGCTTTGCGTGACGTCCTGGAACATCTCGACGCCGATGCCGTGGCCCAGCGCATGGAACCCGTTCTTCGCCATACGCCCGAATACGCGCGCTTGGCGCGCCATTGCGAGGCTTCCGCTCTTCGTGCCTCGCTGCGCCGGCACGTCGGCCTGCTCCTGCACTGGATGGTGAGGGGCACGCCCCCGGACTCGTACGTCCTGTCCGAGATGTACGAGCGGGCGCGGGAGTGCGCCGCCGCCGGACAGCCGCTGGACGGCGGCCTGTTGCTCCAACGCCGGGGCGTGCGCGCCTTCTGGGACGCCGTGCTCGGCCTCGCCGTCGAGGAGGAACGCGCGCAGCCGGCGGACTGGACAGACCAGGGGCTGCGTCACCTCGACAGCTACCTCGACATCGTCACGCGGATGTACACGCAGGCATACGAGGACCAGGCCGACCTGCCGTCCGCGCGAGGCGACCGCCGGGCGCACACGGTCTTCGACCGGCTCTGCGCCGACCTGCCCATCACGGTGGAGGACCAAGAACGTGCCGCTCGGCTCGGCTTCGACCTGACACCTCCGTACGTCCCTTTCGTCGTGCTGCTCGACAAGTCCGCCCCCGCCGAGCGCGCCGAACTGGCGGCCCGTCTGCGCGGCGCCGGAGCCCTGGCCTTCGTCGAGGACGCCCGCGTCGCCGGACTCACCAGTCTCACGTTCGACTGGTCCGTGTTCGTGGCAGACCAACGGCTGCTCCTGGCACAGGACTTGCCGACCGGCCGGACCGGCCTTCGGACCGCTGTCGACAATCTGCGTCTCCTGGTCGCTGTCGCGTCGCGGTCCAACCGGCGTGGACGGGTCCGGGTCGAGGATTTCCTGCCCCAGCTGCTCCTGGCGCACTCTCCCGAACTCGCGGACGCGGTGACCCGCCGGGTCTTCGGCCCGCTGACAGGCGGGGACAACGGCGCACTGACGGCGACTCTCGCCTGCCTGGCCGAGAACCAGTTCGACAACGCCTCCACCACGGCCGCCCTTCATCTGCACCGCAACACCCTGCTGTACCGGATCAGGCAGATCGAGAAGCTCACCGGCCTCGACCTGCAAAGACACAGCGACCGCGCGCTGGTGTGGCTCGCGGTCGTCTGGGCGCAGGTCTCCTCCCGACCGGTCGGATCGCGATCGGTGTCCACCCACTGGCTGTCGGCCGCGCCCAACGGCGCTGACCCGACAGGCACGTTCACCTCAGAAAGCGAGCAGCGATGAGCAGCCACTCGACGGGAGCCCCGGCACGGCTGGTGCCGACGCAGCGCCAGGCCGAAACGGACCGGCGTCCCCCGATCGGCCCGGCAGCCACCGACTCGCCGAGGATCAGACGTCCGCAGAATGCGAGCAGACCGATGCTCCGGCCGCGTGCAGACGTCGTCAGACAGCTGCCCACGACCTCGGTCTCGGTGGCCGTGGACGCCGCGGACCCGGTGACACACGCCGGGTTGGCGGCCGGGCTGAGCCGCGGACCGAAAATGGCGCTCACCACGGTGGCGGAGGCGGACGTCGTGGTGGCCGCGGTCCAGACCGCCGACAACTCCACGCTGGAAGCCCTGCGGAGCCTGCCCATGCCGCCTCCGACACGGATCGTGCTCGTCGTCAGCGACGGCTGGTACGCCGACTTGACGGTGGCGGCCCAGTGCGGAATACGGGCCGTGCTCTGGCGGGCCGAGGCACAGCCGCAGGTCCTGATCCGTGCCGTGCTGGCGGTCGCCGCGGGCGAAGCGCTGTTGCCGTCCGCGGTACAGGGCGAACTGCTCGACCAGGCGGACCGCCTCCAGCGCAATGTGCTGGTACCCAGGGGCCTGACGTCGTCCGGCCTGAGCACCCGGGAGATCGACGTACTCCGCCTGGTGGCGCAGGGCCTGGACCTCGCCGAGGTGGCCGACACGATGTGCTATTCCGAACGCAACATCAAGAAGATCCTCTACGGGGTCATCAACCGTCTCGGACTGCGCAACCGCGTCCACGCCGTCTCCTACGCCATCCGCAACAAACTCATATGAGCCTGCCCAGTGGGCCGTGATGGCCTGTGGAAACAGGTCTACGAGCCCGGATCGGGTGGTGTGATCCCGAGGTCGACGCGCATGATGTGGCGCATTTTCCATAGGGAGTCCCACAGCCGGTTCATGCTCTCCCGGGCGGCTTCGACGCTCTCTCCCGGTTCGGCGATACCTCTGTCAAGCCGCATCAACAGACCGTAGAGATCACCAAAATGACGGTTGGCGGTGCTGGCTGCCGCCATGACGGCGTCAGGCAGGACCATCTGGGCCTCCGCGTGACGCAAGCGATGGTCCCGGCGTGATCGGTCCAGTTCTGCCCGCAGTTCCTCGGTCACCTCGTCCCTGTCCAGAGCATGGACGAGCTTCGTCATCACGTTGACGAAGTCGCGAGTGCCGGCGTTGAGAGCGGCGTAGCAGGTGCGCCGCGTTTCGAGCTGAGTCTGTCGAGTGACGTATTCGCGCTCATCCGCCTGGAGTTGTCTCGCATGCTGCAGCTCACGGTCCCTGGCGCGGTTGGCGCTGCGCTGGGTGAGCAAGGCGGACGCGAGGGTGCCGCCGATCCCCAGAATCACGACCATGATCTGGCTGATTGAGCTACTCATACCGCCCCCGGCTCCGTTCGGCTCGCCGGGACTTTACCCACCCGGGTCAGGCGTGCCGCCCGCCCTGGGGTTCCCCGCGTCATTGCGAGAGAGCGGTGGCGCCTTCCGGCTGCTCGGACGTCTCGCCCTGTCCGCGGAACGACAGCAGGCGTGAGGGAAGAAGCCAGAGGCAGGCAAGGGTTCCGCCGATCGCACCGACCCACAGCGCCACGGGGATTCCCGTTGTCGCGGCGATGAGGGCACCGGCGACCGAGCCCAGCGGCCGGAGTCCGAAGCTCACGGTCTGGTACGCGCCCCGGGTCTGTGACCGGAGGTGTGGGGGCACCACCAGCGCGAACACGGAGCCGACGGAGATGTCCTGAACGGACTCACCGACGCCGCCCAGCAGTGTCGAGGCCAGGACCAGGGTGAAGACGAGGCTGCCGGTGGCGCCGACGGCGGGGATCACGAGGAGCGGAGCGTGTGACAACACGCAACCGACCAGGAGCATCCGGCCCAGGCCGATGCGGCGGGCGAGCCGGGAGGCCAGCGCCGCGCCAGCGAGTCCCCCGATGGCCTGCACGCTGAAGACGAACCCGATCTGGGCGCTGGTCAGGGACAGCTTGTGGACGTAGTACCAGACGAGCACCGACAGGAAGAGCATGTTGAAGAAGTTGCCGGTGGCGGTGACCAAGAGGGCGGTTCTGATCAGCGGATTTCGCCGGATGAAGGCCAGACCCGGCCGCCGGCCACGGCTCTGCGGGGAGTCGGGTTCGTGGTGGCGCTCGACCGGGCGCAGCCGGAGGAGGAACAGGGCGGCCGTGACGGCGGTGGCTGCGTCCACTCCTACCGCTGCCGGTACACCCGCAAGTTGGACCAGCAATCCACCGATGGCAGGACCGGTCAGGATCGCGGCGGTCTGGCCTGTGTAGGAGGCCGCCTGCCCTGCCACGTAGAGCTCGGACGGCAGGGTGGTGGCGAACAGGCCGCTCTCGCTGACATTCGACAGCACCGAGCACAGGCCGATGACGGCCAGGACGAAGGCCAGTTGGATGAGCGAGAGCACGCCGAAGGCCGTTGCGATCGGCACGCTGCTCAGGGCGGCGACCCGCAGGAGATTGGCACCGGCCAGGAGTCTGCGGTGGTATCCCGTCCGGTCGGCGTAGGAGCCGGCCGGTATGGCCAGGAACAGGCTCGGGAGCCAGATCACGGCCGACAGAAGCGCGCTTTGGACGGCGTCGGCGTCCAGGACCTCGATCGCGGCCAGCGGCAGGGCCACCGAGGAGATGGCATCGCCCAGGGCGGCCAGAGTGGTGGCGGACCAGAGTTTTCTGAATGCGGAATGGCGCAGCGGCGCCGGCATCGTAGGACGTGGGGCCCGCAAGGTGATGGATCCTGTTTCTCGCGATGGTGGATATTGCGCGGAATGCGCGACCGCTCCGGAACCGATGAAAGGGAACCGGAGCGGTCGGTCGATTTACCAGGAGTGCTGCTTCCTCATTTTTTCACCTCCGATTCTCGTCAACTCCCTTCTATTGGGGAGTCGCTGAGAAAATTATTGAGGAATTCGTCGAATATCGCCAATGCCGATGATGTCGCCGCTCATGCCGAATGGGCATTGACCTTTCAGAGGACCAGATAGAGAGTGAGCAAGGTGGTGCCCGTGACCGCGACATAGATCTCGAAGGCGACGCGGAGGGCCGCCGGGGCATTGCGCAGCTCCATGAAGTGCAGGCCGACCAGGCGTACCTTGATCAGCGCGATCGCCACGACCGCGCAGCCGATCGCGGTCGACGTGCTGCCTTCGACGCCCAGCAGCCAGCTCGACAGCGTGGCCAGGACGAGTGCCGGAAAGACCCACATGTGTCACGCCACCAGGTAGAAGAGCGGGAAGAGGACGAGCCAGAGCAGGTCCACCATGTGCCAGTACGCAGCCGCCCCCTCGGCGACCAGCAGGTGGCCCGGGCTCAGGGCCCGCCGACGGGACAGGACGACGAGGACCGTCAGGGCGCCTATCCCGATCGTCAGGTGGGCCAGGTGGATTCCGGTGAAGACGAAGTAGTACATGAAGAAGTCGTTGCTGCTCGGTGTATGCCCGTCGCGAATCACCAGCGCGTATTCACAACCCTTGACGGCGGCGAAGCCGAGCGCGCACAGAAGCGCCCATGGCAGTGTTCGCGCGGGTCTGCCGGATCGCAGCTGTCGCAGCCCGCGGGCCACCAGCGCCGAGGCGGTCAGCAGGAGCAGAGTGTTCAGCAGTCCCAGGTCTGGATGGAGGGCCTGTTGGGAGGCCCGGAACATCCTCGGGTGGCGGCCGTGCAGTACCGCGATGAAGCCGAAGAACACCGAGAACATGATCATGTCGCCGAGGAGGAAGATCCACAGACCTGGCTCGCCAGGGATGTGGCGGTGGTGCGGGGGTGCCGAGTGCTCGGTCTCGGCCGCGGTGGCGGTCATGCCACGGGTTCGAGGACGGCCGGGGCCCGGTCGTCGTCCACCCGGCTCGCGGCCCGCACCATCAGGTACGTCATGACGAGGAACCAGGCGCCGAAGGCACTGGCCGCGACCCAGAACGAGAGGATGCCGTTCCAGGCGAAGGGACCGGTCTTGAAGTAGGTCAGCAGGATGCTCGGCAGGAAGAGGAAGGCCATCCAGAAGTTCAGGTACGCGGCCCAGCGGGGCAGAAGCGGCGTGGGGCGCTTGTCGGCCAGGATCGCCACTCCGACCACGGTGGCCTGTCCGATCGCCGGAAAGGCGTTCATGACCAAGCTGATCCAGCCCAGGTCGTTGAGCGCCATCGTGATGTCGGGCGAACGGTCCGGCCGGTAAGCCGTCGCGGTGAAGATCAGGACCGGTACGAAGATCGCGGCCACATTCGCGGCACCACAGACGAGTTGTATGGCAGCCAACGGCGCCAGCCGCGAGTCGATACGCCGGATCAGACTCGACAGCGCCGCGACGAAGGGGGCGGTCGCCACCGCGCCGACGAGCATGACCACGAGGCCGGTACGGATCGAGTTCGCGTGGTCCGTATAGAAGGCCGCCACCCGCTCCGCCGACCAGTTCGGCGCCATCGGCGGTATCCAGTGGGCGATCAGCAGGGCAGCGAAGAACAGTGCGATGAACAGGTAACCGAAGCTCGCGCAGGCGATCAGGATTCGGCGGGACATGGTGGAATTTCCTCGTTCCGGAAGGGACGGGTACGGAGCGGGTTTCGCCGCTCGGACCTGAGGACGTGGTGAGGCAGCCGGCCCGGCGATCGACTTGGAAAGGGCCGCCGGGCCGGGTGCCATGAGGTTCGGGGCTCGGCGTCCGGCCGATGCCCTGGTTGCATCAGGCCGGTGCGCTCAAGTACGGGAACTCGGCGCGCAGCGTCCCAGTGGCGTAACCGGCGTCCAAGCCCATGGAGACGGGAGCGTTCAGCACGATCTCGAACATCGCTTCGGGAACGGACTCGGTGAGTCCCCTGCCGTTGCGGGCCTTCGCACCGAAGCCGGCTTCGGTGCCCACCTGGTAGTGCAGGACGTCCGGGAAGATGATGTCCCGCGTCGCGGCGCCGTAGCCCTGCGGATCGGAGTGCGTGTCGTTGGCGGACACGAGAGCCGCGACCTTCTGGCGTACGAGGTCTCCGTAGTTGTCGAGGTCGTCCCGCGGATCGGTGGCGTTGTAGTCGTCGAAGCCGGCCTCGGTGACGTCGAACAGCGTGCTGACGAGCGGCTTCGCGCACCGGTTGATCTGCAGCCAGCCACCGTGGTGGTCGTCCAGCGCGGTGGTGGTCCAGAGACCGATCGTGTCCGATCCGACGAGGTCGTCAGGTACTTCGAGGACGATGGCGGTCACGTTGGTGCCGGCGAACAGGTTCGAGGCCCGCTGCGGGTCGAACGCGGAGAGGTCCACCGCTTCGCCGTTCCGGAGCGCGGTCACGACCGCCGTGATGACGGTGCCGTCGAGGTAGAACGGGTCTCCGGCCCGGCCGACGAAGGCTTTGAGGCCATCGGGCGTGGTGACGATCTCCTCCGTACTGCCGGTCGCCACGGGAGTCCCCGGGGCGTTGCGGTCGGCGGCCTCGGCACCAGTCAGCCGGTCGAGCACCCAAGCCTGCCGACCGTCGGGTTCGGGCGCGAGGAATCTGAACCGGAACGTCAGATCCTGCACGGCGTCGTTGTCGGTGTCGATGTGGAACTCGTACAGCGCCTCGGGGTGGAAGCCCTTGTCGGCCGACACCGGGTTGGTGTTCATGACGAAGACGGTGCCGTTGCGCCCTTTGAACAGGTAGACATCGCTGATGTCCAGACGAGGGTCCTGTTTCGCGGCGGCTGAATCCTGGTGGTGGGACATCGAGGGGCCTTTCGTGAGGGATGGGCAGGGCAAGGCATGGCGATGCCTCGCCGACTGGGAGTTGGTGTGCCGTCGTTGACGCGCGCTCCGTCTGAGCGGCTCCGGCTCGACGATCGCTGCGCTCAGGCGCGCAGGGTCCTCGCCACGCAGTGCGTTACCGCAGCCGCGCCGGGACCCCGAGGTCGAAGTGGGGCACGTCGAACATCCTGGCCCGGGCCGATCACGCGGCGCCAATGCCTATCCGGGGGTTCGGCATGCCGGTCCGGCATCAACCCTCTTGCGGGCACGTGGAGTTGCCGACGAGGTTCGCGATTTTGGGATGGATCACGGTCAGGGCGCTACGCCCCGGTTGTGCCAGCTGAGCGCATACGCGGCCTGGCGGGCACGCATCAACTCTCCGAGGGGCCGATGCTCGGTGGCCGCGATCCACGGGTTGAAGCTGCTCTTCTCGATGGTCTCGGCCAACGCCTCGTCAGGTGCTTGCCGAGGAAGGCGCAGGCGCGCCACGGTGAGCCACGGCGTGTCCCAGCGGACCGAGGAGTCCTCGATCGGCGTGCGCCGCTCGTCCTCGAAGAACTGGGCTTGGAAGAGGAACTCCAGGTCGTCGTCGGCGAGTCGCCCGAAGATGTCGGCGGCGAGATCCTTGCGTGCTTCTTTGTTGACCGCTGTCGAGGCGGCGCACAGCTTCAACCGCGCGGCGTAGTCGCCGAACGTGATGGGCATGATGCTGAAGAAGTCATGCGTGGCGAATCCGCTGAACGGTTTCGCCATGTCCCGGAAGTTCACGACAGCGCTGCGTGTGAGCTGCGGCTTCGTAGCGACCTTTCGAAGCGCGGCGCCGGGCGCACTCGTGGAGAGATCGACGATCCCGACGACGTCCGCACTACCGCTGACCTTCAGGGTCTCCTGACTGACCAGGGTGAAGTTCTGCTCGACGCCGGTGGACGACGGCGTAGAGGCGCCGAGCACCTTGATCGCGAAACCGCGGATGTCCGGAGCCCGGTCGAGGGAGAAGTTTCCATTGGACAGCCGAACATGTGCTTCAAAGGCAGAAGGAGTGGCAAAAATCCCTTGCCGCGCATATTCGGGAAGATCTCCTTCCACCGCGAGGACAGCCTTCAGGGCGGCCACTCCGTTGCGATGCAGAGCTCTCCCGTGGCCCTGCTTCTTCAGACGTTTGCGTTGCAGTTCAGTGAAAACGCGCGCCTGGTCGGCGTGCCGGGTGCTCTCGTCGGGCAGAAAGACTTCGCGCCATTCAGTGCTCGGCATATGAAAACCTTCTCGATGTTCGGGCCTGTCGTCGGCGGCGACCACATAGTCATAGGCAGCCATCTCTCCCCCGCTCACCAGCGCCTGAGAGCCCGACCGGGCAGGGTTGTTCCGCCTTCCACCGAGCTTTGCGGCCCACGACTTGTCACGCCAATGCCGATTGCCCGAACCGTCATGCCGATCGGGCATGACGCCTGGAAGCCCCAAGTCATGCCTGTCGGCCGTTGACGCTTCTACGTCGAACCGAGCGCCGCGATCACGATCTTGGCGAACTGGTCGATGGACGGCATCTTCCGGTTCTTGGTGTACGCCAGCGCCACCATGCGCGGGGCGACCCCCGCGAGCTGGACGTAGCGGATGTCGGGGCGACGGTAGAAATCGGCGAGGCCGGCCGGGACGACGATGAACCCGGTGCCGGACGCGACAGCTTCCAGGCTCTCCTCGATCGAGGTGGGCCGGTCGGCTTCCCGACGGTCGCGCACCGCTGCCGCGTGGAAGCCGGTTCCACGCCACTCCGGTACGTCATCGGAGTCCTGCAGCAAGCGGTACGGCGTCAGCTCCGCGATGTCGACGATCTGCGCCTGCGCCAGCGGATGTTCGTCGGAGAGTGCCGCGACGCGCGGTTCGGGGAACAGGGGAACAATCTCGAAGGTGTCGACCGGCAGCGGCAGCCGGACGAAGCAGACGTCGACACGGCCGTCGAGCAGATAGTCGACCTGGTCGGTGGGCGCCGTGTGCAGCACCTGCACATTGACCTCCGGCGCCAGCGCCCGGAACTGCCTGACGATCGGCGTGACTATGACCCCTGGCATGAAACCGATGGTGAAGTGGTGCCCCTCACGGCTGGCGAGGCGGACCCGCCGCTGTAAAGCCAGCGATGCCGCGAGCAGTGGCCGTGCGTCCTCCAGCAGCTGACCACCGGCCGGTGTGAGCGCCGTACCCAGCGGGCCGCGCTGGAGCAACGACGCTCCAAGATCGTCCTCAAGGGCGCGGATCTGCCGGCTCAGCGCGGGCTGCGTCATGTTCAGGCGTTCGGCGCCACGCACAAAGCTGAGCTCTTCGGCAACCGTCACGAAATAGCGGAGACGCCGGAGATCGATATCCATGACGGCCATGTTAGCCACGCTGCTTTTCCTGTCGAACTGCCTGCCGGAAAAACTCCTTGGGCTTTGGTGATACCCAACCGGCATAACTTCTTCGCGAAACGGCATTGGCGCCACTCGGCATCCACGGCCATGATTGGCTGACATAAAGTGGCCACCGAAGTCTCCGGTGACGTCCATTCAAACCGGACTCCTTCAGCACGAAAGACCAGGCGAATAGTCGGCCCGGTACAGCCGGTACTCCCGTTGCGGGCTGGGAGCCTCCGATCATCTGAGGCCGGTGGACCGCCGCAGCGCCGCCTGGAGCAGACGGTCCACCAGGTCTCCGTACCCGATGCCGCTGGCCTGCCACATCTGCGGGTACATCGAGACGGGGGTGAAACCGGGCATGGTGTTGATCTCGTTGATCACGAATTGTCCGTCCTCGGTGAGGAAGAAGTCCGCGCGGACCAGGCCCTCGCAGGAAGCCGCCTCGAACGCCTTGAGTGCCAGTCGGCGCACCTCATGGGTCTGGCTGTCGGTCAGTGCCGCGGGCACCACTCCGGGGGTGGAATCGAGGTACTTCGCCTCGAAGTCGTAGTACGCGTGTGCGTCGGGCACCGGGATCTCGGCCGGCACGCTGGCCCGCGGTCCATCGGGGAATTCGAGCACGCCGCACTCGATTTCGCGACCCTGCACCAGGGCCTCCACGATGATCTTCGCGTCGTGTCGGTGCGCCTCCGCGATCGCGTCCTCCAACTCCTCCCTGCCGTCGACCCGGGTGATACCGATCGAAGAGCCGGCGCGTGCGGGTTTCACGAACAGCGGCCAGCCGTACGCGTCGGCGAAGCCACTGATCCGCGCGCGGGCGCCCGCCGCGTCGGAGTGCCACTCGCGGGGCCTGATCACCAAGTACGGCCCGACCGCCAGACCGAACGCGCTGAACACCCTCTTCATGTACTCCTTGTCCTGGCCGATCGCCGAGGCGAGAACGCCCGCGCCGACGTAGGGGATGCCGGACAGCTCCAGCAGGCCCTGCACAGTGCCGTCCTCGCCGTACGGTCCATGGAGTACGGGGAAGACCACGTCCGCTTCGCCGAGGACCTTCGGCGCCGCGCCGCGTTCGCCGCGGACGACGGTCCGATCGGTCGGGTCGACGGAGACCACGATGTTGCCCCGGTCCGTGTCCGCGAGCTGCTCGACCGTGGGCTGCCGCCGGTCGACCATCACCATGCGCCCAGGATCGTCCGACGTCAGGACCCACCGGCCGTCCCGGGTGATGCCGACAGGCAGGACGTCGTACTTCGTCCGGTCGATGGCTCGCAGTACGGCCCCTGCGGTCACGACGGAGACGCCGTGCTCGGAGCTCCGGCCACCGAAGAGAAGTATCACCAGCGGCCTGCGGTGGGATCCGGACGGAGGGGAGGCGGATCGATCGGTCATGGTTTCTGCTTCCTTCGCTGCGCGGCGCCGCCCTCCCGGTCGGAAGGACGGCGCCGCACGTCGGTGGACCGAAGTCCTCGGTTGTCCGGTCAGCCGGCCAGTGAGGAACGGGAGACGGGGAAGTCGAAATAGGTGGACGGGTAGGGCTCGGCGGCGAAGGTGAAGTGCCACCATTCCTCGGCGAGATTCACGAATCCGAGTGACTCCAGCTCGTCCTTGAGCAGCAGTCTGTTGCTGTGCTGGACTCCCACGATGCGCGGGTCGAGGGTGTGCGCGAGCGTGTCGAAGCAGTCGTATCCGGTGCCCATGTCGATCGAGTTGTCCGGGAACCTCTGCGCGGCCGGCGCGTAGCACGGCTCAAGCTTTTCTCCGGGGACGTAAGGACGCGTCGGGTGGGCCGGCAGCTTCACGAGCGTGAGGTCGATCGTGCTGCCGCGACTGTGTCCCGATTTCGCCGCGATGTACCCGTCGGTGAATAGGTTGGCCTTGTCCACCTGCGGATAGAACTCGTCCTTCATCGTCAGGTCGGTCAGGTCCTGCGCCCAGTCGACGAACTGGTCCACCGCGCGCTGCGGCCGGTAGCAGTCGTAGACCTTCAGCGTGTAGCCCTGCGCCAGGAAGTGGCGCTCGGCCTTCGCCAGGGCCTGCGCCGTCGGGGCGGTGACGATGCACAGCGGTTCGACATAGCCGTTTATCGGCGTGCCGATGAAATTGTGGGGGGTGGCGTAGCGGATGTCCTGCAGAATCGCGGGGGCCACGTCGTGGAGCGCCACGAAATCGGCGGGCGCCTTACTGTCCGTGTCGGCAGCCTGTGCGGTGACCGAGGTGCTCGCCACTGTGCCGAGGACGGCCGCCAGAAATGCCAGCAGCATGGGTGCGCGTCTGCGCGCGTTTTTGATTTTCACTATGCCGTACCCCTACTTGATATATGGGCGGAGAATTTCCCCAGACCCGCGAACGGCGTCAGCGAGAGCGCCATGACGAAAATACCGAAGAACAAGGTGCAGTGCAGGAGACCGTATTCGCCGACGAGTAAACCCGTGACCAGTACCGGAACGCACATCGACGTATAAGTGATCGTGTAGATGGCGGCCATCAGGCCCGCCCGTTCCGTCGCGAGGACGTTCGCCGTCACCAGACGGACGCCGCCCTGGAACGCGGGGCCGAATCCCGCACCGGCCACCGCGGTCCCCACGTACAGAGCTGTGGAGGAGTCGCGGTGTGCGGCCAGCAGCGTGACGGCCACCCCCGTCGTCAGAAGCAGGGAGCCGCCCAAAGCCGTTCGGCCGGCGTCGGTATGTCGGGTCAGCAGCACTGCGGGCACCGCACTGGCGGTCAGCAGGGACACGATCAGGCCGTCGGCGGTCGACGACGCCGATCCGGTGATGCCCTGGACCAGATCGGGTCCGAGGGACAGATAGAAACCGCCCAGGGCCCAGACAGCCACGAACACGGGTGCGGTGACAAGGAGGGCTCGGCGGCTGGACCGGGGAGCGCGGATCCGCGGTCGCACCGAAAGCCAGGCTCCCGGGCTCGGCAGCCTCGATTCCGGGAGGAAGGCCAAACCCAGCATCTGGACGGCCAGCGCGCTGAACAGCAGCGTGTACACGCTGCCGAGGTGAGCCGGAATCAGGTCCATGAGCAGGCTCGTACCGAGCGTCCCCGACGCCATGCCGATGAGCGGAGCGACGCTGACGAACAGGGGCCCCCACCGTTTGGTCACGTCGAGCAGGGCGGCACCCAGCGCACTCGTCGCGGCACCCGTGGCCAGCCCCTGGAGCGTCCGGGCGAGGATCAGCGAGGTCACACCGCCGGCCTGCAGGAAGAGCAGCATGGACAGTGCTTCGAGGGCGAGAGCGACGCCGATGACCGGCCGCCGGCCGACATGATCGGAGAGCGCCCCGACGGTCAGGAGCGCGACCAGGACGCTCAGGCAGTACACGCCGTAGACCACGGTGACCGTGCCGGAGGAGAGGTGCCAACTCGCCTGGTAGACGCGGTAGAGCGGAGTGGGCGCACTGGAGGCGGCAAGGAACGTCGTCAGCACGGCGGATAAGAAGACAGCCGACCTTCGGCGAGAAACCGCATGGTCGGCCCGCCTGCCGGGCCGCCTGTCCCTTGCCTCGGACTGGACATGAAGCTCTTCGAGCATCGTTGTTCGGCTCTCTGTACGGGAAGGGCGGAACGGGAAGGGCGAGCGGCAACCCACAGGGCGCACGTCACTTGGCCTGTCGACAGGCCGCGCTCTCCATGACTCCGACGCCGAAGGCGACTCGACGGGCATCGGCGCGGCCTCCCACCGAGGGGGACCGGGGGAGGCCGACGTGGACCAACGTAGGGGTCCGGGTGACGTGTTCACGGCTGCCGTGGCGCATCGGGTACCAACAGGACCTCGACAGGGGCCGAACAGACACTGCGGCACGGCAGTTGTGCGAATGGCGTGTCGGGGAGCTGGGCACATGCCGATCCGGCATCAGAACGGCCCGAGTCGGTATCGGCGATATCGGCGGAGCCTGACCGAGAATCGGCGGGCGGGGCGGGTCCGCCTCTGTCGCCCGCCGACCCGCTGACGTCCGAGAGGGCCGGCCTTCGCCAACGCCTCCAGCCCAGGTCCAGGCTCCGCAACCCCGGAGGGCGAACGTCGAACATGACCGACCTCAGCATCGGCCACGGTCCCATCGGCCTCATGGAAGAGGAGGAAGTCACCTATCCGGTGAGCACCGTGCTCACGCTTCAGCGCGAGCGGACGGCGTCCTTGCTCCGCGCCCTGCGCAGTCAGCATGTGCTGCCCGCCCGGACTCATAACTGGGGCTCCGAGCGGGCTTACGGCGCGCTGCTGCACGAGGCCGGCACTCGCCTCGCCGTCTTGGACGTACCCGGGGCGCAGTGGAGCGACGGTCTTGAGCAACGCGTGCGCGCGCTCAGCAACATCTCATCCGTGGTCGTGCTCGTACCCGATCACACGGATTCCGTAGGGCTTCTCCTGGCGGGCGCCGCCAACGTCCTCCTCCGCGACTCGCCGCCCAGGGAACTCGCGAGCAGAATCACCGCGGAGCGGCGATGGCTGGACATGAGACCCACGCGGCAGCGGCAAGCCGAGGATTCGCCAGCGTTCCGTGAGGTCGGCCTCCAACAGCACTCCCAGCAGGTGCTGTTCGAGGTCCTCTGTTCCGCCTCGCGGCCCTGGTGCTGCCACGACCTGTGCCTGCTGCTCGGTACCGCCGGGGAACCGATGAGCCGCCGAGCGCTGCACGGCAGGATCGTACGGCTCGACGAGCGCCTCGCACGGCGTGGACTGTCGGTCGACTGCACGACCCAATGGGGGCGCACGACGTTCATGGGCGTCGTCGAAAAGACCCGGGAAACGCCTGGGCCGGCGAAGCGCGGCAGGCACTGAAGTGACGACTGAACGGCTCCTACGGACCCGGAGCTCGATGCGACAGCCCGGACCGCCCACTGCCGACCGAGGCGAACAGACCGACGGAGAGACGAAACATGGACGAGCGAGCGGCGACTTCCGGCGAAGACACGGAACCGGAGGAGTCGGAGGAGGCGGTCCGGGCCGCGCTTCTGGACGCCTGGAGGGCAGGGGGCGGCGGAAGAGACGGACGGGAGGCGGGAACATCGTCGCGTCCGGTGCCATGGGCCCTCGCGCGCTCTTGCCCGAGCAGGTCTGGCCCCCACCGGAGACTTCGAGGGATCCCACCACAGGGCGGCCTACCGGGTGCGTGAGCACGCTTCGGCAGGCCGCCCTCGACGCAGTGTCAGGTGGGCAGGTTCCACCTCTGGTTGACGGCACCGGTGCAGCTCGCGATCTGGAGCTGCGTGCCGGCGGTGGTGTAATTCGCGGTGGCATCAAGGCACTTGCCGGACTGCGGGTTGTAGATCGTGCCGTCGGCGCGCGTCTGCCAGGTCCCGCCGCCGGAGCCGTCGCAGTCGTCCAGCTCCACGGCGGTGCCGTCGGCCGTGCCTCCGCCCTTGACGGCCATGCACTTGTTCTCCACCGTCAGCGTGCCGTTGAGGTTCAGCGTCCACTGCTGCGAGTTCGTGTCGTTGCACCAATACAGCTGGATCGGGTTGCCGTTCGTGGTGTTCCCCGAGCGGTTGTCCACACACATCCCGGCGGAGTTGCTGAGGGGGCCCGTCGGGTTCTTCTCGTTGGTCAAGGAGAACCCGGTGTTCGCCGTCAGCACCGCGTAGGACAGATCCGAGCAACCGAGGTCGGACGACTTCACGGTGGCCGGCACGGTCGAGTTGGCCGCCGTGGCTGCCGTCCAGCCGCCGCCGTAGGAGGACTGGTACTGGAGTCCCGTGGTCTGGTACGCCGCGCCCTTGGTCTCCGCGCAGTACTGGCCCTCACCGGTCGTGGGGTCGTAGTTCGTGTAGACCTCCATCATGTCCCAGCCGCCGCCGGAACTGCCGAGCTTGCTGGTGTTCGCGCTCTGGAAGAAGGGCTCCCAGGTGTGCGTGTCGTAGTTGTAGAGGTACGAGGTCCACTCGTTGGTCGTCGCATTGGTCTGGATGTCCTGGACCGAGTACGACGGCCGGCCGTTCACCTTCTTGGTGTAGGTGTCCAGGAAGGCGGAGTCGACGACCGTGGTCTTCGCCCAGCCCGGGGCTGCCGCACACCAGTCCCACGCGCCGACCCAGATCGAGCTGCGGAAGTAGATCGTGGTCATCTCGATGCAGCTCGCGTAACTCGGGTCCAGGGTCGGCGCGTAGACCGTGTCGTCGCCGGTGACCGGGGCCGAGAGGTTCACGCTGTGCGTGGCCTGCGCTCCGTGCATGGTTCCGCTGGTCGGGGAGACGCCCCAGGAGGCGTGGAACTTCCCCGTCCAGGAGGACAGGGCGCTCGTGGTGGCATCCGCGGCGTTCGGCGCGTCCTCGGCGACGCCGACCGAGCCGACGTGCCCGGCGAAGTTGAGCTCGTAGAACCGCCGGGAGACCTCGGCAGGCAGTTCGTTCCGAACCGCCGACCCCGTCTTGCCGGGGACCACGTGCTCGCTGTGCAGGGCACCGGGCGCGGGTGAGCCGGAGTCCGGCTGGGCGGGAGCGGCTGCTTCGGAAGCAGGTGATCCGGTGGTCAGCGCCAGCACGGCGACGACTCCGACCAGGGCAGAGCCCAGCTTGTGTATGCGCACTACTTGTCCTATCTGGATGTACACATGACGGCGCCCGAGAACGGGGTGTGCCGTGACCGTTGTGGCCGGCCCGGCAGTCCGCCGCTCAGCCGAACAGGGCCGCGATGGTGACGGGGGAAGACGCGGGCTGCCCACCGCTCAGTGCTCGTGCACCTCGCTCGTCGCCTCGATCTGCATCCACGACTTGGGCCGAACCGGAAGGGAAGACCTGCCGACCGCGGCGGGCACCGCCGGCTTGGCCGGCTTGAAGAGCCACGTGTCGAACAGCGCGCCCAGCTCCCTGCGGGACACCTTCTCGGCGTACCGCTGGAAGTCCACGACCGACGCGTTGCCGTAGGTGTGCTTCTACAGCCCCCCTCGGGGGGCTGTAGAAGGGCCGGGTCCGGGTCTCCAGCGCGAAACCGGTGGGCACGTCCGGCACATGGCCGCCGAGCGCGTCGTACGGATGGGGAACCATCACCACGCCGACTCCGGCTCGTTGGCCGCGACCGCGCCGTCCGCCGTGTGCAGCCAGGCGGTGAATCCGTATGCGTGCTTCGACGCGGGTGTCTCGCTGTAGCGCACTACGACGGTGATGTCCGCGCCCTGGTCCAACCCCGTCCTGGGAGTCCCCGCCAACTCGTCCGTGCCGACTGGTACTTCAGCCGCAGGTCGTAATGGGAGACGTCGTATCCACCGTTGCTGTGGGGCGGTGGCGAGCGCGCTCGGAGCGATGAGTCCGTAGTGCACTGAGGCTCCAAGTCATGGATGAACGGCAGGGGTTCGAACCCTGTGACATCAGCTGTCGGCGTGCTGACGTCACCGGCTTCACATGATCGTCGGCCGGTCACCGGGACGACCGCAGTCCTGTGGCGACCGTGCCCGTTCGTACCCGTCGCAGTGCCTCATTCTCTGTATTTCCGCGCACTTAAAACGTCAGGAATTCGGTGCTGGAAATGTCGTTCGCCGGCTCATGCCGGATCGACATGGACGGGAGCGGGATTGGCATTAGCGTTCCGCCGAAGCGACCGCCATAGTTGATTTGGCGAAGCGCAGCAGGCCGCAAGAGAAAAGGTTTCCGTGTTCATGCGGACCATGGCGCTTCCTCTGCCGATTCGGCTGGACAACTTCGAGAGGAATAACAACAAATGAAGTCCACCGTTCGAATCAAAACGCTGGTGGCTGCCGGGCTGGTGAGTGGCGCGGTCGTAGCCTCGCTTGCCGTGACGAACGCGAGCGCCGTCACGACCAGGGCGAACGATCACGCCGTCGCCTCGCAGACGGCGCACCGCGCGAAGCCGACGGTGGTCCTGGTCCACGGGGCGTTCGCCGACTCCTCCAGCTGGAGCAGCGAGATCGGCTACCTGCGGCAGCAGGGCTACCCGGTCCTCGCGATCGACACCCCGCTGCGCGGCCTGGCCTTCGACAGCGCCTATGTCGAGGCGCAGGTCAAGACCGTCAAGGGTCCCGTGGTGCTGGTCGGCCACTCCTACGCGGGAGAGGTCGTCAGCCAGGTCGCCGCGACGACGTCGAACGTCAAGGCCCTCGTCTACGTGGCGGCTCTCATCCCCAAGGCGGGAGAAGCCGCCGGCTCACTGATCGGACAGTTCCCCGGGTCGCAGCTCGTTTCGGAGAACTTCCGCACCGTTCCGCTGCCCGGCGGTGACACCGACGTGTACCTCAAGGCGGACAAGTTCGGGACCGTGTACGGCAACGGGCTGTCGAAGTCGGCCATCAGCGTCGCCTCGGTGACTCAGGAGCCGGTCGCCCTTTCGGCCTTCACCGACAAGGCCACGGTGAATCCGCCGGCGAAGACGCCGAAGTGGGCGGTCATCTCGACGGAGGACCACGCTGTGCCGACGGCCGCCCAGAAGTTCCAGGCCAACCGGGTGGGCGCCCACATCACCTACACCCGCTCGGGACACGACGTTCCTTCGATCAGCCCGGGAGCGGTCGACCGCGCCATCGTCGCCGCCGCCAACTCCGTGCACTGATCCGTCCCAGTAGCAGGGCGCCTGTTTGATCGGCGCGGGGCTTCTGCGGCTGTGCCATGGGCTTGCTTCGCCGTCGTACCGGCACACGCGATGCCCCCACGACCACGCAGGACTGGGAGGGACTCGCTACCGCAGGCCGCGCTCCGCGCGCACTCCGAGGGCAGAAGGGCTCCCGCAAGCATCCGGCTTGCGGGAGCTCTTCGTCCCATAAGGGAAGCGGCGATACCCGCAGACCGAATTCGGCCCGCTTCAATTCGGCGAGTTTATTTAGTCAGTAGCCATGACCTCGCGATTACGCTGAAGTCGACTTGGAGTGTGTAGCGGTCGGCGGCGCAGGAAATGGTGGTGTGTTCGCGTAGGGCGATGCGCTGACCCGCGAAAGCGCCGCTTCGGTTCTCACGAGGGACAGCCCGGAACTCATCGCGGAGGTCGGCTGCTCCGTTTGATCGGGCCCATGGCTGCTCGACAAGTGATGGTCCGACGGCTGCTCACAGGCCGGTGACGGGCTGTCCGGTGAGCGCTTGGGCGATCTGCCAAAGCTGTCCGCCGCGGGACGCCTTCACGAGGACGACGTCGCCGGGCGGAGGATGGACGCCAGATGGGACGCGAGCGGGGTCGACTCGTGGGGGACCACCTGCACTCGGGGCACGCGGGGGGCGCGGAAACCGCACATTGGACTGGACAACAAAGAACCCCCGGGTGATCGACCCGGGGGTTTCGCACGGAGCGGGTGACGAGAATCGAACTCGCACTCTTAGCTTGGGAAGCGACGGAGCTTGCTCGCCGACTACTGTACTGACCTGTGGAAACGTGAGGTCAGGCCCCGTGGGCGGGTCGGGATCGCACTTTTGGTGGCCGTTGTCGTCCGCCCTGAAGGGCACGGATGGGGCACGCGGTTGAAGCGAGGTCGATGCGGGCGCCTTCAGCGGGACGTCGACGTGTGTTCCACCGAAGGCTTGCTGAGCGGTGGCCTGACGCTTTGCTCGGGCGACGCCTCAGGTATCCATAGGCCGGGAGCCTCTGCCGGGCCCTGACGGTGAAGAGATGTCTCAGTTGGGCATGTCGACGGTCAGTCCGGCTGCTTGAGCAGCATCGGCCAGTCGTTTGTCGTACGTGACGAAGGAGGTCAGCTGGGAGCGGATACGGAGAGCCGTTGCCAGGTGGATGGCGTCCAGACTCCGTACGGTCACAGGTTTGACGGTCTGGGCCAAGATGCGAATGCCGGCATCCAGCTCCACCAACTCGATCAGGTCGAGGACCGGGTGGAGCCGGGCGACAGCCTCCGGGGCGTAGCGCCCAAGGGCCCGCGACGACTCGATCTCCACCAGAACCGAACTCGTCCATCCGGTCTCGGCTCGTTCGTCGAGCCAGTCGCGCAAAGCCTGCGACTCGGACTCGGCGTGGACGAGTTTCACGACGGCGGCCGAGTCGAGATAGATCATCAGCGCTCGTCCTCGCGACTGTGGGCGATTTCCGCGGCGATGTCGATGCCGTCCGGTTCACCAAGCGGCATACGCAGGACGGCGCGACGCATCGCGGCGGCCCGCTCTTTGCGTAGGGCGGCTTCGAGCACGGCTTGGCGGATGGCTGCCGAGCGTGAACTGCCGTCATGGGTGAGAACGTCCAGAGCGCGCTCGGTCTCCGAGTCGCTGCGGATCGTGATGGTGTCAGCCATGAAACCAATGTAAGACGATCTGTCTTACATGGCAAGCCTGAGACTGCTGTCCCCTTCACAGTGCAGGAAAGCGCCAGTTGGTCCGCAGGGGGCGGCAGGCTGAGGGCTCTCATCGGTGACCGCTGCGGTGAGTGTCATGAAACGGCAGGTCAGCGGCGTGTTCCGGCAGTGGGAGTGGCGAGTGGGTGGCACTCGGCAAGCGCTCGTGCCCTCCGCGTGCCCAATCTTCGGGTGCCTTGTGCGCCGGAAAATGCGACTGAGAGCCCGCCATGAAAGAGCCCCAGGCTGCTGACCTGGGGCTTCAAGAAGAGCGGGTGACGAGAATCGAACTCGCACTCTCAGCTTGGGAAGCGACGGCGCTTGGATGGGCCGGATGGCTCTGACCAGCATAGATGCCTGATTCTCGGGATGGTCGTGTGGGTCGGACCAGACCGCTGTTGTCCGTGGTTTTCCGTCCGTACGGGCACGCGGAGGGCACGGAACCCAGGGAGGGAAGAAGTCGGCCCCGCCTTCGGTACAGCCGCGAATGGGTCGACTCGTTTGGAGGCCGGCGGTGGTGGTGATGTTGCAGCCGCATACGAGCGGTCTGGCAGGGACAGGGCATCCCGAAGGCGCCGTCGGAGAAGAGAGACAGGTGTCGCCTGGTGACCATCAGGTGACCGCTGTCTGTCAGGTGATGTGCGGGGTCAGAGGAAATGATTGAGGAGCGTCACCGCAAGCAACCAGCAGCCGACGCACCGCGCGAAAACCCCGACCGCACCGGAAGGAATCCCACGCCATGACCGCGACCGCGCCCAAGGCTCCGACCGCACCAGGGGTCCGGTCCTGGTGGGGAATCCCGTACGCCACCGCCGAGCGGTACCGCCGCCCCGTGGTCGCGGACTTCGACCCGGACCGCCCGTACGACCGCAAGGGCATCGCCCCCGTCCAGCCCGACAGCGGCGACTGGCTCGAAGCGGACAGCGGAACGGGCGAGGACTGCCTGAACCTGAACGTGTGGGCCCCCGAGCGGCCGGCCGGGAAGACGCTGCCGGTGGCCGTGTACATCCATGGCGGCGGATTCGAGTTCGGCGCGAACACGCAGCCCACCTCGAACGCCGCCGGTCTCGCCGCGACGGGACGCGTGGTGAGCGTGTCGCTCAACTACCGGCTCGGCGCACTGGGCGCGCTCTCGCTCTCGCAGTACGGCGGGCGGCTCGCCGAGGCCAGCAACCTGGGCCTCCAGGACGTCATCGCCGCGCTGACCTGGATCAAGCAGAACATCGCCCACTTCGGCGGCGACCCCGACCACGTCACGGTCTACGGCCACAGCGCCGGCGCCTACTCCACCCTCGGACTGCTCGGGGCCTCCTCCGCG
>NZ_JAEQAZ010000118.1 GCF_016654115.1 Streptomyces sp. MBT53
AACCCCGCACCCGAACCCGCCGCCTGACGAGCCCGGGTGCCGGCCATTCCTCTTCGCTATTCCGGTGTCACCGCATAGCCGGACACCGACGGCCAGCGAACCGTCACCAACACGGATTCCTCTTCCGCGAACCAGGAATGGTCGACTCCGGGACCCCACACGACGTAATCCCCCTGCTGCTCCAGAAGAACGCTCCGCTCCGGGAATTCCACCCGGAACCGCCCGCTGACAAGCACCAGAAGAGCGGTCCGCTCGTCGCCTCTCACCCATTCCAGGCGTTCGTCGCCCTGCGGATGGATACCCCACTTGACCTCTACGGCGTCGGTGTGGCGAGGGTCGTCGGATTCCTTGAAATGACCGAGGAGCCATCCTCGGTCAAGTGGCGCGTCCTTGCCCGCATTTCCCACATATATATTTCCGCTCATAAATCCAGACCTTATCAGCCATCATTTTCGATGTGCACGTAGGTCCGCACGCCGTGCGCATCCGTGATGTCGATGATGATGCCCTTCCAGTCCTCGACCGGCTCCTCGGGCACCGCGGCCGTCCGGTATTCGGCCAGCGCCAGCAGTTCCGCGGTCACCCGGACCCCGGTGAGGCGCTCGGCCAGTGCGAACACCGCCGCTTTGCGATCGGCACGGGAGATCTCTTCGTCCGTGAGGCCGAGACCGACCTCGCATATCAAGGAATTGAGCTCGTCCGGGGTGCTGCCGCCTCGGACCCTGGGCCATTCGAAATGAGTGCGCAACTCCCCGTTCTCGTACCAGTGGAAGAATTCCATGGGCTTCCCGCCATTGCTCGAATGGGAGACGGCACGGGTCCCGGCCGAGAGGGTTTCCATGAAGCCGGGCGGCCACGAATCCCCACCGAGGGCCAGAACGAGAGCCCAATCGCCTTCCTCACCCGGGACAGCGCACGCTCCCGCGAGGACGTAGGGGCCGTCCTGGCCCTCGGATTCTTCGAGAAGCTCCTGATGTCGCTCGATCAGTTCGTCGGCCCCTTCGCACACCCCCCTCGGCTCGGCACCCGCCAGGGCGAGCAGCTGCTCAGGAGGGACTCCCCGCACCAGAGTCAGGGTGTATCCGCTCTCCAGGGCATAGCGGAACGGTGATGAGAAGTCGCGTATCCAGCCGTAGTCGGCCGCGGTCGCTGTGGTCATGGAGTGCATGCTGCCAGCCGCCACTGACACCCGGCCCGGCCCGATCGGTCCGACCGGCGATCCCCGATCGTGGGCGAACACCCTCGGCCCGCCAGTAGGGTAGGGAAGCTGCGGCCTCCCCACCAACACCCGTCCCCGCAAAGGGACATGGGCCGTAGCGGTCGAGTCGGTCTCACTGCGTGAGGATGAAACAACAGGTGCTGATAGCGGGCCGGTACCGGCTGCACGTCGCCATCGGACGTGGCGCGATGGGCGAGGTCTGGCAGGCGTACGACGAGGTGGGCGGCAGACCCGTGGCCGTCAAACTCCTGCACGCCCAGAACTCCGAACCCACCGCCGCCGCCCGCTTCCGCCTGGAGGCGCAGACCGCGGGCCGGCTCAGCCATCCCCATGTGGTCGGTGTCCTCGACTTCGGCGAGCAGGAGGGCCGGCTGTTCCTGGTGATGGAACTGGTCCAGGGCGACAGCCTCTCCCATGTGCTCGCCCAGGCCGGGTCCCTGCCCGCCGAGCAGGTGGCCCGCATCGCCGCCCACTCGGCCGCCGGGATGGCCGCCGCGCACGAACAGGGCATCGTGCACCGGGACATCAAGCCCGGCAATCTGCTCCTCGACGGCGACGGATCCGTGAAGATCGCCGACTTCGGGATCGCGCAGTTCATGAACGACCCCGGTGGCGCGCTCACCGCGACCGGCCAGATCGTCGGGACGAGCCTGTACATCGCCCCCGAGCGTGCGCTCGGCCAGCCCGCCGGGCCGCCGTCCGACGTCTACTCGCTCGGCTGCGTGCTCTACCAACTCCTCGTCGGACAGCCGCCGTTCCGTGCCGGCAGTGCCATCGCCGTGCTCCATCACCACCTCGACACGCCCCCCGTGCCGCCACGGGAGCTGGGCGTCGGGCTGCCGCCCGCCTTCGAGAACTACCTGCTCGGGCTGCTCGCCAAGCGGCCCGAGGACCGCCCCACGGCGGGGCAGGCGGCCAACTGGTTCGCCACGGGTGCGTGGAAAGGGCTCGCCGAGCCGCTCCCCGCCGCCGCGCCGCAGCCCGCGCCGGTGCCGGTGCCGCGTGCGGCCTACCGGGAGGCGGTCGGCGAGCCCAGGGCGAACTCGGCTTCGGGGTCCGTGACCACGTACGCCTTCCCCACCTCCGTCGGCAGCACCGCTCCCGCCCACCGGACGCGGCGTCGGCCGCGCGAGGGGGTCCGCGCCACCGCCGGACGGCGGTCGCAGACAGCGCGGACCTCGCGCACATCGCGGACGGTGGTCATGGTCGCCGCCGTGCTGATCTTCCTCGGGGCGCTGCTGGTCGGCGTGACGTTGTTCTCGCCCGACCACAGCTCGGCGGACACACCGGCGACGAACCCGCCCAGCGCCACCAGCCCCTGACGCGCCGGCCGGCCCGTACGAGTCAGCGCGCGGACCGGTTGTCCTGTTCGAGCAGCCCGGGCTCTTCGATGCAGTCGAGCAGGAACGGCACCAATCCCCATTCCAGCAGGGCGAGTTCCCACTCCTCCTGTATCCAGCCATCCTCGGCCGTTTCCTCGCCGGCGGTCGTCCGGGCCGGTGCCTTCCACGACCAGACAAGGTCCCCGACGATGGCCCCGGCGGCCACGGCGCCGACGATCAGCCCGGCCGTCATCACGCCGTCGCCGACGTAGGGCCGCCCGACGAAGGCGCGGAAGGCGAAGCCGAGCGCCAGCAGCGCGACCGCGACGACGGCCACGAAGGCGAGGGCGGCCATCAGCCAGCCGCCGCCCCGCTTCCCGGGCACTGCCGGGGAACCGGTGTCGCCACGAGCGTCCTGTCGGCCGCCGGCCTCCACGTACTCGCGGTACTCGGCCGCGGCCGCCTCGGCGATCGCGGCCCGCTCGCGGAGCGCGCGCTTGCGCAGGCACTCGCGGTCGAGCTTCCCGCAGGACCGGCCCAGCGCCTCCCTGACCCGCCCGGAATCCAGCGCCCGGCACAGGAGCCGTTCGAAAGCCGAGCCGACGTCCGGCCCTGAATGCCCTGGATCCCGCATGGCTCTCCCCCGATGAATCAGTGCCCGCGGCAGCGGGAGCCGACCGCGCGCGTGAGCGGTCAGGGGAGGAGAGTGTAGTGGCTCCGGCTTACGGGACCGTGAGAGGGACGTGCGACCAGGGGCGGCGCCCCGCGAGCTGTCCGCGTGATCCAAACAGGGAACATGATCCAAGTACCCGAGTCGGAACACCGTCCGGCCTGGAGCAGGGCCACGAGCACGCAGGTCTCCAGGACGGGCCCGCCGAATCGGCGCAGGCCGGAGCGGCATCGATAATCACGACCGATCGGTTTTGATCAGAATTCGGCATTGGACGCAGGGCACCATCGTCGTTCATGCTCAAAGGCATGTTCAGGTCTGTGACTGCTACGGAGTTCGGCCGGTGCCCGGCCGGTGTCTGCGTATGCCTGCAGGGGCGAAGCGCTCGCCTGATGCCCTGCCTGACGCAGTGCCGAGTCGTCGATTTCGGCAAGGTCAAGTCGACCAGCTGTCGTTGAGCCGGTGACGGTCCCCAGCTCCTGACACGGCCTCGGTCCCGCCCCGACCGGCGTTCCAACTCTCCCTCGCAGCACGCCTGTTGTCACACCCACAGCGCGCGGCAGCACTTTCCGCTGCCCCGCGCCGCTCACCCCACGTGTCCGGACAGCTACCGAGCCACAAGGAACAGACATGGTCACCGCATCCCCGTCTCCCGCCCCGGTGGGGCGCTCATGAGCTCCGCCACCGAAAGCCGACTGTTACCCGCAGCTCTCGACCGCCTGGACGAGGTGACCGCGTCGCTCGCGGCGACCGCCGCCGAGCACGACCGCACCGGGGCCTTTCCGCACGCGCCGATCCAACTCCTGCACGAGACAGGGTTGTTGACCGCCGGCGTCGATCCCCGGTACGGCGGTTCCGGCGCAACCTTCACGGAGGTCACGAGGATCCTGCTGGCGCTCGGCCGCGGCGACCCGTCGACCGCGCTGATCGCCGGCATGACCATCGTCCCGCACCTGCTCCAGACGCGGAGCCCGTGGCCGGCGGAGCTGTACGCGCGGGTGCTGGCCGAGTCCGCCGTACGGCCGACTCTCCTCAACCACGCGCGGGCGGAACCGGAGATGGGTTCCTCCTCGCGGGGCGGGCTGCCCGCGACCACCGCGCGGCGGACCGCGAACGGCTGGTCGATCCGGGGGCGGAAGCGGTACGTCACCGGTGCGGAGGGTCTCAGCTACTTCCTGGTGTGGGCCGCGACGGACGAACCCTCGCCCAGGGTGGGCAACTTCATCGTCCCCGCCGGCACCCCGGGCATCGAAGTGGTCCCCACCTGGCACCAGTTGGGGATGCGCGCGACGGGCAGCCACGAGGTGGCGTTCACCGATGTCGAGATCCCCGCCGAGTACACGCACGAACTGGCCCTGCCCGGCGCCCCACCGGCCCCCGGCACACTGCCCGGCAGCATCCTGCTCCTGCTCTCGTCCGCCATCTACCTGGGCGTGGCCCGCGCCGCGCAGTCCCACGTGCACACCTTCGCCCATGACCGTGTACCGCCCGCGCTGGGCCGCCCGTTGGCCACCACGGGCCGGTACAAGCGGGCGGCGGGCGAGATCGAGACCCTGCTCACCACCGCCCAGCAGCTGATCTTCTCGGTGGCGGACCGGGTGGACCGCGGCGACCCGGTCAGCGGTGTCGACGCGCTGGCCGCCAAGGTCGTGGTCGTCCGCCATGTCAACACCGCCGTCCACACCGGGCTGCAGCTGCTCGGCAACCCCGGTCTGGCCCAAGGCAGCCCGCTGGAACGGCACTTCCGTGACATCCAGTCCGCCGGAGTGCACGCACCGGGCGAGGACGCCATCCTGCCGCTCGTCGGCGCGGCGGCCCTCGCGGCGGAGGCACCGGATGTCTGAGCCGACCGCATCCCTCAACGCCCCTCTTCACGCCAGGAGTTGGCCCATGCGTCCCACCGTGTCCGCGACCAGAACCGGCCGTCTCCTCGCGGCGACGCTGAGCTCCCTCCTCCTGCTCACCGCCTGCTCGTCGGGCGAGGACGGCACCAGCGGGACGGGGTCCAACACACCGGTCCAGGGCGGCACCCTGACCGCCGCCGTCGACACCGAACCCGTCTCCTGGGACATCCACGCGAGCACCCAGGACGTCACCGCCGAGATCCAGCGCCAGGTCTTCGACTCACTGGTCTCGCAGGACGCTCAGGGCAAGTTCCACCCCTGGCTGGCCACCAAGTGGGAGGTGGCCGCCGACTACAAGAGCTACACCTTCCATCTGCGTGACGACGTGACCTTCAGCGACGGCACCAAGCTGGACGCCTCCGCCGTGAAGGCCAACTTCGACCACATCGTGGCCAAGTCCACCAAGTCGCTGTACGCGGCCAGTCTTCTCGGCCCGTACACCGGCACCCAGGTCGTCGACGCCCACACGGCGAAGGTCACCTTCTCCAAGCCGTTCGCCCCCTTCCTCCAGGCCGCCGGCACCACATACCTGGGCCTCTACTCCCCCAAAGCCCTTGCGGCGAACGCCGGGAAGCTCGCCGCGGGCGGTCCGGCCGACGTGGGCAGCGGACCCTTCGTGTTCAGCAGCTACACCAAGGGCCAGTCGGCGGTACTGACCCGCAACCCCAAGTACGACTGGGGTCCCGCGACGGCCAAGCACACCGGCCCCGCCTATCTGGACAAGCTCGTCATCCGCTTCCTGCCGACGGCGTCGGTGCGCGCGGGCGCGCTGACGAGCGGTCAGGTGCAGGTCGCGAAGGCCATCCCGCCGCAGAACGTCACGACGGTCAAGGCGACCCCCGGTCTCTCGCTCATCTCCCGGCAGGCGCCGGGCGGCAACTACAACCTCTGGCTGAACGGCTCGATCGCCCCGCTCGACGACCAGCGCGTCCGCCAGGCGATCCAGCGTGGCATCGACATCGGGCAGGACGTGAAGACGGTCACCTTCGGGCAGTACCCCCGCGCCTGGAGCCCGATCAGCCCCACCACACCCGACTACGACAAGTCCCTGGAAGGCAGTTGGCCCTACGACCCGAAGCTGTCCGCGAAACTGCTGGACGAGGCGGGCTGGACCGGCCGCGACGCCCAGGGCTACCGGACGAAGAACGGCAAGCGGCTCACCGTGAACTGGCCGCTGCTGTCGATCCAGGCCACCCGTGAGGGACGCGACGTCCTCGCCCAGGCCATCCAGGCCGACCTGAAGAAGATCGGCGTCGAGGTGAAGCACCCCAGCCTGGACCTCGGCACCTACAACACCGAGGTCTACGGCGGCAAGGCGAACTTCGTCGACCTCAGCTGGCCCCGCTTCAGCCCGGACGTGCTGTGGCTGTTCCTCAACTCCGGGAGCGCGCCCGCCAAGGGCGGTATCAACGCCACGTTCGTCAAGGACGCCGACCTCGACAAGTGGACCGACGAGGGCCGCGCCACGTTGGACGAGAAGGTCCACGCGGACGTCTACACGAAGGTGCAGCAGCGGGCCGTCGACCTCGCCCTCGTGGTCCCGCTCTACACCCAGGTCTCCCTCGTCGGCGAGTCGGCCAAGGTGAAGGGGCTGACGTTCAACGCCAGCAACTGGCTGACGTACTACGACGTTTGGCTGGACTCGAAGTGACGGCGGCCTCGGCGACGGCCCTGACCCGCGCGGCCCTGCGGCGGCTGGGTTCGGCGGTGGCGGTGCTGGCGGGGGCGGCGACCCTGGCCTTCCTCGCGCTCCAACTCATCCCCGGGGACCCGGTGTCGGTGCTTCTCGGCCCGTCCAACGCCGGGTCGCCGGCCGTGCGGGCCGAGATCAGCCGGGAGTACGGCTTCGACCGGCCCGTCGCCGTCCAGTACCTGCACTACCTGGGCCGGTTGCTGCGGGGCGACCTGGGAGAGTCGTACCAACTCCAGCGTCCGGTCGGGTCGTTGATCGGTGACCAGCTGCTGCCGACGGTCCAACTCGCCCTGGCCGCACTGGTTCTGGCCGTCGTCCTCGCGGTGCTCTCCGCGGTGGCGACGGCCGGGCGCCGGCCCGCGCTGCGCGCGGTCGCCTCGGTGTGGGAGCTGGTCGCCGCGTCCACCCCGTCGTACTGGGTGGGGATCGTGCTGCTGACGGTCTTCTCCTTCCGCTTCCACGCCTTCCCGGTGGCGGGCGCCGACGGCTTCGCCTCGCTGGTGCTGCCCGCCGTCACCCTGGCGCTCCCGCTCACGGGGGTGCTGGCGCAGGTGCTGCGCGAGGGTCTGGAGGCCGCGCTGGAGCAGCCGTTCGTGGTCACCGCCCGCTCGCGCGGGGTCGGTCAGACGGCGGTACGGCTGCGGCACGCGCTGCGCCACTGCGCGGTGCCGCTGCTGACGCTGGCCGGGTGGCTCACCGGTTCGCTGATCGGCGGGGCGGTGCTGGTGGAGACGGTCTTCGGCCGGCCGGGCATCGGCTCGCTCGTCCTCCAGGCGGTGAGCGCGAAGGACATGCCGGTGGTGATCGGTGTGGTGCTGCTGTCCGCGTTCGTCTTCGTCGTGATCTCCACGGTCGTGGAGCTGCTCTATCCCGTCCTCGATCCGCGGCTCAGGAGCGCCTGATCCATGGCCAGTTCACTCCTCCCCGATCTCGGCGCCGCCCTGCCCGCCCCGGCGGGGGTACGGCGACGGTGGGCCGGACCGCCGCCGACCGTCGTGCTGGCGGGCGCGCTGCTGCTGGTCATCGTGCTCGTCGCGGTGGCGCCCGGCCTGTTCACCGGCGGCTCGCCCACCGCGACCGACCCGGTGGCCGCGCTGCGCGCCCCGAGCTCGGCGCACTGGCTCGGCACCGACCAGCTGGGCCGCGACCTGCTCACCCGGATCCTCTACGGTGCCCGCCCGTCCCTGCTCCTCGGCTTCGGCTCGACGGTCATCTCGGTCGTCGTGGGCGCGGCCCTCGGCCTGGCCTCGGCGCTGGGCGGACGCGCCGCCGACCAGCTCCTGATGCGGCTGGCGGACATCCTGCTGGCCCTGCCCGCGCTGCTGCTGGCCCTGCTGGTGGTCTCCGTGCTGGGCACCGGCACCGTCAACGTGATGACCGCCATCGGCATCGCCTTCGTCCCCGGCTACGCCCGGCTGGTGCGCGCGGAGGCCCTGGTCGTACGGCGTTCCGCGTACATCGAGTCGGCGGTCGCCCTCGGTCTGCCGCGCCGTCTGATCGTGCTGCGGCATGTGCTGCCGAACGCGCTGGCGCCCCTGCTGACCCTGGCGACCGTCGGCTTCGGTACGGCGCTGATCTCGGCGTCCGGGCTGAGCTTCCTGGGGCTCGGCCCGGCCGCGCCCTCGCCCGAGTGGGGCGCGCTGCTCTCCTCGGGCCGCGACTTCCTCCAGACGGCGTGGTGGATCGGGGTGTTCCCGGGTGCCGCCGTCACCACGACCGTCATCGCCGTCAACGTGGTCGGCCGTTTCGCCCAGCAGCGCTTCACCCGGAGGACCACGCGATGACCGTCACCGAACCGCCGCTGCTGACCGTCGAGGGACTGGACGTGACCTTCCGGCGGCGCGGCGAGGTACGCGCCGTGCGTGATGTGTCGTTCACGATCGGCCGGGGCGAGTGCTTGGCCGTGGTCGGCGAGTCCGGGTCGGGCAAGAGCGTCACCGCCCGCACCCTGCTGGGGCTGACGGGAACTCACTCCACGGTCAGGGCACGGCGGTTGGACTTCGACGGCACCGACCTGGGCGCGCTGTCCGAGCGCGGCTGGCGTGCCGTACGGGGACGCCGTATCGGCCTGGTTCTCCAGGACGCCCTGGTCTCGCTGGACCCGCTGCGCACGGTGGGCGCCGAGGTCCGGGAGACGCTGCTCACGCACTCCCTGGCCCGGGGTGCCGAGGCGGACGAGCGGACGCTCGCGCTGTTGTCGGACGCCGGGATCCCCGATCCCGCCCGCAGGGCCGCGGAGTATCCGCACCAACTGTCCGGCGGGCTCCGCCAGCGCGCCCTGATCGCGTCCGCGCTGTCCGGCTCGCCCGAACTGCTGGTGGCGGACGAGCCGACGACGGCCCTGGACGTGACCGTGCAGGCGCAGGTCCTGGATCTGCTGGGCGGTCTGGTGCGGGCGGGTACGGCACTGCTGCTGATCAGCCATGATCTGGCGGTGGTGGCCAGGCTCGCCGACCGGGTCGCCGTGATGTACGGCGGCCTGATCGTCGAACAGGGGCCCGCCCGGGACGTGTTGAAGGATCCCCGGCACCCGTACACCCGGGCGCTGCTGGCGGCGGTGCCGACGATCGGTTCCAAGGGGCAGGCGCTGTCCGTGGCCGTACCGGAGCAGGGCGAGGCCGCGGGGCCCGCCGGCTGCCCGTACGCGGCGCGGTGCGCCGCCGCCGACACGCGCTGCCGCACCGAACTGCCGGTGGCCGCGTCCGACGGGGACGGGCATCTGACGCTCTGCTGGTACCCCGGCACCCCGACTCCGCTGCGGGCACTGGACGCGGTGCGGCCCGTGACGACCCCGGTGCGGAAGACCGAACTCGCCGAGGAACAGTCCCTGTTGGACGTCGTGAATGTCTCCAAGGGGTTCCGGGCGCCGGGCGGCGGCTCCTATTCCGCCGTGCGCGAGGTGTCGTTCCGGATCGGGGTCGGGGAGACGCTCGGGCTGGTCGGCGAGTCGGGGTCGGGCAAGACGACCACGGCCCGCATCGTGCTGGGGCTGGTGGAGCCGGACGAGGGGACCGTGCGTTTCGAGGGCGAGCCGTGGAGCGGTCTGCCGGAGCGGCGGCGCCGGGACCGGCGGCTGCGGATCCAGGTCGTCCACCAGGATCCCCTGGGCTCCTTCGATCCCCGGCACAGTGTGGAACGCGTCGTGGCCGAGGCGGTGGCCCGGGCCGGGGTCAAGCGCGGCCGGGACCGCACCGCGCGGGTGAATGAACTGCTCGGCCAGGTCGGGCTGTCCGCCCGGCTCGGGGACCGGCGCCCGCTGGAACTGTCCGGCGGGCAGCGCCAACGGGTGGCGATAGCCCGGGCGTTGGCGACCAGGCCCCGGCTGATCGTGTGCGACGAGCCGGTGTCCGCGCTCGATGTGTCGATCCAGGCGCAGGTGCTGGATCTACTGGCCGAACTCCAGCGGGAGTTGGGCGTGGCACTGCTGTTCATCTCGCACGACCTGGGTGTCATCCACCATGTCAGCGACCGGGTGATCGTGATGAAGGACGGACGGCTGGTCGAGACCGGTAACGTGGGACAGCTCTTCGACCGCCCGGCCCACCCGTACACCCGCGAACTGCTCGCCGCACTGCCCCGGCCCGACCGGAGCCAGGAAGGACAGGGATCACCCGCATGACGACGGACGTGGACACCGACCTGTGGATACGACGGTTCCATCCCGCCCCGGAGGCGACCGCCCGTCTGGTGTGTTTCCCGCACGCCGGGGGGTCGGCCGGCTTCTACTTCGCGCTCTCCCGGCTGCTCCACCCCCAGGTGGAGGTGCTGGCCGTGCAGTACCCGGGGCGCCAGGAGCGCCGAACGGAGCCGCAGATCGAGGACATCGAGACGCTGGCCGGTTCGATCGCCGACGTGCTGGCGCCCTGGTGGGGTGAGCCGCCCGCGTTCTTCGGGCACAGCATGGGCGCGCTGGTGGCGCACGAGACGGCCCGCCGGCTGGTGGCCTCGACGGGCTCGGGACCGGCCGCGCTGTTCGTGTCCGGCAGACGGGCGCCGTCCACCACTCGTGAGGAGCGGCTGCATCTCGCCGACGACCAGGCTCTCGTGGCGGAGATCGTCCGGCAGGGCGGGACTCCGCCCGAGCTGCTGAGCGAGCCCGGGCTGATCGAGTTGATCCTGCCGACCCTGCGCGGCGACTACCGGGCCGTCGAGCGCTACCGGCACCGGCCGCCCACCCCGGCCGAGGCAGCGCTCAAGGCCCCGGTCACCGTGCTGGTGGGTACCGAGGATCCGAAGGTGACGGCGGCCGAGGCACGGGCCTGGGAGCGCCACACCGACGGTCCCACCGAGGTGCTGAGCTTCCGCGGCGGCCACTTCTTCCTCACCGAACACCACGAACGTATCGGCGAGTTGATCCGTGCGCGGCTGCTTCCGGGCGCCGCGTCCGCACCGTAGCGGAACGGATCCCCGTCGTTCTTCGCTGCCCGGATGGACGTCACCGACGGCGTTGACGTCCGAGCTACCTACTACGCCACTGCGACGTGTGGGATGTGGAGTCTGCCGTGCTTCTAGTCGAACGTGAGAACCAGATGACGCGACTGCGAGAGCTGCTGGCCGACTGTCTCGCCGGACGTGGGAGCGTGACCGCCGTGAGCGGCCCAGTCGCCAGTGGGAAGACGGAACTCCTGCATTTCTTCGGCGAGTTCGCGGGCAGCGCGGGTGCGGCGGTACTGACCGCGACGGCCCGTTGCTCGGAGCGGGACATCGCGCTGGGGGTCGCCGGGCAGATCTTCCGGAACCGGCACTTCTCGCCGGCGGACCGCGAGCGGGCGCTGCGCCTGCCCGGGGACGGTTCCGGGATCGCGCCGTGCGACGCGGACCTGCTGTCCCACTGCCCGTTGCCCGCACAAGTCAGCCAGATCCAGTGGCAGTTGCTGCACGGGCTGTCGGAGCGGACCCCCGTGGTGGTGCTCGTCGACGATCTGCAGTTCGCCGACGCGGCCTCCCTGGAGTTCCTCATCCAGATGGGACAACGGCTGCGCACCTCGCGGATCCAGCTCGTCGCGGCCGAGTGCGACACGGCGATCGGGGTGAGCACGACCGAACTGTCCTGGCGCACAGGGCTGTTGCGGGAACGGCACTTCAGCAGGCTGCGGGTGCGGCCCCTGTCCCCGCGCGCCACCGGGGAGATGCTGACGGAACTCATCGGCGCCGACCCGGCGGACCGGGCCTCGGCCGACGCGTGGCACCGGCTCAGCGGCGGTAATCCGCTGCTGCTGCGCGCCCTCGCCGAGGACCATCGTGAGCACGGCGCCGTAGGGGCGACCGGACCGATCGCGGGCGAGGAGTTCGGCCGGGCGGTGGACGCCTGTGTCCGGCGCGCCGGGCGGCGGTTCCGCGATGCCGCCCGTGCGCTCGCCGTGCTGGACGCCTCGGACTCGCACGCCCGGCTGGCCCGGCTGCTGGGCAGGCCGCGACCGGGGGTCGACGAGACGCTGGAGGCGATGGACGCCTTCGGTGTCCTCGACGGCGGGCGCTTCCGGCATCCGGCGGCCCGTGCGGCCGTCCTGGCCGGCATGTCCGCCACCGAGCGGGCGGCCCTGCACCGGGACGCGGCACGGCTGCTGTACGAGGCCGGGGATCCCGCTCCGGCCGTCGCCGTCCATCTGGTCGCGGGCCGGCACAGCGAGGAGCCGTGGGTGTTCCCCGTCGTGCTGGAGGCCGCGCGCGAGGCGCTGCGCCGGGACGACACGGCCTTCGCCGAGGCCTGCCTGGACGTGGCCGCCGAGGCCTGCGCGGACGAGGACCAGCGGGTCACGGTGACCATGCTGCGCAGCCTGGTCGACTTCAGGACCGACCCCGACACCGCCTGCCGGCGGCTGCGTCCGCTGATCACCGCCCTGCGGGAGGGCAGGCTGACCGGCTGCCAGAGCGTGTCGCTGCTCGGGCGGCTGCTCTGGAACGGCACCAGCGACGAGATCGGTCTCGCGCTGACCCGCCTGGAGCGGGCCTCGGACACGCTGGACGCGGCCTCCGCCGCCGAGTACCGGGCCGCGCGGGAGTGGCTGCACGCCTCGCATCCGGCGCTGTTGCCGAGGGCCGACGCGCGGACCCGTGGCAGGCGCTCGGTGGTACGGGCGGTCGACGGGACGCCGGGGCAGATGGCGGGCGTACTGAACCGGCTGCTGCGCTCGGGACCCGATCCGGAGAGTGTGCGCGGGGCCGAACTGGCGCTCCAGACCACGGTGTTGGACGACGACGGCTTCGACACCGTGCACCAGGCGCTGGCCGTGCTGGTCTACGCGGACCGGTGCGATCTCGCCGTGGGCTGGTGCGACGCCCTGCTGCGGGAGTCGGCCAGGCGTGATGTCCCGGCGTGGCAGGCGCTGTTCGCGGCGGTCCGGGCCGAGATCGCGTTCCGCCAGGGTGACGTACGGCTCGCCGAGCAGTACGCCCGCCGGGCCATGTCCCTGATGTCGCTGCGGAGTTGGGGCGTTCTGATCGGCTCGCCGCTCTCCGGTCTGCTGCTGTCCGCCGCCGCGACGGGCACGATCACGGACATCGGGGCGCCTCCGGTGTCGGCACTGCCGGAGCAGCTTTTCCAGACCCGGTTCGGTGCCCAGTACCTGCAGGCACGCGGGCGTTGGCGGCTGTCGGTCAACCTGTTGCACGGCGCGCTCGACGATCTGACGCGGTGCGGCCGGCTGCTGCGGGAGTGGGGCGTCGACCTGCCGTCGTTCGTGCCGTGGCGCGGTGACGCCGTAGCGACGCTGTTGCGGCTCGGCAGGACCGACGAGGCCCGTGAACTGGCCGTCGAGCAACTCGCCATGGTGCCGGGCACGCAGCGCCGCACCCGGGGCATGGCGCTGCGGACCGCGGCCTCCGTGTCCGATCCCCGGCGGCGCGCACCCCTCCTGCGGGAGGCGGTGGACCTGCTGGAGACCTCCGGTGACCGGCTCGAACTCGCCCACGCCCTGGCCGATTTGAGCGAGGCCCACACCCGGGCGGGCCAGGGCGACCGGGCCCGGATGGTCGCCAGGCAGGCCCACGACATCGCCGAGGAGAACGGCCTGGTCCCGCTCGTACGACGGCTCGCCGCCCGGGACTCCCGGACCGCGGGACCGGAGCACGGCGCCGGTGACCGCGTCGGAGTCGGTGTGCTGAGCAGCTCGGAGGCACAGGTGGCGGCGCTCGCCGCGGCCGGGCTCTCCAACCGCGAGATAGCCGAGAAGCTGTTCATCACGGTCAGCACGGTGGAGCAGCATCTGACGCACACCTACCGCAAGTTGCGGGTGAAGGGCCGCGCGGACCTGCCGCTCTCGCTGCTGGACCCGGACGGCCGGGAAGGGGGCGGCCTGCCGGAGCACAGGCTCCGGCAGGAGGCCGCGCGGGCGGTCTGACGAGGGGCCCGGCTCAGAGGACGTCGGGGGCGGCCGGCAGCGGAAGTCCGAGCCGCTCCCGCAGAGTTGTGGCCTCGTAGGCGGTGCGGAACGCGCCCCGGGCCTGGAGTTCGGGCACCAACTCGCGGGTGATGGCGGTCAGATCGTGGGGCAGCGCACCGGGCCGCAGCCGGTACCCGGACAGGCCCGCGCCCTGCCATTCCAGCAGCAGGTCGGCGACCTCGGCGGGGGTTCCGACGGCGATGTGGGCGTCGGAGGTGAACTCGCTGCCGTGCGCCTCGTCCAGGCGCGCCTTGCGTTCGGCGGCCCGGCCCGGGGTGGAGTCGAGGAAGACGACCACGTCGGCGAAGACGTGCACCTTCTGGTCCGCGCGCCCGGCCGCGGCCTGCTCGGCTCTGATCTCCTCCACGGTCGCGCGTGCCTCGTCCGTGCTGTGCGGTGTCACCGAGACGACGTCGGCGGACCGGGCTCCGTATCGGTACGGCAGGGTGATGTGGGCGAGGGTGAAGATCAGCGGGTGCCCCTGCGGGGCGCGGGGGGCCAGAGCCGGCGAGTCGATGGTGAGCCAGTCGCCCGCCGCTCCGCCGAGGGGCTCGATCTCGGTGAAGCTGCCGCCGGGGTCGGGGTCGGCGGGCGCGAAGCGGCCGGGCGCGAGGTCGCGCAGCGCCTTCTCGTCGTCGACGCCGTCCCACAGGCCGCGGACGACCCGCACCAAGTCGGCGGCCCGCTCGAAGAGTTCGGCCATCGGCCGCTGCACCTCGGGGGTGAAGAGTTCGGCCAGCTCGATGGGGCGCGCGGGCGTGGTCTGGGTACGCCAGCCCGCCCGGCCGCCGCTGACGTGGTCGAGGGTGGCGATGGCCCGTGCGATGCGCGTCGGCTGGACCTGGTCGACCACACCGGTCGGCACCAGACCGATGTGCTCGGTGCGCGAGGCCACCGCCGCGGCGACGATCAGGGCGTCCAGGCGGTGCCGGACAGGACCGGTCGGGCGCTTCGGCGGGTCCTCCAGCGTCACGAAGTCCAGCAGCCCGCGCTCGGCCTCCTGGACGAGTTCCGTCCAGTGCGCCAGGCCGAAGAGGTCGCCGTCGGGGGCGTCGGGACCCGCGCCCGCGGCGGGATGCCAGCCGACGGTGTCCAGGGCGACGGCGAGGTGCAGCGGCTGTTGTTCGGTCATCGTCATCTTCTCTCTCGTGGTGCGGGTGGTGATCACGGACGGTCTCAAGAGGTGGGCCTGCTCAGCGTGTTCAGCCACTCGTCCACCGCGTTCGCGGTCGTCGCCGAGTGCTCTTCGAGGACCGAGAAGTGGTCGCCGGGAACGTCCGTCGTGTCGTGCGGCAGCCGCCAGAACGCGCGGGTGTCCCGCCCGGGGTCGGCCGGAGTGCCGGGCAGCGGGTCCTCGGCCCGCAGGAGCAGCGTCGGGGCGGTGACCGGCCGGGGCTGCCACGGGCCGAAGGTCCGCAGGTAACTCCCCATGGTGGTCAGGCCGTTGTCGCTCAGCCCCAGGTCGAAGGCGTCGAAGCGGTCGACCATGCCGTTGATCATGGCGGGCATCCACCACTCCATCCCCGGCAGCGCGGCGGTGTCCATCGGATATGTGTCGACCATGGCGAGGCCGACCGGTGCCGTACCCCGTCGTTCGAGCTCGGCGGTCACCGCGTGCGCGACACAGCCCCCGAGGGACCGGCCCAGCACGGCGAACGGCCGCTCCCCTACGAGCAGTTGGACCGCGTCCGCCTGCATCGCGACAAAGGTGTCCGCCGTGTCCGGCAGCGCGCTGTCGGTGGCGTATCCGGGCGCCGGTACGGCGATGACGTCCCGGCGGCCCTGGAGGGCCTGCCCGAAGCGGGCGTACTCGTGCGGGCCGGACAGCGCGGTGAGGGCGGGGAAGCAGATCAGCGCGGTCGGTGCCTCACCCCTGGCGAGTACGACCGGCCCTACGGCGTTGCGCGCGCTGTCGGCCGAGCCGAAGGTGTCCCGCAGCCGTGCGGCGGCCACGATCACCTCGGTGGCGGCCGTGATCTGCCGGGCGGCGCACAGCCGTAGATAGAGCGTGGTGAGCGGACCCTCCGGCCCGGCTGCTTCGGGTCGTTCGGCCTCGCGCAGCAGCTCGCCGAGGTGGGCCGCGAGGGACTCCGGTGTGGGGTGGCGGATCGTGAGGGCTCCGCCGAGCGGGAGGCCGGTCGTGGCGGCGAGGCGGGTGCGCAGTTCGACCGCCGAGAGCGAGTCGAGGCCGGCTTCGACGAACGCCCGTCCTGGCGGCACCGATTCGGCCGTCGGATACCCGAGGACGGCCGACGCCTGCGTGCGGACGAGGTCGAGGAGCGCGGCGTCGAGTGCGGGCCCGGACAGCCGCCCGTGCCGTTCGGCCCAGCTGAGCCCGGGGTCGAGCGGCACGGGGCCCGGGAGGACGGCCGCCTCGCCGGTGCTGCGGGTCACGGTGGCGTCGAGCCAGTGGCGGCGCCGTTGGAAGGCGTAGGTGGGGAGGGCGACCGGGCGCGGGGCGAGTCCCTCGAAGACGGGCCGCCAGTCCACGGCGACGCCGTCGGTGTGCAGTTGCCCCAGCGCCGTCAGCAGGGTGACCGCCTCGGAGCGGCCGGCGCGGAGCACGGGAGCGAGAACGGCCGTGTGCCCCTCGTCGGCAAGGACGTCGCCGGCCATGGCCGTGAGGATGCCGTCGGGGCCCACCTCCACGAACCGGGTCGCGCCCTGGGCGCGCAACTCCCTTACCGCGTCGAGGAATCGGACCGGGCGGCGGGCGTGCTCGGTCCAGTGGTCGGCGGTGCCGAGTTCCCCGGGCCCGGCGAGGGCGCCGGTCAGGTCGGAGACCACCGGCACGACCGGTTCGCGGTAGTGCACGGCCTTGGCCGCCCGGCGGAACTCGTCGAGCATTCCCTCCATGCGGTGCGAGTGGAAGGCGTGACTCACCCGCAGCCGGGAGGTCCGGCGGCCCAGGGCACGGAAGTCGGCCGCGAGGGCGAGTACCGGCTCCTCGTCGCCCGAGACGACCACGGAGCGAGGGCCGTTGACGGCGGCGATCGCGACCGTCTCCTCCAGATCGGGCACGGCCGACAGAGCCGCCGTCACCTCCTCCTCGGTCGCCTCTACGGCGGCCATCGCACCGCCCGCCGGCAGCGCCTGCATCAACCGGCCACGCGCCGCCACCAGCGAAGCCGCGTCGGACAGCGTGAGCACTCCGGCCGCGTGGGCGGCGGCCAGGCTCCCGATCGAGTGACCCGCGACGAGGTCGGGCCGCACTCCCCAGGACTCCAACAGGCGGAAGAGGGCCACCTCCACGGCGAAGATCGCGGGCTGCGCGTATTCCGTACGGTCGAGCAGGTAGCCGTGCTCCAGGGACAGCACCGCGTCGCGCACGGAGTGGGTCAAGTGCCCGGCGCAGTACGGGTCCAGGGCGTCGGCCACCTCGTCGAAGGCGCGGGCGTAGGCGGGGAACTGTGCGTGAAGTTCCCTTCCCATGCCTGCCCGTTGGCTGCCCTGGCCGGTGAAGAGGAACGCGGTCCGGCCGGAGTTGCGGAGGGCGGCGCCCGGGGTGCGTCCCTCGGCCACGGCGCGCAGGCCGGCGAGAACCTCCTCCCCTGTGTCGGCCACGACGACCGCGCGATGGTCGTGGCTCGCGCGCGTGGTGAGCAGGGACCAGGACACATCGACCGGGTCGAGTTCGGGCCGGGCCTCCACGAACTCCGCGATCAGCGCCGCCTGTTGGCGCAGGGCGCCCGCCGATCTGGCGGAGAGCAGCCAGGGCAGGGCTGCGGTGCGGGGAGCGGTCGAGGGTCGCTCGTCGGACGCGGGCTCCGCCTCGGGTGCCTCCTCGACGATCACGTGAGCGTTGGTGCCGCTCACGCCGAACGCGGAGATCCCGGCCCGGCGCGGTCGGCCCGCGTGCGGCCACGGGCGGGCCTCGTCGAGCAGCCGTACTCCACCGCCCGTCCACTCGACGTGCGGGGTGGGGGCGTCGACGTGGAGGGTCTTGGGCAGGACGCCGTGCCGCAGCGACTGCACGGCCTTGATCACACCGGCCACTCCGGCGGCAGCCGCCGTATGTCCGATGTTGGACTTGAGGGAGCCGAGCCACAGGGGCCGGTCTTCGGGGCGTCCGGCACCGTACACCTCCTGGAGCGCCTGGGCCTCGATCGGGTCGCCGAGTGTGGTGCCGGTGCCGTGGCCCTCCACCAGGTCGATGTCGTGCGGGGAGAGTCCCGCAGTTGTCAACGCCCGCCGGATGACGCGCTGTTGAGCCGGGCCGTTCGGTGCGGTCAGCCCGTTCGAGGCGCCGTCCTGATTCACGGCCGTGCCCCGCACCACCGCCAGCACCGGATGCCCGAGCCGCCGCGCGTCCGACAACCGCTCCACCAGCAGCAGCCCCACGCCCTCCGCCCAGCCGGTGCCGTCGGCCGAGGCGGCGAAGGCGCGGCAGCGGCCGTCGGGCGACAGACCGCGCTGGCGCGAGAACGCCACGAAGCCCGCCGGGGTCGACATCACCGTGGCGCCACCCGCGAGCGCGAGGTCGCACTCCCCGGACCGCAGCGCCCGTACCGCCAGATGCAGCGCGACCAGCGACGACGAGCACGCCGTGTCCACCGTCACCGCCGGACCCTCGAACCCGTACGTGTAGGAGATCCGGCCCGAGGCCACGCTCGCGAGGTTGCCGATGCCCAGGTAGCCCTCCAGGTCGGCGGGCACCTCGTCGAGGCGGGTGTGGTAGTCCTGCCCGGCCAGCCCGACGAAGACGCCGGTGGCGCTGCCGCGCAGCGTGCCGGGGTCGATGCCCGCCCGCTCGAAGACCTCCCAGGAGGTCTCCAGGAGCAGCCGCTGCTGCGGATCCGTCGCCAGCGCCTCACGCGGCGAGATCCCGAAGAACTCCGCGTCGAAGTCGGCCGCGTCGTACAGGAATCCGCCGTGCCGGGCATAGCTGGTGCCCGGCCGGTCGGGGTCGGGGTCGTAGAGCGCTTCGAGGTCCCAGCCGCGGTCCTCCGGCCAGGGCCCGATGGCGTCGCCGCCCGTCGCCACCAGCTCCCACAGATCCTCGGGCGAGGCCACGCCACCGGGGAGGCGGCAGCCCATGGCGACGACGGCGATCGGTTCGCGCTGCGCCGACTCCAGTTCACGCAGGCGCTTCTGCGCCTCCCGGCTCTCGGCCAGGGCGCGCTTGAGGTAGTGGCGCAGCTTCTCGTCATCGGCCACTGTCGGGCACCTCCCGCGTCACTCGGTCGTCGTCCATCACGCCTCGCTGTCCATGAGTTCGAAGAGTTCGTCGTCGGTCGCGGACTCCAGGTCGATCTCGTCGCCGTCGTGGGGCCGGGGCAGGTCGCCGCCGAGGCGGGTGACCAACTCCCTTAGCCGGGTGAGGAGTTCGAGTCCGTCCGGGTCGGAGGCCGTGACGTCCGGTGCGACCCGTTCCAGCAGGGCGAGCGCGTCCCGGGCCGTGCCGGGGCCGGTTTCGGGGCCGGTGGGCAGCAGGCCGGCGAGGTGGTCGGCGACGGCCTCGGGGGTGGGGTGGTCGAAGACCAGGGTCGCCGGGAGCTTGCGGCCAAGGGCGGCGGAGAGTCGGTTGCGCAGGTCCACGGCGGTCAGCGACTCCAGGCCGAGTTCCTTGAACGGCCTTTGCGCGCCCACCTCTTGGGCATCGTCGTGGCCCAGTACGTCGGCGGTCTGGCGGCGCACCAGGTCGAGCAGCGCCTCGGTCCGGTCGGCCGGCCCGAGGGCCGTGAGCTGCGCCAGCAGGGCGGCGGAGGCTGCGGGTCCCGTCTCGTCCTCGTCGACACCCACCTGGGCGTCGCCCTCGCGGACGAGCGGTCCGGCCGAGGCCGCCCCCGCGTCCAGCCAGAACCGCCGCCGCTGGAAGGCGTACGTCGGCAACTCCACCCGTGCCGGGCGCAGTTGACGGAAGGCCGGGGACCAGTCCACCGGTACGCCACGGGCGTGCAGGACGGCGGCCGAGGCGAGGAAGCGGTCGAGGCCGCCGTGGTCCCTGCGCAGGGTCTCGGTCACCACGACGCCGACGGCGTCCGCCTCCTCGACGGTGTCCTGGATGCTGCTCGCGAGCACGGGGTGCGGGCTGACCTCGACGAAGACCGTGTGTCCGTCGTCGACCAACTCCCGTACGACAGGCGCGAAGCGCACGGTCTGCCGGATGTTGCGGTACCAGTAGTCGCCGTCCAGTTCCGCCGGGTCGGCGAGCGCGGCGGTGACCGTGGAGTAGAGCGGCACACTGCCCTGACGGGGCGTCACAAAGGCGAGGCGTTCGAGGAGTTCGTCCTTCGCCTCCTCGATCACCGGGGAGTGTCCGGCGACCGTGGCTGCCCTGATCCGCCGGGCGCGTTCGCCCCGTTCCGCGCAGTCCGCGAGGAGTTCGTCCAAGGCGGTCTCGTCGCCGGCGACCACGACGGCCGACGGACCGTTGACCGTCGCCACCGACAGCCGCCCCGGCCAGGCCGCGAGGCGCCGCTCGGCCTCGGCGAGCGGCAGGGCCAGGGAGGCCATGCCGCCCTTCCCGACGAGCCCGGCCAGGATCTGGCTGCGCTCCACGACGATCCGCGCGGCGTCCTCCAGGGAGAGGATCCCGGCCACGCACGCGGCGGCCACCTCGCCCTGGCTGTGCCCGACCACCGCGTCGGGCCGCACTCCGTAGCTCTGCCACTGGGCCGCGAGCGCCACCAGCACCGCCCACAGTGCCGGTTGGGCGACATCGACCCGGTCCAGGGTCGGCGCACCCGCCACCTCGCGCAGGACATCGGTCAGCGACCAGTCGACGTACGGCGTCAAGGCCCGCGCGCAGTCCTCGATCCGCTCGGCGAACTCCGGGGAGGAGTCCAGGAGTTCGTGGGCCATCCCGGCCCACTGCGAGCCGTGGCCGGGGAAGACGAAGACCGTTTTGACACCCTCGGTGGCCACGCCCCGGACGAGGTGTCCGGACGGTTCGCCACGGACCAACGACTCAAGACCCTCGGTGACGGCGTCGGGGTCGGTGGCGACCACGACCGCGCGGTGCTCGAAGTGCGAGCGGTCGGTGAGCAGCGCGTGCGCGATGCCGGCCGCCGCGGACGGCCCTTCGGCGGGGTCCAGCACGGCGAGCAGCCGCGCGGCCTGGGCCGCGAGGGCGGCCGGTGTGCGGGCGGAGAGCAGCCAGGGAAGCGGCGGTGCCGTGTCCGGGGCCGAGGCGTCGGCCAACTCCGTTTCCTCTGACGGCTGTTCAAGAATCACGTGCGCGTTGGTGCCGCTCACGCCGAAGGAGGAGACTCCGGCGCGCAGCGGCCGTCCGTCCGCCTCCCAGCGCCGCTCCTCGGTCAGGAGTCGTACGCCGCCGGAGGTCCAGTCCACGTCCGGGGACGGTTCGTCGACGTGCAGGGTCCTCGGCAGGACGCCGTGCCGCATCGACTGCACCATCTTGATGATTCCGGCGACCCCGGCGGCGGCCTGGGTGTGTCCGATGTTGGACTTGAGGGAGCCGAGCCACAGGGGCCGGTCCTCGGGACGTCCGGCGCCGTAGGCGGCCAGCAGGGCCTGGGCCTCGATCGGGTCGCCCAGGGTCGTGCCGGTGCCGTGGCCCTCCACCGCGTCGATGTCGTGCGGGGCGAGGCCCGCGGTCGCCAACGCCTGCCGGATGACGCGCTGTTGGGCCGGGCCGTTCGGTGCGGTCAGCCCGTTCGAGGCGCCGTCCTGGTTCACCGCCGTACCCCGCACAACCGCCAGCACGGGATGACCCTGGCGCCGCGCGTCGGAAAGGCGCTCCACCAGCAGCAGCCCCACGCCCTCCGCCCAGCTCGTGCCGTCGGCGGTGGCCGCGTAGGCCTTGACCCTGCCGTCGGGGGCGAAGGCGCGGTGCCGGGAGGTGGCGACCATGCCCGAGGGCGAGGCCATCACCGTGACACCGCCCGCGAGTGCGAGATCGCACTCCCCCGACCGCAGTGCTCGTACCGCCAGATGCAGCGCGACCAGCGACGACGAGCACGCCGTGTCCACCGTCACCGCCGGACCCTCGAACCCGTACGTGTAGGAGATCCTGCCCGACGCCACGCTGGCCGCGCTGCCGTTGTGGAGGTAGCCCTCCAACTCCGGCGGCAGGTCGTGCAGTCGGGAGGCGTAGTCGTTGTACATGACGCCGACGAAGACGCCGGTACGGCTGCCGCGGAGGGTGTCGGGGGCGATACCGGCCCGTTCGAACGCCTCCCAGGAGGTCTCCAGGAGCAGCCGCTGCTGCGGATCAGTTGCCAGCGCCTCGCGCGGCGAGATCCCGAAGAAGCCCGCGTCGAAGTCGGCCGCGTCGTGCAGGAATCCGCCGTGCTGGGTGTAGGTCCGGCCGGGTCGTTCGGGGTCGGGGTCGAAGAGGCCGTCGTTGTCCCAGCCCCGGTCGGTCGGCCACGGGGTGATGGCGTCGCCGCCGGACGCGACCAGGTCCCACAGATCCTCGGGCGAGGCCACCCCGCCGGGCAGTCGGCAGCCCATGCCGACGATCACTATCGGGTCGTCGTCCGTGTCCCGGGCCGGGGTGGCGCCGGGCCGCACGGGTTCGGCGGACTGCTCGGTGCGCTGCTCGCCGACCAGTTCGGTGAGCAGGTGACGGGCCAGGGACTGGGGGGTGGGGTGGTCGAAGACGAGCGCCGGCGAGAGTCGCAGTCCGCTGGCCGTGCTCAGCCGGTTGCGCAGTTCCACAGCGGTGAGCGAGTCGAAGCCGAGATCCTTGAACGCCCGCGTGGCGGCGATGCCTTGACGGTCGTCGCGGCCGAGGACGGTCGACGCCTCGGCCCGGATCAGCCCGATCAGGAGTTCCTCGCGGGCCGCCGCGTCGAGCGGGAGCAGACGTGCGGCGAGGGTGGAGCCCGTCGGTTCGGCCGCCGTCCGCGCGATCGGCCTGCGGGTGCGGACGAGGTCCCGCAGGACGGGCGGGAGTTGTGCGGAGTCTGCCCCCTGCAACAGGGCGAGCGGTACGAGCAGGGCGTGGTCTGACGTCCGGGCCGCGTCGAAGAGGGCGAGGCCCTCGGGGGTGGTGAGCGGGCGGGTGCCGTGGCGGGCGTTCCTGCGGTGGTCGGCGCTGTCGAGGTGTCCGGTCAGCTCGCCGTTCTCGGCCCACAGCCCCCAGGCGAGGGAGGTGGCGGCCAGGCCTCGCGAGCGGCGGTGGGCGACCAGGGCGTCCAAGAAGGTGTTCGCGGCTGCGTAGTTGGCCTGGCCGGGGACGCCGAGGATCCCCGCGGCGGAGGAGAAGACGACGAACTCGGAGAGGTCCGCGTCCCGGGTGAGTTCGTGCAGGTTCCAGGCCGCGTCGGCCTTGGGGCGCAGCACGGTGTCCAGCCGGTCGGCGGTCAGTCCGGCCAGGACCCCGTCGTCCAGGGCGCCCGCCGCGTGGATCACGCCGGTCAGCGGATGCTCCGCCGGGATGCCGTCGAGCACCCTCCGCAGGGCGTCCCGGTCGGCCGCGTCGACCGCGTCGACGGTGACGCGGGCACCCAGGTCGGCGAGTTCACCGAGGAACTCCGCCGCGCCGGGCGTCCGCGCGCCCCGCCGTCCGGTCAACAGCAGGTGTCGTACGCCCAGTTCGGCGACGAGATGGCGGGCCACCAGCTTGCCCAGCAGCCCCAGGCCGCCGGTGATCAGGACCGTCCCGTGAGGGGGTGCGAACCGCCGGCCGGGGGAATCGGTGGCGGCGGGCACGAGTCGTGGCACGAGCACGGCGCCGTCGCGCAGGGCGAGTTGGAGCTCCCCCGCGCCGACGGCCGCCGCCACGGCCGTGGCGAACGAGTCGTCCCGGTCGGGGCCGTCCGCGTCCACCAGCAGCAGGCGGCCGGGGTGTTCGGACTGTGCCGAGCGCAGCAGGCCCCAGACCGCGGCGGTCGTCAGATCGGGCGACTCGCCGTCGGCGGACACCGCGCCGGTGGTCACCAACGCCAGCCGTACGGCGGCCAGTTCGGGGTGGGCGAGCCAGTCCTGGACGAGGGCCAGCACGCGGTCCAGCGTCGCCCGGGCGAGCACCGGCACCGGTTCGTCCGTCGCTTCCGTCTCCGCCTCCGTGTCGCGTCCCGAGGTCGGCACCTCGTACCGGACGACATCGGGGACGTCACCGCCCGCGCGGACGGCCTCGGCGACGGCGGCGGGCGTGTCGAATACCGTCTCGCGGCCCGGCACCGGAGTGGACTCGGGATCGGCTGTCCGCAGTACCCCGGTCGTCGCGACACCCGGCCCGGTCGTCGGCAGTTCGGTCCAGCCAAGTCGGTACAGCGGTACGGCGGTTTCGGCGTTCGTGGCGAGCCGGGACGCCGTGACCGGCCGGTACACGAGCGACTCGACGGACAGGACGGGAGCGCCCGCCGTGTCGAAGGCGTCCAGGGACAGCCCGCCGTCGGCGGTGGGCGCGAGCCGGACCCGCAGGCTCGTCGCACCCGAGGCGTGCAGCCGTATCCCGCGCCAGGCGAACGGCAGCAGGGCCTCTCCCGGCTCCGCCCGGAACGTGTCGTCGAGTCCGGCCGCGTGGAAGGCAGCGTCGAGGAGCGCCGGGTGCACCCCGAACTCCCCTGCTGCCGACACCAGTTCCTCGTCGAGCGTGACGTCCGCGAGGATCTCCGTGCCGTGCCGCCAGGCGGCGCGCAGCCCTTGGAAGCGGGGGCCGTAGACCACGCCGGAGTCGGCGAGCAGGTCGTAGAGACCGGTCAGGGAGAGGGAGTTCGCTCCCCGTGGCGGCCAACTCTCCGGCAGGGCAATGGAGTTGACCGGATGGGTCGATCGGGTCAGGGAGCCGATGGCGTGGCGGGTCCAAGGGGCGGCATCGAGGGCACCCTCGGGCCGTGAGTGGAGGGTCACCGTGCGCCGGTCCTGCTCGTCGGGCGCGGTGACGGAGACCTGGATCTGGGCGGCTCCGGTGGCGGGCAGGACGAGCGGGGCCTCGATCACCAGCTCGTCCACGGTGTCCCAGCCGGTCTCGTCGGCGGCCCGTACCGTCAACTCCACCAGGGCCGTGCCCGGTACGAGGATCCGGTCGAGCACCGTGTGGTCGGCGAGCCACGGCTGGGTCCCTACGGAGAGCAGGCCGGTCAGCAGCAGGCCGTCGCCCTCGGCGGGTCGTAGGGTCGCACCGAGCAGGGGGTGTCCGGCGGGGCGCAGCCCGAGTCCGGAGGCGTCGGCGGCCCGGGCGGCGGCGGGCGCGAGCCAGTAGCGCTGCCGTTGGAACGGGTAGGTGGGCAGGTCTGCCTCGGCCGCGCGCGGTCCCGTGAGCACCGGGCTCCAGTCCACGTCGACCCCGCTGACGTGGGTCCGGGCCACGGAGTCGAGGAAGCGGAGAGGGCCGCCCTCGTCGCGGCGCAGTGATCCGGTGACGGTGACGGGCCGCGCGGTCTCCGCCTCCGTCGCCTCCGCCGTCTCCTGTACGGCGGCGGTCAGCACCGGGTGCGGGCTGGTCTCGACGAAGACGTCGTGGCCCTCGGCGACGAGCTTGCGGATCGCCGGTTCGAACAGGACGGTCCGCCGGAGGTTCGTGTACCAGTAGCCGGCGTCCATCGTCGTGGTGTCGAGCCAGTCGCCGGTGACCGTCGACAGCAGGGGGATCCGCGCGGCCCGGGGGGTGACGGGCGCGAGGACGTCCAGGAGTTCCCGGCGGATAAGTTCGACCTGGGGCGAGTGCGAGGCGTAGTCCACGGGGATCCGGCGGGCGCGGATGCCGTCCCGCTCGCAGGAGTCGACGAGTTCGTCCAGGGCTGCGGGTTCGCCCGCGACCACCACGGCGGAGGGCCCGTTGACCGTGGCGAGCGAGATACGGCCCTCCCACGGGGCGATCAGGTCCGTGACCCGCGACTCGGGCAGCGCCAGCGACACCATGCCACCGGCGCCCGAGAGGGCACCGAGGGCCCGGCTGCGCAGCGCCACCACTCGGGCCGCGTCGTCGAGCGAGAGGGCACCCGCGATGTGGGCGGCGGCGATCTCGCCCTGGCTGTGCCCGACGACCGCGTCCGGCCGTACCCCGTACGACTGCCACAGCCGCGCGAGGGACACCATCACCGCCCACAGCGCGGGCTGTACGACGTCCACGCGGTCGTAGCCGGGTGCGCCCTCGGCGCCGCGCAGGACCGCCGTCAGGGACCAGTCGGTGTGGGGTTCCAGCGCGCGGGCGCAGTCGGCGATGCTGTCGGCGAACACCGGTGCGGTGTCGAGGAGTTCACGAGCCATGCCGACCCACTGCGAGCCCTGTCCGGGGAAGACGAACACGGTACGGGGGTCGGTGCCGGCGCTCCCGCGCACGAGGCCCGGCGCGGGTTCGCCCGAGGCGAGCGCGTCGAGTCCGGCGAGCAGGGTGTCCTCATCGTCGGCGACGACCACGGCCCGCTCCTCGAACTCGGCCCGGCCTACGACGAGTTCGAGGGCGGTGGCCGCCAGGTCGGGGCTGTCGCCGACTCCGTCTCCGGAGCGGAGGTGCGCGGCGAGCGCTGCGGCCCGGTCGGCGAGTGCCGTCGGGGTGCGGGCGGAGAGAACGAGGGGCAGGGCGGTGAAACCCGGCTCCGGCACGGCAGTTGAGCCGGGCTCCGGCTCGGTCGAGGACGTGTCCGTCGTAGCGGGCTCAGGGGCCTGTTCCAGGATGATGTGCGTGTTGGTGCCGCTCATGCCGAAGGCGGAGACCCCGGCCCGGCGCGGCTGTCCCGTCTCGGGCCACGCGCGGTGCTCGGTCAGGAGGGAGACCGCGCCGGACGCCCACTCCACGTGCGGGGAGGGTTCGTCCACGTGGAGGGTCTTGGGCAGGACGCCGTACCGCATGGCCTGCACCATCTTGATGATCCCGGCCACTCCGGCGGCGGCCTGGGTGTGCGCGATGTTCGACTTCACGGAACCGAGCCACAACGGTCGGCCGTGGGTGCGGTCCTGGCCGTAGGTGGCGAGGAGTGCCTGTGCCTCGATCGGATCGCCCAGGGTCGTGCCGGTGCCGTGCGCCTCGACCGCGTCGACGTCGGCGGCGGTCAGGCGGGCGTCGGCGAGGGCCTGGCGGATGACCCGTTGCTGGGCGGTGCCGTTCGGGGCGGTCAGGCCGTGCGAGGCGCCGTCCTGGTTGGCCGCGGTCCCCCTGATGACGGCCAGCACCCGGTGGCCGAGGCGCCGCGCGTCGGAGAGCCGTTCGACCAGCAGCAGGCCCACCCCCTCGGACCAGCCGGTCCCGTCGGCGGCGGACCCGAAGGCCTTGCAACGGCCGTCCGGGGAGAGTCCGTGCTGCCGGGAGAACTCCACGAAGGTCGACGGCGTGGTCATGACGGTCACTCCACCGGCCAGCGCGAGGTCGCACTCGCCCGAGCGCAGCGACCGCACCGCCAGGTGCACGGCGACCGAGGAGGCCGAGCAGGCCGTGTCGACGGTGACGGCGGGGCCTTCGAGGCCGAAGGTGTACGAGATCCGCCCGGAGGCGACGCTCGCCGCGTTGCCCGGGAGGATGTAGCCCTCCAGATCCTCGGGGACGGCGCCGGCGGGAGGCGCGTAGTCGTTGCCGTTGGAGCCGACGAAGACCCCGGTGGCGCCGGCCCGGAGGGTGGCGGGGCGGATGCCCGCCCGTTCGAAGGTCTCCCAGGCGGTTTCGAGGAGCAGCCGGTGCTGGGGGTCCATGGCCAGCGCCTCGCGGGGCGAGATGCCGAAGAAGTCGGGGTCGAAGGCGCCCGGGTCGGTGAGGAACGCGCCGCGCCGGGTGGACGAGGTGCCGGGCCGGTCCGGGTCCGGGTCGAAGAGCGTGGCGGGGTCCCAGCCCCGGTCGTCGGGGAAGTCGCCCACGACGTCGCCGCCTTCGGAGACCAGCCGCCACAGGTCCTGCGGGGAGTCGATCCCGCCGGGGAAGTGGCAGCCCATCCCCACGATGGCGATCGGCTCCCGCTCGCTGTCCTCGGCCTCGCGCAACCTCCGTCGGGTGTCGTGGAGTTCGGCGGTGACCCGTTCCAGGAGGTGCCGCATGCGGCTGTCGTTCATGAATCCGTCCTTCGTGCGCGCTGCCCGGTTCAGGGGAGGCAGTCGAGGGGGTGACAAGGGTCAGGAGATGCCGAGTTCCTTGCCGATGAAGTCGATCAGCTCGTCGTCGGTGGCGGACGAGAGCAGCGTGTCGAGGCGGTCGGGCTCGGTCGGGGACTCGTGCACCGCGCCCTCGTCCTTGTCTGTGACGAGGCGCTCGTAAAGCAGTTCGGCGACCGCGTGCGGTGTGGGGTGGTCGAACACCACGGTGGTGGGCAGGCTCAGCCCGGTGCGCCGGTTGAGGCGGTTGCGCAGCTCGACGGTGGTGAGGGAGTCGAAGCCCTGTTCCTTGAAGCCCCGGTGGACATCCACGGAGTCGGCCGACCGGCCGCCCTGCACCTCGGCCACCTGCGTCCGCACGAAGCGGAGCAGCAGCCTGCGCCGTTCCTGCTCGCCATCGAGCGCCGTCAACTCCCCTACCAGGCCTGCCGGTTGGTCGTCCGTCTCCGGGACGGCGGCGGTAGTGACAGCACCGGTGAGCGCTTCGAGGAGTGGGTGCGAGCGCAACGCGGCGAGGGACGCCCAGTCGGCGCGGCAGACCACGAGGTGGGTCTCGTCCTCGTCCAGGGCCGATTCCAGTGCCTCGACGGCGAGTTCGGGCGCCATCGGCAGCAGTCCGTACCGTTCACTACGGCGCGCGGTCTCGTCGTCGGCGATGCCCTCGCCCGCCCACAGGCCCCAGGAGACGGAGGTGGCCGGCAGTCCCGCGGCGCGCCGCCGGAAGGCGAGGGCGTCGAGATAGGCGTTGCCCGGCGCGTAGTTGGCCTGCCCGGGGGTGCCGGTGATGCCGGTGGCGGAGGAGAAGAGCACGAACGCCGACAGGTCGAGATCGCGGGTGAGTTCGTCCAAGTTGCGGGCACCGACGGCCTTTACGCGCAGCACCCGGTCGAGTCGCTCCGGGGTGAGCGCGGTGAGTGCGGTGTCGTCGAGCACGGCCGCGGTGTGGACGACCGCTGTCAGGGGGTGTTTCTCGGGGACCGAGGCGAGCACCCGGGCGAGAGCGTCACGGTCGGACACGTCGCACGCGGCGAAGGTCACCCGGGCGCCCAGCGCGGTCAGTTCGGCGCTCAGGACATCGGCGCCCGGTGCGTCGGCGCCCCGCCTGCTGAGCAGCAGCAGATGATCGGCACCCTTGCGAGCCAGGAGACGTGCGGTGTGCCGGGCCAGTGCTCCGGTGCCTCCGGTGACGAGGACCGTGCCCCGGGGCGTCCAGCCGTCCGCCTCCCCGTGAGCGCGGGCCACAGGCGCCGCGACCAGCCGCCGGGCGAACAACCCCACGGCGCGTACGGCGAGTTCGGCCTCCCGATGACGGCCGGCGAGGGCGGCGAGCACCTTGGCGGCGGCGCTGGTGTCGGCCCGCTCCGGCAGGTCTACGACACCGCCCCAGCCGGGGACCTCGGTGGCGGCGACGACAGCGAGCCCCCAGACGAGCGCCCCGGTCGGATCGGTCACCGGGTCGCCGGTACCGGTGGTCACCGCGCCCCGCGTCGCGCACCACAGCGGTGCCTGGACACCGATGTCGTCCAGGGCCTGGAGCAGCGCCGTGGTGGCGGCCAGCCCCCTCGGTACGGCGGGGAGTTCGGGGTCCGAGTCATGCTCGAGCGAGAGCAGGGACAGCACACCGGTCACGGGTTCCTCCGCCGCCCGGCCGATCGTGTCGGTGAGCTGCGCGGCCAACGAGGCACGGTCCGGGCGGAGTTCGGCGACGACGACACGGTCGACCCGCGCACCGGCCTCGGCGAGGGCGTTCTCCAGGAGCGGCCCCCAGGTGTCGTACGGCCGTGTCCCGTCGTCGGTGCGGGCGGGCAGCAGGAACAGCCAGCGCCCCCGCACCGTGCGCGGCGCCGCTTCCGGCACCGGCTGCCAGCGCACCCGGTGCCGCCAACTGTCGGTCTCGGCCGCCCTGTTGCGCTCGCCGTGCCATGCCGCGAGCAGCGGCAGTACGGCGTCGAGTGCCTCGCGGCGGCCGGGGTCGGAGATGCCGAGGGTGGTGGCGAGGGCGTCGAGTTCTCCGTGGTCCACGAGTTTCCAGAAGCTGTCGTCGTGGGCCGGGGTGGCGTCGGGAGCCGGTCGGTTCTCGGGCGGCCGGGACCAGTGGCGTTGGCGCTGGAAGGGGTAGGTGGGCAGGTCCACCCGGCTCGGCCCCGAACGGCCGACGACCGCGCTCCAGTTCACGTCGACGCCCCGCACGTGGGCCGTGCCGAGGGCGGCGAGCAGGTTCTCCGGCTCGGGACGGCCCCGGCGCAGCAGCGCGGCGAGGGCGGGTGGGGGTGTGCTGTCGTCGGCGAGCGGGGGTGTCTCGTCGCCGGGCCCGCCGAGCAGGGCCTCCTGGGCCAGTGCCGTGAGGATCGCGTCGGGGCCGAGTTCCAGATAGGTGGTGACTCCGTCGGCCTCCAGTCGGCGTACGACGTCGAGGAAGCGGACCGCGCCCCGGGCGTGTGCCGCCCAGTATTCGGGCGGGATCGGCCGGTCGTGGGTGAACAGCGTGCCGTCGAGCGCGCTCAACAGGGGAATGTCGGGCGGGAGATGAGGGAGTCGTTCGGCGACCTCCCCCAGTCCCCCGGTCATCGGGTCCATGAGCGGGGAGTGGAAGGCGTGGCTGGTGCGCAGTCGGCTGGTCCGGCGGCCACGGGCCCGGAAACGCTCCGCGGTCGCGGTCACGGCCGCCTCCTCGCCCGAAATCACCGTCGAGGCGGGGCCGTTGACGGCGGCGATGTCGATCAGCCCTTCCTGACCGGCGAGTTCGGCCAGCACCTCGTCCTCGGAGGCCTCGACGGCGACCATCGCGCCGCCCTCGGGCAGGTTCTGACCGGCGACGACGTCGGGGCGTACGCCCCAGGATTCCAGCAGCCGGAACAGCGCCACTTCCAGGGCGAACAGGGCGGGTTGGGTGTATTGGGTGCGGTCGAGTTCGCCGGCCACGTCCGCGAAGACGATGTCCCGCAGGCACAGCGGGGCTGGTGCGTGCGCCGCCAGATGTGTGTCGAGCGCGGCACAGACCTCGTCGAAGGCTGCCGCGAAGACGGGGTGGGCCTCGTACAACTCCCTTCCCATGCCGGGTCGTTGGCTTCCCTGCCCGGTGAAGAGGAACGCGAGTCGGCGGTGTGGGGTCGACTGTCCGTGTACGACTCCTTCGGTGGACTCGGCGTGGGACAGCGCGCGTACGGCGGTGCGGAAGTCGGCCGTTTTCCGGGCCACCACGACGGCACGGTGGGCGAACAACGGCCTCCGGGCGAGAGCGTGTCCCCAATCGGCGGCGGATCCGGGCGCGAGTGCCGGCTCCGGTTCGGTCGATGCCGTCCGCTCCAGCAGCGCGCCGAGCCGTGCGGCCTGGTCGCGGAGTGCCTGCGGAGTGCGGCCCGAGAGAACCCACGGGACCGGAAGCCCGCCATCCGGGACGGGACGCGTGGGCTCCGCCGGGGTCGGGGCCGGGGCCGGGGTCGGATCCGGGGGCGCCGCTTCAAGGACGAGATGGGCG
>NZ_JAEQAZ010000119.1 GCF_016654115.1 Streptomyces sp. MBT53
GGTCGGCGACGACCCCGACGAGGTCGGCTTCCTCCGGGGCACCACCGAGGACGGCGAACTGCGGGTGGTGAACCTCGACGGCGAGACGGTACGGCTGTCCCCGCGCACGGTGACCCTGCCGCACCCGGTGCTGCTGCCGGACCTCGACGACATCCGGGAGTTCGCCGCCGAGCTGGGGATGGTCCAGCGGGTCGAGCAGATCCACCGGGCGACCTGGCAGCGCCCCGACGAAATCGCCCCCAAGGCCACCGAGGTACGGGAGTTCGCCGGCGGCTCGTTCCGCTCCCGCTTCGCCCTCGCCGCGCGCGCCAGTTCGCTGGGCTACCGAGTCTCCGGCNCTCCCAGTACGGCTCCCCGATCCACACCGAGGCCTCGACCGTGCGCCCGCCGCGCGCGCCAGTTCGCTGGGCTACCGAGTCTCCGGCGGCTACGCCACGGCCCGGGTGCGCGACGGCGGGCGCACGGTCGAGGCCTCGGTGTGGATCGGGGAGCCGTACTGGGAGGACACGGTGGAGACCGGTGGCCTCAGCTGGCAGGACCAGGACGGCCGTGCCCTGCCGTTGCGGGAGGTGGGACCGGTGGCCTGGTCCGAGGGGATGCGGATGGCGGCGGCGCTGTACGCCGGGCGTGACATCGAGGAAGGCAAGAGCGCATGAGCGGGGGGACGCAGGTGTCGTACGAGGACATGCTCGCGGCGGGGGCGGTGCTGCCGCCGGACGCGGAGGGCGCCGGTGAGCGGGCGGTGCCGCTGACGGCGCGCACCTATACGCACCCGGGTCTCGACGACCGGGTGGTGGTGCGGCTGGTCGCCGGTGAACTGGGCGCGGCGGAGGATCTGGCCGCCGGTTTCCTCGGCCTGGAGCAGGCCGCCGAACCTGCCGTCGTGGGGCTGGGGTTGCGCCAGTCGCTGGGCTTCCCGGAGTGGGTGCTGGTGCACCACCCCGAGGACGGGCACCACGCGCTCGGTGTCGTACCGGACCTGGAGCGGGCGGCCCGGCAGGCGAAGTCCCGGCCCAAGGCGGCACTGGACGCCTACGTGGAACTCGGCGCGCGGCTGGCGGCCTCCGTTCCGCACTTCCTGCCGACGTTCTACGAGCAGGCGGGCCGGGTGTTCCTCGCCGAGGAGAACGCCACCTACGCGGCCCAGTTGTTCACCCGGGCCCGCAAGGCAGAGGCGGAACACGGGCTGGTCATCGAGGAGGACCGGCTCGACGCGGTGTTCCTGGAGTTCGCGCTGGCGGGTGCGCTGCCGGTGAAGGTGCTGTCCGCCTACGGCAAGGAGTTGGGCGCCCGGGTGCCGGCCGAGGAGGCGCTGCGGCGCTTCACGCGGCTGTGTCTGCGCCGGACCGCGGGCGGGCTGCCGCCGTCCGCGCAGATGGCGGGCGACCTGCGCAAGCTGGCCCGTGCCGCCGGGCAGGACGCCGACCTGGCCGAGCAGCGCTATCTGTCCGAGCTGCTCGGTCTGCCGGCCACGCTGCGTGCCGCGGCCGGCTGGTGGAAGGGCCACCGTGCTGCCCTGGTGGCACTGGCCGCGCGGGAACGCCAGGTGCGCGGCACCCTGTTGGACATGCTCCCCGCGGGCTCCGACGACGAGATGCCCGCGCTGTGGCTCCAGGTGCTGGAGGACTCCGGTGCCACGGCGGGGCTGTGGGACGCCGCCCTGCCCGAGGAGGAGCGCCCCCGGGACGGCACGGCGGGCTGGCTGGAGCGTTTCCTGACGTTCCGGGAGCGGGCCCGGTCCTGGCGCGGCTCGACCCGCATGCCGGAGCTGTACCCGCTCGTGGAGCGCTCGGTGGACCGGCTGCGGTCCGAACTCGCCGCGTCCGGCGGCGCGTTGAAGGTCACCCACGACATCGATCTGATCGACCTGCTGCTGTCCTTGGACGTACCCGTGGCCGCTCCGGAACGGGGCCACGCCCTGCCGCTGGAGCAGTGGGCGACGGGCGACGGCCACCGGGACCTGCTGCACCTGGGCGCCGACGACCGGTTCCACGGCGCCTTCCTCAAGGGCGCGGACCGGTTCAGCGACGACGAGCCGGGGCTGCGGGCCATCCGGCTGCTGGCGCAGTCGCCGGGCTGCCGTCCGCTGCTGGCCCAGTGGGTGCGTACGGTCGTCGAGCGGTTCACCGCGGTCGGTCTGCCCCAGCTACCCGACGCACTGGCGCGCCTGAAGTGGCTGCCCGCCGAGGCGCTGGCACTGGCCGAGGCGGACGTGCGCGAGGCGGTCGCCACCGACCTCGCCCCCGTGCTGGCGCGCACCCTGCGGGCCGGGCTCTTCGACGAACTCGGCTGGCCCGCCTGGGAGGAGGCGGCGGCCGAACTCGTTCCGAAGAAGCAGGTGGAGGATCTGATCGTCGCCGACGCCTGGCCCCACCTCGTGGTGGCCGGCGAGGCCCAGGCCCGGGTCATCGGCGCCGAGGGCACCCTCCTCACCCACGACCTGCGCATCCCCAAGGACGACCGGTACGGCGACCCCGGCTTCCACCACGTCGACGGCGAACTCCTCGTCTACTGGAACAGCCGCAACGACGGGCTGCGCGGCTACTGGCACACCCGCGCCGACCGGGTCGAGACCCTGGAAGGCCCGCGCGGTACCCGCGGCACCGAGATGGACTGGTACAAGGGCAACTTCCCCATCACCCTGCCGCTGCCCGGCGGCGGCCGGACCACCGGCCGCGGTGTCCTCCACGCCGGGGACACCACCGTGCCTGAGGAGCGTCCGCTGCTCTTCGACGGCTCCAACTACTGGGTCTGGCAGGCGGATTCCGAGGACCGGGAGGAGCACGGCTGGTACGAGTACGACCCGGCCACCGACGAGCGCGGACGCATGAGCCGCCCCGCCTTCTTCGCCGACGCGCTGCGCGACGCCCCTGCGGGCAGCGCCTTCGCCGGGGGCCGGCTGCGGCCCTCCCCCACGACCGGCGCCGCCCCCGCCTCGGCACCTGTCGACGGCCTCGTGGGCCTGTGCAGGCTGGAGCTCCCCGACGGCTCCACGCGTGTCGAGGATCTCGCCGGACACACCCTCACGCTGCCCGCCGACGCGGGCCGGCCGTTCACACTGGTGATGTTCCCGGGCGCCGAGCGGCCCACCGCGGTCGTGCACAACGGCTGGCAGCTCGACCTGGTCGACGCGGACGGTGTCGTCACCGCCTGGGGGAAGACCGACCGTACGGCGGGCGTCTTCGGCGAGGGCTCGCTGCTGCTGCCGCCGGTGCAGTACTGGGAGTGCCTGACCCCGCGCGACCCGGCGGGCTCCACGGGACTGCGGCACATCGACCGGGACACCGCCGCCGCCCTGCTGTCGGCCGCCGGCGACAAGGAACCGGAGGCGCTGCCCGGCGCGATCCGCACCCTGCTGCACGTCACGCACCCCGCCCTGCTCGCGGGCGTCGCCGGGGTCGTGCGGTACGCGGCGGCCCAGCAGGCGGTCCTGGACGCGGCGGCGACCCGGCTCACCCTGGCTCTCGAAGGCGGCGTGGCGGACGAGGGTCCGGCCGGTCCGACGGACAGCCTGCTGCGCGACGCGATGAGCGGTCTCGGCGTGTCCAATGGCTACTGGTGGAACCGCGACGACCAGGCCGACACGGTCTTCCGCGTCCTGCGGATGCTGACCCGGGCCGCCGACGCCACCGACGTCGTACCGGAGCCGGGCGATGCCCGCCTCCACCTCGACGGGCCGGAACTGCCCATCGGGCAGCCGGAGTTGCGCACCCTGCTGGGGCGGGTGACGGCCCTCGCCCACCGGGCGGCGGCCTGCACCACCACCGACGAGCACCGCGAGGCACTTCGACAACTGCTCGCCGGATTCGAGCAGTTGGGGCTCGGACAGTCCGGTGCGGCCGGTCGCTGGCGCACGGTGACCCTGCACCTCGACGCGCACCGGCTGCGGCTGGCCTCGGGCAGTTGGCGGGAGGGCTCGTGGAACGGCCTGCTGCCGTTGGCGGACGGTGCCTTCGTCGCGTTGACCGGACACGGGTCCCCGAGCGACGACGGCTGCGACTTCACCGGTCTGTTCCACGACCCGGCAGGACGGTTCGCCGTTCCGGAGCCGTACAAGGTCCTGGCCTGTGACCCGATCGGTGAGGACGAACACCCGGGCAGGCTAGGTGCGTTCCTCGCCGCGCTCGCCGAGCGCGGTCCGGCACCGTGGTTCCCGGACGCCGCCGAGGAGTTCGCCCGGCTCACCGGCGTCACCGAGACCATGGCCCGGCTCGTCGTCGCCGGACTGCCCGGAGTCGACGCCTACGAGCGGGCCTTCCTCACCACCGAGGCCCGCGACGTCATCGGGGTGAAGGTCGCCCCGGCGGCGGTCGCCAAGGGCGAACTGGGCGGCATCGACAGCGCCGTCCGTGCCGCGGTCGTGGCGGCACTCGTGCCCGCCGACGCGGTCCGGCTGTGGACCGAGGGCCCGGACGTGGCGACGGCCGCCGCGGTGTGGAACAGCAGGCTCGGCAAGCGTCCTGCCGTACCCGAGGATCTGCTCAGCGACGCCATCCGCGCCTTCAAGCACACACCCTGGCCGGTACGGGAAGCCCTGCCCGCGCTGCTGGAGCCGGCCCGTGCCCCGGAGCTCAGCCGGGACCTGCGGTGGGAGGTCATCGGCGACCGGGTGCGGCCGGCCGGCGACGACACGACCGGGTTCACCGCGCAGATCCTGGTCGGTTCGGTCGGCCTCGCCGCGTGGCTCGCCCACCGGCTGCCCGCCGGCGACCCGATCCGGGCCGCGCTGCCGCCCGTGCTCACCGCCGTGCGCCAACGCCTCGCCGGGCCCGGATTCATGCTCGACCTCGGCGAGTACATCAGCCTCCCCGCGTTCCGGAAGACGGCGGGCACGCCCACCGAGACCGGTCCGGGCTTCGAGCGCTACGGCGCGGTCGTGCTCGCCACGCAGGACGACCAGCCGGCCCCAGGCATCCGCGTCGACCTCCTGGACGAGGCCGGGCAGGACCCCTACCTGCCCGCGACCCGCGTCAACGACCAACCGTACCGGGCCGAGATCGCCCTGCGACTGGTCCGCGACCCCCGCTTCGCGGCCCTCCTGGCGGACCCCGGCGAGCCGATGGCGGGCGCGTGCGACAAGGACAGCACCTGGTGGCCGCAGGACCCGGGCCGCTCCGTGCCCGACCTGGTCACCGAGGCGGCCAAGGAGTACGGCATCAGCGAGGACGCGGCCACGCTGTATCTGATGCTGCTCGCCATGCCCGACCCGACCGACCGCACGACGGCCCGGTGGACGGGCTGGAAGCCGGCCCGGCTCAAGGCGGCCCGCGCCGAACTGGCCGCCACCGACCTCGTGGTCGAGGCCACCCGGACCAGGGCCGGCCGCTCGCTCTTCCTGCCCGGCGGCTGGGCGGAACAGCCGTCCCCGCGCGTTCCCCTGGAGCGCTGGAAACTGCCGCTGTTCGACCTCGTCAACGGCGAACACGCGTCCCTCGGCGTGATCGTCCCGACCGAACCGGCCGCGGACCTCTACCGCAGAGCCTGGCAGCGGGTCCGCGAGGGCGACGCTCCCCGGTTCGAGGAGCTGAAGGTGCGCCGGGGCCGCCGCCGCTGACGGACGCCGTACCAGGGGCGCCGGACACCACCCGGCGCCCCTCCTCACCAACGACCGACAGACCTACCCAGCAAGGACGTTCATGACCCCGACCGACACGGCGACGGCCCTGCCCGACCGGCAGACGTTGCCCGCCGAAGAGCGCCACGCCACCGAACTCGCCTTCCTCGCCGCCCACGACGAGGGGCCCCGCCCGCCCGGCTGGCGGCTGACGCCCCGCTCCGTCATCACCTTCGTGTGCGGCAGCGCCGGCGAACCGCTCAAGCTCGCCAAGCCCCACGAGACGCTGCCGCGCGAACTCGTCATAGCCCCCAAGTTCGTCGGTGAACGCGCCCTGGTGGAACGGTGCGTGGTCACGCTCGCCGGGGAACGCGGACTGCTGCTCGTCGGTGAGCCCGGCACGGCCAAGTCGATGCTCTCGGAACTGCTGGCGGCGGCCGTCTGCGGCACCAGCGCGCTCACCGTGCAGGGCACCGCGGGCACCACCGAGGACGCCCTGCGCTACGGCTGGAACTACGCCCTCCTGCTCGCCCAAGGACCCACGCCCCAGGCGCTGGTGGACTCGCCCGTGCTCAGCGCGATGCGCACCGGACGGGTGGCGCGCGTCGAGGAGATCACCCGCTGCCTGCCCGAGGTGCAGGACGCGCTGGTGTCGATCCTCTCCGACCGCCGCATGAGCGTGCCCGAGCTGTCCGGCACGGACGACGCACAGGTCGCCGCCGCTCCCGGCTTCACCGTCATCGCCACCGCCAACCTCCGCGACCGCGGTGTGTCGGAGATGTCCGCCGCGCTCAAGCGCCGCTTCAACTTCGAGACGGTGCACCCGATCTCGGACGTCGACGCCGAGACCGCGCTCGTCAAACGACAGGCCGTCGCGGCCGTCGAGCGGGCGGGCGCCGCCTTCGACGTCGACGACGCGGTGCTCGACGTCCTGGTGACCGTGTTCCGTGATCTGCGGGCCGGACGTTCGGCCGAGGGCTGGGACGTGGAGCGCCCCGGCACGGTGATGTCCACCGCGGAGGCGGTGCAGGTCGCCGTGTCCCTCGGGGTGGCCACCGCCTACCTGCCCGCCGGGGACCCCCTCGACCTGGTGCCCGGCCATCTCCTGGGCGTGGTCCGCAAGGACGATCCGACCGACCACGCGCGCCTGTTGGGCTACTGGGACGGTCCGGTGCGCCGCCGCGCCGAGGACGGCTCCGTGACCTGGCGCCGCCTCTGGGACCTGCGGGAGAACCTGCGGTGACGATCACTCAGGACCCCAGGGCCGCGCTCGACACCCTGGCCGACTCCGTGGTGCCGTACCTGCTGGGCGTACGGCACCACAGCCCGGCGCTCGCCTCCGCCGTGCCCGCGCTGCTGGACGCGGCCGGTGCCGAGGTGGTGTGCGTGGAACTCCCGGTGGACTTCCAGCCGTGGCTGACCCACCTCGGCGCGCCCGGCACGCTGGCGCCGGTCGCGCTCGCGGGTGCCGGTGCGGACGGACGGCTCGGCTTCTACCCGTTCGCCGACTTCTCGCCCGAACTCGCCGCGGTCCGCTGGGCGCGGGAGCGGGGAGTGGAGGTCGTCTGCTGCGACCTGCCGATGGCCGACGCACGCTGGCACGCGGAGGTGCCCGAGCGCGCCGAGGCCGACGACCGGCCGACGCCCACCTCCTTCGCACAGGCACTCACCGCGGCCGGGACCGGCCGCGACGGGGACGACCTGTGGGACCGCAGCGTGGAGGTTCTCGCCCCCGGCTGCGCACCCGAGTCGCTGCGCCGGGCCGCCCTGGGCGTCGGCTGGGCGCTGCGCCAGGACGCCGAGTCGTCGGGCGGAGTACCCCCGGTGGACCTGGCGCGCGAGGCCCATATGCGGGAGACGATCGCCCTCGCGGCGACCGGCGGACGCCGCGTCGCGGCGGTGATCGGCGCCTTCCACGCACCGGCGCTGACCGACGGCGCAAGGGTGGAGGGGACGGCGTCGGTGCTCCCCGGGGAGCCCTCGTCAGTCGTCACCTCCCTGGTCCCGTACGCGTTCGATCTGCTCGACTCGCGGTCCGGCTATCCGGCCGGGATCCGCGACCCGCGCTGGCAGCAGGCGGTGTTCGGCGCGGCGGGCGACCCCGAGCTGCTCTACGACGCCGCCGCGCGGGCCATCACGGGAGTGTGCCGTGAGTTGCGCGCGGCCGGGCACACCGCGGGGACCGGCGAGGCCCGCGAGACGCTGCGCGTGGCCTGCGACCTCGCGCGGGTGCGCGGGCTCCCGGCACCGGGCCGGGGCGAGGTGCTTGAGGCCCTGACGTCCGTGATGGGGCAGGGTGAGCCGCTCGGCCGGGGCCGTGCTCTCGCGCAAGCTCTGGAGGTGGTCCTAGTGGGCACCGATCGCGGCCGGGTCGCGCCGGGCACCCCGCGGTCCGGGCTCGCCCCTTCCGTCGAGTCCGAACTCACCGCCCTGCGACTGCCCGGTCCGGACGACCCCGCTCCGCGCGAACTTCGCCTGGACCCGCTCCGTTCGGCCCTCGACAACCGGCGCGAGATCCTCCTCAGGCGGCTCGACGTGTGCGGGGTGGGATACGGCGAGCCCGTCGAGGTCACCGGCACCGGCGACGCCGCCGCGCTCTCCACCCGGTGGCGGCTGGCGTGGGTGCCGTCCGTGCCCGTCCGGCTGGACCTGGCCGGGGTGCGAGGTGTGACCGCCGCGCTGGCTGCCGAGGGAACGCTGCGGGAGACCTTCCGCCGCGAGTCGGCGGCGGGCGGCCCCACAAGTGCCCTGGTCCTGACGGGACTTCGGGACGCCGCCCGCTGCGATCTGCCCGCCCTGGTCGCCCAGCGGCTGGCCGAGGCCGCCGAGGTGCTGCCCGCCTCCGCGACGCTCCCCGAACTCCTCACCGGACTCGACCTGTTGGAGGCGCTGCGCCGGGACCATCTCCCTGGCACCACGCCCGAGACCCGACAGGCCGCGGGCGTACTCGCCGCCGACCTACTGGAGTCGGCCGTACGGTCCCTGCCGGGTCTGGCGGGCAGCGACGACCCGGAGGAAGCCGCCGCGCTCGTCGCCCTCGCCACACGCGCCGCCGACCATCGCCTCGGACTGCGTATGGACGAAGCCCTCGGCGGTCTCGCACGCACCGGCTCGCCACTGGTCCAGGGCGCCGCTCTGGCCTGCCGGGTCCTGCTCGACCTGGACGACGCCGACGCTCTCGGCGCACGGGCCGCCGGTTGGATCGACACCGCCATCGGCCCCGACGCACGGCATGCGCTCGCCCGCAGACTCGCCGGGCTGCTGACCGGTGCCGCACCCCTGCTCCAGTCGGCGCCGACCGCGCTCGACCCCCTCCTCGACCGGGTCGACTCGCTGGGCGACCAGGCGTTCCTGGACCGGCTGCCCGCCCTGCGCGGCGGCTTCGACACCCTGTCTCCGGCGGGCCGCGACCGTCTCCTGCACACGGTCACGGAGAGGCTGGGCGACCGCCTCGACCTGACACTGACCGCCTCCCCGCACCTGCTGGCCCTGTGGGCGGCGGCGGACGAGGCAGGCCGTACGGCGGTGGAGGCGCTGCGGGTGACACCCCCGACGCCTCTGCCCGCCGATGCGCCGGACCCCGGGACCGCCGTCACACGTCCCGCGCCGGTACCCGACGCCCCGTCGATCGATGGCGTACTCCGTCTCACGCCGACTGACCGGTGGCGCCTGCTCCTCGGCAGGGAGAGCGACAAGTTGCCGGCGGGCGCCCGCCGGTACGCGCACGCGCTCGACGAGCTGTACGGCAGGGGGCGCGGGGAAGGTTCCTCGGATCTGGGCCGGGACAGCGGCCCCGGCGGGCAGGACGCCTCCTTCCCGTCCGCGCGCGAATGGGCCGAGGAACTCCAGGCGCTGTTCGGCGCGGAGGTACGCGAGGAGGTTCTCGCCCGCGCCGCCGATCAGGGTCGTAGCGACGTACTGGCCGAACTCGACCCCAAGTCCGTACGCCCCTCGGTCGATCTGCTGACATCCGTGCTGTCGCTGGCCGGTGGGATGCCCGAGCAGCAACTGGCCCGGCTGCGACCGCTGGTGCGCCGGCTGGTCGACGAACTGGCCAAGGAGTTGGCCACCCGGCTGCGGCCCGCGCTGTCCGGACTGGCCACGCCTCGGCCGACCCGCCGTCCGGGCGGCCGGATCGACCTGCCGCGCACGCTGCGGGCGAACCTGGCCCACGCCCGCAAGAGGGCCGACGGCAGCACCCTGGTCGTGCCGGAACGGCCGGTGTTCAGCACCCGTTCGCGCAAGGAGGCGGACTGGCGGCTGATCCTGGTGGTCGACGTGTCCGGGTCGATGGAGGCCTCCGTCATCTGGTCGGCGCTGACGGCCGCCGTGCTCGGTGGAGTGCCCACGCTCAGCACACACTTCCTGGCGTTCTCGACGGACGTGATCGATCTGACGGACAAGGTCGAGGATCCGTTGTCCCTGCTGCTGGAGGTCCGGGTGGGGGGCGGCACCCACATCGCCGCGGGTCTGACCCACGCCCGCTCCCTGGTGACCGTACCGAGCCGGACCCTCGTCGTGGTGGTGAGCGACTTCGAGGAGGGCTACCCACTGGGCGGACTCCTGGGCGAGGTACGGGCGCTCGCGAGTTCCGGGGTGCATCTGATGGGCTGCGCCGCCCTGGACGACAACGGCACCCCGCGCTACTCCGTGCCGGTGGCCCGACAACTCGTCGCGGCCGGGATGCCCGTCGCCGCCCTCAGTCCCCTCGCCCTCGCCCGCTGGGTGGGCGAACGCCTCCGCGGAGAGTCCCGATGAACCCCGAACTGCCCCCGGTGGCGCCCGAGGTGGCCGCTGCCGCCGTGGAGGCCCTGACCTCCCGACTGCGCAAGAAGCTGGACGCCGCGATCGAGACGTATGTGGCCGCACCCGTCGTCGTCGAGGGTGCCGTACGGCGAGTGCGGTGCGGTGAGGACGCGGAGGTCGTCCTCACTCCCGGGCCTTCCGGGGCGGTCACGGATGCCGAACAGGCTGTGTGCAGTTGCCTGTTGGCGCCCCGGTGCCTGCACCGCGCCGCCGTGCTGGGCGCGTGTCCGGTGGCCGACGCGGAGACAGCCGTGGCGCAGGACGTCGGCGCTTCTGCGGAGGTCGAGCCGCAGGCGCAGGACACCGCCGCGCCACCGCCGCAAACAGGCCCCACGGACGCGCAGTTGACGGCCGCCCGCTCCCTGTGGGCCGCCGCGGCCGCCGTTCTGGCCGCCGGGGTGCCCGCCGCGGGCGCGGTGGCGCAGGCGGAGGTGCTGCGCGCCTCGCACACCGCGCGCCTCGCCGGGCTGCACCGCGCCGAGGCTGCGGCGCTGCGGGTGGTCCGCGGCCTGCGGGGCGCACGGTCCCGTCATGACGGCCACCGGCTGGCCGACCTGGTCGCCGATCTCCGTGAACTCCTGCTGACCACAGGCCTGTTGGCGGCGGCCGATCCGGCCCCGGCGCTGGTCGGGACCGCCCGCCGCGCCTACCGGCCGGAGGGTGCGCTGCGCGTGCATGGCGTGTGCCGGGAGCCGGTGATCTCCGCCACCGGTTACGGCGGGGTGGTCACCCATGTCATCTCCGACGACGGGCGCTGGTTCAGTGTCGCGGACGTGAAACCGGGGGGTCCCGCCCGTGCGCGCGGAGCCGCTACGGCCACGGTCGCGCTCGGTTCGGGCAGCGTCGACCATGCCGGGCTCTCCCGGGGCGGGCTGCTGATCTCGGGGGCGACGCTGTCCTCGGACGGCCGTCTCGGCGCCGGCAAGGGAGTCCGGGCGACGCCGGTCGCGGGCCGGTCCTGGAACTCGGGCCCGTTGGCCGCCCTGTTCGCCCGGCCGCTCGCCGAGGCCGTCGCCGCCAGGCTCGGGAACGCTCCGGTGAGCGATCCGGAGGGCGCCGAGCGGACGGCCGGTGAGCTGGTCGGCTGTGATCTGGTCATCGTCGGAGTGGTCGAACAGCAGGTGCTCGCCCAGGAGTTGACCTCCGGCCGGGCGGACTCCGACGGCCTGCTGATCCGCCTCCTGCCGTCCAACGGTCACCCCGACCTCGCCCACACCGCGAACCTGCGCCGACTGGCGTCCCGCCCAGGCCTGCGGCTGCGCGTCGTCGGCCGCCTCGACCCCGATCGCGCGGCCACGCTACGGCCGCTCGCAGTCGGCCCGATACCGGACGAGACCGACGGCACAACGCCGGACGCTAGTACGGCGACCCTGCGGCTGCCCGCGGAGTGGCAGGGCCATGCCGATCTGGGCTACGACCGCATCGAGGGCAGCCATCTGCCGCCCGCCGACGCTCTCCCGGAGACGGCCGGGCTCCTCCGCGTCCCGTCCGATCCGGTGGCCGAGGCGCCGTTGTGGCGGCTGCGGCGACTCGTCGAGGTCGCCGTGTCCGGTGGGCGCAGGGCGGCGGCCGAGCCCGCGCGTGACGGCGACCGGGCCGGGGCCGTCGTAGCGCTGCGGCGGGCCGGTTTCCGGACGGCCGCGGACCTGTCGCACGCCCTCGCCGCGGAGGCGGACCGACGTGGGCGCGATGTGTTCGGCCGTACGGAGGAAGCCGACCCGGACGGGTACGCGCGTGCGTGGCTCGCCGCGGCCGTCTACCTGGCCGGCACCGAGCGGGCGCTGGTCCGCGCCACCTGGGAGGCGCCGGACGCCGCCTGACCGCCGGTCCCGGGCCGTGGCTTGGCTTGGCTTGGCTTGGCTTGGCTTGGCTTGGCTTCAGTCTCCCTCGTCCGGTGCCTGGGTCGCCCTCAACTCCCTTTTGTCCGGGGGCAGTTCCTGTTGGACCCCGCGGCGCAGGCCGAACAGGGCGACGACGAAGGCGGCGGCCATGATCACGCCCATGCCGAGGAGAACAGAGCGCGTGGCCTCGGCCACGCCCAGCTGGACGAAGTGCGGAACGGACTCGGTGCTTCCACTGCCTTGTCCCGAACTCAGCTGGGAGATCGACTTGGCCTCCCGGCTCGCCGCCTCGTGGTCCATGCCCTGTGCGGTCAAGGACCGGGTGATCCGTGACTGCAGCACGGAGGCGAAGATCGTGCCGAGGACGGCGAGGCCGAGGCTGGAGCCGTAGTTGCGCACGGTCTGGGTGGCTCCGGTCGCCTCGCCGTAGGAGAGCTGGGAGACCCGGTTGACCGCGTCGGTGTTGGCCTGTCCCAGCATCAGGCCCATTCCCGCGCCCGCGAGCACGATGCACCACACGATGCGGCTCTCGCTCAGCTCGGTCACCCGGCTCGCCCAGAGGAAGAAGCCGACGCAGGCGAGTGCGCAGCCCAGCACGACGGGCCGTTTGGCGCCGATCCGGTCGAGCATCCGTCCGCCGATCTGGGCGGCCACCACGAAGCCGAGGAAGAAGTAGAGCAGGTCGAGGCTGGCCTCGGAGGCCTTCTTCCCGAGGGCGACCTCCGCGTACACGCTCGTGAAGAAGAACACCGGCACGAAGGCGGCCATGGCCACGCCCAGGACGATGTTCTGCACGGTGAAGGCCCGGTCGCGGAAGAGGTCGACGTCCAGCAGCGGATGGGTCGTCCGCCGCTCGACGAGGACGAAGACCACGAGCAGCAGCAGGCCCACGACGATGCACAGCCAGGTCGCCGCGGAGTGCCAGCCCCACAGATAGGACTGCTGGAAGCCGAAGATGCTCAGGCCCACGCCGGCCACGATGAGTGCCAGTCCGCGGTAGTCCATCGGGGCCGGCCGGTTCGGGGTGTGCGGGCGGGCCACCGCGATGAGCACGAGGGCCACGACGGCGACGGGGATGTTGACCCAGAAGATGGCCCGCCAGGTCCACTGGGTCAGCCAGCCGCCGAGGATCGGTCCGACCGCGGTGAGACCGCCCGCGATGCCGAAGAAGAGCGCGAGTGCCTTGCCGCGTTCCTGGAGCGCGTAGGAGTTGACGACGATGGCCAGGGCCGCCGGGTACATGATCGCTCCGCCCGCTCCCTGGAGGGCCCGGAACGCGATCAGCCATCCCTCGGCGGCGCCGCCCTTGGGTGTCAGCCCGCACAGTGCGGATGCCACGGCGAAGACGACCACCCCGAGGACGACCATGCGCCGGTGGCCGACCGTGTCGGCCAGCCGCCCTCCGAAGGCGAAGAGGGCGGCCATGGCCAGCAGGTAGGAGTTGATCGCCCACTGCACGCCGGTGTTGGACAGCCCCAGCTCGGCCTGGATGTTCGGTGCGGCGATGGACACGATCGTCTGGTCGATGAACGTCATCGCCACCGCGAAGATCATCGCGGCCAGGGTCAGCCGCCGGGACGAGGACGCGGTTCCGGCTCCGGACATGCGGTGTCCTTTCGGGTGTCTCCACTCCCCTCGCTGACGCTCATCGTCACCTGTGGGCGCGTTTTCCGCATCCGTCGGCGCCGACCGTCACCGGACGTCGACGAAGTCTCCTGCCGCCGTGGACGGGCCGGTGGTGGGGGTGCCGGTGAAGACGAAGCGGAAGTAGCCGTCGGTCTTGGCCTTCGTCGTGGTCTTCAGCGCGCCGCCGACTCCGCTGGTGACGGTCTTCAGCGTGGTGTAGACGGAGCTGCCCTTCTTACGGAACTGCAGCTGGACCGGTCGTCCCTGGTAGCCGGTGTAGGTGCCGCTCTCCCAGTTGGCGCGGGTCAGCTTCCCGGTGACGGTGATCGTCCTGCCCTTCTTCACCGGCTCGGGCGAGGCGTTGACCGTCACCTTGGCGTACCGCTTGAAGTTCGCCGTGCCGGCGGCGTCGATCTCCGTCCATTCGTCCGTGTTGTCCTGCGCTCCGGCGAGCACGTTCCAGGCGCCTGCGAGGCCGTTGTGGTCGAAGTCGCGCGCGGCGTCCACGGCGAAGCTGACCTTGCACGTGGAGGTGGTCCGGTCCGTCGGCGACACCGCGCATGTTCCCGCCGGCGGGTACAGCGGGAAGACGCCGTCGGCGTCGTCGGTGTTGGGGCCGTGCCACGGGTAGGCCCAGGACGCGGCGACTCCTTCCGGGTCGTGGGCCGTCCATGTGATCGTGACGGTCTTTCTGGTGGTCGGGGCGAGCACGATGTCCTTGCCCCCGTTGACCACGACGTTCGAGAACGTGGTGTCGTCGGCGGCGCTCCCGGCCGCCGCATGGGCGGTGGCCGGAAGCATCGATGCGGAAAGGGTGGCTGTCAGGAAAGCGACGGCGACGGCTGGGCGAATACGCATGGAGTCCCCCCTCGGGACGCTGGGTCCGCCGCCTCCCCGTGCGGCGGACCTGATGGTGTGTCATCGGTCGCTAGACCCACGAAGAACGCTCCCGGTTGCCCTGTTCCTGAAACCGGTGCCGCGTCCGTCCGCCAGGAAGACGATCTGGGTCCTGCGTCCGATCAGCCACACGTCAGCGTGGGCGTCCCCCAGTCGCCGTGGTCGTTGCCGTTGCCGTCCCCCGCGTCGCCGACCTTGAGGTCGAGCACCTGGGCGCCGCTGATGTCGACGTCGATCGGCACGGCGGCCTGTTTGCCGCGGATCGTCGGGGTGGTGACCAGGGTCTTGCCGTCGGCGATCACGGAGAAGGTGACAGTGCCCGCACCGTTCGTCTCGTCGTCGACGCCGACGTACGCCGTCAACCGCGAGCACTGTCCGGCGAGGTACAGCTCGACGTCGCTGACGGAGTTGGTGCCCAGGCCCTTGGCGTAGCCGACGCCCGCGATGGTGATCGGACGGCCGTCACCGGCCGCCTGTTCGCCGACGCTGGTGTCCCGTTCCACCGGGCCCCACCCGTTGGTGGACGACAGAAACGGTAGTCCGCTCACGTCGCTCTGTCCGGCGGGCGGAGCCGTCGGGATCCCCCGGACGATGCGCTCGTCTTCGCCCACGGCCTGCCGCCCGTTCTGCCGGTAGTTCACCGTGGCGGTGAGCGCAGAGGCGGACGGCAGCGTTCCGGCCGGCGGTTCGACCTTCCAGGTGAAGGTGGCCGATGTGCCCGGTCGCAGGCTCTTGACCGACGTGGGGCTCGGGGCGCCCACGCTCCAGCCGTCGGGCGCGGTGAGCGACGCCGTCAGCGCGGAGGCGGACTGTCGGTCCTTCGGCACCCGGACCGTCGTCGTGGCGGTGAAGGCCTGTCCCGGCTGGGCGGTGTCCGGCACGTCGAGGGTGACATCCGCTCCCGGACGCTTCGGCATCGCGTAGGTCCGGGCGTCGTAGCGCGGGCTGTCGTTCTGCGCGACGCGCAGGGAGGAGGCGTAGCTGCCGTAGTCGGTCAGTGAGACCTGGCCGAGGCCGCCGGTGCTGCCGTCGAGGTTCCACACGGCGATGGCGATGCTGTTGCGGCCGTTCGGGTTCAGGATCCCGTTGGGAACCGGGAAGGTGTGCTGCGGGCCGAGGTAGTTGACGTAGTTGCCGACCTGCCAGCCGTTCACGAAGATCGTGGCGCGGTACTTGCGTGCCGGGTCGTCCGTGAACGTGAGGCCGAGCGAGGTGTCCTGACCGCGCGGCAGGTCCAGGGTGACGTCGTCGCGGTACCAGGAGACCCCGGGTGTCGTGTCGGTCGTCGGGAGGGAGACGCGGTTCCACTTGCCGTCCGGGTAGCCCGGCAGGGACCAGCCGGCCCGCTCGCCGTAGAGGCCGCCCGTCGACAGTGGACCGCGGACGGTGTCCTGGAGGTCTTCCCCGCCCCGTACTCCCTGAAGGCGCCAGGTGACGGACGTGAGGGGCGCACCGACAAGGGAGGCACTGGTCAGGCCCCGCGCGGCCTTGTTGCCGTTGGTGGAGTTGTAGTCCTCCTCGTGTCCCATGTTGACGGTGAGGACGGAGATGACGTTGTCGCCGGTGGACTTCACCGCACCCGCCGGGAAGGTGAAGTCACCGCTGCCCGTGGTGGAGCTGCCGAGAAAGGTCCCGTTGAGCCAGACGGAGAACGCCTGCGCGTCTCCTCCCGAGTCGGAGACCAGGTGGATGCCGGTCTCCTTACCGGTGGCGCGGAAGCGGCCCCGGTACCAGGTGTTGCCGGTGTGGAAGCCGTAGTCGTCCGCGTAGAGCACCGGTGGCGAGTTGACGCCGGAGACGCTGTTGGTGGTCGCCTTGTCGGCCACCTGCCAGCTGGTGTCGTCGAAACCGGCGGACGCTTCGGGGGACTCCTCGGCGTGCTTCCAGTTGGTGAGGGCCGGCAGGTGTACGGGGGCGGCGACCGGGATCTTTCCTGTACGGCTGCCCGTGTCACCGGCGTGGGTGGTCAACATCCTGCCGTTCCAGGTGACTTGGGCGGCGGAGGTGAACACCTCGATGTTCTTGTCGTCGGCGTTGTCGCCGGTGAGCGCCACGGTGTGGCCGCCGTGCAGACTGGTCGCCGTGCGCAGCAGGTGGGTGCCGCGCACGAGGACCGGGCCGCTCGCCGTGTCCTGCCGCCAGAAGGTCTCCGCCGTAGCCTTGTCGCCGACGAGCAGGAGCAGCGGGCGGTTTCCGCCGCCGTCGATGCTGATGCGGATCAGGCCCTTGTGCGTGTAGTTCAGGCGGAGGTCACCGGTGGACGCGTCCCAACTCGTCGTGACCGTACCGCCGGTGGCGGTCACGGTGGGCTCCGTGGCGTAGCGGAGGACCGTCTCGCCGTCGCTGTCCTGGTCGCCGTAGAGCACGGCGACGTCCCGGTCCCCGATGGTCGCGTGGGTCATGATCTCGGAGGTCGAGTACTGCAACTGGGCATCGCCGAGGCGGTAGTTGGCCACGATGACGTGGGAGTCGCGTCCGTCGAGGGTGATCGCGGTGCCGGGCTGCTGCGGCACGACCGGGTAGGTCGGCTCCACAGTGGCGGCCGTGGGCACGTCGATGGCGTCGACGGCCACGTAGTTGTCGGTGGATCCCGAGCTGTGGTTCCCGGCGACGACGATCTTCAAGGTGTGCGCGCCTGCCGTCAGTCCGGTCTTCTGGAAGAGCACCGCCTGGCTCTCGCTGCCGGAGTCGTCGACCGTGGCCACCTTGGTGCCGTCGAGGTAGACGTCGGCGTTGCCGTGGTTGTTGGTCTTCGAGCCGATCCAGCGGATCGCGGTGCCGTCGAAGGGAACGGTGAGCGAGTCACCGGCCGTTTTCGAGAACGACTCCGTGTGCTTGTAATCGCCGCCGGTGTAGCTGGTGTTGGCCACATGGGACCACGAACCGGCGTACTGCAGCGCGGAGTCGGGGTCGTCCCAGGTGTAGGTGGTGTCGTTGGTCGGCTGGGCGTTGAAGTCCAGGGAGATGTGGGTCCTGTCCACTGCCGTGGAGGTGGAGTTGCCGTGCCGCAGGACGTGGAACTGTGTCTTGGTGTCGGGGTTCATCCGGGCGGTGTCGACGACCGCGGAGTCGTCCGGCGGTGTGGTCCTGATCGCCTCGGTCTTGGTCAGCGGGGCGACCGACTGGGTGAAGTACCCGATGAGCTTGTCCTCGTAGTACTTCGGGTCGAGCTGTCGGGTCTCGCGGATCGCGGCGCCGTAGTCGTACGACGTGTAGTTCTGCGGCATGCCGAGCCAGCCCCAGTTGGTGCCGCCGTAGGTCATGTAGAAGCTCTGCGCGGTCGCGCCCACGGCGATGTTCTGCTTGTAGAAAACGTTGGCGAACTGGTCGTTGATGAGCTGGGCGCACTTGTCGTAGCCCGGTCCGCCCCAGGGGTCGAAGGCGCCGCCCTGGAACTCCGGTGAGTACAGCGGCTTTCCGGCCGGGTGGTCGTAGCTGATGTCGGGGACGCCGTTCCACTTCGCGGGGTTGGAGCAGTTGAAGCCCTGCGGGTAGGAGTCCGGGCCGTCGACGTCCAGGGCGCCGGTACCGGAGTTGAAGGTGCCGTTGTTGTTGCCGGTCAGCGGGACGGTGATGCCGTCGGCGCGGGCCTTGTCTTCGAGGTGCTGCATGTACGAGCGACCCGCGGCCGAGCCGTTGTAGTACTCGTTCTCGACCTGATAGGCGATCACCGACCCGGTGCCGTTGGTCAGTTGGTGGCGGGCGATGATCCGGTCGATCTGCGTCAGCCACTCGTCCGCGTACTTGAGGAACTGCGGGTCGTCGCTGCGGTTGTTCCCGGCCTTGGTGCTCAGCCAGCCGGGCAACCCGCCGCCGTCGACCTCCGCGTTGATGTACGGCGCCGGGCGGGCGATGACGTAGAGCCCGGCCTCCTGGGCCATGTCGAGGAGCTTGTCGACGTCCCGTACCCCGGTGAAGTCGTAGACGCCCGGCTTGGGCGAGTGGTAGCCCCAATCGAAGTACAGGGAGGTCGAGTTGAAGCCCGCGGCCTTCATCTTCTGGAAGATGTCGCGCCACAGGTCCTGGCTCGGGAGCCGGAAGTAGTGGAACTCGCCGGACCACAGGTAGGTGCGCTGCCCGTCGACGAGGAACGAGTAGCCGTCGAGAGTGACGGTGTGCGCCTGCGGACTGACGGCGGAGGCGTCCGAACTGACGGCAGACGACTGCTCGCCGACGTCCCGCGCCGCCGCCGTGGCCGGCGCCGTCATGCCCGCCGCGAGGGCGATGGTCGCGGCCGTCGCGAGGACGGCCCTCCACCACCGGCGTCGACCGGGTCTCGCACCTTCCGAACCGTTCCGACTACCCCGCACGGCGGCCTCCAGACCGACTGGGCGAACAGCATCAAACAGACTCAGGCAAAGCCGAACAGTAAAGGTGCACAGGGCTCACCACAATGGGTCGGGAGAAGACAGTTGAGGCGCCGGTTCCCGGGCTCGCGTCCGGGAACCGGCCCGGCGTCGTCAGGACCGCCGGTGCCTCAACTGCCTTACTGGTGCCTCACTGGCACCTCACAGGTGCCTCACTGGCCGAAGCCGTACGCGAACAGGTGGTCCGCGCCCGTCGAGCCCGTCACCGGCAGCGTGATCGACGCGACCTGCTTGGACGCGTCCAGCGGGACCTTGGTGGCGAAGACGTAGGCCTTGACGTTGTCCCGGCCTCCGCTTCCGGTGTTCCGGTAGGCGGTCGTGACGGCCGTCGTGTCTCCCGGGAGCGGCGTGCTGCCGCCGCCGTTGAGCGTCCAGTCCGAGAACCCGATCGTCGCTTTCGAGGTGGTGCCGTCCGTGTAGGTGACGGTCACCGTGCCCGAGACGCCGCTGCCGTCGGTCGGCGCGTTGGTCGCCGTCCCCAGCAGTCCGAGCGACGCACCGGACGCGCCGGACGGCATCGGGATGGTCTGGCCGGCCATCTCCAGGTTGTCCAGCTGCCCGGCCGTCACCGTCGGCCAGGTGTAGGAGATGCCGTCTGCGGTGACGGTCGAGCCGCTCGTGACACCGGCCGCCGACAGGGCGTTCTGCGAGAAGGCCCAACCGCCGTTGTCGAACCCGCCCGAGAAGGAGGTCCCGTCCGGGTAGATGCCCTCGTTGGTGGCGTACGGCCACAGCGCGCCCGACTTCGCCACGGCCACGCGGAGGGTCGCCCCGCTCAGGGCCGCACCCGTGCTGTGGTCGGTGAGCGCGAAGGCGACCGGATAGGTTCCCTCGCTCGCGCCCGCCGTCACCCCGACCTTCGCCTCGGCGCTGCCCGTCGCGGGTACCGTCAGCGAACCGGACGACGTGTCCAGCGAGACGCCGGAGGGCGCCGTCGCCTTCCAGTCGACCGTGACGGCCGCGCTGCCGAGGTTGGTCAGGTCGAGGGTGCCGTCACCGGACGCGCCCGGTTGGAGCACCAGGCCGTCGCTGGAGGGACCGGTCGCCGCGAGCACCCGGCCGCCGCCCGTGGTGTCCGAGGGCGGAGCCGCCGAAGGGGCGGACGCCCAGGCCTTGTCGGGCTCGGTGCCGAGTGTGAAGTCGAGCGTGCCCGCGCTCTGGAACTGCTGATAGCTCAGCCAGGAGCTGTTCCACGCCTTGCCCTTGACGGCGAGCGCCTGCACGTACGGCGCGTCGGGCGCGGCCTGCGGTGCGTTGATGCCGACGGTCTTGCCGTTGCCGAGGGTCACCTTGGCCACCGGGAACGCGGGGCTGCCGAGCGCCAGGGTGTCCGTGCCCGGGGTCTCCGGGTACATGCCGAGCTCGGACCAGACGTACCAGGAGCTCATGGCACCGAGGTCGTCGTTGCCGAACGAGCCGACGGGCGCGTTGAAGTACAGGTTCTGCTGGGCGTCGCGGACGGCCGCCTGGGTCTTCCACGGCTGGCCCGTGTAGTCGTACTCCCAGGGGATCTCGACACTGGGCTCGTTGCTCAGGTCGGCGTCGGTGTTGCCGGGGTGCGTGATGTCGTCGAGCAGGCTGTCCAGGTAGGTGGAGTACGCCGCGTCGCCGCCGCGTGCCTGGATGAGCTGGCGCAGGTTGAAGGGGACCATCGGCGTGTACTGGGCGGAGGTGCCCTCCACGAAGCCGTTGGAGGTGCCCGGGGTGAAGCCGCCCGCGAACTGGCCGTCCTTGTTCTTGGCCTGCATGTAGCCGGTCTGCGGGTTGAAGACGTTCATCCAGTCCTGGGCGCGGGTGGCGAACTTCTCGTAGACGTCGGTCTTTCCGAGCGACTTCGCGAAGGCGGCGACGGCGTAGTCGGCGGAGTCGTATTCGAGTTGGGTGGAGACGGGGCCGTAGAAGTTGCAGCAGTTGTAGTCGTTCTCGTCGAGCGGGAGGTAGCCCTTCGCGTCCCGTACCGGCTCGCCGGGGCGGTCGTTGTTCGGGACAGTGGCCTCGTGCTGGAGGGCCGAAAGGGCCTTGGCCGTATCGAAGTTGGTTGCGCCGAAGGCGTACGCGTCGGCGATGATGCCGGCGGCCGGGTCGCCGACCATGACGTAACTCTCGCCGTTGTTCGAGGCCCACTTGGGCAACAGGCCTGTCTGGTCATAGCCGTTGAGCATCGAGGTGACGACGTCACCGGCGACCTTCGGCTCGACCAGCGCCATCAGCTGGGTCTGGGAGCGGTAGGTGTCCCAGCCCGAGTAGTTGGCGTACTGGGCCTTCTGTCCCTTGGCCAGTGTGTGGACCTGGTTGTCCATGCCCATGTACTGGCCGTTGTCGTCGGAGAAGACGTTCGGGTGCAGCAGCGCGTGGTAGAGCGCGGTGTAGAACTGCGTCTGCTGGTTCGCGGAGCCGCCGCCGACCTGGAGCTTGGTCAGCACCGCGTTCCAGGCGTCGTGGTTGGCCTTTTCTGCGGCGGCGAGATCCCACTTCTTGATCTCGGTGGAGAGGTTGTTCGCCGCTCCGGCGTCGCTCGTGTACGAGATGCCGACCTTGGCGTTCACCGTGGGGTTCGAGGCGGTGTCGAAGGTCAGATACATGCCGTTCGCGCCGGTGGTGGGCGGCTGGGCGGCAGCGGATGTCCGCGGTGCGGCGCTGGATGCCGGTGACGGCGTGCCGGAGTGCTTGGTCGCGCTTGTGTGGATCGTCGGGGCGGGCTTCGCCGGGACGGTGAAGTGCTTCTCCTTCAGCGGCGCCGACTTCGTCTTCTGCGGGGCGAGTTGGACTTTGCCGGCCTTCAGCGATTTCGCGTCGGGGGTGATGGTGCCGCCGACCCAGGTGCCGCTCGCGGTGAACGGTCGGTCGAACTTGATGTCGAAGTGCAGCGTGTATCTGTTGGCGGCGCCGCAGAAGTGGCCGCTGTCGATCGCGCCGCTGATCTCCTGGCTGTTCACGACCTGGACGCGGGTTCCGTCGATCTGGGTGGCACCGCCGCTGAGCTTGAACAGCAGGTTCGCCTGCTGTCCCGCGGGGAAGGTGAAGCGGCCGAGACCGGCGCGGGTGGTGTCGGTCAGCTCGGTCTTGACGCCGTTCGCGTCGGTGACCTTGTAGTAGCCGAGCCCCGCCTGCTCGTCGGCGTGGCTGAAGCCGGTGGACGTGGTGCCGAGGTCGCCCGACAGTGCGCCGGTCACCGGCAGGATGGGCAGGTCGCCCGCGACGGGGCAGCCCGGGCCCGAGATGTGGGTGAGGCTGTAGCCGGAGATCTTGTTGTCGTTGTACTCGTAGCCGCCGCCGTCGGGGCGGTCGGGCGTGGTGTCGGGCCCCCACTGGACCATCCCGGCCGGCATGTCGGGGCCGGGGAAGGTGTCCACCGCACCGGAGGTGCCGATGAGGGGGTTGACGAGGGAGGCGGGGTCGGTCACCAAGGCCGGAGTCGCGCCGCTCGCGGCATAGGCGTTGCCCACCGCCGGGAGCGGGAGGACGGCCATGCCCAGGACGCAGAACAGGGCGAAATATCGGCGGGATCTCTTGCGGTCATGTGGCGCAGCTGAATGTCGGGGTCTCACCATCGGTTGCCTCCGCAGCGATTCGTGCCTGGCACAACAGGTGCCGACGCACCGAGATCCCGGCACGTCGGCGACAGGCAACAGTTCCGGTCGCCCCCGACGGCCTGACAACGTTGCCATGCACGAGTGTCGAGTGAAACGTGTGAGCTGATGGCGTGTCAACGAGGCCAACGGGACTTTCTGAAAGCGAAGTTCACGGACGGGTGCGTACGGCGACGGCACCACAGGGCGATGCCAGGGTTCCGGAGCGGCCGGACCCGCATTGCCCGTGTGCGCAAACCCCGTCGCAAACCTGTCGACCCGACCGCCTACCTCTCGAATCGGTCGCGCAACCGGCGGGCCCGGCAATGGTTCCGGCAAATATCTCCCTGCACTTGGTCAGCCCGACGCCATGAGACGCCCATTCCCCAGTTCGGATACGGCTCCTGGATTACGCCGCCTCCGCCGGAGGCATCCGGCGCGACCGAACAGAATGGGCGCCATGCATTCAAGTCGAGCGGACAGCCGCACCGGGTCGCAATTGCCCCGCTCTTCCGCCGCCACGTTTCTTCAACTCCCCAGCGGTGCCAGGGTGGTCAGCCATCCGGAACCGACTACCGCGTTGGAATCCGAAACGGTCAGAAGCTGCGGAGCCCATCTCGTCGTGGTGCGGCGCGACGACGAACTCCCGGGCTGGCCGGCAACCGTTCTGAACCGCGACCACACCCAGAGTCATTGGGGCTGGCTGAAGCGTATGCACGTACTTCCCGAAGCCCAGGGCGCGGGGATTGGATCGGCGATGCTCGACACCGCCGTGGACATCTGCCGTTCCGTGGGGCTGAGTCAGCTCCATCTCACGACCGACGGGCAGAGCGGGCCCGTGGATTTCTACGGGAACAAGGGTTTCGTCGAGGTCGGTCGTATGCCGCGCAACACACTCGCTGCCGACGGCAGTCTGCACGACGAGGTGTATATGGTGCGCGAATTCGAGAATGCCCAGGCATAACGCGCTCCTTGGGCGTAGGCGGCTTCCTCCTCGGCGCGGTCAGGAGTCCTTCTCACCTGCTCTCGCGAAGCGCGTCTCGGCGGTTGCGGCAGCGACGGCCACGGAGACGGCGAGGAGGCCGACGACGAGTGGCAGTCGGACGGACACACCCGTCAGGGAGCCGGCCAGTGCCGTGCCGGCGGATCCGGACGTGATCTTCAGAGCCGCGACCCAGATGAAGACCTGGCCGCGCGCTCCGCTCGGCGCGTACTCCGTGCGGGCCGCGAGGGTGGAGGCGAAGAAGAAGGAGTTGAGGATCCCCGTGAGGGCGTAGGCCGCGACGGACACCGCGAAGGCGGGGCTCACGGTGACGGTGAGGAGGCCGGCGACGACGCCCAGGGCGAGGCGGCGCATCAGCCGATCCGGGGCGCCGGTGAGCGGGAACGTCATCACGGCTATGGACCCGGTGAGATTGCCGAGGCCGTAGGCGGCGGTCAGCAGGGCCGCGGTGGCGGGCTCGATGCCGAGGATCTTCGTCAGGTGGACCGCGGTGATCGGCAGCGTGGCAACGCTCAGGGCGACGACCATCGTCAGGTAGACGGTGCGCCGGAGCCGGCCCGTGCGGGCTATCAGCGCGAGGGTCGCTCCTGGCTTGAGGATCGCCGCCCTGTCGCCACCGTGCGACGGCGGGGTGAGGGGCAGCAGCAGGACACCGCCCGCCGCGGTGGCCGCTCCGAGGGCGAGTGCGAGAGCCGCGGCGGTGGGCGAGACCCAGCCCGACAGAGCGGCCACCAGGGACGGGCCGACGGTCCCACCGATGCCGTAGGTGGCCACGTCCCAGCCCTGGGCCCGGCGCTGGGTGCGCAGTTCGGGTCCGACGATGGCGGGCAGTCTGCTGCTGATGCCGCCGGTCAGCAGCGGCCCGCAGGCTCCGGCCGTGGCCAGCAGCAGCGCGGTCAGTACGACGGGCGAGTGGCCGTACGTCAGGACACCCGCGGTCAGCGCGGTGGCGTACAGGAGGCAGGCCGCCGCGATGACCTTGCGGCCGTCCCGGGCGAGGTCGAGCGTCCGCGCGACGAAGGGGCCGAGGAGGTGCGGGGCGGTGATGCAGGCGCCGAGTACCCCGGCGAGCGTCCCGGAGCCGCCGGACGAGGTGACGAGCAGTACGACGGCGACCACGGCTCCGCCGTCCGCGGTGCGGGCGAGGGCCGCGGCGACGACGTAGCGCACCAGGCCGCCGACGCCGCGTCCGGGTGGCGGCGAGGCCTCCCACGACCTGGGTGTGGTGCTTGCCGCGTTCTGCGGGTTCACCGCGTTCGTGCTCAGGAGGTGAGCCCGAGGGTGTCCAGCGCGGCGGCAACCTCTTGGCGGGCGGTCTCGTCCAGCCCCCGCAGCGGCAACGGCAGGTTCGGCTCTTGCGTCAGGCCCAGGTGGGAGGCGGCGGCGGAGATGACGCGCAGGCTGCCGTGGCGGCGGAACAGGGCCCACAGCGGCTCCAGTTGCTCCGACAGGTCCACCGCAGGGCCTGCATGGCCGGACTGGGCGGCGCGGGTGATGGCGAGGGCGGTCAGCGGGAAGGTGCCGCCGAGGACCGAGTACCAGGCGTCGCACCCGGCGTTCAGACCGCGCGCGGCCGTCCAGTCCCCGCTCACCCCGATGGTGACGGTGTCGGGGATCAGCGCGCGCAGCGCGGCGACCCGGAGTTCCGCCTCGCGCGGGCCGTCGGGCACGCCGGGGATCTTGATCGAGCCGATGTTGGGCAACTGCGCGATACGGCCGTGCAGTTCGTCGGTGAAGTGGACGTGCGTGGTGCCCGGGTTGTCGTAGACGCACAGGGGTACGGAGAGGTCGCGTGTGACGTCCTCGTACAGGCCGAACACCTCGTCCTCGGTGAGCAGTTGATACGTCATCGGGGCGAGCAGCACTCCGGAGGCGCCCGCCTGCTGGGCGTCCTCGGCCAGTTGCCGCACGTGCGCGGTGCGAAGCGCGCCGATGCCGACGATGACGGGTACCCCGTCGGCGGCCTCGACCGCGATCTTCGCGGCATGGGCGCGCTGTTCCCGGGTGAGGTACGCGTAGCCGCCGGTGGAGCCGAGCGCACCGATGGAGTCCACGCCTGCGGCGGCGAGTCGGGCGACGAGCGCCGCGTACGCCGTCTCGTCGATGCCCTGCTCGTCGGTGGGCGTGAGGGGGAAGGCGCTCAGGCCGCGGAACATGATGACTCCTTGAGTGAATGGGGCGTTGGTGACGGTCAGTTGGCCGCTGCGCGCAGTTCCGCGACGACCGCGGCGAGTGCGGTGGCGAAGGCCTCGGCCTGCGGTTCGGTGAGGGTGGCGGAAGTGACCCGGATCGCGCCCTGGTGAGCGGCCGGATCCGGCGCGAAGAGGTGGCCCGGCCGCACCGCCCAGCCCCGCTGCGCCAGGGCCGCGACCACGGCCCGTGCGTCGACGTCGAGCTGGACCCATACGTTCAGTCCATCAGGCCGGTGCGGGACCTCGATGCCCTGCGCGTGCAGTTGCTCGACGAGCAGGCCGCTGCGCCGTGCATAGAGTTCGCGGGCCCGTTCGTGGAGTTCGTGGACTCGGGGATCGCGCAGGAGTTCGCGGGCGATGTGCTGCAGCAGACGGCTGACCCAGGCGGTGCCGGCGCTCAATCGCGCTTCGAGTCGCGCAGTGGTCTCGGCGTCGGCGGCGACGAGGGCGAGTCGCAGGTCCGGTCCGAGGAACTTGGAGACGGACCGCACAAGTGCCCAGCGTGGACTGCTCGGTGGTGTGATCCGGTGGTACGACCGCGCGGAGACCGCCGAGAAGTGGTCGTCCTCGATCACCAGGACCTGGGGGTGTTCCGCGAGGACCGCACGCAGGTCGGCCGCCCGTTCCCCGGTGAGGCTGGCGCCGGTCGGGTTGTGGGCCCGGGGTGTGCAGACGACCGCGCGGGCGCCCGCCTCCAGGGCGGCCCGCAGGGCGTCGGGGCGCATGCCGGCGCCGTCGACCCCGACGGGTGCCGTGCGGTAGCCGTTCAGGCGCAGGGTGCCGATGCTCGCCAGGAAGCAGGGGTCCTCGATCGCCACCAGGTCCCCGCGGGTGAGGTGGGCGTTCAGGAGCCGCTCGGTGGCGTCCACCGCTCCGTGCGTCACCAGCATGCGGAACGGCTGGTCGATGTCCTCGGAGAAGTCGGCGCAGGCCCAGGTCTCCAGGCCGGGGTCGATGGCGGGCACGCCGTACAGCGGCGGGGTGTAGTCGCCGCGCCGGGTGGCGGCCAGGATGTCGGGCAGCAGCCTCGGGTCGGGGTTGCCGCTGGCCAGGTCGACGCAGTCGCCGCCGACCCCGACGCCTTCGCGCGCGAGCTGCGGGACCACCGCGACGACCGTGCCGCCGCGGCCCCGCGTCTCGGCCACTCCCGCCTCGACGAGCCGTCGGTAGGCGAGGGCGACCGTGTTCCGGTTGACGCCCAGCTCGGCCGCGAGCGTCCGTACCGGGGGCAGACTCGACTGCGGTGCCAACTCGCCCGAGGCGACCGCGTCCCGCACGCTCCCCGCGATCTCGGCCGCGGTGACGCCCCTGATACCCACGTGATCGGCTCCGTCCGCGCAGAAGGAGTCATCCGCGCAGCAGGATTCGTCCTATGCCAAAGTTTGTCCTATGCCAAACATACGTCACTGGCGACCGCAGACGCCAACGACATCTCCTGCTCCTGTCCGTGGTCCCTGGTCGAGCGGGTGAAAACCCTGGACGTCGCCGGGGCCGGCTGCTTGCCTGAACATGTGCGTCAACGCCAGGGGGAAGCGGGGAAGCATGGACAGCACGCTGATAGCCGCGCTCATCGGTGCGGCGGGCGGCGGCGTCGCCACAGCCGCCGGTGGACTGCTGCGCACCCACAGCAATGCCCGCACGGCGGCCAGGCTGATCTACGCCGAACTGACCAGGAACAGCACGGCAGTTGCGTACTACCGCAGATACGGGCACTGGGCGGCGCCCGCACCGAGCCGCACCGCGTGGGACGACCACGGGCCGCTGCTCGCGCGCAAACGCGACAGCGGGATCTTCGAAGCCGTACTGCGTGGCTACGAGGCCCTGGAAGCGATGCCGTTCATCACCGGGGACACGGTCTCCGAGGAGGCCCGCGAGGATCTGGCCCGGGACGCCGTGCAGCGGCTGGTGCGGGCGATCACGGAGATCGGGGAGGTGGCCCGCATCTCCAAGGGCCAGATCCGGGCGTGGACGAGCCGGCTTGAGCTGGTCGAACGCAGCGCCAGTCCGCTGGAACCCGCGCTGCTGCACTCCAGCGTGGTCCCGCTGCTCCTGCTGGAACGGCTGACCGACCAGGCCCCGCCGCAGTTCGTCCTCCGCCGTGCCGAGGTGTACGTGGAGGAGGGGCGCGTCGTACGGAACCCGGACCTCGCGTCGGCCGCCGACGTGAAGCACGTGGTCTTCGACGCCCGGTGGGGCACGGACCTCAACAGCCTTTCCACCGTGGCCCGTTCGACCGGTCACGGCCCGGCGGGTGACCCGGCCGTCGACGAGGCGTACGAGGGAATCGTGGCCACGTCGGACTTTCTGCGGGAGGTCTTCGGCCGCGAGTACGTCGCGACGCCCGGCGAGGGACCCATCGCGGCGGTCGTCCACTACGACCGGAAGTACAACAACGCGTTCTGGAACGGCGAGGTCCTGGTCCTGGGGGACGGCGACGACCGGATCTTCACCCGGTTCACCAAGTGCGTCGACATCATCGGCGTCGAGGTCTGGAAGGGAATCCGCGAACTGAGCCTGATCCCCTACGACGGACAGGCCGGGGCCCTGCGCAACTCGATCTGCGATGTCTTCGGAGTGCTGCTCAAGCAGTACACGCTCGATCAGACCGTGGATCAGGCGGACTGGCTACTGGGCGCCGGGTTGCTGGCTCCCGGCGTCGACGGCCGCGCGCTGCGCTCGCTGAAGGATCCCGGCAGCGCCTACGACGACGCCGTGCTGGGCACCGACCCGCAGCCCAGGACGATGGACGGCTACGAGCACACGGAGCACGACAACGGGGGCGTGCACCTCAACTCGGGTATCCCCAACCACGCGTTCTACCTCGTGGCCGAGCGCCTCGGCGGCAAGGCGTGGGAGCGGGCCGGACAGATCTGGTGGGCGGCCCTCACCAGCGCCGAACTCCACGAGAACGTACAGTTCGCCGACTTCGCCCGCCTGACGGCCGCCGCGGCGCTCCATCGCTACGGCGAGGGCGACGAACACCGCGCGGTCATCGACGCCTGGTCCGCCGTCGGGGTCAGTGAGTAGGTGCCCCACACGACCCTCCCGTAGTGTTCCATCCCACCCCTCACACCCACAACATCCGAGGTCAGCGCGGTGCAGCGGTCCTCACCAGGGAGTTCGTCGGAAGTCCTGCGCGCGCTCCGACGCCCGCATAGCGTGCGGTGACCGGGACCGCTCCCCCGCGTTCTCGCGGTCGGCACTTCTTGGGGCCCACGACCCACTAGGAGACCTTGGAATGTCCACCGACAGCTCCGAGTTACACCCGCTGCGACACCGGCCCGCACGTCACGCCTCCCCCACCCCGCCCGCTCCGTCGCCCGCCCCGCACAGCAGCAACTGGCGTGCGGTACGGGCC
>NZ_JAEQAZ010000011.1 GCF_016654115.1 Streptomyces sp. MBT53
CACCCTCGGTCGACGGCACCACAGAGGCACCCTCGGTCGACGGCACCACAGAGGCACTCTCGGTCGACGGCGCCGCAGAGGCACTCTCGGCCGCCTGCCCCTCAGCCGACGGCACCGCACCCTCTGTCGCCGAAGCCGACGCCGGCGTCGCCTGGCTCGCCGAGCCCTCCGCTGCCGTACGGGCGCGCCGCACCGGACGGTCACCGGCCGCCCTCGCTGGGCGCTCCCCCGCAGCCGCACGGACCGGGCGGTCGCCAGCCCCGCCCTCTCCTCGCACCGGCCGGTCGCTCGCCGCTCGGGCGGCGCCTCGGGCGGGGCGGGCAGGTGCCGGTGGGAGTTGGCCCTTCAGGGGGCCCCACTCGTTCGGGTCGGGGACGCCCGGCGGGAGCATCTGGCGGCGTTTGGGGCCGCCGTGGTCGGACTCGCCCGGTTCCTTCGCGCCGGGCCAGGCCTTGGCGACGCGGGCCGCCAGGACGAAGTCCTTGCGGAGGGGGTGGCCTTCGAAGGTTTCCGGGAGAAGGAGGTGGTCCAGGGCCGGGTGGCCCTCGAAGTCGACGCCGAACATTTCGTGCGTCTCGCGTTCGTGCCAGGCGGCGCCCGCGTAGACGTCGACGGCGGTGGGGAGCACCGGAGCCCCGTGCGGGACCGTCGTACGGACGAGGAGTCGGCGTACCGGTGACAGCGCCACGACATGGGCCGAGACGCGGAAGCCGGTGCCGGGTTCGTCGACCGCGCTCAGCCAGTCGAAGTAGGTGCAGCCCAGGTCGTCGCGGGCGGTACGCAGGGCGGCGAGCCAGGTGGTGGGTGGTACGTCGACCGTGAGGAGGTCGTAGGACTCCTCGGCGGTGGCCTCCGTACCGAAGAGTTCCTCGGTGGGGGCGGGCAGCCAGCCGACGGCGGTCATCGGGCGTCCCCCGAGGCCGGGTCGGAGGACGAACCCGCAGCCGCAGCCGATGACCCCTGCGCCTCACCAGGCGCCGGCCCCGACCCCGCCGTCGGCGCCGCAACCAACCCGCTCTGCAGTGCCGCCGTCGAAGGCCGAGCGCCGGCGACCCCGTACCGCTCCCCCAGTGACTCCCGGGCGATCTTCTCCTGGAGTTTGAGGATGCCCTGGAGGAGGGCTTCGGGGCGGGGCGGGCAGCCGGGGACGTAGACGTCGACCGGGATGATCTGGTCGACGCCCTTGGTGACGGAGTAGGAGTCCCAGTAGGGGCCGCCGCAGTTGCTGCACGCACCGAAGGAGATGACGTACTTGGGCTCGGGCATCTGCTCGTAGAGGCGCTTCACGGCGGGGGCCATCTTGTCGGTGACCGTGCCGGAGACGACCATCAGGTCGGCCTGGCGCGGGCCGGGGGCGAAGGGGATCACGCCGAGGCGGATGAAGTCGTGGCGGGCCATGGACGCGGCGATGAACTCGATGGCGCAGCAGGCGAGGCCGAAGTTGAAGACCCAGAGGGAGTAGCGGCGGCCCCAGTTGAGGACGACCTTCATGGGCTCGGGGGCGAGGCGGGCGAGGGTGCCCAGCCGTTTCGGCTCCGGCAGCAGTACGGGCTCGCGGGACTCGGGGGTCACGTCCATGTCAGGACGCCCTTCTTGTATGCGTACAGCAGGCCCACGGTGAGGAAGCCGAGGAAGACGAACATCTCGACGAGGGTGGTCGCGCCGTAGCCCGGGGCGGCGAAGACCGTGGCCCAGGGGAAGAGGAAGATCGAGTCGACGGCGAAGATGACGTAGAGGAACGCGTAGACGTAGTACCGGACCTGGGTGTGGGCCCAGCCCTCGCCGACGGGGTCGACGCCGCACTCGTAGGTGAGGAGTTTCTCGGGGGTGGGGACGACCGGGCGCAGCAGGCGGCCGGCGCCGAAGGCCACGGCGACGAAGAGGACGCCGACGACGGTGAGCAGTCCCACGACGGAGTAGGAATGGAAGTAGTCCGCCGCGACGACCACGGCCGGTTCCCGGAGGGCGACCGGCGAGGTCGCCGGCAAGCCGTCCGGCAAGGTCCCCTGCACCATCTCCCGCAAGTCCGACCCCTCCTCTTCCCCACAGGCCCGTTGCGGCCCGTTCCCCACAGGTCCGCTACGGGCCCGCTCCGATGCCCTGATGCCCCGGTGACCCATGTGAACTCTGTGTTCGACGATGTGTACGCACGGGAGTCTAGGCCCTGTTAAAGGGGCGGTAAGCAGCCCGTCACGGCTTGAGATCCGGTCGGAATGATGAGATGGAGGCGATGGTGGGGTTTTCCCCAGGGAACCGGGGCGGCCGACCTCATGGCGCCGGGGCCGCCCGCGCGGCACGCTGGCCCATATGACCGTACGCATCCCCTACGCCGACCCGGCGGCATTCGACGGCGACAAGCTCGACGAGCCGTTGCCGCCGGCCCGCTTCGCCTACGACAGACACACCTGGAAGGAGATCGCGCATCTCCTGACGAATCTGCCGGTGTCGGTGTTCGGCTTCGTCTATGTGGTGACGATGCTGGCCGTCAGCGGTGGGCTGACCGTCACCGTGGTCGGGTTCCCGTTGCTCGCGCTGGGGTTGATGGGCGCGCGGCTGATCGGGAAGTTCGAGCGACGCCGGGCCCGGCGGCTGCTCGGGGTGCGGATCGAGGAGCCGACCCCGTTGCCGTTGCGCAAGGGGGGCGGGCTGGTGCAGCGGGTGTGGATGGCGCTGAAGGACCCGGTGGGCTGGCGGACGGTGCTGTACGACGGGATGCGGTTGCCGTGGGGTATCGCCACCTTCACGATCACGTTGACCTCGTTGTTCGTGCTGTGGCCGGTGCTGCCGTTCATCGCGCGGGGGCTGTCGAACGTGGACCGGGCGATGGTGCGCGGTCTCCTCTCGCCCTCCGACGAACTGGAGCGCCGTATCGCCGAGTTGGAGTCGGACCGGGGTGTCGTGGTCGACACGGCGGCGGCGGATCTGCGGCGGATCGAGCGCGATCTGCACGACGGGGCACAGGCCCGGCTGGTGAATCTGGCCATGGGGCTCGGCCTGGCCAAGGAGAAGCTGCTGGAGGGGCAGGCCGACGAACATGTCGCCGCGATGGTCGACGAGGCACACGGCGAGGTGAAGCTCGCGTTGCAGGAGCTGCGGGACCTGGCGCGCGGGATCCATCCCGCCGTCCTCACCGACCGCGGACTCGACGCCGCCCTCTCCTCCGTCGCCTCGCGCTGCACGGTGCCGGTGAAGGTGGACGTGGACCTGCCGTCACGACCGGCCGCCGCCATCGAGGGCATCGCCTACTTCACCGTCTCCGAGCTGCTGCAGAACATCAGCAAGCACAGTGGCGCCCGTACCGCGTCGGTGGACGTGTGGCGGACGGACGACCGGCTGCTGGTCCAGGTGTGGGACGACGGCCGCGGCGGCGCGCGCCTCGACGGCGGCACGGGCATGCGCGGTCTCGCCGACCGACTGGGCGCCGTGGACGGCCTGTTCGTCCTCGACTCCCCGCCCGGCGGCCCCACGACGGTCACCGCGGAGCTGCCCTGGCGCGAGCGGACCGCCGAACCGCGCCGGGGCTGAGGGAGAAAGCGGGAGGGTAGGGAAAACCCCCCTCCGAGGACGCCGACGGACTCCATGGCCCGTGGACCTGCGGCCGAGCAGTCTGGAGATACAGCAGCACGGTTGCCGGAACGAGTAGAACGGGACGACGTCAATGGCCACGGAGTACGAGCAGGGGTACGGAATGCACGGGAGGGCGGCCAAAGAGGGGCGCCGGCTGCCGACCGCGCTGCGCGCACCGTTGGCGGCGCGCAGCTGGCGCGAGTTCGGATACGTCCTGCTGAGCCTGCCGATCAGCATCATGCTCTTCACCTACGCGATCACGATGGTGTCGCTGGGCGCGGGCCTGCTGATCACGTTCCTCGGCGTACCGGTCCTGGCCGGAGCCCTGGCCGGCTGCCGCGGCTTCGGCGCGCTGGAACGGGCGCGGGCCCGCCGCCTGCTCGACCTGGACGTCGCCGACCCCGAGCCGCTGCGGATGAGGAAGAACGGCCCGATGGCCTGGATGGGCGCCGTCCTCAAGTCCGGAACATCCTGGCGCCATCTCCTGTACGCGGTGCTGCACTTCCCGTGGGCGGTCTTCTCCTTCGTCGTCGCCCTCAACTTCTGGGCCTACGGCTGGGCCCTGCTGACCTACCCGCTGTGGTTCTGGCTCTTCCCGATGTACGGCGGTGGGGGCGGCCTTCAGCTCTACGGCGACGAGCACCACCGGATCTATCTGGACAACCCCTTCGAGATCACGGTCACCGCGCTGGTGGGACTGTTGTTCACGCTGGCCACGCCGTGGATCGTACGGGCGCTGACGATGGTGGACCGGGTGATGGTGCACGGGCTGCTCGGACCGTCGAAGCTCGCGACGCGGGTCGTCGAGCTGGAGTCGGACCGGGGTGTCGTGGTCGACACGGCGGCGGCGGATCTGCGGCGGATCGAGCGCGACCTGCACGACGGGGCACAGGCCCGGCTGGTGGCGCTGGCCATGGATCTCGGGCTGGCGAAGGAGAAGCTGACGGAGGACCCGCAGGCGGCGGCCCGGATGGTGGGCGAGGCGCACGGCGAGGTGAAGACGGCGTTGCAGGAGCTGCGGGACCTGGCGCGCGGGATCCATCCCGCCGTCCTCACCGACCGAGGACTCGACGCCGCCCTCTCCTCCGTCGCCACGCGCTGCACGGTGCCGGTCAAGGTGGACGTGGACCTGCCGTCACGACCGGCCGCCGCCATCGAAGGCATCGCCTACTTCACCGTCTCCGAACTGCTGCAGAACATCAGCAAGCACGCGCAGGCCACGTGGGCGGCGGTGGACGTGTGGCGGGTGGAGAACCGCCTCATGCTCCAGGTCGTGGACAACGGAGTGGGCGGCGCGGATGCCTCCGGCGGTTCCGGGCTGGCCGGTCTCGCCGGTCGACTGGACGCGGTGGACGGAATCCTGGTGGTCGACTCACCGGCGGGCGGACCGACCCGGATCACGGCGGAACTGCCCTGGCGAGGCTGACCGCCGCCCACGAACGTGCCGTGGCCCCGGGATGTCCCCGGGCCACGGCACACGCCTACGCCGGATCACCCACCGCCAGCACCACCTTCCCCCGGTTCCGCCCCTCCCCCAGCACCCGGTGCGCCTCCGCCGCGTCCGCCAGCCCGTACTCCTCCGTGACATCGATCCGTACGGCACCAGAGGCGGCCAGTGCGAGTGCGCTGAGCGCGTGGGCGCGTACCGTCGCCGGGTCGCGGCGGGCGAGGTCGCCGATGTTGTAGCCGGTCAGGGTGCGGTTGTGCTTCCAGATCGGGAGGACGGGGAGTTGGAGGTCGGGGTGGCGGGCCGCTTCGCCGTAGACCGCGAGACGGCCGAAGGGGGCCAGGATCTCGAAGCTCGCCAGCCGGGTGGGGCCGCCGACCGGATCGAGGACGATGTCGACGCCCCGGCCGGAAGTGGCCGCGAGGACCGCCTCCGGGAAACCCTCCCGGACGAAGACCTCGTCATAGCCGAAGGAACGGCGGGCGTACTCCGCCTTCTCCGGCGTACTGACGGTGCCGTAGACCTGGCCGGCCCCCAGCGCCCGAGCGAGCTGCGCCGCCACGCCCCCGACACCACCGGCCGCGGCGTGCACGAGAACCGTGTCACCGGGCGCGACCCGCGCCGCACCGACCAACACACCGTAGGCCGTCGTCAGGACAAGCGCGGCACCACCGGCGGTACGCAGATCGAGCCCGCCTGCACGCGGGACGAAGCCGCCCTGCAGCCCGCCGGAATCACCAACACGCCCGTCGAGCCCGTCCGGCAGCCGGTCGGGACCGCCGACACCCGGAGCGAAACCACCCCGCACCCCACCGGAATCACCGACACGCCCGTCGAGACCGTCCGTCGGCGGGAGAGTCGAGGTAGCCGGCAGCGGGAGGTCCAAGCCGACCGGCAGCGGGCGGCCCAAGTCGCCCGCCGGCGGGAACGCAAAGACAGCCGGAGCCACCGCATACTCCGCGTAGCCTCCGCCGTTCGGGAGGTACGCCGTCACCGTGTCGCCGATCGAGACTTCCGTCACGCCCTCGCCCAGTGCGGTCACCCGGCCGGAGGCCTCCAGGCCCGGGACGGTCTCGCCCGCGGGCTGGCCGAAGTCGCCGAGGCGGTGCTGTATCTCGCCGTAGTTGACGCCGGCGTAGGCGACGCGGATGAGGATCTCGCCGGGGCCCGGTTCGGGGTCGGGGAGGTCCACCAGGCGCAGTACCTCCGGTCCGCCGGTCTCCTTGAACGCGCTCGCCCGCATGGGCCCACCCCTCCGTGTCGGGTACCCGGTGCCCGGTGATCGGGACCAGGTCGTGCGGAGAGCCGGAACCTGAGATGTCCTGTCCCTATTCCGGCCCTCTCCGGGGGGCGCGCCCGGTCCGAATTCCACTCGCCCGGACGCACCGCGGTCCGAATACTGGAATGCTGGACCTGTCGCGTGGACGGGCAGGGCGGGCTATGGGGGGCCGAACATCGTGGAGGACAGGGTGCGGGTGGTCATCGCCGAGGATTCGGTGCTGCTGAGGGAGGGCCTGACCCGGTTGCTGACCGACCGCGGGCACGACGTGGTGGCCGGGGTCGGCGACGGGGACGCGCTGGTCAAGACGATCACCGAGCTGGCCGACCAGGGCGCGTTGCCGGACGTGGTGGTGGCGGACGTGCGGATGCCGCCGACGCACACCGACGAGGGAGTGCGGGCCGCGGTGGAGCTGCGCAAGGCGCATCCCGGTCTCGGCGTGCTGGTGCTGTCGCAGTACGTGGAGGAGCGCTACGCCACCGAACTGCTGGCCGGTTCCACCCACGGCGTCGGCTACCTGCTGAAGGACCGGGTGGCGGAGGTGCGGGAGTTCGTCGACGCGGTGGTGCGGGTGGCCTCGGGGGGTACGGCGCTGGACCCGGAGGTGGTCGCGCAGTTGCTGGGGCGCAGCCGCAAGCAGGACGTGCTGGTGCGGCTGACCCCGCGGGAGCGCGAGGTGCTGGGGCTGATGGCGGAGGGGCGGACGAACTCCGCGATAGCCCGGCAGCTGGTGGTGAGCGACGGCGCGGTCGAGAAGCACGTCAGCAACATCTTCCTGAAGCTGGGGCTGTCGCCGAGTGACGGGGATCACCGGCGTGTTCTGGCCGTCCTCACCTACCTCAACTCCTGACAAACTGACACGGTGTCAGACATCAGCCGTTAGTCGAGCCGAGAACCGGACAATGCATGAGGAGCGTCTTCAAGGGAAGCGCCGGGGGGCGAGAAATCATGACAAGTCAGGTTGTCAGGCCGTCTCAAAACAGTATCCACCATGCGAACGGCCCAAGGAAGGCGACCCTTACGGACGTAGGGTTGATCCTGGGAGGGTCGGCGGTTCGACCATGCCCGGACAGCGTCCTCGAAGAGGAGGTCCAGTTCAGTGACCAGCCAGGTCAGTAGCCCAGCGGAGCAGACCGACGGAGCCGACGGCACGTTGGTCGGGGAACAACGCAAACCGGCGGGGGTGAAGGACGTCCAGCGCCTGGACCGGGTGATCATCCGGTTCGCCGGTGACTCGGGTGACGGTATGCAGCTCACCGGCGACCGCTTCACCTCGGAGACGGCCTCCTTCGGGAACGACCTCTCCACCCTGCCGAACTTCCCGGCCGAGATCCGCGCCCCCGCAGGCACCCTGCCGGGGGTTTCGTCGTTCCAGCTGCATTTCGCCGACCACGACATCCTGACCCCGGGCGACGCGCCCAACGTGCTGGTCGCGATGAATCCGGCCGCCCTCAAGGCGAACATCGGTGACGTTCCGCGCGGTGCGGAGATCATCGTCAACACGGACGAGTTCACCAAACGGGCGCTGCAGAAGGTGGGTTACTCCGCCTCGCCCCTCGACGACGGCTCGCTGGACGGCTACAGCCTCCACCCCGTCCCCCTCACGACCCTCACCGTGGAGGCGCTCAAGGACTTCGGCCTCACCCGCAAGGAGGCCGAGCGCAGCAAGAACATGTTCGCGCTGGGCCTGCTCTCGTGGATGTACCACCGGCCGACCGAGGGCACGGAGAAGTTCCTCAAGTCGAAGTTCGCCAAGAAACCCGAGATCGCGGCGGCCAACATCGCGGCGTTCAGGGCGGGTTGGAACTTCGGCGAGACGACGGAGGACTTCGCGGTCTCCTACGAGGTCGCCCCGGCCGCCACCGCGTTCCCGACCGGCACCTACCGCAACATCTCCGGGAACCTCGCCCTGTCCTACGGCTTGGTCGCCGCGTCCCAACAGGCGGACCTCCCCCTGTTCCTGGGCTCGTACCCCATCACCCCGGCCTCCGACATCCTGCACGAGCTGAGCCGGCACAAGAACTTCGGCGTACGGACCTTCCAGGCCGAGGACGAGATCGCCGGCATCGGCGCGGCCCTGGGCGCGGCCTTCGGCGGCTCCCTCGCCGTGACGACGACGAGTGGCCCGGGTGTGGCGCTCAAGTCGGAGACGATCGGTCTCGCCGTCTCCCTCGAACTCCCGCTCCTCATCCTGGACATCCAGCGCGGCGGCCCCTCCACCGGCCTGCCGACCAAGACCGAACAGGCCGACCTGCTCCAGGCGATGTTCGGGCGCAACGGCGAGGCGCCGGTCCCGATCGTCGCCCCGTGCACACCGGCCGACTGCTTCGACGCGGCGATCGAGGCGGCGCGGATCGCGCTGACGTACCGCACCCCGGTGTTCCTGTTGTCGGACGGCTACCTGGCCAACGGCTCCGAGCCCTGGCGCATCCCCGACATCGACGAACTCCCGGACCTCACCGTCCAGTTCGCCCAGGGCCCCAACCACACCCTGGACGACGGCACCGAGGTCTTCTGGCCCTACAAACGCGACCCGCACACCCTCGCCCGCCCCTGGGCGATCCCCGGCACGCCCGGCCTGGAACACCGCATCGGCGGCATCGAGAAGCAGGACGGCACGGGCAACATCTCCTACGACCCCGCCAACCACGACTTCATGGTCCGCACCCGGCAGGCCAAGATCGACGGCATCGACGTACCGGATCTGGAGGTCGACGACCCGCACGAGGCACACACGCTGGTCCTCGGCTGGGGCTCCACGTTCGGCCCGATCACGGCGGCGGTACGGCGCCTGCGCGCCTCCGGCGAGTCGATCGCCCAGGCGCATCTGCGCCACCTCAACCCCTTCCCGCGGAATCTCGGCGCGGTCCTGAAGCGTTACGACAGAGTGGTGATCCCCGAAATGAACCTCGGGCAGCTGGCCACCCTCGTCCGGGCGAAGTACCTGGTGGACGCGCACTCGTACAACCAGGTGAACGGCATGCCGTTCAAGGCTGAGCAGCTCGCCACGGCTCTCAAGGAGGCCATCGATGGCTGAGACGTCCACGGAAGGCACGGGCACGATCGAGGCACTTTCGCTCGTCCCCAAGGCCGAGGCAGTGCAGTCCATGAAGGACTTCAAGTCCGATCAGGAAGTGCGCTGGTGCCCCGGCTGCGGTGACTACGCGATCCTCGCGGCGGTGCAGGGTTTCATGCCGGAACTGGGCCTCGCCAAGGAGAACATCGTCTTCGTCTCCGGCATCGGCTGCTCCTCCCGCTTCCCGTACTACATGAACACGTACGGCATGCACTCCATCCACGGCCGCGCGCCGGCGATCGCGACCGGACTCGCCTCGTCCAGGCGGGACCTGAGCGTCTGGGTGGTCACGGGCGACGGCGACGCGCTGTCGATCGGTGGAAACCACTTGATCCACGCCCTGCGCCGCAACGTCAACCTCAAGATCCTGCTCTTCAACAACCGGATCTACGGCCTGACGAAGGGCCAGTACTCGCCGACCTCGGAGGTCGGAAAGATCACCAAGTCGACCCCGATGGGCTCCCTGGACGCCCCCTTCAACCCGGTGTCCCTGGCCATCGGCGCGGAGGCGTCCTTCGTCGCCCGCACGATCGACTCGGACCGCAAGCACCTGACCCAGGTCCTGCGCGAGGCGGCGGCCCACCCCGGCACGGCCCTGGTCGAGATCTACCAGAACTGCAACATCTTCAACGACGGCGCCTTCGACGCGCTGAAGGACCGCCAGCAGGCCGAGGAGGCGGTGATCCGCCTCGAACACGGACAGCCGATCCGCTTCGGCGCGGATGGCGCGCGGGGTGTGGTCCGGGACGCGACGACGGGCGACCTGAAGGTGGTCGACGTGACCCCGTCCAACGAGTCCCAGATCCTGGTCCACGACGCCCACGCGACGTCCCCGACCACCGCCTTCGCCCTGTCCCGCCTCGCCGACCCCGACACCCTCCACCACACCCCGATCGGCGTCCTGCGATCCGTACAACGACCGGTCTACGACACACAGATGGCCGACCAACTCGACACCGCGATCGTGCAGAACGGGAAGGGCGACCTGGCTGCGTTGCTGGCGGGCGGGGACACCTGGACCGTGGTGGGCTGACGGTTCCGCTCCGGACATGCGAGAGGGCCTGGGCATATCGCCCAGGCCCTTTGTCCGTTCACGTCACGCGTCGGGGATGTCCCGCTTCGCGCGGAGCAATGTGTCACGGGTGATGACGACGATTCGCTCATAGTCCGCCCGGGCCGCATCGGCCGGGAGAAGGGCATCGAGTTCTTCGGTGCGATCCGTACCAATAACGGCAAAACTTCCGTCATTGAGTTCGAATACGTCGGGGCAGGTCTCGTTGGTGTGACTACCTCGCATACTGGGCGGGTCTCCGAGGCGACGGATGATAGCAGCTGCGGAATGTTCGCTGAGCACTCGGAGAGCCTTCTTTTGGTCGGAACGGATATTTATCCGGCCATTTTAATTGTGCCACATCACATCGAGTGGTGATGCCGCACGTCAGGGGCATGGCGGCTCCCCTAAATGCCCCACAACCCACCATTCATCTGGATCATCCGCGAGTTCCTCCATAATGCTGTCTACGGCTTCACCCACCCGCCGTTCCAGGGAGTCCGCCGGAAGACTTCTGCGATGCTCGCCCGTTCGGTCCCAATATTCCGCAAAAAGGGAATTCCTACAGAGAATCCTCAGGTGACCGAGGAGTTCTCTCCAGTCGAACGTCCCTATGCGATAGGACAGCAGGAGAGACGTGTACTGACGGTTGGCGAAGATCATCTGCCGTCGCTTGGCCTCGGAGATCCCACCCAGCGTGCTCCGCGCATCGGCCAGCGAGGGGTCGTCGATCGTCCGGTCCATCTGTTCCATGGCGATGCGGTATTCCTGGATCAGGTTGGCGCGGTGCACCTCCTCGGTCATACGCGCCAATTGCCGCAGAAGTTCCGCGAAGAACTCGTCCTGATTCCTGCGCCGGGTGCCGCGGGCGAAGGGAGAACGCAGCCGGGCCAGCCCCGCCACCATTGCAGAACCGATACTTCGCGCGGCCGAATTCCGTGTGGGCATGTGACGGCATCCCCCTGATCTGACGGCCCGCGATCCGACCAGGGGGAACGCAGGCTGGGTACAGCAGTCGCGCACCCCACCCCAAGCGTGCCCGGGAACTCAAGGCGGCGCGGGAGGCGGAGAGGGGGCGCATGGATGGTTGGGTCTCACATGTCGACCAACGCCCTGACACATGTGTGCCCCCTGGCGCCGTGCACATGCCCCAAGTCGCCCGGGGCACACCGCATCGTTCCTGCTCAGCCCCGCCCCTTTGCCGCGTCGTACATCTCCCGCGCCTTCTCCACCTCCCCCATCCGTGCCTCCGCCCACAGCGCCAGCCCCCGCACCTGCTCGGCCGCCTCGCGGCCCAGGTCGGTCAGGGAGTAGTCGACCCTGGGCGGGATGACCGGCTTCGCGTCGCGGTGGACGAGGCCGTCTCGCTCAAGTGTCTGCAGGGTCTGGGTCAGCATCTTCTCGCTGACGGTGCCGATCGCCCGGCGGAGTTCGCTGAAGCGGTACGGGCGGTCGAGGAGCTCGATGAGGACGAGGACGCCCCAGCGGGACGTGACGTGTTCCAGGACCAGGCGGTACGGGCACATCACCGCGCCCACGGTGTACTTGCCCGCCGCCTCGGCCGCCACCTTGCCCGTCACCTCGGTGCTTACTGTCATGCCGGTACCTTACTTCAAAGTGGGTACTTTCGCAGAGTTAGCGCACCTCCTAGGGTTAGTGCCATCGCACCCCACAAGGAGTTGTCATCATGAGCATCGTCGTCACCGGAGCCACCGGACACCTCGGCCGCCTCGTCGTGGAACAGCTGCTGGAGAAGGTTCCGGCCGACCAGGTCACCGCCGTGGTACGCACCCCGGAGAAGGCCGCCGACTTCGCGGAGCGCGGAGTGAAGATCGCGGTCGCGGACTACAACACCCCCGAGACCTTCGACTCCGTCTTCGCCGCCGGCGACAAGGTGCTGCTGATCTCCGGCAACGAGTTCGACAAGGGCCGCGTCGAGCAGCACAAGGTCGTCATCAACGCCGCCAAGGCCGCCGGTGTGGCGCTGCTCGCGTACACCAGCGCCCCCGGCTCCCTCACCGCCGCCCTCGCCGACGACCACCGCGGCACCGAGGAGGCCCTGCTCGCCTCCGGTCTGCCGTACACCCTGCTGCGCAACGGCTGGTACAACGAGAACTACACCGAGCAGCTGGCCCCGGTCCTGGAGCACAGCGCCGTCGTGAACGCCGCCGGTGACGGCCGCGTCTCCTCCGCCTCCCGCGCCGACTACGCCGCTGCTGCCGCCGCCGTACTGACCGGCGAGGGCCACGAGAACCAGACGTACGAGCTGGGCGGCGACGAGGCCTGGGGCTTCGCCGAGTACGCGGCCGAGCTGAGCCGGCAGACCGGCAAGGAGATCGCGCACAACAACGTTCCCGGCGAGGTTCTCGTCGGCATCCTCACCGGCGCCGGGCTGCCCGAGCCGTTCGCCGTGATCCTCGCCGGTGTCGACGCCTCCATCGAGAAGGGCGAGCTGGTCGTCGCGACCGGTGACCTGTCCCGCCTCGCCGGCCGTCCGACCACGCCGATCGCCGAGTCGATCGCGCTCGCGCTCAAGGGCTGACACCACCCGCGCACGGGAGCGCCCCCGCCTGTCATGACCGTATGGCGATACGGGCATGACAGACGGGGGCGCTCGGCGCTACCTTCGTGCAGGCTGCACCGACGCGGCCGGGGCGAGGCGCGCGAAGGAGGGGCCCGTGAGCGGGAAGCCGAGCGGGAGGCCGAAGGGCGAACAGCACCACATAGGACTGCTGAACGGCTTCGCGGCATACGGCATGTGGGGACTGGTCCCGCTGTTCTGGCCGCTGCTCAAGCCGGCCGGCGCCGCCGAGATCCTCGCCCACCGGATGGTGTGGTCGCTCGCCTTCGTCCTCGTGGCGCTGCTGGTGGTCCGGCGCTGGGCCTGGATCGGCGAACTGCTGCGCCAGCCGCGCAAGTTGGGGCTCGTCGCGATCGCCGCGGGCTTCATCACCGTCAACTGGGGCGTCTACATCTGGGCCGTGAACAGCGGCCATGTCGTCGAGGCCTCGCTCGGCTACTTCATCAACCCCCTCGTCACCATCGCGATCGGCGTCCTGCTCCTGAAGGAACGGCTGCGCCCGGCGCAGTGGGCCGCGGTCGGCGTCGGTCTCGCCGCCGTGATCGTGCTGACCGTCGGCTACGGGCAGCCGCCCTGGATCTCCCTCTGCCTCGCCTTCTCCTTCGCGACCTACGGGCTGGTGAAGAAGAAGGTCAACCTCGGCGGCATCGAGTCGCTGGCGGCGGAGACCGCGATCCAGTTCCTGCCCGCGCTCGGCTATCTGCTGTGGCTGGGCTCGCACGGCGAGGCGACGTTCACGCAGGAGGGCCCCGGGCACGCCGCGCTGCTCGCCTCCACCGGCATCGTCACCGCACTCCCCCTCGTCTGCTTCGGCGCCGCGGCGATCCGGGTGCCGCTGTCGACGCTGGGCCTGCTCCAGTACCTGGCACCGGTGTTCCAGTTCCTGCTCGGCATCCTCTACTTCCACGAGTCCATGCCACCCGCACGATGGGCGGGCTTCGCGCTGGTGTGGCTGGCCCTGGTCCTGCTGACGACGGACGCGTGGCGCACGTCCCGGAGGGGGAGGGCCGCAGCGGCGGCAGCGGCGGTCACCGTCCTGCGGGACCCGAACCCGGTGGACCCGGTCGAGGCGTAGTCCGGCGGACCCACCCCGGTCGGGGGCGACTGTCAGTGCCGGGTGCCACAGTGGATGGCATGACACAGATTCCCGAGCCGACCGGCGCCCCCGCCCCGGCCCCCGTCCACTGGAAGCTAGTCATCGACGCCGCCGACCCGCACGCGCAGGCGGACTTCTGGGCCGCCGCGCTGCGCTACGAGGCCGAGGACAACAGCGCGCTCGTCGAACGGCTCCTGGAACTGGGCGCGTTGCCCGCCGCCGCGACCGTCGACTTCCACGGCCGCCCGGCCTTCCGCGACCTGATAGCCGTACGGCATCCCGACGACCCGTACGACAAGGAGCGCGGCACCGGGCTCGGCCGGCGGCTGCTGTTCCAGCGGGTGCCGGAGGCGAAGACCGTCAAGAACCGGCTGCACATCGATCTGCATCCGGGGGAAGGACGGCGGGAGGCCGAGGTGGCACGGCTGACGGGGCTGGGCGCGAGCGTGCTGCGCCAGGTGTCCGAGCCCGCCGGCGCGTGGGTGGTGATGGCGGACCCGGAGGGCAACGAGTTCTGCGTGTCGTAGGCCTAGTCGGTGGCCCGGCGGGCGCGTTCGGTGAGGCGGCCCATGCGGGCGCGGGCGGACTCCAGTTGCTCGATGTCCTCGACGGCGGGGCCGTCCTCGGTGGCGAGTTCGGTCCACAGGTCGAGCAGGGCGCGGCCGAGGGACAGTCCCTGCCCGGGATCGCGTACGGCACGCCAGGCGGTGGCCGCGCTCTGGACGCTGCCGTAGGCGCCTTCCGCGTCGTGGGCGCGGTGGCGGATGTGGGCGAGGTCGAGGGAGAGGTGGAAGGAGCGGACCGGGTCACCGGCCAAGTAGGCGATGTAGGCGGTGAGTTCGCGCAGCCGCAGCACTTCGAGGTGGTCGGGCCCGAGGGCGCCGGCGGCCTCGTCCACGGTCCGCTCCGCGAGCCCCGCCGCCTCTTCGATGCGCCCCGCCTTCACGGCCTCGTTGATCCGCGCCATCGGTTCCGCGAGAAACGCGACGCCCTCTCCGGCGGTCACCACCGGATCGTCCCCGAGCACGGCCTCGGCCACCGCGTCGAACCCACGGGCGGGCGTCGGCTTGGGATCCGGTTCGGGGGCGGTGAGTACGAGGTCGGGGATGGGAGCGGGGGTGGGGACGGGTGCGGACACTGGCGCGAGGCTGGGACTGGCACTGGCACTGGCACTGGGTGCGGACGACGTGGGGATGGCCTGCGGTGGCGCGTCCATGCTCGGCGGCGGGCCGAACTGCCCGGTCGGGGCCTGGACCGAGCCGAGCGGTGTGCCGGTCCCTGCCGACTCCGGTACGGCGGACAGCGGGAACGTAGGCGCCGACTCCCCCGCCGACTCGGGCACCGCCCGCAACGGGAACGTCGGGACCACCTCCCCCGCCGCCCCTCCCTCGTGCTCCGGCACCGGCACCGCCCGCAGCCGATGCGTCGCCGGGTCGCCGCCCGGCCGCCGGTCCTCAGGAAGCGCGGGCGGGAGTGCGGGCGGGAGCGCGGGCTGCGGCGGCGGAAAGCCCGCCGGAGCGCCCGTACCCGAGGGCGCCGCCGCGATCTCGCCCACCCCTGCCGCGCCCCCCGTCGCCCGCGGCTCCGCCGTGAAGTGCGTGGAGCCGTCGAGGTCGATCTGGAGGGGGACGACGTAACCGATGCGGTCGTCGTGGATCGTGGCGTGGACGGGGTGGCCGGTGGCCGTGGCGATGCGGTGGAGGTGGGTCAGGACGACCTGCTGGATCTCCTCGCCGGGGGGCACGGTGACCGGCACGCCGCCGATCGACGCGCCGCCCGCGCCCGGGCCGTCCACGGGGACGCGTACCTCGAAGGGTGACGCCGCGGGTGCCGAGCGTGCCGCTCGCTTCTGTTCCCGCTTCTTCTCGCGGCTGAGTCGAGACATCGGTTCCCTCACTCGCATGCGCCGGGGAGCCGGCCGGCGCTCCCCAGCGTCAAGATCCGTTCGTACGCGTACTGTTGAGTCTCGCCGTTCCCTTCCGGTTCTCAGGTCACCGCGACGTCACAGCCTCGTCCCAGGAGTTCCCGGACCCGTCGCGCCCGTTCGGAGGCCGTGAGGATCCGGCGGGGGCCACGAGGGAGGAGCTCGGTCATGCAGACAGGTGGACGGCGGGGGCCGGAGATCTGGCTCCGTGGACCGGTGGACGACGGTCCACGCACGGGCACACCGGCGCCCGAGCGCGTCTCCAGTATCCCCGCCTCCCCGCGCCGCTTCTCCTGGGTCGCCACCCACGGCGGCGCCGGCGTCACCACCCTCACGACGGTCTACGGCGGCCAGGACTGCGGACGCGACTGGCCCGGGCCCGAGGACCCGCCGTCGGTGCTGTTCGTCGCCCGTACGCACGCGGCCGGGCTGGCGTCCGTCTCGCGGGCCGTGGAGATGTTCCGGCGTGGTGTGGCGCCGGCGGGACTGGATCTCGACGCGGTGGTTCTCGTCGCGGACGCGCCGGGGCGGCTGCCGCGTCAGCTCGCCGCGCACGTCAGGGCGATCGAGTCGGTGATCGACGTGTACCGGGTGCCCTGGGTGCAGGCCTGGCGGCTCGGCGACCTGAGCGGTGAGCCGCCCCGCGAGACCGAGGCCCTCGTCCGGCTCACGGGAGCGGACCGGCGCCCCCACTCGCACCCGCACCCGCATCCCCACCCCATGGACAAGTAATTGCGCGCGCATATAATGCAGACGGCTATAACAATCGTGCGCCGACTATCTCTGGGGGACCCATGACCCGCCGTTTCCTCTTCGTGCTGGGCAGCGCCCGCACCGACGGCAACACCGAGCTGCTCGCCCGCCGGGCCGCCGAGCAGCTGCCCCCGGACGTCGAGCAGGAGTGGATACGCCTCGCCGAGCACCCGCTCCCCGACTTCGTGGACATTCGGCACGACGGCGTGGTCCACGCGCCCAGCGACGACACCGTACGGCAGCTCCTCGACGCCACCCTCGCCGCGACGGACGTCGTGATCGCCTCGCCGGTCTACTGGTACTCCCTGTCCGGCCTCACCAAGCGCTACCTGGACTACTGGTCGGACTGGCTGCGCGTCCCCGGCGCCGACTTCAGGGCGACGATGGCCGGCCGCACCCTGTGGGGCGTGTCCGTCCTCGCCGAGGAGGAAGAGGTGGTCGCCGATCCGCTGGTCGGCACGCTCAACAACTCGGCCGCGTACATGAAGATGCGCTTCGGCGGGGTCCTGCTGGGCAACGGCAGCGCACGCGGCGACGTACTGAAGGACGAGCGGGCGCTGGCCCGCGCCAAGACGTTCTTCGCACAGGACGCGGCCCTCGCGCGCTTCCCGCACGAGACCGGGAACTGACCGGCCGCTGTGCCGTGACGCCTACGCCGTGATGTCCTTCGCCGTGAACCTCGCCCAGGCCGCCGAGCCGAACACGGCCGCGTAGAGAACCTGCAGGCCGAGGTTCTTCACCAGGTCGTCCCAGTAGACCGGGTCGCGCATGAGGTCGGCGAAGGACAGCCAGTAGTGGGAGAAGAAGTACGGCTGGAGCGCGTGCAGTTGGGGGATCTGGTCGAGGATCTGGACGGTGATCAGCAGGCCCACGGTCGTCGCCATCGCCGCGATGCCGCTGCTCGTCATCGTCGAGACGAAGAGCCCCAGGGCCGCCACGCCGATGAGGGAGGCGGCGACCACCAGCGCGATCAACAGCGCCCGGCCGAGGCCGTCCGCGAAGCTGATCTGGGTGCCGGAGATCGTCGTCAGGTCGCCCAAGGGGAACAGCAGTGCCCCGACCGTGAGCGCCGAGAGCGCCACGACCAGGGTCGCCACCAGGCAGAACGTCATCACCGTCACGTACTTGGTGAGCAGCAGACGGGTGCGGCCCGCCGGGGCGACCAAGAGGTAGCGCAGGGTGCCGCCGCTGGCCTCGCCGGCGATCGCGTCGCCCGCGACGACCCCGATCGCCATGGGGAGGAAGAACGGGAGGGTCGCGGCCAGGGCGGTGAACACCAGGAACAGGCCGTTGTTGGTGATCTGCGCGATGAACGCCGGCCCTCCTCCGCCGTCCCCGCGCCCGGGCCCCGCCCCGTCCTGGGTCTCCAGCTTGACCGCGATGCCGACCAGGATCGGCACGGCGGCCAGGACACCGAGCAGGGCGAGGGTGCGCCAGCGGCGGAACGTGGTGACCAGCTCGCTGCGCAGCAGTCCGAAGGTCCACAACGGGCTGACCCTGCGCGCGACTTGAGCCTCGCCCACAGCCTTGACCTCGGTCTCGGCCTCAGCCTGCGACATCGAAGCCCTCCCCCGTGAGCGCCACGAACGCGTCCTCCAGGGAGGCCCGTTCGACGCCGAAGCCGCGGACGCGGACCCCGGCGGTCACCAACGCCTTGTTCACCTCGGCCAGTTCACGGTCCGGCGGCTCCGCCGTCACCCGCTCCTCCGCCACGACCACGTCCGCCAGCCCCTGTTCCTTCAGCACCCGTGCCGCGTCTCCGGTGTCGGGTGTCGCGACGAACAGCCGGCCCCGCGTCCCCGCCGCCAGTTCGGCCACCGAGCCCTGGGTGATCAGCTTGCCCTGGGCCATCACGGCCGCGTGGGTGCAGACCTGCTCGATCTCGTCCAGGAGGTGGGAGGAGAGGAAGACCGTCGTGCCGTCGGAAGCCAACTCCCGGATCAGGGAACGGATTTCGCGCATCCCCTGCGGGTCGAGGCCGTTGGTCGGCTCGTCCAGGACGAGCAGCTTGCGGGGCTGGAGCAGCGCGGAGGCGAGGCCGAGGCGCTGCTTCATGCCCAGGGAGTAGGCCTTGGCCTTCTTGCCGGAGGCCGCGGTCAGGCCGACCCGGTCGAGGGCGGCGGCGACGCGGTCCCGCCGGGTGCGCGGGTCGGCGGTCGGGTCGGCGGCGTCGTAGCGCAGGAGGTTGTCGCGGCCGGAGAGGAAGCCGTACAGGGCGGGGCCCTCGATCAGGGCGCCGACGTGCGGCAGGACCGTGCGGACGGATCTCGGCATGGGGCGGCCGAGGACGCGGGCCGTGCCGGAGGTGGGTTCGATCAGGCCCATCAGCATGCGGATGGTGGTGGTCTTGCCGGAGCCGTTGGGACCGAGGAAGCCGAAGACGCTGCCCGCCGGGACGGTCAGGTCGAGACCGTCCACGGCGAGCTGTCCGCCGCGGAAGCGCTTGGTGAGGCCGCGGGTGGCGATGATGCCGCCGTCACCCGCGTCCGTCTGTTCCGTCTCCGCAGCGGACGGTTCGTCCATCGGCTCCCTCAATTCCCGTGCTCCACAAGGTACTTGCCTACTTCGCCGCGTCGGCCGCCTTCACCAGCGCGCTCTTGGTGACCGCGCCGACGTAGACCTTGCCGTCGTCGGTGACCAGGGCGTTGATCAGCCGGGTCGAGTAGACCGTGCCCGAACCGAACGAGCCCTTCACCTGGTCGCCGAGCGAGCTGAGGAAGCCGCCGAGGTCGCCGCCGCCGGACGAGGAGCCGCCGGTCGGGATGCCCTGGCCGCCGGTCTCGAAGACGGCGATGGAGTTCCAGCCCTTGCCGAGGATCGTCGGGTCCTCGCCGCCCTTGTTGAGCGACTTGTCGCCCTTGTCGGACGGGCCGGAACCGGTGGAGTGCTTCGGAGCCGGGACGGCCTTTTCCGCACTGTCCTCCGTGGTGACCTTCGCGCCCTTGGGCACCTTGAAGTCGAAGGTGGAGGCGGCCGGCTTGGCCAGGCTGAGCTGGGTGAAGCCGACGTCGACGACGGCCGCGCCGCCGCTCGCCGGGGTGAGCGTGAACTTGAGCGGCAGGCCGGTCTTCGCGTCCACCGCGATGCTGATCGTGCCGACCGTGGTGCCGGACTGCTTGGGCTTGATCAGCAGCTTGTAGGCGTCGCGGCCCGCGACGTGCTCGGTGCCGTCGACGGTGACCGAGGTGGTGTCGTCGACCGACTTCAGCGCCTCGTCGGTGAGGCCCTTGGGCGTGGCCCGGGTCTCGTCGCTCTTGGACGTGTCGGCGGAGGTCGTGGCGTGGTAGACCTCGTTCGACTGGCTGTCGTAGCCCCAGACGTCCTTGCCGTTGTGGATGAGGCTGTACTCCGCCGCGTTTTCCAGGAGGGAGACCTTCTGCTTGTCGGGGCCGTCGGCCGCGACGCGCAGGGTGTGGCTGCCGGAGGCCAGCTCGGTGAGCTTGCCGGTCGGGTCCGCGGAGGAGCCGTCGCCGGACTTGGTGGCGCCGGACAGCATGCTGCTCTCCAGGCCGCCGAGGTCGGGCAGGCCCAGGTCCGTGCTGATCTTGACCGTGCCGGACAGCTGCTCGACGTCCGACTTGGCGACCTTGTCGAGGAGCTGCTGTGCGGTGATCTTCGGGAGATTCGGGTCGCCGGAGTCGGCGAGCGCCGGGACCAGTCCGATGGTCGCCGCCGCCACCCCCACCACGGTGACCGGGACGATGTACCGCGCCGCCCTGCGCCGCCCGGACCGGAGCTCGTCGCGCTCTCCGGCGTCCGTGCTGTCGTCGGTTTCGTACGGTGCCATGTCTGCCTTACCTCCGTCGTCGGCGGCGGCCAGTCCGTCTTCTGCGCGTCCCACCCTGCGCCGCCATTCTCACCCGAATCGGTGAGGAGTGGTGATTTCCGTGTTCTCCATCTGACCAAATCCGCGAGCGATAAGCGTCAGACCGGGGAGCCAACTCCGCGTACGACTGGGGTATGACACACGGAGGCGTCGCCTCCTCGAAACCCCTAGGGGGAAGACGCCGCCCGCACAGGGCAGTTGACCGGTATCGAGTAGAAACCGTCCTGAATCCGTACATATGGGTGGCAGCACACCGCATCGACCGAAGGGGTCGCCATGCACGCCACCCAGCACCTCACCGGATACGCGGCCACGGGCGCCGCGATCCTGGCACTCGCGCTCGCCGGATGCGGAAGCAGCGGCGGCAGTGGAAACAGCGGCTCGGCCGGCGCTCCGGCCGCGGTCACCACGTCGACGACCCTCATGACCGCGAAGGTCGGCAAGGTGGGCACCGTCGTGACCGACGGCAAGGGGTACGTCCTCTACCGCTTCGACGCCGACTCCGTCCACCCGACGAAGGTCAGCTGCTACGGCACCTGCGCCGTGGTCTGGCCCGCGGCGACCGTCAAGGGCTCCGTCACCGTCAAGGGCATCGACAAGAAGCTCGTCTCGACGGTGAAGCGCTCCGACGGGACCGCCCAGCTCACCCTGGCCGGCTGGCCCCTGTACCGGTACGCCAAGGACGACGAGCCCAAGGAGGCCTACGGCCAGGGCGTGGACGGCACCTGGTGGGCGGTGACGCCCACCGGAGCGAAGGCCACCACCTCCGGCAGCACGGGAAGCAACACGGGAGGGAGCGGCTACTGAACGGGCTCAGCCCGCGCGGTGCACCACCGCGTCGCACATCTCCAGGAGGGCGACCTTGGCGTCGCACTCGGGGAGCGGGGCGAGGGCCGCGCGGGCGTCCTCCGCGTAGCGGACGGTGTCGCGGCGGGCCTGCTCCAGGGCCGGGTGGTCGCGGAGCCGGGAGATGGCCTCGGTGAGGCGGTCGTCGTCCGTGAGGTCGGAGTCGAGGAGTTCGCACAGGGCGATGTCCTCGGCGAGACCGAGGCGGTCCGCGCGCTCCCGGAGCCGTAGCACCGGCAGGGTGGGGATGCCCTCGCGCAGGTCCGTGCCGGGGGTCTTGCCGGACTCGTGGCCGTCGGAGGCGATGTCCAGGACGTCGTCGGCGAGCTGGAAGGCGACGCCGAGCCGCTCGCCGTACTGGGTGAGGACGTCGACGACGGTCTCGTCGCAGCCGGACATCATCGCGCCGAAGCGGCAGGCGACCGCGACCAGGGAGCCGGTCTTGCCGCCGAGCACGTCGAGGTAGTGCTCGACAGGGTCGCGCCCGTCGGAGGGTCCCGCGGTCTCCAGGATCTGGCCGGTGACCAGCCGCTCGAACGCCTCGGCCTGCACGCGCACCGCCTCGGGCCCGAGGTCGGCCAGGGTGTGCGACGCGCGCGCGAAGAGGAAGTCGCCGGTGAGGACCGCGACCGAGTTGCCCCAGCGGGTGTTGGCGCTCTCCACGCCCCGGCGTACGGCGGCCTCGTCCATCACGTCGTCGTGGTAGAGCGTGGCGAGGTGGGTCAGTTCGACGACGACCGCGGAGGGGACGACCCCCGGCGCGTAGGGATCGCCGAACTGTGCGGCGAGCATCACGAGGAGCGGCCTGAACCGCTTCCCGCCCGCGCGCACGAGATGCTGGGCGGCCTCCGTGATGAAGGGCACCTCGCTCTTGGTGGCTTCGAGCAGACCCTCCTCGACTGCCGCCATTCCGGCCTGGACATCGGCTTCCAGAGCCTGGTCCCGCACGCTCAGCCCGAACGGCCCGACGACGGTCACGAGGGGTCTCCTGTCTGCTGGTGTCCCTGGGCGGTCACACGGATTGTCGATAGGTCGCTGCCTTCACTCAAGTCAGCGTATCCGGTCGGCTTTCGATCACAGGTGCCACCCACCACAGTCCAGGCCGGGCGGTATCGGATCACGACCGGTATGTTTTTGATCACCTGATAAGAACGGATAACTATCTATTTAGGTGGAAGCCGCGGATGGTGTCCCGAACCGCACTCGAAGCCGAGCCCGCCGACCAACCACCCCCCGAGGACGACCACGCCTTCCTCGGCCAGCCCAAGGGCCTGCTCACGCTCTCCGGTCTCGAGGTCTGGGAGCGTTTCTCGTTCCTGGGCATGCAGGCCATCCTCGTCCTCTACTTCGCGGATACCGTCGCGCGCGGCGGCATGGGCATGTCGTCCGGAACGGCCGCATCCGTATCCGCAGCCTACGGAACCCTGGTCTATCTCGTCTCGGTCGCGGGCGGCTGGCTCGCCGACCGGATCCTCGGCTCGTACCGCGCGGTCCTGTGGGGCGGGATCCTCATCGCCTGCGGGCACTACGCGATGGCGGTCCCCACGGGCACGATGACCTGGGTGGGCCTCGGTCTCATCAGCGCCGGCACCGGCCTGCTCAAGCCCAACGTGGCCACCATGGTCGGCAAGCTCTACCGCACCGACGACGACCGCCGGGACGCCGGCTTCGCGCTCTACTACATGGCGATCAACATCGGCGCCTTCGCGGGCCCGCTGATCACCGGCTGGCTCGGCGACCACGAGGGCTGGCACTGGGGCTTCTCGGCCGCCGCGGTCGGCATGACCTTCGGGCTGATCCAGTACGTCGCCGGACGACGTCATCTCGCCGGGCGCAGGAACACCGCCGAGTTCGCACTCGCACCGGACGCGCTGCGCCGCGCGGTGCGGCTGATCGTCGTAGGCATCGTGGTGGCCGCCGTGCTCGCGACCGGCCTCGCCCTCGCCGGCTGGCTCACCATGGGCCGCTTCGTCGACCTCCTGACCGTCGTCTCGGTCGTCGCGCCCGTCGTGTACTTCGCGGTGATGTTCACGAGCCCCCGCGTGACCCCCGAGGAACGCGGCCGACTGCGCCCGTACATCGTGCTGTTCCTGGCCTCCACGGTCTTCAACTTCATTCTCTTCCAGGCCTATTCGACGATGATGCTGCTGGCCGCGTCGAACGCCGAGACGACCATCCTGGGCTTCGACTTCCCCGCCAGTTGGTACGCGTCCGCGCTCGGCGCCTTCGAGGTCGGGCTCGCGCCCGTGGTCGCCGCGCTCTGGGTCCGCATGGGCCGCGGCCAGCCGCACGCCTCCAACAAGATCGCGATCGGCGTCGTCCTCGGCGGACTCTCGTTCCTCCTGATGGTCCTGCCGACCAGCGGGCACAGCGGCGACGCCTACCGGATGTCGGCCTGGTGGATCGTCGGCTCGTACTTCCTGCTCGGCCTCGGCGACATCCTCCTGGAGACCTCCGGCATGTCGGCCACCACGAAGCTCGCCCCGGCCGCGTTCTCCAGCCAGACCATGTCCCTCTGGTTCCTGTCCCTCGCCCTCGCGAACGGCATCCAGGCCCAGACGGTGAAGCTCTACGACGACGTCTCCAAGCCGGCCTACTTCGGCGTCAACGGCGCGATCGCGGTGGCCGCGGGCCTCGCGGTGATGGCCGCCGCGCCCTGGCTGCGCCGCACCATGCACCCGGTCCACTGAACCCAGGGGTCCCCTCATGCGCATCCGTACGTCCTTCCCCCACGAGACGGCCCACGAGGACATCCGCATCCCCCTCGCGGACGGAACACGCCTCTACGCGCGCGTGTGGCGCCCGCTGACGGACGAACCCGTACCGGCGCTCCTCGAATACCTCCCGTACCGCCTGACCGACTGGACCGCGCCCCGCGACGCCCAGCGCCATCCCTGGTACGCGGGCCACGGCTACGCCTCCGTCCGCGTCGACGTGCGCGGCCACGGCAACAGCGAGGGCGCACCCGGCGACGAGTACGACGCCCAGGAGCTGGCGGACGGCGTCGAGGTCGTCAACTGGCTTGCCGCGCAACCCTGGTGCACCGGCAAGGTCGGCATGTTCGGCATCTCCTGGGGCGGCTTCAACTCCCTCCAGATCGCCGCCCTCGCCCCGGAACCCCTGAAGGCGATCGTCACCGTCTGCTCGACCGACGACCGCTACGACAACGACGTGCACTACATGGGCGGTTCGGCCCTCGCCGTCGACCTGCACGCCTGGGCCGCCACCATGCTCGCCTTCGTCGCACGCCCGCCGGACCCCGAGTACGCGGGCCTGGTCTGGCGCGACATGTGGCTCAAGCGCCTCGAACAGATCGACCCGTTCATCCACACCTGGCTCGCCCACCAGCTCCGCGACGACTACTGGAAGCACGGCAGCGTCTGCGAGGACTACGGCGCGATCCGGGCCGCCGTCCTGGCGGTGGGCGGCTGGCACGACCCGTACCGCGACACGGTCCTACGGCTCGTCCAGCACCTCCCGCCCGACCGGGTGCGCGGCCTGATCGGCCCGTGGTCCCACCAGTACCCGGACCGGGGTCTGCCGCCAGGACCCGCGATCGGCTTCCTCCAGGAGACGCTGCGCTGGTGGGACCACTGGCTGAAGGGCGAGGACACGGGGGTGGCCACCGATCCGCTCCTGCGCGCCTACGTCAGCGACTCGCATCCTCCGGCCGCGGTCTACGACACCCTGCCCGGCCGTTGGGTCGGCGAGCCCGCGTGGCCCTCGCCGCATGTGAAGACGACGACGTACGGCCTCCGGGGCGCACCCGTGCTGGTGCGCTCCCCCATGCACACCGGGGTGGACGCGGGCCGTTTCTTCCCGTTCGGGAACGACGCCGATCTGCCGCCGGACCAGCGGGACGAGGACGCGCGGTCGGCGTGCTTCGAGTTCGAGGTGCCGGCCGAGACGTGGGTGCTGGGGCGGCCGAGGGTGCGGCTGCGGTTGACCTGCGGTGTGCCGCGCGGGCAGGTGATCGCGCGGCTGTGCGATGTCGCGCCGGACGGCGCCTCGACGCTGGTCACCCGGGGTGTGCTGAACCTGTCGGCGCGGTTCGGGCGGGACCGGGCGGTGTCGTGGACGCCGGGGGTCACGGAGGACGTGACCTTCGAGCTGAACGCCATCGGGCACGCCTTTCCGCCGGGGCATCGGATCCGGCTCGCGGTGTCGTCGGCGTACTGGCCGTGGATCTGGCCGCAGCCGGAGTCGGGGGCGGGGTTCACGCTGGATCCGGAGGGGAGTGCGATGGAACTCCCGGTTCGGGAGCGGGAGTTGGGGCCTGTCATCCGGTTCGACGAGCCCGAGGAGGCCGCGCCCATCGGGGTCAACTACCCCGCCACGCTGGACGAGCCGCGGCCCGAGCGGCTGGTCGTGCGGGATGTGGCGAAGGGCGAATGGCGGCTGGAGGTGGACCCCCGGTACGGCGGCACACGCGTGTATCCGGACGGGCTCGAGTTCACCGAGGACGCGCTGGAGACGTACACGATCGACGAGTCGGACCCGTTGTCCGCCCGTACGCGGTCCGACTGGACGATCCGGCTGCATCGGCCGGAGCTGGGATGGGACACGACCGTGCGGACGCGGTCGGAGATTACTTGCGACGAAACGGACTTTATTACCTCGAATGAGGTGATCTGCACCGAGGGCGGTGAAGTGATCTTTCACCGCACTTGGGAGAAAAGGATTCCGAGAACTGCCAGTTGAGGATGAATGCCCGATTTGCCGTTCTTAATCCCGCCGTGAGTTGGGTCACGCGTTTCTGTGCCTGGCCTGTGGTCCCGCGCGTTCACGTTTCCCCTTGCGGTGATTGACAGTTGAACCTTGGCTTACGCAAAGGATCAAGTGCCCCATACGCCTCAGATCAAGGTCAATAGGGGTTAGGTGTGATTCCGCCACTTGTTCCGGACATGTGCTCTCGCATAGTTTCCGGGCCTGTCGAGCGGAACGCCGAATCCTGCCGCCGCCCGGCATCCCAGTCACGAACTTCTCGCACGGCAGGAGCGGGGGAACCAGGTAAGTCGCCGGACCGGTCAGCACGACCGGGACGGCTTGGGGTTAAGTCACGTCCGTGAGGGCGTGGCCGGGCACCTCCCAGCCCGAACCCGACAGCTCACCTCGCAGGCGACGGAGAGGAACCTCGTCATGCCTGCATCCGCTCAGTCCCGCCGCGCCCGCCTTGTCCGCCGTGTCGTTGTCGCCGGTACCGGTGTCGCGATCCTCGCCCTGCCCGTCGTGGGGGCGACCACCGCGTCGGCCGCGACGACCTCGTCGACCACGGTCGCCGGGTACCCCAACACCCTTGACGGGTGGATCCGTGAGTCCCTCGCGATCATGGCGCAGAAGGGGATTCCGGGGACGTACAACGGGATCTACCGCAACGTGATCCGTGAGTCGTCCGGCAACCCGTACGCGATCAACAACTGGGACTCCAACGCGGCGGCCGGTACGCCGTCCAAGGGGCTGCTCCAGGTGATCGACCCGACGTTCAACGCGTATCACGTTGCCGGGACTTCGTTCGACCCGTACGACCCGGTTGCGAACATCACGGCTGCTTGCAACTACGCGGCGGCGGTTTATGGGTCGATCGACAACGTGTACGGCGCTTACTAGAAACTGTGGGATCAGCCACGACGGGTTGTGCTTTGAGTGGCACCGCCGTCGTGGCTGGTCGCGCCCGCGCGGCGGAGCCGCAAATTGACACAGCCCCGCGCCCCTAAAGGCCTTAGCTGAGCAGCCTTTCCAGTACCACCGCAATTCCGTCGTCCTCGTTCGACTTCGTCACCTCGTCCGCCACCGCCTTGAGTTCGGGGTGGGCGTTGGCCATCGCCACTCCGTGGGCCGCCCAGTCGAACATCGGGATGTCGTTCGGCATGTCGCCGAAGGCGATGGTGTCGGACGGGGTCAGGCCCAAGTGGTGGGCCGCCAGGGCCAGGCCCGTCGCCTTGGTGATGCCGAGTGGCTGGAGTTCGACGGTGCCGGGGCCCGACATGGTGACCGAGGCCAGGGAACCGACCACCGAGCGCGCCGTGGACGCCAACTCGTCGTCCTCCAGGGCCGGGTGACGGAGCAACACCTTGCTGATCGGTTCGCACCACAGGTCGTCGCGCTTCCCCACCCGCACCGCGGGGAGCGTGGGGTGCGGCATCAAGTAGCCGGGCTCGATGAGGGTGAGGCCGTCCACTCCGTCCTGGTCGACCGCCGCGTACACCTGGCCCACCTCCGCCTCGATCTTGCCGAGCGCGGTCTCCGCCAGCTCACGGTCCAGGGTGACCGACCAGAGCAGACGGTCCGCGCCGGCGTCGTACAACTGCGCGCCCTGTCCGCACACCGCGAGCCCCCTGCTGCCGAGATCTTCGAGGAGCGGGCGCACTCTCGGGGCGGGCCTGCCGGTGACGACCAGGTGCCGGGCGCCGGCCGCCGCCGCCCTCGCGAGTGCGATGCGGGACCGGTCGGAGAGCGTGTCGTCGCCGCGCAGCAGCGTCCCGTCCAGGTCGGTGGCGATCAGTGCATATGCGAGGGGTGCGGCCATGATCAGAGAATACGGATGGAACGCCCCACCGACTCGACACGAACCGGACGGCTGCTGCCTTCACATCCGTTGACCCGAGTTCCGGTTGGTTTGACAGTCACGGCGGTTATGCCGACTCCCGGATCACCAGTTCGGTGGGCAGGATCACGCCCGCCGTGTCCTCGCCGGCGATCTGCGCCAGGAGCATGCGGACCATCTCGGCGCTGATGCGGTCGTAGGGCTGGCGCATGGTCGTGAGGGCGGGGGTGATCGCCGTGGCCGCCGCCGAGTCGTCGAAGCCTCCGACAGCGATGTCATCCGGGACCGAACGGCCGGATTGCTGAAGGGTGTTGACCACTCCCAGGGCCATGAGGTCGGAGGCCACGAACACCGCGTCTATGTCGGGGGCCTGCGTCAGGAGTCTGCGGGCCGCTTCCTCGCCTCCCGTGCGGCGGTAGTCGCCCTCGACCACGAGGGTCGGGTCATGCGGCAGCCCCGCTTCGGTGAGGACATCGCGGTAGCCGGCCAGGCGGTCGGGGCCGCCGGGGGCGTCGAGCGGGCCGGTGACCATTGCGATGCGGCGTCTGCCGCGGGAGATGAGGTGGCGGACCATTTCCTGGGCGCCGTCGCGGTCGGCCGCGGCCACGTAGCTGTACTTGGAGGCGGGGCCGAGCGGTTTGCCGCAGGCCACCAACGGGATACCCGCGTCGCGGAGTTCGGCCGCCACCGGGTCGCCGCTGTGGTTGGAGACGAGGAGGACGCCGTCCACGTGGCCCGAGGTGATGTAGCGGGTGAGGCGGCGGCGGTCGTCCTTCGAGGAGGCCAGCATCAGGAGCAGCGGGATGTCGTGGCGGGCCAGATGTTCGGTGCAACCCCGCAGCAGGACATTGAAGTTGGGGTCCTCGAAGAACTTCTCCTGCGGCTCGGTGAGGAGGAACGCCACCGAGTCCGACCGTCCGGTGCTCAGGGAGCGGGCGTGCCGGTTGACGACGTAGCCCGTCTTCCTGATCGCCGTCTCCACGGCGGTGCGGGCGGCCGGTGAGACGTAGTGGCCGCCGTTGAGGAAACGGGAGACGGTGCCCCGGGAGACCCCTGCCTCCCGGGCCACGTCGTGGATGGTGGGCGGTTTACGGCGTCCGTTCGGACTGGTGGTCATGGTCCTCGTTCTGCCGGTTCAGTGGGGGGAGTTGGCGCTCGGTACCTGTCTCACGCCTTGACCGAGCCGCTCAGCAGGTCCAGGGACCAGAACCGCTGGATCACCAGGAACAGCGCGATCAGCGGCAGGATCGCGAGGAAGCAGCCCATGATGACCAGGGTGTAGAGGGCGGGTTGGGAGGCGCCCTGGTTGAGCAGGGTGTAAAGGCCCAGTGTGAGCGGGAACTTGTTGTCGTCCGCGAGCATCACGTACGGCAGCAGGAAGTTGTTCCAGATGCCGACGAACTGGAACAGGAACACCGTGATGAGCCCCGGCATCATCATGGGCACCGCGATCCGCGAGAAGATCCGCCACTCGCTCGCGCCGTCCATGCGGGCCGCTTCGAGGAGTTCGTTCGGTACCGAGGCCGCCGCGTAGATGCGGACGAGGTAGACGCCGTAGGGGGAGAGGATCGACGGGAGGAGCATCGACCAGTACGAGTCGGCCAGGCCCAGCTTCGACAGGAGCAGGTACTGCGGGACCGTGAGGACGATGCTCGGGACGAGGACGCCCGCCAGCATCAGCTTGAAGACGAACTCCCGTCCCCTGAAGGCGAATCGGCCCAGCGCGTAGCCGCCGGCGGCCGAGACCGCGGCGGAGAGCAGGGCGCCGCCGCCCGCGTAGACAAGGGAGTTGACCATCCACTCCCAGTAGATGCCGTCCCGGTAGGAGCTCAACTCCTTGAGGTTGTCGAGGAATCCGGTGCCGGGGGCGAAGGTGAAGGTGGAGAAGAGTTCGCCCTGGCCCTTGCTGGCCGCGATGACCACCCAGGCCACGGGGATCAGGCAGTACAGCGAGCCGAGGATCAGCACCAGGGTGGGCACCCAGGCGGTGCGCTTCGCCTTGCCGAGGCCCTGGTCGGCGTCGGCGGTGAGGGTGAGGGGGGTCATGCCCGGTCCTCCCGGGTGTAGCGGTCGGAGACGCGCAGCAGGGTGAAGGAGAGCGCGAAGGTGGCCAGGGCCAGCACCACCGCGGTGGCGGAGGCGCCGTAGATGTCCGACCTGAGGAAGGCGGCGTCGTAGATGGCCATCAGCGGACTCCAGGAACCGGAGATGCCGTTGGTCAGCGGCTTGAGGGCCATGGGCTCGGTGAAGACCTGGAGGGTGGCGATGACCGAGAAGAAGAACGTGAGCACGAGGGAGGGCAGCACGATCGGGATCTTGATCCGCAGCGCGATCTTCAGGTCGGAGGCGCCGTCGATGCGGGCGGCCTCGTAGATCTCCTGCGGGATCGAGCGCAGGGCCGTGTAGATGACGATCATGTTGAAGCCCGTGCCGCCCCACACCGCGATGTTCGCGAAGGACAGATACAGGTTGCCGCCGTCGAACAGGTCCGGCTGCGGGAGGTGGAACTCGCGCAGCAGGTAGTAGAAGGGGCTGACCGTCGGGAGGTAGAGGAAGCCCCACATGAGGGCGGCGATGATGCCGGGGACGGCGTACGGCAGGAAGATCGCGAGCCGGGCGAACTTGGCGCTGCGCGCCTGCGGGGTGTCCAGCATCAGCGCGAAGACCAGGGCCAGACCGAGCATCGTGGGGATGACGATCAGGCCGTAGCCGAAGGCGCGCAGGACGCTGTGGCCGAACTCGGAGTCGTTCAGGACGTCGGTGTAGTTGCCGATGCCGTTCCACACCTGCTGACGGGCGCCCTTGCCGAGGCCGAGGCCCTTGACCTGGACCTTGTGGAGACTGAGCCACACCGCGTACCCGATCGGTACGACGGTGAAGGCGGCGAACAGGAGCACGGCCGGTACCAGGAACCAGTACGGCGCGCTGCGGCCACGGCGGCGGATGCGGCGGGGGCGGACGGTGGTGGCGGTGCCGTCCGCCAAGGGCCCGGCCGACGCGCGGTCGGAGCCCTTGAGCGGAGTGGCGGTCATGCCTCGGTCACCTTGAAGCCCTGCTTCTTCATGTCGGTGAAGGTCGCCGACTGCATGGTGGCGAGCGCGGTGTCGAACTGCGCGGCCTTCTTCGCCTTGGTGGCCTTGCCGAACGCGTCGCTGAAGGTGTCGTAGGCGACCTGGACGTTCGGGCCCCAGGCGGAGGCGGCCGTGGTGGCGGCGATCTTCGCGGCGGTGTCGTAGAAGTCGGTCTGGTTCGGGAAGAACGCGGGGGTGGTGAGGATCGAGCCGGACTGGCCCTTGGTGGCCGCCGGGTAGATGCCGGCCTCCTTGACCAGGGCGGCCAGCGCCTCCGGGTCGGTGTTCAGCCAGTTCGCGAACTTGACCGCGGCCTCGGCGTGCTTGGAGTCGGTGGAGACGCCGGTGGAGGAACCGCCCCAGCTGCCGGTGACGCTCTCGCCCGCGCTCCACTGCGGCAGCGGCGCCATCCGCCACTTGCCCTTGGTGTCGGGGGCCGAGCTGACCAGCACACCGGGCGCCCACACGGCGGACACCCAGGCGATGTTGGTGCCCTTGTTCAGCGCGTTGTTCCAGGCCGGCGTGTACATCGGCTGGTTCTCGATCACACCCTCCTGGACCAGACCGCCCCAGAAGTCCGCGACCTTCTTGGTGGCCGCGTCGTCGATGCCCACGGTCCACTTGCCGCCGTCGCCCACGGTCCACCACTTGGCACCGGCCTGCTGCGCCAACCCGGCGAACAGACCGGGGTCGTTGGAGGAGAACGTGGTCAAGTAGGCGTTCGGCAGGGCCTTCTTGGCGGCGCGGGCGGTCTTGGCGAAGTCGTCCCAGGTGGTGGGGACGGTCAGGTTGTGCTGCTTGAACAGATCCTCGCGGTAGAAGAACATCAGCGGCCCGGAGTCCTGCGGTATCGCGTACACGGCGTCGGTGCCGAGCGTGACCATGCCCCAAAGGCCCTCGGCGAACTCGGACTTGACGGACTTCGCGTACTTCGAGATGTCCGCGAGGACGTCGTTGGAAACCAGCGTCGGCAGCGACTGGTACTCGACCTGGATCAGGTCGGGGGCGTTGCCCGCCTTCTTCGCGGTGATCAGCTTGGAGACGATGTCCTTGCCGGCGGCCTGCTTGGAGACGGTGACCGTGATGTCCGGGTTCTTCTTGTTCCAGATCGCGGCGACCTTCTCCATGTTCGGCGCCCAGGTCCAGTAGGTCAGCTTGACGGGCCCGCTGCTCTTGCCGGAGCCGGAGTCGTCGTCGGAACCGCCGCAGGCGGCGAGGGTGCCGGTGAGGCCGACAGCTGCTGCCCCGGCAAGGATGCTGCGCCTGCTGAACTGGTGGCGGTGGATCGACATCTTCATCTCCCCTGACTGAGTGCGAGCCTGTCCACGGCTCTGTGACCGTGCACAGTAGAGAATTGTTTCGGACCCTTGTCAATGGGTGTCGCCTGGGGTTACCTACTTGTTGCTGATGGGTTGGAGCCGCGACCATCCATGTGCACGATCACAGAAACAGCCATCTACTTCGGGAGTGAACCTATGCCGTCCCCCGTCCCCCACGACCGTCTGCCGCTCGCCTTCGGAGGTGACTACAACCCCGAGCAGTGGCCGCGGGAGGTCTGGGAGGAGGACGTACGGCTGATGCGGGAGGCCGGTGTCACGGCGGTCTCGCTCGGCGTCTTCTCCTGGGCCCGTCTCGAGCCGCGGCCGGGCGAGTACGACTGGGAGTGGCTGGACACGGTGATCGGCCTGCTGCACGGGGCGGGCATCGCGGTGAACCTCGGCACGCCCACGGTCGTACCGCCGGCGTGGTTCTACCGCGCGCACCCCGACGCGCTGCCGGTGACACGGGAGGGCGTGCGCCTCGCCTTCGGCTCGCGGGGCGCGATCTGCCACTCGAACCCGGCGTATCGGTCGGCGGCGGCCACGATCACGACGGCGCTGGCCGAGCGCTACGGCAGCCACCCGGCCGTCGTCCTGTGGCACGTCCACAACGAGTACGGCGCCCCGGTCCTCGCCTGCTACTGCGATGTCTGCGCGGCGGCCTTCCGGGTCTGGCTGCGTGCGCGCCACGACACCCTCGACGCCCTCAACCACGCCTGGGGAACGGCATTTTGGGGCCAGCAGTACGGCGACTGGGAGGAGATCACCCCGCCGCGCGCGACCCCGTCCGTATGCAATCCCACCCAGCAACTCGACTACCACCGCTTCGCCGACGCGCAGGCCCGCGCCAACTTCGTCGCCGAGCGGGACATCCTGCACCGCCTCTCTCCCGGCATCCCGGTCACCACCAACTTCATGGTCGCGCCGAGCCAGGGCCAGACCGTCGACTACTGGGCCTGGGCCAAGGAGGTCGACCTCGTCACCAACGACCACTACCTGATGACCGACGGCCGCCGCACCCACGTGAACCTGGCGCTGGCAGCCGACTTGACCCGCTCGGTGGCGGGCGGGGGCCCGTGGCTGCTGCTGGAACACGCGACGTCCGGGGTCAACTGGCAGCCGTACAACCCCGCGAAGCGCCCCGGCGAGATGGCGCGGAACTCACTCGGGCATGTGGCACGCGGTTCCGAGGGCGCGATGTTCTTCCAGTGGCGGCAGTCGCAGTCGGGCGCGGAGAAGTTCCATACGGCGATGCTGGCGAACTCCGGTACGGACAACCGGGGTTGGCGCGAGGTGACGGAACTCGGGCGCCGGGTGGGGGACTTGAGCCGGGCCGGGCTGCGGGGCACCCGGACACGCGGTGACGTGGCGATGGTGTGGTCGTGGCACTCGTGGTGGGCGCAGAGCCTGGAGTGGCGGCCGAGCCAGGACCTGGACGCGCGGGAACGCCTGGACTCCTTCTACGAGGCGCTCTACGACCGGCACTTGACGGTGGACTTCCTGCCGCCGACGGGGCTGGCGGACCTGGACCCGGCACGATATCCGCTGCTGGTGGTACCGCAGTTGTACTCCGCTCCGGCGGGGATCGGCGCCGACCTGGAACGGTACGTGTCGCGGGGCGGCACGCTGCTGGTCTCCTTCTTCTCCGGGATCGTCGACGAGAACGACACGCTGCATCCGGGCGCGTATCCGGGCGCGCTGCGGGACGTACTCGGCCTGACCGTCGAGGAGTTCGACCCGCTGCTGCCGGGCGAGACGGTGTCTGTGCGGGGTGCGGACGGGTCGTCGTACACGGCGGACCTCTGGTCGGAGGTCGTGATCCCGGGTGCGGGATGCGAGACGGTCGCGGTGTTCGCGGACGGTCGTACGGCGGGCGGGGCGGCGCTGACGCGGCACGCGGTGGGGTCGGGTTCGGCGTGGTACCTGGCGACCCGTCTGACCGGCGCCGACCTGGCCGCCGTGGTGGACCTGGCCCTCGCGGACGCGGGCATCACGCCGGTCGATCTGCCGCGCGACGTCGAACTCGTCGTACGGGAGGGCGAGTCGGAGACGTTCCGCTTCGCGGTGAACCACACCGGGAGCGAGGTGAAGGTGGTGTTGCCGGACGGGACCCGGGCGGCGGTACCGGCGGGCGGGGTGGAGGTCTTCCGCACCCCACGCTGACCCCGGCTCGACTCAACTCACTTGTCTCTTTGGTTACTTGGGTTACTTGGTGAAAGGAAGTCCTGTGATGCGCAGACGCAGTGTTCTTACGGCGGCCGGTGCCGCCGCGCTCGCGATACCGGTGTTGGGCGCGACACCCGCGATGGCCGCCGACCGGCGCCGGTTGGAGATCCGGGGCATGGACATCTCGTCCCTCCCCAAGGACGAGGCGTACGGCGCGGTGTACCGCCGGGCGGACGGCCGCAGGGACGACCCGATCCGCATCCTCGCGGACGCCGGAGTGACGCACGCCCGTCTCAAGGTCTGGGTGAACCCGGCCGACGGCTACAACAACAAGAAGCACATCCTGCCGCTGGCCAAGCGGCTGCGGCGGGCCGGGATCGGCATCTGGGTCGACTTCCACTACTCCGACACCTGGGCCGACCCGTCCCACCAGACCAAGCCGGCGGCCTGGGCGGACCTGGACGTGGCGGGCCTGACGAGGGCGGTCTACGACCACACCGCCGACGTGCTGGGCGCGCTGCGCCGCCAGGGCACCCCGGCCGACCTGGTCCAGATCGGCAACGAGATCAACGGCGGCCTGCTCTGGCCCACCGGCAAGAACTGGGGTGACGACGCCGGGGGTTGGGGCAACCTGACGGCCTTCCTGAAGGCGGGCCTGAACGCCGCCCACGACACGACCCCCCGCATCCGCACGATGCTCCACATCGCGTCGGGCGGCGACAACGGCACGTCGCGCTGGTGGTACGACAACGTGGTGGCCGACGGGGTGGACTTCGACATCATCGCCCAGTCGTACTACCCGTTCTGGCACGGCGCCCCAGCGGCTGCGGCGGCCAACCTGGCGGATCTGGCGGCGCGTTACGACAAGCCGGTGCTGATCGCGGAGACGGCGTACCCGTTCACGCTGGCGAGCGAGGACGCGACGAACGACATCATGTACGACCCCTCACAGCTCACGGAGGGCTACCCGGCGACCCCCGCGGGCCAGGCGGCATGGCTGCGCACGGTGGCGGACCTGATGGTGGACGTCCCCGGCGGAAAGGGCCTCGGCTACTGCTACTGGGAAGGCGTCTGGACCTACCGCAAGGGCGACGGCTGGGACCCGACCGACCCGACGTCCGGCAACGCGTGGGAGAACCTGGCCCTGTTCGACTTCGACGACAGGGCGCTGCCGGGCCTGAGGACACTGGGCCGCTACCGGTCGTAGAGCCACTGGGGTCACGTGTCCGGTATTTGCCACCGCTCCCGCCCTAGACCAGCCACTTTCCGTCACGCATGAGGGTCCGTCCGGCCATCTCGGGAACCGTCCCCCACGCCTGCAGCACCTGCGGGGTGACCTGGAAGAAGACGTACGAGGGGTGGTCCTCGCGGGGGTCCCAGCCGTCCTTGGCGGCGAACGCGTCGCCCACCCCGGCCGGAAGCTCCTCGCGGGTCAGCACGCGCGCGGTGCCGTGGATCAGGACCACGTCCCGGCTGTGGCCGAAGCTGAGCCGGACCCGGCCCGAGGAACACAGGTTGCGCCCGGTCGGGTTGGTGTCGCGGGTGGACAGCCACACCGCCTCGCCGTCCCACCAGAAGGCCAGCGGAACGAGGCACGGTTCACCGGTGGCGTCGGCGGTGGCGACCCACACGTCGTTGTCCCGCGCGAGTCGCTCGAGCGCCTCGCGCTTGCGCTGCTCCGAGCTACGGGGGCCGCCGGGTCGAGAGTCAACTGCCGTCATGCGGGGAGACTATGGCGTCCGGCGCCCGACCGCATCCGACGGCGGACCTACGTCGCAAGGCGGACTCGTGCGCGGGGGCCGTGCCCTGCCTGTCAGGCGTCGTCGGAACTCCGCACGAGGGATCCGCCGATCCCGAAGGACAACGCCTTTTGGTCTCTGCTCAGTGAGCGCCGCATGGCATTGACCAACTGCACCTGCGCCCGGGCGGGCGCCCTGCTCGCCCGGGCGAACTCCTCCTGGCTCAACGGATCACGCGTAGCGTCGCGTGCCGGGTCGCGCGCCACCGTGTCCAGGAACCCGTTGACGGCCTTGCCGAAGTTGTCGATCTCGGTCGCGACGGCCGCAGGCGCGACCAGACTGGCGCGGGTCAGTGCCGCGCTCCACTCGCTCCAGTCGTAGTCCCATCCCTGCCGGCCGGCATGCGCGCGGCTGATGGTCATCGTGAACTTGGCGTAGTGGCTGATCAGTTCCTGGTAGGCGAGCAACTGCTTGTCCCGCAGCCACTGACGGTCCTGGGCCCGGTGCGTGACGATGCCCCCGACCAGGACCCCGACCGTGGCAGACAGCGCCCCGACGCCCGTTGTCAGCAGTGTGTCCAGCAGTGCCACAACAGGCCCCGCATTCCCCGTCGTTCGACCATCGGCGGCCCGAACCTACAACCCTCGGCATGCATCATCCAGGCATGCTCACCCCCGAACAACGCGACCGCACCCCGCGCCCGAGGGAGCCGTCGTGGCGAACACTCTTCGGCACTCCAGCGGACCGTCGACCGCGTACGGCGAGAAGGTGACGTGTCGGGGGGTGTCCGCCCGCAGCGGTTGGCGCGTCAACACCCCGAAAATCTTGCGAGACCGATTCCGCGCCGTTCCGAGGACGGACACCCCCCGACGCGGCACCGACCCACAACGAACCGGGGGCGAACCACCCGCACACTGCCGACCACCGCAACCCACAAGCCACCCCACCGAACCAGAACCCCGCCGAGCCCTGAATGCGACAATCACCACCACGGCCCACCTACGGCCGATGCTCACGGAGCTACGGAGCTGACGCAACGCATGGGCACGACCACACACATCGACCTCATCCCCGTCCCGTCCGGCCAGGTCACCCTCTCCGACCGCCGCACGGAACGCAGTTGGACGGTCGACCTCGCCGCCTTCGAGCTCGGCACCCTCCCCGTCACCCAGGCCCAGTACGCCCAGGTCACCGGCCAACACCCCAGCACCGCCCCCGGCAACGACCGCCTCCCCGTGGAGACCGTGTCCTGGCTGGACGCCGTACTCTTCTGCAACTCCCTATCACTACAAGACGAGTTGACACCCGCGTACGACATCCAGGGCGAGACCGTCGTACCCGCCCCCTCCGCCGACGGCTACCGCCTCCCCACCGAGGCCGAGTGGGAGTACGCCTGCCGCGCCGGGACGACCGGCCCCCGCTACGGGCCGCTCGACGACATCGCCTGGCACCGCGGCAACTCCGAGGAACGGCCCCACGAACCGGGCGGCCGACTCCCCAACCCGTGGGGCCTGCACGACATGCTGGGCAATGTGTGGGAGTGGTGCTGGGACCTCTACGACCCGGAGGTCTACGGCACCTATCGGGTACTGCGCGGCGGCGGATGGTTCGACGAGCACTGGAGCTGCCGTGCCTCGGTACGCCGTCGAAGCCACCCGACCTTCCGCGTCGACGACGTGGGCTTCCGCGTCGCCCGATCGTCGACCGCAAAAAACTGACGACCCGCCAACTACCCGTGCGCCGCCGCCAGATGCTTCGCCAGCCGCGGCGACGCGAACTCCGTGCCGCACACGAACCGCATCACCGGCCCGTACGACGACGCGGCCGGCAGCCCCGTGAAGTAGACACCCGGCACCGAGGACACATACCCCGCACCGAGCTTCGGCGTCCCCCTGCTCACCGCCAACTGCGTACGCAGCTCATGCCCCAGGAAGTCCATCGCCGCGATGTCGACCCGATAACCCGTCGCCGAGATGACGTGGTCGGCGCCGAGGCGCTCGGTACCACCGCCGTGCGTGCCGACCGTCAGAACCGGACGGCCTGCCTCCGCGTCCGCCCGTACGATCCGGTCGACCTCGCTGACCTGCACCTTCCCCTCGAACCGCTCGCGCAGCCACCACGCGCCGAGCGGACCGAGCACCCGGCGGACCAGGTAGTGACGGGTCCCCTCGGGGAGATAGCGGTACGGCTGCGGGTAGTAGCTCAGCGCCCACAGCGACCACGCCCGCCCGAACGGCGACTCGGGACGCAGCTTCGGCTGCTCCCACGGCGCCGCGCCGAACGCGACCCGCCCCCGCCCGCGCGAGACGATCCGGACCTGCGCGCCCGCCTCCGCCGCGAGTACCGCCGTCTCCAGCGCGGACTGCCCGGCGCCGACGACGATCAGCTCCTTGCCCTTGAACCCGCTGAGGTCGTGGTGCTGGGAGCTGTGCGAGACGGGACCGGTGGGTGCGGGGCCGTCGGCCGCCGCTGCGGCCAGCTCGGGCGGGAGGTGGGCCAGGCCGTACAGACCCGTCGCCACCACGACCGCGCGGGCCGTGAACAACTCCCCCGAATCCAGCTTGAGTTCGAAGCCGCCGCCCTTGTTCCGGTCGGCGTTCCGGTCCACCGACACGACCCGTACCCGCTCCAGCTCGGGCACCAGCTTCTGCTGGAACCACTCGCCGTAGCCGATGAAGGTCTCGACGGGGATGATGTCCTCGTCGGTGACCAGGCGGGGGATGCCGGCCGCGTCGCAGTAGTCGACGAGGTTGTGGCCGGGCTGCGGGGCGTCGAAGTTGGAGGCGGCCGGGGTCGACTTCAGGAGCATTCCGGCCGGCATGTGGTCGCGCCAGCTGACCATGGGCTCGCCGAAGACACGGACCGGGATGCCGCGCGCCCGCAGATGCGCGGCGGTGGACAGGCCGAACGGGCCGGCGCCGATGATTGCTACCGGTTGAATCACGAAGTCCCTCCCCAGGACGTCATTTCGCCACTTCGTGCTGAAGCTGCCGCCAACTGCCACAGGCCACTGGCCACTTGGCCACAGACCACTTGGCCACAGACCACTTGGCCACAGGCCTATTGCTGGCTGCCGCCACTCGTGCTGCTGCCGCGCCGGTTGGTGCGCCACAGCTGATACAGGTGCTTCGCGCCCGGCCGCACGAAGCGAGCGAGCATCGTGAAGAACGGCCGCAGGTCGTCACCCGCGAGCCAGGCCAGCTCGGTCCCGCTCGCCTTCGCCGGTGCGTGCGGCGTCGTATAGCCGCTGCGGCGGTAGGCGAGGAGGGCGGGCAGGTCGATGTTCTCCACGATGTACCGGTGGCCGGCGCGCTGTTCCCCCTCCGGGACGGGGCGGCCGGTCAGGTCGAGGTGCATGGCGCGGACGACGTCCACCCCCGACTCGTTCTCGAAGAGTCGGAACTGGGCGCCCATGCGGGGGTTGAAGTCGAGCAGTTTGTACTGACCGTCGCGCCGGTCGAAGCGCAGGTCGAGGTCGATGATTCCGGTGAAGCCGATCTGTTTGATGAAACGCGCGGCGAGATCCGCGAGTTCCGGATTGTCCACGACATACGCATTTGCCGTCATGCCCGCGTGCGGCGGCCAGGAGCGCACCTTGACGCCGGTGAACATGGCGAGCGGGGTGGAGTCCTGGTCGAAGTAGGCGTGCACGATCCAGTCCTCGGCGTCCTCCCTCGGGAGGTACTCCTGGAGGATCACGCCGGGGTGCTCGCCCCAGTCACGGGCGAGCGCGAGCAGTCCCTCGCGGGTGGTGATCTTCGTCGTGCCGTTCACCGCGGGCTGGGAGCGTCGTACGAACGCCTCCCGGTTCTTGGCCACGATCGGGAAGCGGGCCTTCTCCGCGAAGTCGACTATGTCGTCGTAGGACTGCGGGAAGGCGGCCGTGGGGCTGGGTATGCCGTGTTCCACGCAGAGTTCGTGGAGTCCCTGTTTGCTGGCGAGGTGGCGCGGCAGCTTCGGATCGACGCGCGGTAACAGGAAGCGGTCGGTCAACGCGTCCTGGTGCTCGGCGATCAGGACCGCGGCCTCCTCGTCGGTGGGGATGAGGACGGTGGGACGGCCGATGCGGCGCCCGATGCGCAGCAGTCCCTCCACGAGTCGTTCGGGTTCCTCGGTGCCGGTCGTCGGCCAGACGAACGCACGTTCCAGATAACGGGACACCGCGGCCGGCGTGTATCGGTCCTCCGTGATTGCATACATCGGCACGCCGAGACGGCCGAGACTGCGGATCGCGCCCACCCCGCCGTGATGCAGCGGATAGGCGCCGAATTTCACGATCAGGCCCGGCACCGAGCGGTCGGCCTCGAAAGGCACGCTGCCGGTGCGTTTGGCCACGGGTCCCCCCACGTGTCCCCCCTACGGACCGGACCCACCCCGTCCGTGTCCCCCAAAGGACGCTAAGCCGGAATTGCCTCCTCCGACAAGGCCTATTCGGACATTGCGAACTCTTTAGACACTGCCGGTCCCTGCAACTCACCCGTAACGTGTGGCGCGGCCACATGCGAGTACGTACGAGAGTGAGGCAGCACGCCATGCCCCCCTTCGATCTTCCCGAGGGCGATCCCTTCGGCCCGCACAACCTTCCCTACGGCGTCTTCTCGCCCCTCGGCTCGGACGAACGGACCGTCGGCGTCCGCTACGGCGACCAGGTGCTCGACGCGGGCGCCGCCGCCGCCGCGCTCGGCTCGCCGTACGTCTCCCTGCTCGCGCACCCCACGCTCGGCCCGCTGCTCGCCGCGGGCCGTACGGCCTGGTCCGACGTCCGGCGCGCGCTGACCGCGTGGGTGACGGTGCCGTCCCACCAGGAGACGGTCGCCCCCTTCCTCCACCCCCTCTCCGCGGTGACCCTGCACCTCCCCTTCGAGGTCGCGGACTACGTCGACTTCTACGCCTCCGAGAACCACGCCCGGAACGTGGGCCGCATCTTCCGCCCCGACGCGCCCGACTCCCTGACCCCCAACTGGAAGCACCTGCCCATCGGTTACCACGGCCGCTCGGGCACGATCGTGGTCTCGGACACGGATGTCGTACGACCGTCCGGACAGCGGAAGTCCCCGTCCGACCCGGCGCCCGTCTTCGGCCCTTCCGTCCGCCTGGACATCGAGGCTGAGGTCGGCTTCGTGGTCGGGACGCCGTCGCGGATGGGCGAGCCGGTCGCCCTCGCCGACTTCCGCGAACACGTCTTCGGCCTGTGCCTCCTCAACGACTGGTCCGCACGCGACATCCAGGCCTGGGAGTACGTCCCCCTCGGCCCGTTCCTCGGCAAGTCCTTCGCCACGTCGGTGTCGGCGTGGATCACCCCGCTGGACGCGCTGGAGGACGCGCGGACCGCGCCCCCCGAGCGCACCCACACGCTCCTCCCCTATCTGGACGACTCGGCGGAGGAGCCCGGCGGCTACGACCTCCGCATCTCGGTCGCGATCAACGGTCACGTCGTCTCCGAGCCGCCGTTCTCCACCATGTACTGGACGGCCGCACAGCAGCTCGCCCAGATGACGGTCAACGGCGCCTCCCTGCGCACCGGCGACCTGTACGGCTCCGGCACGGTCAGCGGGCCGGCGGAACGCGAGCGCGGTTCGCTGCTGGAGCTGACCTGGAACGGCCGCGACGCCCTCGAACTCCCGGACGGCAAGCGGACGTTCCTGGAGGACGGCGACGTCGTGACCCTGTCGGCCTGGGCACCGGGGGCGAACGGGACCCGGGTGGGGCTCGGCGAGGTCACCGGACGGATCGTGGGGCGGGACTGAGGTGAGTTGCGGGCGGGAGCGGTGAGGCGGCTCGCGGACCGGGGCGGAGGCGGGTCGCGGGCGAGGCCCGAGGGCGGCTCGTGGGCCGGAGTCGGGGCGGTCGCGAGCGCGTTCGGTGCTCGCCGTACACCTGACTCCGGCCGCCCGGACCGTCATACTGACGGCGGACGGGCCCACACCTCGTGCGCTCGCCCTCGGGTACAGCCGCACCCGCGCCCCCGTTCGTCCCTCTGTCTGTGCCGTTGACCAGGATCCGGAGCCCGTGGCATGACTGTCTGCCTGCTCCTGCTGAGCGTCGTCGCCCTCTCGGCCGCCGTGCCGGTTCCGCGCGCGCTGACCCGGGCCGGGTGGCCCGAGCGGGAACCCGTGGTCGGCCTGTGGGTGTGGCAGTGCCTGGTCGCGACCGTTCTGCTGTGCTGTCTGGGCGCCCTGGTGCTGGGCGCGGCGGCCGTCTTCCACACCGTCCGCGACCATGTCTTCGCCCCGGCCCCGCCCGCGGTCACCGCGGCCTACGACCTCTCCGCCGCCCCCGTCTGGGCCGTCGCCCTCACGCTGTCGCTGGCGTGCGGCGCGGCCTGGACCACGGCGATGCTGGCCCGCGAACTCGCCGAGGCCCGCCGCCGGCGCGGACTGGCCCGCGCCCTGCTGCGCGAGCGCGCCCCCGACCTGCCCGCCGGGCTGCCCCCCGCACGGGGTCCCCTCCTCGTCCTGGAGGACGAGTACCCGGACGCCTGGTGGATGCCGGGCCATCCGCCCCAACTGGTCGTCACCACGGGGGCGTTGCACCGCCTCACCGGCCACCAGCTCGACGCGGTCCTCACCCACGAACGCGGTCACGCCCGCGCCCACCACGACTGGCTGCTGCATCTGTCGACGGCGCTGGCCTCCGGTTTTCCGCACGTCCCGCTGTTCGCCCACTTCTGCGACCAGACCCACCGGCTGGTGGAACTCGCCGCCGACGACACCGCGTCCCGCCAATGCGGCCACCTGACCACGGCGTTGGCGCTGATCGAGCTGAACAACCACCGGGGCGTCCTCTCCTGCGCCTCCAGCCACCGCCTCCTCGGTGAACGGGTCGACCGTCTCCTGGACCCCCGCCCCCGCCTGGGCCGCCGTCGCCGCGCCCTGACGACGACGGTCGCGACGCTGGTCCCCCTTCTCCCGCTGCTGATCGTGTTCGCGCCGGGACTGACCGCGCTGAGCTGACCGCCTCGCGCGCACCTGGCAGATGTCTCCCGTCGGCCGCCGTCCGCCCAGCTCAGCAGCCCTGTCGTGAGTGACGGCGGTGGCGCAACACTCCCGCAACACTCTGTTCCCTACCGGCTCGCTATGGTTCGAAACATGCCACCCACGGACCGCATCCGCGACCACGCCGGACAGGGCGCGACCACCGTCGCCGCCCACCGCGCGCGGCGCCGGCTGCGTGCCGACCAGGCCCGGCAGCTCGCCGATCTGCTGCGCCACGAGCTGCTGGCCGACGGCTTCCCGGACGGCACGCTCCCGCACGAGAGCACCCTCGCCACCGAGTACGGCGCCTCCCGCAACACGGTCCGCCAGGCCCTGGACCTGCTGCGCGCGGAAGGTCTCGTCGACCGCCTCCCCGGTGTCGGCACGGTCGTCGTCGCGCGGAAGTACCCGCACGGCCTGGACCGGTTGATGGGCCTCGCGGAGACCCTGCGCGAACACGGCCAGGTCACCAACGAGGTCCGCACCATGGGCCCCGCGCCGGCACCGGCCCCCGTCGCCGAACGCCTCCACGTCCAGCCCGGCACCGACGTCCTCTACATCGAACGCCTGCGCCGCCTCAACGGCATTCCCCTCTCCCTCGACCTCACCTACCTCCCGCTCGACATCGGCACCGCGCTGCTCGACGCCGACTTGGAGAACACCGACGTCTTCCGCCTCCTGGAGACCATCACCGGCCAGGGCCTCGGCCACGCCGAGATCACCCTGGAGGCCGTCAACGCGGACGCCCACTCCGCCGCCGTGCTCGAAGCCCCGCGCGGCGCGGCCGTCCTGATGCTGGAACGCCTCACCCACCTCGCCGACGGCCGCCCGGTCGACCTGGAGTTCATCCGCTTCCGCGGCGACCGCATCACCATGAGCGGCCTGCTGCACCGCTCCGTCTGATCTCTCCCTCCTGCCTGTACCTCCCTGGAGACAGCCATGCCCTTGGCGCCCCAGCGGGCCGACGTGCCCGTGACCATCGACGAGTCGAAGTGCATCGACGGCTGCACCCTGTGCGTCGACATGTGCCCGCTGGACTCCCTGGCCATCGACGAGAGCAACGGCAAGGCCTACATGCACGTCGACGAGTGCTGGTACTGCGGCCCGTGCGCGGCCCGCTGTCCCACCGGAGCCGTCACGGTCAACATGCCCTATCTGCTCCGGTGAGAGGTCCGAACTCCCATGAAACGCACGGCAGTTGCCCTGTCCGCGGTCGCCCTGCTGCTGACCCTGTCCGGCTGCGGCGGCAGCGCGGAGGCCGGTAGCGGCTCCACGGTGACGATCACCGTCGGCTACCAGTCGAAGACCATCAACACCGTCACCGCGGGCACCCTTCTGCGCTCCCTCGGATACTTCGAGCAGCAGCTCGACGCCCTCCACGACGGCCACACCTACAAGGTCGACTGGCAGGACTACGCGACCGGCGCCCCCATCACCGCGCAGATGACCGCCGGGAAGATCGACATCGGCTCGATGGGCGACTTCCCGCTCCTCATCAACGCGGCCCGCGGCAAACAGCTCGGCCAGCCCACCCGGCTGGTCTCCGTCACCGGCTACAACCTGCGCGGCGGCCTCAACACCATCGTCACCGCGCCGAGTTCGCACCTCACCTCCCTCAAGGACCTCAAGGGCAAGAAGGTCTCCACGAGCGTCGGCTCCGCCGCCGACGGCACCCTCGTCCGCGCCCTGCAACGCGCCGGCATCGACCCCGACAAGGGCATCGAGAAGCTCAACCAGCAGCCCGCGGTGGGCGCTTCGGCCCTCACGGCGGGCAGCGCGGACGCACTCTCCCAGTTCGTCGCCTGGCCCGGCCTGCTCGCCTTCCAGGGCCGCGCGAAGGCCCTCTACGACGGTGCCCAACTGAACCTCCCCACCTTCCACGGCGTCACCGCCCGCGAGAACTTCGCGAAGCAACACCCCGCCGTGCTCGACGCGTTCCTCAAAGCCCAGGACCGGGCGACCGACTACCTCACCACCCACCCGGTGACGGCCGCCGAGAAGGTCGCCAAGGCCACCGGCCTGCCCGCCGAGGTCGTGTACCTCTACAACGGCGCCCACGGCATCGCCACCTTCGACCCGGCCCTCAAGCCCCAACTGGTCTCCGCCCTCAAGCAGGACGTCGCGGTCCTGAAGTCGGCGAAGCTCGTCGGGGACGTCGACGTCGACTCCTTCGTGGACGACCAGTACGTGAAGCAGGCCCTGGGCCCGACGGACTACGCCACACAACTCGCCGCGCAGCCGCCGACCGCCGCGAGCGAGGCCTGGCCCAAGGGCGCCGAGCAGACCGTCAGCTTCAAGTCCCCTGCGGAACTGCTGAGTTACGTCTCGGCGCACCGCACCGCCCTCCGCGCCGCCTACGTCCCCGACGCCACCACGGGCACGCTGTGGTTCGCGGACAAGGCGGTGTGGGTGAGCGACGGGTCGAAGGTGCTGCCGTTCGTCGCACCGGCGACCGCGCAGGCGTATGTCACCGCCCACGGGGGCGCCCGGGTCGTGACGTATGCCGAGGCTCTGGAGCAGGCGTCGTGACCCGGTATCCGGGGCGGGCGGGCCGCTCCGCGCTCCGGCTCGGCTCGCTGGCCGCCGCCCTCGGCATCTGGCAGTTGCTGACCAGCCTGAACGTCGACCTGTGGCTGCGTTTCTCGCAGTTCCCCACGGTCGCCGACGTGGCCCGCGCCTTCGCCGACCGGGTCACCGGCGACGACTACTGGACCGACCTCACCGACAGCCTCACCCGCATCCTCACCGGCTTCGCCCTGGCTGCTGTCCTGGGCGTGGCGGCGGGCGTGCTCGTGGCCCGCTCGCGCCTCGCCGAGGACCTGCTCGGCCCGCTCGTCGAGGTGCTGCGCCCGATCCCCGCGATCGCCCTGGTCCCCGTCGCGATCCTCCTGTTCCCCTCCAACGAACAGGGCATCGTCTTCATCACCTGCACGGCCGCCTTCTTCCCCGTCCTGGTCTCCACCCGCCACGCCGTCCGCGCGCTGACTCCCGTGTGGGAGGAGGCGGTTCGCACGATGGGCGGCGGCCGGTGGCGCGTCCTCTTCTCGGTGGTGCTGCCGGGCGCGCTGCCCGGCATCTTCGGCGGTCTGTCGGTCGGCATCGGCGTCTCGTGGATCTGTGTGATCTCCGCCGAGATGATCTCCGGCCAGTACGGAGTCGGTTACCGCACCTGGCAGGACTACACGGTCGTCGACTACCCGGGCGTCTTCGTCGGCATGGTCACGATCGGCCTGCTCGGCTGGCTCACGTCCACGGCCGTCGAACTCCTCGGCCGCCGCCTCACCCACTGGCTCCCGCGCACGTCGTACGTCCCGGTGAGCCGCGCCCCGCGCCGGACGAGCGGTACCGCACCTGCCGTACCGGCGACCGCCACACCCCAGGAGGGCGTGCCCCATGAACAGCTCGTCTGAGGTCAGGTCGCCTTCCGGGACGGATCCGCGGAGCAAGGTGCGGGCCGACTCCGAGAGCGAGGTGAGCGCCGGCTTCGGGGGCGAGGCAGCGTCCACCTCCGGGAGCACGCTGAGGACCGACTCCGGGAGCGAGGCAGCGTCCGCCTCCGGGAGCGAGGCGCCAACCGGCTCCGGGCCCGAGCTGAGGGCTGGCTCCGGCCGCGAGGTGACAGCCAACTCCCGTACCGGCGCAGCCCTTTCGCTGCGCTCCGCCGCCCTCGGCCGCCCCGGCGCCCCCGTCCTGGACGCCATCGACCTCGACGTCTCCCCCGGCGAGATCCTCACCGTCGTCGGCCCCTCCGGCTGTGGCAAGTCCACGCTGCTGCGCACGCTCGCCGGGCTGCTGTCGCCGCTCTCCGGTGAGGTCGCCCAGGACGGCCACCCGCTGACCGGTCCCGGTGCCGACCGTGCCCTGATCTTCCAGGACGACGCCCTCCTGCCCTGGCGCAGTCTGCGCGCCAACGTCGAACTCCCGCTGGCCATCAAGAAGTTGCCGCGCGCCGAGCGCAGGAACCAGGCGACCGCCTGGCTCGACCGGGTCGGACTCGCCGCGCAGGCACGGCAGTTGCCCCACCGCGTCTCCGGCGGACAGCGCCAGCGCGCACAACTGGCCCGCGCCCTCGCCGGAGCGCCCCGCGCCGTCCTCATGGACGAACCCTTCGGCGCCCTCGACGCCCAGACCCGCGCCGGGATGCAGGACCTGCTGGTCGAGGTGTTGCGCGGCACGGGCGCGACCGTCGTCTTCGTCACCCACGACGTGGACGAGGCCCTGTACCTCGGCGACCGCGTCGCCCTCCTCGGCGCGGGCCGGCTCGTCGCCGTACGCGAGGTGCCGCGTCCACGGGACCGTGCCGCGCACGACGATCCCGCGCGCGTGGCGCTGCGCCGCGACGTCCTGACCTCGCTCGGTTCCTGAAAGGCCCCCTGGTGACCACCTCCGTGCACACGCCCCTGGAGATCCCCTCGCTCGCCGAGGCCGAAGAGCTGACCTGCGACGTCCTGGTCATCGGCGGCGGTACGGCCGGCACCATGGCGGCCCTGACCGCCGCCGAGCACGGCGCGAACGTCCTCCTCCTGGAGAAGGCGCACGTCCGCCACTCCGGCGCGCTCGCCATGGGCATGGACGGCGTCAACAACGCGGTCATCCCCGGCCGCGCCGAGCCCGACGACTACGTCGCCGAGATCACCCGCGCCAACGACGGCATCGTCGACCAGTCCACCGTCCGCCAGACCGCCACCCGCGGCTTCGCGATGGTGCAGCGCCTGGAGTCGTACGGCGTGAAGTTCGAGAAGGACGAGCACGGCGAGTACGCGGTCCGCCAGGTCCACCGCTCCGGCTCGTACGTGCTGCCGATGCCGGAGGGCAAGGACGTCAAGAAGGTCCTGTACCGGCAACTGCGGCGGCGCGAGATGCGGGAGCGGATCCGCATCGAGAACCGGGTGATGCCGGTGCGCGTACTCACCGCCGGGGGGCGCGCGGTGGGCGCGGCGGGCTTCAACACCCGTACCGGCGGCTTCGTCTCGGTCCGCGCGGGCGCCGTGATCCTCGCGACCGGCGCCTGCGGCCGGCTCGGTCTGCCCGCCTCCGGCTACCTGTACGGCACGTACGAGAACCCGACGAACGCGGGCGACGGCTACGCGATGGCGTACCACGCGGGCGCCGAACTCACCGGCATCGAGTGCTTCCAGATCAACCCGCTGATCAAGGACTACAACGGCCCCGCCTGCGCCTACGTCGCCAACCCCTTCGGCGGCTACCAGGTCAACCGGCACGGCGAACGCTTCGTCGACTCCGACTACTGGTCCGGCCAGATGATGGCCGAGTTCGCGGCGGAGGTGGCGAGCGACCGCGGGCCCGTGTACCTGAAGCTGAGCCACCTCCCGGAGGAGTCGATCTCCGCCCTGGAGTCGATCCTGCACTCCACGGAACGGCCCACCCGGGGCACCTTCCACGAAGGCCGCGGCCACGACTACCGCACCCACGACGTCGAGATGCACATCTCCGAGATCGGCCTGTGCGGCGGCCATTCGGCCTCGGGCGTACGGGTCGACGACCACGCCCGTACGACCGTCCCCCGCCTGTACGCCGCCGGCGACCTCGCCTGCGTCCCGCACAACTACATGATCGGCGCGTTCGTCTTCGGCGACCTCGCGGGCGCTGACGCGGCCCAATACACCGCGTACGAGGGCGAGTTGCCGCTTTCCCAGCTCCGTGACGCGCACGAGCTGATCTACCGTCCGCTGCGCAACCCGGACGGCGCGCCGCAGCCCCAGGTCGAGTACAAACTGCGCCGCTTCGTGAACGACTACGTGGCCCCGCCGAAGTCCGGCGCCCGGCTGTCGCTCGCCCTGGAGGCGTTCGAGCGGATGCGCGCGGACATCGCCGAGATGGGCGCCCGCACCCCGCACGAACTGATGCGCTGCGCCGAGGTCTCCTTCATCCGCGACTGCGCGGAGATGGCCGCGCGCGCCTCCCTGGCCCGCACGGAGTCCCGCTGGGGCCTCTACCACGACCGCCTCGACCATCCGGCTCGCGACGACGTCTCCTGGTTCCACCACCTCGACCTGCACAAGTCCCCCTCCGGTGCGATGGAGTTCACGGCCCGACCCGTGGCCCCCTACCTGGTCCCGATCGAGGAGTTCACCCCGACCGGCGGTCCCTCCCGCCGACTCGGCGAGGTCCATCCGGAGAACGTGGCGACGGCGGGCTCCCGCGACACGGCTCCGCTGGTGTCCCCGACGGAGCCGTCGGAGGAGCGGGGCACGGACATCCCCACGATCACAACTCCCGCCCCCGGTACGGCTACTGCTCCGGGCCGGTCCTCCTCCCGTCTCCTCGAACTCGTCGCCCTCGCCGAGGAAGAGCCCGAACTCGACGCCCTGCGCCCCTACTTGACCGACCCGGCCTCGTCCGTCCGCCGCGAGGCGGTCACCGTCCTGACGGAGACCCTCCCGCCCGGCACTGGCCCCGCCCTCGCCGAGGCCCTCCGCGACCCCGCCGCCGAGGTCCGCACGGCCGCTGCGGCCTCTCTGCGCGAACTCGTCGAGACACTGCCCCCTTCCCCCGCCCTCCGCGACGGTCTCGCCGGTGCCCTGGCCGAGCCCGACCCGGTCGTCCGCGCCGCGGCCCTTGACGTCCTGCGCGCGCTGCGCCTCGGCGACGCGGACCTGTTCGCCCGCTCCTTGACCGACCCCGACACCGCCGTCCGCATCGAGGCCGTCCGCGCCCTCGTCTCGGTCGACGCCATCGGCGAGCTGGCCCACGCGGCACCGTCGGACCCGTCCCGTGAGGTCCGCGTCACCTTCGCCAAGGCGCTGGGGACGGTGGCGGCAGGACACCTGGGTGACCTCTCAGAGGCCGCGTCCGACACGGGCGCCGAATCCGCTCTCGCCGCCCTCACCGACGACCCCGACGCCCTGGTCCGCGCCGCCGCCTACGGTGCCCTGGGCACCACCGGCTGCCCGGCCCCCCTCGCGATCGGTGCCGTCGCCGCCCTGGCCGACCCGGCCTGGCAGGTCCGGGCCGGCGCCGCCACCGCGCTGTCCGCCGCCGACCCCGACACCGCGGTCCCCGCCCTGGCCAAGGCGCTGGCCGACCCGAACGCCGACGTACGCAAGGCGGCCGTCCTCGCGCTGACCCGGCACCGCACCACCGACGCCCGCGCGGCCCTCGCCACGGCGACCGCCGACTCGGACGCGGACGTCAGGGCGTACGCGACCCGCGCGCTGTAGCGGCCGCCCCTACATGCCGGTCCCCTATATGCCGGTCTCCTATATCCAGTCCTCGGGCTCCGGCTCCGCATCCATCTCGGGCCAGTAGTCCGCACCGGGGTCGACATCCTTCGCCGCCTGAGCCGGTGCCGGTGCGGGTGCGGGTGCCGACGCCCGCACTTGCGCGGGCACCTCCGCTGCGGCCGGCGCCCCGCCCAGCTCCGCCAGCACCCCGATCACGCCCTCCCCGTACGTCGCCAGCTTCTTCTCGCCGACCCCGCTGATCTCCCCCAACTGCCCCACGGACGTGGGCCACACCGTCGCGATCTCCCGGAGCGTGGCGTCATGGAAGATGACGTACGCCGGGACTCCCTGCTCACGGGCCTGCTCCGCACGCCAGGCGCGCAGGGCCTCGAAGGCGGGCTGCAAGGATTCGGGCAGTTCCACCGCCGCGGCCTTCGCCTTGCGCTCGCCCCGGCCGGAGGACGACGACCGCGAGGCCGCCGGCTTCTTCGGCTCCTTGCGCAGCGGCACCTCCCGCTCGCGCCGCAGCACGGTGCCACTCGCCTCGGTGAGCACCAGCGTGCCGTACTCCCCCTCGACCGCGAGCAGTCCCTGTGCCAGCAACTGCCGTACGACGCCCCGCCATTCGCCCTCGGCCAGGTCCTCGCCGATGCCGAACACGGACAGCTGGTCGTGGTCGAACTGGATCACCTTGGCCGTGCGGCGCCCCATGAGGATGTCGACGATCTGCACGGCGCCGAACTTCTGGCCCCGCTCGCGCTGCAGCCGTACCACCGTCGACAGCACCTTCTGCGCGGCGACCGTGCCGTCCCAGGTCTCCGGCGGGGTGAGGCAGGTGTCGCAGTTGCCGCAGGCCGCCGCGTCCGGGTCCTGCCCGAAGTAGGCGAGCAGTTGGCCGCGCCGACACTGTGCCGTCTCGCAGAGCGCGAGCATGGCCTCCAGGTGGGCGGCGGCGCGGCGGCGGAACGCCTCGTCGCCCTCGCTGGACTGGATCATCTTGCGCTGCTGTATGACGTCGTTAAGGCCGTACGCCATCCAGGCCGTGGAGGGTGCTCCGTCACGCCCCGCACGCCCCGTCTCCTGGTAGTAGCCCTCCACCGACTTGGGCAGGTCGAGGTGGGCGACGAACCGTACGTCCGGCTTGTCGATGCCCATGCCGAAGGCGATGGTCGCGACGACGATCAGGCCGTCCTCGCGCAGGAACCGGGACTGGTGTGCCGCGCGGGTGCCCGAGTCGAGGCCCGCGTGGTACGGCACCGCCTCGATGCCGTTGCGGGACAGGAACTCGGCGGTCGCCTCCACGGACTTGCGGGAGAGGCAGTACACGATGCCCGCGTCGCCCGCGTGCTCCTCGCGCAGGAAGCTCAGCAGCTGCTTCTTGGGGTCGGCCTTCGGCACGATCCGGTACTGGATGTTGGGCCGGTCGAAGCTCGCCACGAAGTGCCGGGCGTCCGGCATCTTCAGCCGCTGGGTGATCTCCTTGTGCGTGGCGTCCGTGGCCGTCGCCGTGAGGGCGATCCGCGGGACGTCCGGCCAGCGCTCGCCCAGGAGGGAGAGGGAGAGGTAGTCCGGGCGGAAGTCGTGGCCCCACGAGGACACGCAGTGCGCCTCGTCGATCGCGAACACCGAGATCTTGCCGCGCGAGAGCAGGTCCAGGGTGGAGTCGAGCCGCAGCCGCTCCGGCGCGAGATAGATGAGGTCCAGCTCGCCGGCGAGGAACTCGGCCTCGACCACACGCCGCTCGTCGAAGTCCTGCGTCGAGTTCATGAACCCGGCGCGCACCCCGAGCGCCCGCAGCGCGTCCACCTGGTCCTGCATCAGCGCGATGAGCGGGGAGACGACAACGCCCGTACCGGGTCTGACCAGGGACGGAATCTGGTAGCACAACGACTTGCCGCCGCCGGTCGGCATGAGGACCACGGCGTCGCCGCCGGCCACCACATGCTCGATGACCTCTTCCTGCGCGCCGCGGAAGCTGTCGTAGCCGAAGACGCGGTGGAGCGTGGCCAGTGCCTCGCTCTCGCCGTGTGCCGTCGGCGTCCGTACTTCGGTCGTCACAACCGTCCCGCCCATCCCGTGCATCGCTCGTCCCCCGTACGTCGTCCCTCGACCACTGCGTCCACGATAGGGCTCCGCGCTGACAGCGTCGGAGTTATCCACAGGCCGGTGGCGGTGACCGGGTGTGGTCAGTCGAATGGCTCCCGTCACATGGCGCGACCACTGCGGCCGGAACATGCTGCTCGGGCGGGCCTGGGGAGGTCCGCCACGCCACCGAACGGACGGCGCGCCGTGCGCGGGCGCCTCCCGAAGTCCAAGGAGCCCCACCATGTCCTCTCGGTCCCTGCAGGGCGCCGTCAAGACCGCCGTCGCGGTGGCGACGGCCGCGGCCTTCGCGCTGACCGCCGCCCCGGCCCACGCCGCGTCCGACGACCCCGACCCGTCCGTGTGGACCACGCTGAGCAAGACGTACCAGGCCACCTCGAAGTACGGGTACGAGGCGTTCGCCGCGGGCGGCGGCTACGCACGTACCGACACCTGTGTCTCCGACCCGACCGAGGGCGGCATGGGCTACCACTACGTCAACTACAAGAACATCGATTCACTCGATCCGGCGAAACCGGCGGCTCTGCTGTACGCGGACGGGTCCGACTTCGTCGAGGGGCGCCGGCTGGTCGCGGTCGAGTGGGTGGTGAAGGACTCGGGGCAGGCGGCGCCGACACTGTTCGGGCAGACCTTCCAGAAGGACCAACTCCCGGGCTACTTCACCCTCCACGCCTGGATCTACAAGCCCAATCCCAAGGGCCTGTTCGCCCCCTGGAACCCCGAGGTCGTCTGCCCGAAGGCCTGACCGACCGCACGCGCACGAAGGCCCCGGCCCCCGCGAGGGGAACCGGGGCCTTCGGCCCGTACTCGGCGTCAGCGGGCGAAGACCCCCGCCTGGTTCGCCAGGTCCAGGAAGTACTGCGGGGCCACACCGAGGACGAGCGTGACCGCCACGCCGATCCCGATCGTCGCCATGGTCAGCGGGGACGGGACCGCGACGGTGGGGCCGTCGGGCCGCGGCTCGCTGAAGAACATGAGCACGATCACGCGGATGTAGAAGAACGCCGCGATGGCGGAGGAGAGCACACCGACCACGACCAGCGGGGCCGCGCCACCGGCCGCCGCCGCCTTGAACACGGCGAACTTCCCGGCGAAGCCGGCCGTCAGCGGAATGCCCGCGAAGGACAGCAGGAACACCGCGAAGACGGCCGCGACCAGCGGCGACCTGCGCCCGAGCCCCGCCCACTTCGACAGGTGCGTCGCCTCGCCGCCCGCGTCCCGTACGAGGGTGACGACCGCGAAGGCACCGATCGTCACGAACGAGTACGCGCCCAGGTAGAAGAGCACGGACGAGACGCCGTCCCGGGTGGTCGCGATGACACCCGCGAGGATGAAGCCCGCGTGCGCGATCGACGAGTACGCCAGGAGCCGCTTGATGTCGGTCTGGGTGATCGCGACGATCGCGCCGCCCAGCATCGTGATGATCGCGACGCCCCACATGACGGGCCGCCAGTCCCAGCGCAGGCCCGGCAGCACGACGTAGAGGAGCCGGAGCAGCGCTCCGAAGGCGGCCACCTTGGTGGCGGCGGCCATGAAGCCGGTGACCGGGGTCGGCGCGCCCTGGTAGACGTCGGGCGTCCACATGTGGAACGGCACCGCGCCCACCTTGAACAGCAGCCCCATGACGATCATCGCGCCGCCGATGAGCAGCAGCGCGTCGTTGCCCATGGTGTCCGCGAGGGCGGGGTTGATGTTGGTGATGGAGCCGTCGACGACCTGCGCGATCGTGGCGTACGACATCGAGCCCGCGTAGCCGTAGAGGAGCGCGATGCCGAAGAGGGTGAACGCGGAGGCGAAGGCGCCGAGGAGGAAGTACTTGACCGCGGCCTCCTGCGACAGGAGCCGCTTGCGGCGGGCCAGGGCGCACAGGAGGTAGAGCGGGAGGGAGAAGACCTCCAGGGCCACGAACAGGGTCAACAGGTCGTTGGCGGACGGGAAGACGAGCATTCCGGAGACCGCGAAGAGCAGGAGCGGGAAGACCTCCGTGGTGGTGAACCCGGCCTTGACGGCGGCCTTCTCGCTGTCGCTGCCGGGCACGGACGCGCCCTGCGCGGCGAAGGAGTCGACGCGGTTGCCGTGCGCCTCGGGGTCGAGGCGCCGCTCGGCGAAGGTGAACAGGCCGACGAGGCCGGACAGCAGGATCACGCCCTGGAGGAACAGGGACGGTCCGTCGACCGCGATCGCGCCCATGGCCGCGATGTGCGCCTTGGTGGTGCCGTATCCGTCCGCCGCGAGTGCCACGACCGCCGCGAAGGCGGCGCAGAGGGCTACGACGGAGACGAACACCTGGGCGTAGTAACGGGACTTGCGCGGGACGAACGCCTCGACCAGTACCCCGATGAGCGCCGCGCCGAGGATGATCAAGGTGGGCGACAATTGCCCGTACTCGATCTTCGGTGTGGGGATCTTCGAGATCGGGTCCGCGCCTGCCGCCGTTGTCCACAGGCTGTGGACGGCTGTTGCGCTCACTTGGCCGCCTCCACCGAGGGCTTGGGATCCTTCTTGTGTACGTCGGACAGGGTCTGCTTGACCGACGGGTTCACGATGTCCGTGATCGGCTTCGGGTAGACGCCGAGGAAGATCAGCAGCACGATCAGCGGGGCGACGACCAGGAGTTCACGCGGTCGCAGGTCCGGCATCGCGGCGACCTCGGGCTTCACCGGGCCGGTCATCGTCCGCTGGTAGAGGACGAGGGTGTACAGCGCGGCCAGCACGATGCCGAAGGTGGCGATGATCCCGATCGCCGGGTAGCGCGAGAACGTGCCGACCAGGACCAGGAACTCACTCACGAAGGGCGCGAGTCCCGGCAGCGACAGGGTCGCCAGGCTGCCGATCAGGAAGGTGCCGGCGAGCACCGGTGCCACCTTCTGCACCCCTCCGTAGTCGGCGATCAGACGCGAGCCGCGCCGCGAGATCAGGAAGCCGGCGACCAGCATCAACGCGGCCGTGGAAATACCGTGGTTGACCATGTAGAGCGTCGCGCCGGACTGGCCCTGGCTGGTCATCGCGAAGATGCCCAGGATGATGAACCCGAAGTGCGAGATCGACGCGTACGCCACCAGCCGCTTGATGTCCCGCTGTCCGACCGCGAGCAGCGCCCCGTAGATGATGCTGATCAGGGCGAGGACGAGGATGACGGGCGTCGCCCACTTGCTGGCCTCCGGGAAGAGCTGGAGGCAGAAGCGGAGCATCGCGAAGGTGCCCACCTTGTCGACAACTGCCGTGATGAGCACGGCGACCGGGGCGGTGGACTCCTGCATGGCGTTGGGCAGCCAGGTGTGCAGCGGCCACAGCGGCGCCTTCACCGCGAAGGCGAAGAAGAAGCCGAGGAACAGCCAGCGTTCGGTGTTGGTCGCCATGTGCAGCGTGCCGTTGGCCCGCGCCTGCGCGATCTCCGCGAGCGAGAAGTTCCCGGCCACCACGTAGAGGCCGATCACGGCCGCCAGCATGATGAGCCCGCCGACCAGGTTGTAGAGCAGGAACTTGACGGCGGCGTACGACCGTTGGGTGGCCGCCGCCTCGTCGCCGTGCTCGTGGGCCCGGTCCCCGAAGCCGCCGATGAGGAAGTACATCGGGATGAGCATGGCTTCGAAGAAGATGTAGAAGAGGAAGACGTCGGTGGCCTCGAAGGAGATGATCACCATCGCCTCCACCGCAAGGATGAGGGCGAAGAAGCCCTGGGTGGGCCGCCAGCGCTTGCTGCCGGTCTCCAGGGGGTCGGCGTCGTGCCAGCCGGCCAGGATCACGAACGGGATCAGCAGGGCGGTGAGCGCGATGAGCGCGACCGCGATGCCGTCCACACCCAGCTCGTAGCGGACCCCGAAGTCGGCGATCCAGGCGTGGGACTCGGTGAGTTGGTAGCGGTCGCCGCCCGGGTCGAAGCGCACCAGGACGACGATGCCCAGCGCGAGCGTGGCCAGCGAGACGAACAGCGCCAGCCATTTCGCGGCGGTGCGCCGGGCGGCCGGGACGGCGGCCGTGGCCACCGCCCCGAGGGCCGGGAGCGCCGCCGTCGCTGTCAGGAGGGGAAAGGACATCGGTATCAGACCGCCCTCATCAGCAGGGTCGCGGCGACGAGGATGGCCGCACCGCCGAACATCGAGACCGCGTACGACCGCGCGTAGCCGTTCTGCAGCTTGCGCAGCCTTCCGGAGAGGCCGCCCATGGAGGCCGCCGTGCCGTTGACGACGCCGTCGACCAGGGTGTGGTCGACGTAGACCAGGGAGCGGGTGAGGTGCTCGCCGCCGCGCACCAGGACGACGTGGTTGAAGTCGTCCTGGAGGAGGTCGCGGCGGGCGGCCCGGGTGAGCAGCGAGCCGCGCGGGGCGACGGCCGGGACCGGGCGGCGCCCGTACTGCGCCCAGGCGATCCCGACGCCGATGACGAGCACGACCATGGTGGCCAGGGTGACCGTCAGGGCGCTGACCGGGGAGTTGCCCTCCTCGTGGCCGGTGATGGGCTCCAGCCAGTGCAGGAAGCGGTCACCGATGCCGAAGATGCCGCCGGCGAAGACCGATCCGAAGGCCAGCACGATCATCGGGATCGTCATCGTCTTCGGGGACTCGTGCGGGTGCGGCTCGTTGGCGTTCTCGTCGGGCTGCCAGCGCTTCTCTCCGAAGAACGTCATCAGCATCACGCGCGTCATGTAGAACGCCGTGATGGCCGCGCCCAGCAGGGCCGCGCCGCCGAGGATCCAGCCCTCGGTGCCGCCCTTCGCGAAGGCCGCCTCGATGATCTTGTCCTTGGAGAAGAAGCCGGACAGGCCCGGGAAACCGATGATGGCGAGGTAGCCGAGGCCGAAGGTGATGAAGGTGATCGGCATGTACTTCCTGAGGCCGCCGTACTTCCTCATGTCGACCTCGTCGTTCATGCCGTGCATGACCGAACCGGCGCCGAGGAAGAGGCCTGCCTTGAAGAAGCCGTGCGTCACCAGGTGCATGATCGCGAAGACGTAGCCGATGGGGCCGAGTCCCGCGGCGAGCACCATGTAGCCGATCTGCGACATGGTCGAGCCGGCGAGGGCCTTCTTGATGTCGTCCTTCGCGCAACCGACGATCGCACCGAAGAGGAGCGTGACGGCGCCGACGACGGTGACGACCAACTGCGCGTCCGGTGCCGCGTTGAAGATCGCTCCTGAGCGGACGATCAGGTACACGCCGGCGGTCACCATGGTCGCCGCGTGGATGAGGGCCGAGACCGGGGTCGGGCCCTCCATCGCGTCGCCGAGCCAGGACTGCAGCGGCACCTGGGCGGACTTGCCGCAGGCGGCGAGCAGCAGCATCAGGGCGATGCCGGTGAGCTTGCCCTCGGAGGCGTCACCGACGTGGCTGAGGACCGGCCCGAAGGCGAAGGTCCCGAACGTCGTGAACATCAGCATGATGGCGATCGACAGGCCCATGTCGCCGACCCGGTTGACCAGGAAGGCCTTCTTCGCCGCGGTGGCCGCGCTGGGCTTGTGCTGCCAGAAGCCGATCAGCAGGTAGGAGGCGAGACCGACGCCTTCCCAACCGACGTACAGCAGAAGGTAGTTGTCGGCGAGGACGAGGATCAGCATCGCCGCGAGGAACAGGTTCAGATAGCCGAAGAAGCGGCGGCGGCGCTCGTCGTGCTCCATGTACCCGACCGAGTACAGGTGGATGAGCGAGCCGACACCGGTGATCAGCAGGACGAAGGTCATCGACAGCTGGTCGAGGCGGAAGGTGACGTCCGCCTGGAAGCCCTCGACGGGGACCCAGGTCCACAGGTGCTGCATGAGCGTCCGGTGCTCGGCGTTCTTCCCCAGCAGGTCGGTGAAGAGGACGACACCGATCACGAAGGAGGCGGACGACAGGAGCGTGCCGATCCAGTGGCCGACGGCGTCGAGCCGCCGGCCGCCGCACAGCAGTACGACCGCTCCGAGCAGAGGCGCCGCTACCAGCAGCGCAATCAGGTTCTCCACGATTCAGCGACCCCTCAGAGCTTCATCAGGCTGGCGTCGTCGACCGAGGCCGAGTGGCGGGAACGGAACAGCGACACGATGATCGCGAGCCCGACCACGACCTCCGCGGCGGCGACGACCATCGTGAAGAAGGCGATGACCTGACCGTCGAGGTTGCCGTGCATCCGGGAGAAGGTGACGAACGCGAGGTTGCAGGCGTTGAGCATCAGCTCGACGCACATGAACACGACGATCGCGTTGCGCCTGATCAGTACGCCGGTGGCGCCGATCGTGAACAACAGGGCGGAGAGATAGAGGTAGTTGACGGGGTTCACTTCGACGCCTCCTCGGTCCGCTTGAGGTTCGCCGGCGCGATCTCGGTGCGCTCCAGGCGCTCCTCGGCGCGCTGCTCCAGGGCCTTCAGATCGTTCAGCGCCTCGCTGGACACGTCACGGATCTGGCCGCGGTCGCGGAGCGTCTTGCTGACCGTGAGCTCGGACGGGGTGCCGTCGGGCAGCAGGCCCTGGACGTCCACCGCGTTGTGCCGGGCGTAGACGCCGGGAGCGGGGAGCGGCGGGACGTGCTTGCCCTCGCGGACGCGCTGCTCGGACAGCTCGCGCTGGGTCTTGGGCCGCTCGGTGCGCTCGCGGTGGGTGAGCACCATGGCGCCGACGGCGGCCGTGATCAGCAGGGCGCCGGTGATTTCGAAGGCGAAGACGTACTTGGTGAAGATGAGGGCGGCCAGGCCCTGTACGTTGCCGTTCGCGTTGGCCGTGCTCAGGCCGTCGAACTGGTTGAGCGAGGCGTTGCCGATGCCCGCGACCAGCAGGATGCCGAAGCCGAGCCCACAGAGAAGGGCCAGCCAGCGCTGGCCCTTGATGGTCTCCGTCAGGGAGTCGGCGGCCGTGACGCCGACCAGCATCACCACGAAGAGGAACAGCATCATGATCGCGCCGGTGTAGACGACGATCTGCACGACGCCCAGGAAGTAGGCGCCGTTGGCGAGGTAGAACACCGCCAGGATGATCATGGTCCCGGCGAGGGAGAGGGCGCTGTGCACGGCCCTCTTCATGAGGATGGTGGACAGGGCGCCGATCACCGCGACCGTGCCGAGGACCCAGAACTGGAAGGCCTCGCCGGTGGAGGTGGAGTAGGCGGCGGCGAGCTGCGGACTCATGCTTCCACCCCCTCTTCCTTTGGCTTCTCGCCCTTGGAGACGGCCGCTTGGGGCACCGTGCCGGGTGCGGCCTCCGTCACCAGGCCCCGGTAGTAGTCCTGTTCGGTCATCCCCGGGTAGATGGCGTGCGGGCTGTCGACCATGGTGTCGTCGAGGCCGGCCAGCAGCTGTTCCTTGGTGTAGATGAGGTTGGCGCGGCTGCTGTCGGCCAGCTCGAACTCGTTGGTCATCGTCAACGCGCGCGTGGGGCACGCCTCGATGCACAGGCCGCACAGGATGCAGCGGGCGTAGTTGATCTGGTAGACGCGGCCGTACCGCTCGCCCGGCGAGTAGCGCTCCTCGTCGGTGTTGTCGGCGCCCTCCACATAGATGGCGTCGGCGGGGCAGGCCCAGGCGCACAGCTCGCAGCCGACGCACTTCTCCAGGCCGTCCGGATGGCGGTTGAGCTGGTGCCGTCCGTGGAACCGGGGGGCTGTGGTCTTCTGCTGCTCCGGGTACTGCTCGGTCAGCCGCTTCTTGAACATGGCCTTGAAGGTCACGCCGAAGCCGGCCACGGGGTTCTGGAAACCGGGTGTGGTCTCCTTGGGCTCCTCAGCCATCGGACGCCTCCTTTCCATCCAGAGATCCGTCACTGCCAGTATCCGAGCCACCACTGACAATCAGCTCCCGCTCGCGTCGCGAGGGGCGCCGAGGCACCGGCGGCAACTCCTGTCCCGGCAGCGGCGGTACGGGGAATCCGCCCGCCATCGCGTCGAACCCGGCGGGTTCCTCGGCCAGTCGTGCGTCGTCCTTGGCCTTCTGGCGGAACATGTCCGCGATGAAGGACAGCAACAGCAGGGCGAGTACGCCGCCGCCGATGTAGAGGGCGATGTCGGCGAAGTCGTAGTTCTGGTTCCTGAGGGTCCGTACGGTCGCGACGAGCATCAGCCAGACCACGGAGACCGGGATGAGGACCTTCCAGCCGAGCTTCATCAACTGGTCGTAGCGCACGCGCGGGAGGGTGCCGCGGAGCCAGATGAAGAAGAACAGCAGCAGTTGGACCTTGATGACGAACCAGAGCATCGGCCACCAGCCGTGGTTCGCGCCCTCCCAGAAGGAGCTGATCGGCCACGGGGCCCGCCAGCCGCCCAGGAAGAGCGTGGTCGACACCGCGGAGACCGTCACCATGTTCACGTACTCGGCGAGCATGAAGAGCGCGAACTTGATGGACGAGTACTCGGTGTTGAAGCCGCCGACCAGGTCGCCCTCGGACTCCGGCATGTCGAAGGGGGCGCGGTTGGTCTCGCCGACCATCGTGATGACGTAGATGATGAAGGAGACCGGCAGCAGGACGATGTACCAGCGGTCGTGCTGTTGTTCAACGATCGTCGAGGTCGACATCGACCCGGAGTAGAGGAACACCGAGGCGAACGCGGCGCCCATGGCGATCTCGTAGGAGATCATCTGGGCGCAGGAGCGCAGGCCGCCCAGGAGCGGGTAGGTGGAGCCGGAGCTCCAGCCCGCGAGGACGATGCCGTAGATGCCGACCGAGGCGACCGCGAGGATGTAGAGCATCGCGATCGGCAGGTCGGTGAGCTGCATCGTGGTGCGGTGGCCGAAGATCGACACCTCGTTGTCGGCCGGCCCGAAGGGGATGACCGCGATCGCCATGAAGGCCGGGATGGCCGCGACGATCGGCGCGAGGATGTAGACCACCTTGTCGGCGCGCTTGACGATCAGGTCTTCCTTGAGCATCAGCTTCACGCCGTCGGCGAGCGACTGGAGCATGCCCCAGGGGCCGTGCCGGTTGGGGCCGATGCGCAGCTGCATCCAGGCGACGACCTTGCGTTCCCAGACGATCGAGAACAGCACGGTGATCATCAGGAAGGCGAAGCAGAACACCGCCTTGACGACGACCAGCCACCAGGGGTCGCGGCCGAACATCGAGAGGTCTTCCGCGGCGAGGTACAGATTGCTCATGCCTCCACCTCCTTGGGGGCCTCGCCCGCGAGCGTGGCCGGGCCGATGCGGACGAGTGCGCCGGGCAGCGCCCCGGTGTCGGAGGCGACGCCCCCGCCGGTGGAGTTCAGCGGGAGCCAGACCACGCGGTCGGGCATCTCCGTGATCAGCAGCGGGAGTTCGACGGTTCCGGAGGCGCCGGTCACGGCGAGGGTGTCGCCGTCCTTGACGCCCGCCTCGGCGGCGGTGGCGGCCGACACGCGCGCGTGGGCGGCGTGCCGGGTGCCGGCGAGCGCGTCGTCGCCCTCCTGGAGGGCGCCCTGGTCGAGCAGCAGCCGGTGCCCGGCGAGCACGGCCTCCCCGGCGGCGGGCCGGGGCAGCACGCCCGCGGTCTCCAGCGGTTCGGTGGCCCGCGGCCCGTCCCAGGCACCGAGCCGGTCCAACTCCGCGCGCGCGGTGCGCAGATCGGGCAGGCCCAGGTGGACGTCCATGGCGTCGGCCAGCATGTGCAGGACGCGCGCGTCGGTGGGTGCGAGGGTGCGGGTCATCTGGTCGGGCTTGAGCGCCGCGTCGAAGAAGCGGACCCTGCCCTCCCAGTTGAGGAAGGCGCCCGCCTTCTCCGCGACCGCCGCGACCGGAAGAACCACGTCCGCGTGCTGGCTGATCTCGCTGGGCCGCAGTTCGAGCGACACCAGGAAGCCCACTTCGTCGAGTGCCGCACGCGTGCGTGCCGGATCCGGCAGGTCGCCCGGCTCCACACCGGCGACGAGCAGCGCCCGCAGTTCACCACCGGCGGCGGCCTCGACGATCTGCCCGGCGTCGCGGCCGTAGCGGTGCGGGAGTTCGGCGACACCCCAGGCGGCGGCGACCTCCTCACGCGCGCGTGGATCGGTCGCCGGACGCCCGCCCGGCAGCAGCGACGGCAGCGCCCCCGCCTCGATGGACCCGCGTTCCCCGGCCCGGCGCGGAATCCACACCAGCCGGGCACCGGTCGCGGACGCGGCCCGTACGGCGGCGGTGAGACCCCCGGCGACGGCGGCCAGCCGCTCTCCTACGACGATGACCGCGCCCTCGGTGCGCAGCGCCTCGGAGGCGCGGGCTCCGTCATCCTCAAGGCCGACCCCGCTCGCGAGCGCGTCCAGCCACTCGGTCTCGGTGCCGGGAGCGGCCGGCAGCAGGGTGCCGCCCGCCTTCTCCAGCCCGCGTGTGGCGAACGTGGCCAGCGAGAACACCCGCTGCCCGTGCGTGCGCGAGGCCTTGCGCAGCCGCAGGAAGACGCCGGGCGCCTCCTCCTCGGACTCGAACCCGACCAGCAGGACGGCGGGCGCCTTCTCCAGGGAGGTGTACGTGACACCCGTACCGTCGAGGTCCCGGCCGCGGCCCGCGACCCGGGCGGCCAGGAAGTCGGCCTCCTCGCTGCTGTGCACGCGCGCGCGGAAGTCGATGTCGTTCGTGTCGAGCGCCACGCGCGCGAACTTGCTGTACGCGTAGGCGTCCTCGATGGTGAGGCGGCCACCGGTCAGGACACCGGTGCGGCCCCGCGAGGCGAGCAGTCCCTGGGCGGCGATCTGCAGCGCCTCCGGCCAGGAGGCGGGGACGAGTTCGCCCTCGGGGTTGCGGATCAGCGGCGTCTGCAGCCGGTCGCGCTGCTGCGCGTACCGGAAGCCGAAGCGCCCCTTGTCGCAGATCCACTCCTCGTTGACCTCGGGGTCGACGGCCGCCAGGCGCCGCATGACCTTGCCGCGCCGGTGGTCGGTGCGGGTCGCGCAGCCCCCGGAGCAGTGCTCGCACACGGAGGGTGTGGAGACCAGGTCGAAGGGGCGGGAGCGGAATCGGTACGCCGCCGAGGTCAGCGCGCCCACCGGACAGATCTGGATGGTGTTCCCGGAGAAGTACGACTCGAAGGGGTCGCCCTCACCGGTGCCGACCTGCTGCAGCGCGCCGCGCTCCAGCAGCTCGATCATCGGGTCGCCCGCGATCTGGTTGGAGAAGCGGGTGCAACGCGCGCACAGCACGCACCGCTCACGGTCCAGCAGCACCTGCGTGGAGATCGGGACGGGCTTCTCGTAGGTCCGCTTCCGGCCCTCGAAGCGGGAGTCCGCCTGGCCGTGGGACATCGCCTGGTTCTGCAGGGGGCACTCGCCGCCCTTGTCGCAGACCGGGCAGTCCAGCGGGTGGTTGATGAGGAGCAGCTCCATCACACCGTGCTGGGCCTTCTCGGCCACGGGCGAGCTGAGCTGGGTCTTGACGACCATGCCGTCCGTGCACGTGATCGTGCAGGACGCCATCGGCTTGCGCTGGCCCTCGACCTCGACGATGCACTGACGGCAGGCGCCGGCCGGATCGAGGAGAGGGTGGTCGCAGAACCGGGGGATCTCGATGCCGAGTTGCTCGGCGGCGCGGATGACCAGGGTGCCCTTGGGCACACTGATCTCGGCGCCGTCGATCGTCAGCGAGACGAGATCCTCCGGCGGGACCGCCGCCTCTCCCCCACCCGAGGGAGCGCTCGTGGTCACCGTCATGCGTTCACCTCCGTGCGGTCGGCCCAGGCCGTGGACTTGGCCGGGTCGAAGGGGCAGCCCCGGCCCGTGATGTGCTGCTCGTACTCCTCGCGGAAGTACTTGAGCGAGGAGAAGATCGGCGAGGCGGCGCCGTCGCCGAGGGCGCAGAAGGACTTGCCGTTGATGTTGTCGGCGATGTCGTTCAGCTTGTCGAGGTCGGACATCGCGCCCTTGCCGGCCTCGATGTCGCGCAGCAACTGCACGAGCCAGTACGTCCCTTCGCGGCACGGTGTGCACTTGCCGCAGGACTCGTGGGCGTAGAACTCGGTCCAGCGGGTGACGGCACGCACGACGCAGGTCGTCTCGTCGAAACACTGCAGAGCTTTTGTGCCGAGCATGGAACCCGCGGCACCCACTCCTTCGTAGTCAAGAGGGACGTCGAGGTGCTCGTCGGTGAACATCGGCGTGGAGGACCCGCCCGGCGTCCAGAACTTGAGGCGGTGCCCGGCGCGCATCCCGCCGCTCATGTCGAGCAGTTGGCGGAGTGTGATGCCGAGCGGCGCCTCGTACTGACCGGGGCTGGTGACATGGCCGCTGAGCGAGTAGAGCGTGAAGCCCGGAGACTTCTCGCTGCCCATCGACCTGAACCATTCCTTGCCTTTTTGCAGAATCGCGGGAACTGACGCGATCGACTCGACGTTATTCACCACAGTCGGGCACGCATAGAGGCCCGCGACGGCAGGGAAAGGGGGGCGGAGCCGCGGTTGACCACGGCGGCCTTCGAGCGAGTCGAGCAGTGCGGTCTCCTCACCGCAGATGTACGCGCCGGCGCCCGCGTGCACGGTGAGCTGCAGGTCCAGGCCACTGCCCAGGATGTTCTCGCCGAGGTAGCCCGCCGCGTGGGCCTCACGCACAGCCTCGTGCAACCGCCGCAATACGGGGACGACTTCACCACGCAGATAGATGAAGGCATGCGAAGACCTGATGGCATAACACGCGATGACAATGCCCTCGATGAGGCTGTGCGGGTTCGCGAAGAGGAGCGGGATGTCCTTACAGGTTCCGGGCTCCGACTCGTCGGCGTTGACAACTAGATAGTGTGGTTTTCCATCCCCTTGGGGAATGAATTGCCATTTCATTCCGGTGGGGAAGCCGGCGCCACCGCGACCGCGCAGACCGGAGTCCTTCACATACGCGATGAGGTCGTCCGGCGACATGGCGAGCGCCTTGCGGAGCCCCTCGTATCCCTCGTGCCTTCGGTACGTGTCCAGAGTCCAGGACTCGTCCTCGTCCCAGAAGGCCGACAGCACGGGTGCGAGCAGCTTCTCGGGGCTGTGGTCTTTCAGTTCGGGTGCCAAGGTCATCACTCCCCCTCCTCGGCGACAGGCCCCGCCGGGTGGGCGGGGTCGGAGGCCGACGTGTCCTGCGGCGCATCGTGCGAACTGAGGTGCTCGGCCGGCGACTGGTCCTGCGGCGCTCCGGAGCCGCGCGGATGGACCACGCGCGCGGGTGCGGTCTCTCCCCTGGCCAGGCGGAGGCCCACCAGCGACGCGGGTCCCGCACCGCCGCTCGCCCCGACGGCCCCGGGCCGCTCGTCGGGGAAGCCGGCGAGGATCCGCGCGGTCTCCTTGAAAGTGCACATCGGCGCCCCGCGCGTGGGCTCCACGGGTGCGCCCGTGCGCAGGTCGTCGACGAGGCGCCGGGCGCTGGCGGGGGTCTGGTTGTCGAAGAACTCCCAGTTGACCATCACCACCGGCGCGAAGTCGCAGGCCGCGTTGCACTCGATGTGCTCCAGGGTGACCTTGCCGTCGCCGGTGGTCTCACCGTTGCCGACGCCCAGGTGCTCCTGGAGGGACTCGAAGATGGCGTCGCCGCCCATCACCGCGCACAGCGTGTTGGTGCAGACCCCGACCTGGTAGTCGCCGCTCGGCCGGCGCCGGTACATCGTGTAGAAGGTCGCCACGGCGGCGACCTCCGCCGTCGTCAACTCCAGCAGGTCCGCGCAGAACTGCTGCCCCGTGCGCGTGACATGGCCTTCCTCCGCCTGCACGAGATGCAGCAACGGCAGGAGGGCCGAGCGGGAGTCCGGGTAGCGGGCGATGATCTCCCGCCCGTCGGCCTCCAGCCGGGCCCGGACGTCGTCCGGGTAAGCGGGCGCGGGCAGTTGGGGCATGCCCAGGCTGACGCCCTGCTCCGAAGAACTGGTGGTCACCGGTCGACGCCTCCCATCACGGGGTCGATGGACGCGACAGCGACGATGACGTCGGCGACCTGGCCGCCCTCGCACATCGCCGCCATGGCCTGAAGGTTGGTGAAGGACGGGTCCCTGAAGTGGACCCGGTAGGGGCGGGTGCCTCCGTCGGACACGGCGTGCACCCCGAGTTCGCCCTTGGGCGACTCGACCGCCGCGTACGCCTGTCCCGGCGGCACGCGGAAGCCCTCGGTCACCAGCTTGAAGTGGTGGATCAGGGCCTCCATGGAGGTGCCCATGATCTTCTTGATGTGGTCGAGCGAGTTGCCCAACCCGTCCGGCCCGAGCGCGAGTTGGGCGGGCCAGGCGATCTTCTTGTCGGCGACCATGACCGGTCCGGGCTGCAGCCGGTCCAGGCACTGTTCGACGATCCGCAGCGACTGCCGCATCTCCTCGAGCCGGATGAGGAAGCGGCCGTAGGAGTCGCAGGTGTCGGCGGTCGGGACGTCGAAGTCGTACGTCTCGTAGTCGCAGTACGGCTGCGCCTTGCGCAGGTCGTGCGGCAGACCGGTGGAGCGCAGGATCGGGCCTGTGGCACCGAGGGCCATGCAGCCGGCCAGGTCGAGGTAACCGACGTCCTGCATACGGGCCTTGAAGATGGGGTTCCCGGTGGCGAGCTTGTCGTACTCCGGGAGGTTCTTCTTCATCTTCTTCACGAACTCGCGGATCTGGTCCACCGCGCCGGGCGGCAGGTCCTGGGCGAGTCCGCCGGGGCGGATGTACGCGTGGTTCATCCGCAGGCCCGTGATGAGCTCGTAGATGTCGAGAATCATTTCACGATCACGGAATCCGTAGATCATGATCGTGGTGGCGCCGAGTTCCATCCCGCCGGTGGCGATGCACACCAGGTGGGAGGACATCCGGTTCAGCTCCATCAGGAGCACCCGGATGATCTTCGCCCGCTCGGTGATCTGGTCCTCGACGCCGAGGAGTTTCTCGACGGCGAGACAGTAGGCGGTCTCGTTGAAGAAGGACGTCAGATAGTCCATGCGCGTCACGAACGTGGTGCCCTGCGTCCACGTGCGGTACTCGAGGTTCTTCTCGATACCGGTGTGGAGGTAGCCGATGCCGCAGCGGGCCTCGGTGACCGTCTCGCCGTCGATCTCCAGGATGAGGCGGAGCACACCGTGCGTGGAGGGGTGCTGGGGCCCCATGTTGACGACGATGCGCTCGTCGTCGGCCCGGGCCGCGGACTGGACGACCTCGTCCCAGTCGCCACCGGTGACCGTATATACGGTGCCCTCGGTGGTCTCGCGCGCCGAGGCGGCCGAAGCGGATGCTGACTGCGTGCTCACGAGTACGACCTCCGCTGGTCCGGAGCCGGGATCTGGGCGCCCTTGTACTCGACGGCGATGCCGCCGAGGGGGTAGTCCTTGCGCTGCGGGTGGCCCGGCCAGTCGTCCGGCATCATGATCCGCGTCAGCGCCGGGTGGCCGTCGAAGACGATGCCGAAGAAGTCGTAGGTCTCGCGCTCGTGCCAGTCGTTGGTCGGATAGACCGCGACCAGCGACGGGATGTGCGGATCGCTGTCCGGGGCGCTGACTTCGAGGCGGATCAGCCGGTTGTGGGTGATCGAGCGCAGGTGGTAGACGGCGTGCAGCTCGCGGCCCTTGTCGTGCGGGTAGTGCACCGCGCTGACACCCGTGCAGAGTTCGAAGCGCAGGGCCGGGTCGTCGCGCAGGGTGCGGGCGACGCGGAGCAGGTGCTCGCGTTCGATGTGGAAGGTGACCTCACCGCGGTCGACGATCGTCTTCTCGATCGCGTTGTCGGGCAGCAGTCCCTGTTCCTCCAGGGCGCCTTCCAGTTCGTCGGCGACCTCGTCGAACCAGCCGCCGTAGGGCCGGCTCGCGGCTCCCGGCAGGCGGACCGAGCGGACCAGGCCGCCGTAACCGGAGGTGTCGCCGCCGTTGTTGGCGCCGAACATGCCGCGCTGGACGCGGATCTCCTCGCCCTCACCGCGCTGGCCGGGGAGGTTGGAGGCGCCCGGATCCTGGTCCGGGGCGGCTCCGTTGGTGCCGTTCGCGTCGCTCACCGCAGCAGGCCCTTCATCTCGATGGTGGGCAGTGCCTTGAGCGCCGCCTCCTCCGCCTCGCGGGCCGCCTCCTCGGCGTTCACGCCGAGCTTGGAGGACTGGATCTTCTGGTGGAGCTTGAGGATCGCGTCCATCAGCATCTCGGGCCGTGGCGGGCAGCCCGGGAGATAGATGTCGACCGGGACGATGTGGTCGACGCCCTGCACGATCGCGTAGTTGTTGAACATGCCGCCCGACGAGGCGCAGACCCCCATGGAGATCACCCACTTGGGGTTCGGCATCTGGTCATAGACCTGCCGCAGCACCGGCGCCATCTTCTGGCTGACCCGGCCCGCGACGATCATCAGGTCCGCCTGGCGCGGAGAACCGCGGAAGACCTCCATGCCGAAGCGCGCCAGGTCGTACCGTCCGGCGCCGGTCGTCATCATCTCGATGGCGCAGCAGGCGAGTCCGAACGTGGCCGGGAAGACGGACGCCTTGCGCACCCAGCCCGCGGCCTGCTCGACGGTGGTGAGCAGGAAGCCGCTCGGCAGCTTTTCTTCGAGTCCCATGAGTTAAAGGCCCCTCAGTCCCATTCCAGGCCGCCGCGCCGCCATACGTACGCGTACGCGACGAAGACGGTGAGCACGAAGAGCAGCATCTCCACGAGCCCGAAAACACCCAGGGCGTCGAAGGTGACGGCCCAGGGGTAGAGGAAGACGATCTCGATGTCGAAGACGATGAAGAGCATCGCCGTCAGGTAGTACTTGATGGGGAAGCGCCCGCCGCCGGCCGGCGTGGGGGTCGGCTCGATGCCGCACTCGTACGCTTCGAGCTTGGCCCGGTTGTAACGCTTCGGACCGATCAGCGTGGCCATGACCACGGAGAAGATCGCAAAGCCTGCCCCGAGGGCTCCCAGTACGAGGATGGGCGCATACGCGTTCACCGCTCCTCGCTCCTCTCAGTCGGCACTGACTGCTGGCGATGGCGTCGGACTCACACCCACCTCACACACTCGGCAACTCCCGCCCGTCCCGGCGAAGATCGCGAACATGTGAAGCAGGTCACAAGCCCAACCGCTCCGCATCTTATGCCCGTCGCTCTGTGATCTGCGACACGGGGTATTACACAAGCTTTGTGATCTCCACCACCTGACGAACGATCATCACGTCGAGTGAGCGGTGATCTTCACACGTGAAGCGCCCGAGCGATCACCTGACGTGACATTCGCGCTCGTCACCGCAGGCGGCGAGCGGCGTCTCAATATCAAGAGACTTCTCTTGCATGCAAATTGGAGTTGGACGGAGCCGCTTGATAGTGGGAGCCCGTTCACACGTCGGAAGGAGTCGGTCGGCACGGTGTGGACGCGTGCACGCGTTCACGAAGTCGACCGCTCGGGGTGCCCTCGCGAGACGCACACATTCCAGTGACCGTTCCGTGACCTGCGCCACACTCATGAGAGGCGCATGAGAACCGGGCTTGGCCACCTGTCCCAACCAGTGGTAGTCGTCAGGCAATTCGGACGTAACGACGAAAGACCGTGATCACCGTCCTGATCGGGCAGGTCCGCAATGTCCGTTACGGCGTCAATAAAGAACGACACACCCGAAGTTCGAGGTGTCCGTTGAACAATTGTGGCGCAGCACACGTTTCTTGAAGGTATGGAGGACTCCCTGATACCGGTTGGTCTCATGTCCCACACCGCTCACATACGCAGCCACCGGAAACCCCGCCGCAGCGCGACGTCGAACATCGCCGTGCGTGCCGGAGTTGCCGGTGGCGTTCTCAGCATGGCGGCGGCGGGCGCGGCCTCGGCCAACGCGGCCGAGACGACGCAGACCCTGCAACTGCCCACCCTGACGGCCGATCTGTCCACCCAGGTCGCACAGTCCGCCGAGGCCACCCAGCAGGCCGCGGCGAACTACCAGCTGCGCGCCGAGCGTGACGCGGCCGCCGCAAACGCCGCGAAGCAGGCCAAGGCGGACCTCGCGGACGCCCAGAAGAAGGCGGAGGCAAAGAAGAAGGCCCAGGAGGACGCCCGTAAGGCCGCTGCGGAGCGCGCCACGTCACGGAGCACCGAGCGGACCACCCTGGCCGCCTCCACGGGCACCAGCACCTCCACGAGCTCTTCCACGGCCACGGGTTCGGCCGCGGCCGTCGTGGCCTTCGTGAAGGCGCAGATCGGCAAGTCCTACGTCCTGGGTGCCACCGGCCCCAGCGCCTACGACTGCTCCGGGCTCGTCGGTGCCGCCTTCAAGCAGGTCGGCATCAGCCTGCCGCGTGTCTCCCAGGACCAGTCGACCGCCGGTACTCAGGTGTCCCTGAGCAACCTTCAGGCCGGCGACATCCTGTACTGGGGCAGCGCGGGCAGCGCGTACCACGTCGCCGTGTACGTGGGCGACGGCATGTTCGTCGGCGCGCAGAACCCCTCCACCGGCATCGTGGAGCGGCCGCTGTCCTACGACCCGCCGACGGGCGCGGTGCGGGTGCTCTGAGCCCACGCACGACGCCGTGAGCATGGGACCGTTGCCTCGGGGGCGACGGTCCCCTCGGCGTACCCCGCTCCCGCCGACCGCTCTCCGGGCGTCCCCACTACCGGAGTGCGCGGCCTCCCTGGAAAGCTCTTCTCTCAAGGTTCTTCAGTTCGGCTAACCCGACAGCCGGACACCAAACCCGAGGAGAGCAAGTCATGCCACGTGTCTTCGTCCAGGGACGTCCCGTCGACTCCTACCCCCACCCCGCACCCGAGGCAGGGCGCGGCTCCGTGCGCCGCGTCACCGAGGTCGGCGAAGAGGTCCTGCACCGGCCGAGCCGGGACGTCACCGAGTTCGGACCCGATCTCGCCGCGCTCATCGACGACATGTTCCTCACCATGTACGTCGCCGACGGAGCCGGCCTCGCGGCCAATCAAGTGGGCGTGGATCTGCGCCTGTTCGTGTACGACTGCTTCGACGACGACGGTGTCCGACATGTCGGGCACATCGTCAACCCGGTGCTCGACCCGCTCGCCCCGGCCGGGCGCCGGCTGCTCGACGAGGGCGAGGGGTGCCTGTCGGTGCCCGGCGCGGTGATGGACGTACCGCGTCCCGACCGGGCCGTGGTGCGCGGGCTCGACAAGGACGGCACCGCGCTTGTGATCGAGGGCACAGGCTATTTCGCGCGCTGCCTCGCCCATGAGACCGACCACGTCAACGGACAGGTCTATCTGGACCGGCTCTCCAAGCGGGACCGCAAGGAGGCGCTGCGGCAGGTGGCGGACCGACGGGAGAAGGTGTTCGCCCGCCGGGCCGCCAGGACGGCCGCGCTCAGCGACTGATCACGCCTGCGCTCACGCCTTCGGCGCCACCTTGCTCAGCCCGTTGATGATGCGGTCCATCGCGTCGCCGCCCGTGGGGTCGGTGAGGTTGGCCAGCATCTTCAGGGTGAACTTCATCAGCAGGGGGTGCGTCAGGCCGCGCTGGGCCGCGATCTTCATGACCTTCGGGTTGCCGATGAGCTTCACGAAGGCGCGGCCCAGCGTGTAGTAGCCGCCGTAGGTGTCCTTGAGGACCTGCGGGTAGCGGCGCAGGGCCAGTTCACGGCTCGCGGGGGTGGGGCGGGCGTGGGCCTGGACGATGACGTCGGCGGCGATCTGGCCGGACTCCATGGCGTAGGCGATGCCCTCGCCGTTGAAGGGGTTCACCAGGCCGCCGGCGTCGCCGACCAGCAACAACCCCTTCGTGTAGTGGGGTTGACGGTTGAAGGCCATCGGGAGGGCGGCGCCGCGGATCGGGCCGGTCATGTTTTCGGGGGTGTAGCCCCAGTCCTCGGGCATGGACGCGCACCAGGCCTTCAGCACCTCGCGCCAGTCCAACTCCTTGAAGGAGTCGGAGGTGTTGAGGACGCCGAGGCCGACGTTCGAGGTGCCGTCGCCCATGCCGAAGATCCAGCCGTAGCCGGGCAGGAGACGGTCCTCGGCGCCGCGGCGGTCCCACAGTTCCAGCCAGGACTCCAGGTAGTCGTCCTCGTGGCGGGGCGAGGTGAAGTAGGTCCGGACGGCGACGCCCATCGGGCGGTCCTCGCGGCGGTGCAGGCCCATCGCCAGCGAGAGGCGGGTGGAGTTGCCGTCGGCGGCGACCACCAGGGGCGCGTGGAAGGTGACTTCGCGTTTCTCCTCGCCGAGCTTGGCGTTCACGCCGGTGATGTGGCCGGTGCGTTCGTCGATGATCGGGGCGCCGACGTTGCAGCGCTCGTAGAGGCGGGCGCCCGCCTTCTGGGCGTTGCGGGCGAGTTGTTCGTCGAAGTCGTCGCGCTTGCGGACGAGGCCGTAGTCCGGGAAGGAGGCGAGTTCCGGCCAGTCCAGCTGGAGGCGCACCCCTCCGCCGATGATGCGCAGGCCCTTGTTGCGCAGCCAGCCGGCCTCCTCGGAGATGTCGATGCCCATGGCCACGAGCTGCTTGGTGGCGCGCGGGGTGAGGCCGTCGCCGCAGACCTTCTCGCGCGGGAACTCGGTCTTCTCCAGGAGGAGGACGTCGAGTCCGGACTTGGCGAGGTGGTAGGCGGTGGCGGAGCCGGCTGGCCCCGCGCCGACGACGATCACATCGGCGGTGTTTTCGGAGAGGGGCTCGGTCACGGCGGGATCTCCCCAAGTTCGGAATCTGCGTGCCGACCGGCACTGGACATGGGCAGTCTATTCAGCGCCACTGATCACCAGGCTGAAGGGCTGCCCCCGTGAACCGAGCTCTCCCCGCAGTACGGCTGCGCGTCCCCACCGACGAGGACGCCGTGGCCTGGCACCGGGTCTTCGACCACCCGGACGTCATGGAGTTCCACGGCGGCAGGGCCGCGGAACTGTCCGTCTACGAGGAGCTGACCGCCCGCCAGCGCCGGCACGACGCGGAGCGCGGTTTCTGCCTGTGGACCATGCTCGACGACGAGGACCGCGTCATCGGTTTCACCGGCGCCCAGCCGTGGCCGCAGGACTGGGGGCCGAAGGGCGAGATCGAGATCGGCTGGCGGCTGGGAAGGGAGTTCTGGGGCCGGGGGTATGCCACCGCGGCGGCGGAGGCGACCCTGGAGCGGGTGCGGGCGGCCGGGGTGCCGAGCGTGGTGGCGATGGTGCTGGCCCGCAACACCCGGTCCATCGCGGTGACCAAGCGGCTGGGCATGCACCTCGCCGAGGTCTTCGCCACGCCCACCCGCAAGGAGGAGGGGCACTGCTACCGGCTCGTACTGTAACTGGGAGTAACCAACAGCTACAGAACGACACTTGATGCTTCCGGTCGGGACCGGACCCGGGTTACCCTTCCGGTACCGCTGGGGGTGACATCTGTGCGCTTAACGCCCAAAACACCTGAAGTGCGCGTACCGCGGCTCGTCGGCCTGATGGCCGTGGACGCGCGCGAGACAGCCCAGGCTCGCGGCCTGTTCATCAACGCGCCGGACCGGCCCGACTTCCACCTCGCCGTCGTCGACTACGTCGTACGGCAGTACCCGCAGCCCGATGCGGAGGTGCCGCGGGACTCCATGGTCTACGTGTGGTTCGACTTCGGTGAGGGGGACGGCGGGGGCGGTATGCGCGAGCCGCGGATCCCGAGGCCGCCGAGCGGCGGGATGCAGCGCGAACTGGACGAGCCGCCGGGCGACACGTTCTTCGCGACGGTGATCAGCTAGCCGGCGATCGGCCGGGCGGAGCCCACACGGCCGGGCGAAGCCCACACCGCCGGGCGAAGCCCGCACCCTCGGCGAAGCCCACGCCGCCGGCGGAGCCCAATCCGTCAGCAGCCCGTGGCGTTCTTGAAGCCGCGGTGCAGGGCCACGATTCCGCCGCTCAGGTTGCGGTACGCGACCTTCGACCAGCCGGCCTTGCGCAGGCGTTCGGCCAGCGCGGGCTGGTCGGGCCAGGCGCGGATGGACTCGGCGAGGTAGACGTACGCGTCGGGGTTGGAGGAGACGGCGCGGGCGACCGGGGGCAGCGCGCGCATCAGGTACTCGGTGTAGACCGTGCGGAAGGGCGCCCAGGTCGGGTGCGAGAACTCGCAGATCACCACCCGGCCGCCGGGCTTGGTCACCCGGTACAGCTCGCGCAGCGCGGTGTCCGTGTCCTGCACGTTGCGCAGCCCGAAGGAGATCGTCACGGCGTCGAACGTGTCGTCCTTGAACGGCAGCTTGGTGGCGTCGCCGGCCGTGAGCGGCAGCCAGGGGTGGCGCTTCTTGCCGACCTGGAGCATGCCGAGGGAGAAGTCGCAGGGGACGACATAGGCGCCGCTCTGCGCGAAGGGCAGCGAGGAGGTGGCCGTACCGGCGGCCAGGTCCAGGATCTTCTGCGCGGGGCGGGCGTCGACCGCCTTGGTGACCTCCTTGCGCCATCGGCGGTCCTGGCCGAGCGACAGCACGTCGTTGGTGAGGTCGTACCGTTCCGCCACGTCGTCGAACATCGAGGCGACTTCGTGCGGCTGCTTGTCCAGGGATGCGCGGGTCACGAGCCCATTGTGGCAGTACGGGCCGGACACCCCGAAGGCGCCCGGCCCGTAACAGCCGCGTCGAAAAGGAAACTCACGACGGCAGCAGTTGGGGTTTCTTCTTCGCCGCCACGTCCTCCACCCAGCCGCACAGCACGATGAAGAGCGCGATGAGAATCCAGCCGATGCCGAACATGAACCACTGGCTCCCCAGCGGCAGCCACTTCTCGAAGGCGGGCACCTTCCAGAACTGGTCGGTCAGCGGCACCGCCAGCACGAGGGCGATCTCGTGCCAGAGATAGATCGTCACGGCCCGGGAGTTGAAGATCGTGACGACCCGGTCGAGGCGCTTGAAGCGGGTCAGCCAGGCGAAGTCGATGTTGAAGTAGGCCTTGGCCCACATCAGCAGCATGACGTAACCGGCGGACCAGTAGGTCTGGGCGAGCGGGCTCTCGTCCAGGTCGTAGGTGCCGCCTGCCTCGGCCTGGTGCGTGAAGGCGTACCAGCCGCCGAAGGCGATCGCGGCGACCGACAGGGTCACTACCAGGAAGGGCTTCAGCTTCTGGAGTACCCCGTCGCGGTGGGCGAAGCCCAGGATCCAGCAGAAGAGGTAGGTCGACAGGTCCCACAGGGCGTTGCCGAAGCGGTTGTCCGGCCCCGACCACACGAACTTCAGGACCACGATCGGCACCAGCGTCAGCAGCAGCACCGGGATCGGCGCCTTGCGGAAGATCCACAGCAGCGCCGGCGAGAGCAGCACGAACCACAGATACGTCCGCAGGTACCAGAGGATCTCCCAGGCCTGGAGCCCCCAGGCGTTGCCCGGCGGATCCCCGACCGGCACCACCCAGAAAACGATCTGCCAGCCCGGCATCCAGTCGTGGATCATCATCGCCACGACCACGAAGAAGCCCCAGAACCAGAACGGCGGCAGCAGCCTCCGCATCCGGCTCTTGACCACCTTGAACGCGGGCCGCTCCAGCGACTTCGCCATCAGCGTCCCGGCCAGCCCGAACATGATCCCCATCGAGGGGAACACCATCCCGCACCAGGCCCACCCGAAGGTGTGGTAGGTCACGACCCGGATCAGCGCGACGGCCCGCAGGGTGTCGAAGTACCGGTCCCGGCCCGCCGGTTTGGGCGCGGGCGTCGACTCGGGAGCCTCCTCGACCACCTCCTCGGCAACCGGCTCCGGCCCGGAGTCCGTCTCGGGCTCCGGCTCCACCTCCGGTTCCACAACGGGAAGAGGGGCCGTGGCGTACACCGGCTGCCCGTAGTCGACGTACTGCGGCGGCTGTTGCTGCTGGTACGGCTGCTGGGGTTGCTGCGGTTGCTGATACGGGTACGGCTGCTGCGGCTGGCCGTACGGCTGGGGCTGGCCGTAGCCGTCGTAGCCGTAAGGCTGTTGGGGGTACTGAGGTTGCTGGGGCTGTTGGGGCGGGCCGTACCCGCCCCCGTACCCCGGTTGCTGCTCCCAGGTCATCAGCTCGCCCCCGCCGGTGTGCCGACCTCGCCGGTGCGCTTGAGTTTCTGCCAGCGCAGCCGGCCGCCGGTCAGGGCGGTGATGGAGGAGTGGATGAGGACCAGGTACATCATCTGGCGGTAGGCCAGTTGCTGCAGCGGCATCATCAGCAGATAGCGGTACTTCTCCTTGTCCAGCCTGAACGCGTAGGCGGCGCACAGGAGTTGGATGCCGAGGACCGCGAACCACATCGCGAGGGACGCCCAGAAGTCGACGAAGATCATCGAGTAGACGGTGAACACGTCGATCAGCGGGGCGAAGACCGGCGTGATGATCTGGAAGATCACCACCAGGGGCATGCCGACCCGGCCGAAGCGGCCCGAAGGACCCTTGTCCGTAAGGGACTTGCGGTGCTTCCACAGGGCCTGCATGGTGCCGTAGGACCAGCGGTAGCGCTGCGACCAGAGCTGCTTCAGCGAAGCCGGGGCCTCGGTCCAGGCCTTGGCGTGCTCCTGGTAGACGACCCGCCAGCCCTCGCGGTGCATGGCGATGGTGATGTCCGTGTCCTCGGCGAGGGTGTCCTCGCTCATGCCGCCGACCTGGAGGACCGCCTCGCGGCGGAACGCGCCGATCGCGCCCGGGATGGTGGGCATGCAGCGCAGCAGGTCGTACATGCGGCGGTCGAGGTTGAAGCCCATCACGTACTCGATGTGCTGCCAGGCGCCGATGATCGTGTTGCGGTTGCCGACCTTGGCGTTGCCCGCGACCGCGCCCACCTCGGGGTCGGCGAAGGGCTGCACGAGCTGCCGTACGGTGTCGGGTTCGAAGACGGTGTCGCCGTCCATCATCACGACGATGTCGTAACTCGCGCTGCGGACACCGTTGTTGAGGGCGGCGGGCTTGCCGGCGTTCTCCTGGCGGATGACCCGGACGTTCGTCATGCCGAAGGAGCGGGCCGCCTCGCGGGCGATCTCGGAGGTGCCGTCCGAGGAGCCGTCGTCGACGACGATGACCTCGATCGGGTGGGTGCTCTTCGCCAGCGACTCAAGGGTGTTGGCGATGCACTCCTTCTCGTTGTACGCCGGGACGATCACCGTCACCGGCCGGGTGACCTCCGGCCCCCAGCTGAACCGGCGTTTGTTGCGCTGTCTGTAGTGGCGCCGGGCGAGGATCAGCATCATCCCGAACCGGCTCATCACGGCCACGCCCACGACCGTGAGGCCTGCCGCAAGTCCCGGCACCACCCACTCGGCGACCATGACGGCGTAGATGAGCGCCTTGCCCTCGTAGAGGGTCATGCCGGTGGCCTCGCGGTGGGCGCCCTGGAGGACCGACGTCCTGCGGGTGCCGTTCTGGGTGCCGCCCGTGCCGCCGACGGCCGAGCCGACCGTCTGGCCGCCGCCGGTGGCCGTGCCGCCGGGCGCTCCGGTGGGGGCCGCGGAGGGCTGCGCGCCCGCCTCGACCGTGCCGGTGCTCGTCCCGGCCGCGGCACCCGTGCCCGTGCCCGCGCCCGTACCCGTGCCGTTCGCCGCCCGCTCGGCGGAGGTGTTCTTGGCGATGGCGCCGCTCACGGTGGTGAACGTGTAGCCCTTCGCCTTCATCTTCTCGATGTACTGGGGCAGCGCCTCCATGGTCTGCGAGCGCACACCGCCGGCGTCGTGGAAGAGCACCGAGGAACCCGAAGTCCCGGACGGCGTCGCCCACTTGATGATCTTCGCGACCCCGGGCTGCTTCCAGTCGTCGCTGTCGGTGTCGACGAAGACGCTGGTGTAGCCGGAGGCGCCGAGCTTCTTGTAGACGGGGTAGCTGTAGTTGTCGATGGCGTCCGTCTCCGAGGAGTACGGCGCGCGGAACAGCGTGGTGGTGATGCCGGCCGCGCCCGCGAGCGCGAGCTGCGTCTGTTCCATCTCCCGCTTGATGCGGGCGTCGCTCTGGTAGGAGAGGTCGACGTGGGTGAAGGTGTGGATGCCCACCTCGTTGCCCTGCGCGACCATCTGCTTCACGATGCTCGGATAGCGCGAGACCATCGAGCCCACCAGGAAGAACGTGCCCGGCACGTCGTACTTCTGGAGGATCTTCAGGACCGTGGGCGTGTAGGTGGGGTTCGGGCCGTCGTCGAAGGTGAGGACGATGGTCTTCTTCGGGATGGTCTGCGTGACCGGCTTGCCGTTGCGGAAGGTCAGGATGGGGCCGCCGTTGAGCACCTTGTCGGGGACCTTGCTGGCGCTCGCGCCGTCCCGGACGCGCTGGTCGCCGCCGACTTCCGCGCGCAGGTAGCCGTCGAGCAGCATCACGCAGGTGAGGCCGAGGAGAAGCAGCAGGGCGAGGATCACTCGGGGCCGTTGGAGCGCGGCGGCCTTGCCGGCCGCGCGCTCCATCCGAGTGGGGGCGCGTCGGCGCCCACGCGAGGGAGTCGTCGTAGTCATGGCTTCGGTGGCGCTCCGGTCAGTGTGCGGTGGCTGAGGAGGACGGGGCCGCACTCGTGGGGGCACCCGAGGGGATGTCGGTCGGAGCGCCGGTCGGAACACCGGAGGGCGCTACGCCGCCTCTGCCACCGTTGGGGCCGTAGCCGCCCCCGGGGGCCGAACCGGCCTGGCCGCCGCCGAAGGGCAGCAGCGAGGAGGGGTTGATCGAGATGCCCCAGCCCATGAACGCCATGCCGAGTACGAACGCGTACCCGAGGCAGACGGTGCCCATGAGGAGGCCGATCCGGCGCAGCACCTTTGACCGGCGGCCGGAGTTGTCAACGAACACAGGGCCTTCTGCGGACCCGTTGCCGGCTTTGCGGCGGCGACCGCGCGCAGAGGCTTGGTTATCGATGGCGGACTCGGATTGCATTCCCCAGACATTAGGCCGCCTTTATGTGACCAAAACTCTGGTTCTCTTGTGAGCCCGCCAAGAAAAACGCGGCAACCTGTGCCTTTCCTTAGAGAACCCAGGAAATGCCTTATGAGCGGCCGGTGTCAGTAGTGTCCTCAATCTTCCGCTTCGTCGCCCGACTTGACCGATTCGAGCAACGGTACCCGTGGGTTTCCTATGTTTTATCTGTCTTCGTAAGACACAGCCCCATGTGCTTCATTTAGGCTGCGGAAACCGACTCTGTTTCCATCCTGAGACAGAAATCACCGTCCCCACGCGGAAAGGGTGCATGCTCAATGAGGAGTTTCCTGAAACCGGCGGCCGGGCTCACCTGCTTGTTTGCCCTGACGGTCACCGGCTGCTCCTCCAGCTCCGGTGACTCGTCGGATGCGGCACCCAAAGCCACGGAGAAGGCCGAGACCACCCCCACCGAAAGCGCCTCTCCGACGCCCTCGGCTTCTTCGTCGAGCACGTCCTACGCCCCGTACGTCAGCGTCACCACCGCATCCGACATGGACAGTTCGGGGTCGCCGACGACGTACAACCTCGCCTTCGCGATCGCCTCCGGCAGCAGTTGCACACCGAAGTGGAACGGTACGACCGCGATCGACAACGCGGCCGTGAAATCCAGGATCGCGGCGCTCAAGACGTCCGGCGCGACCGTACGCGTCTCCTTCGGCGGGGCGTCCGGGAAGGAACTGGCCGAGACCTGCACGAGTGTCACCGCGCTCGCGAAGGCCTACGGCGAGGCGCTGGACGCGGCCGGCTCCACCCAGGCCGACTTCGACATCGAGGGCGACACGCTCACCGACTCGGCGTCGGTCGCCCTGCGTTCGAAGGCGATAGCCGTGCTCCAGAAGGAACGCACCGACCTCAAGGTGTCCTTCACGCTGCCCGTGATGCCGTCCGGGCTCGACTCCGACAGCCTGGCGCTGCTGGAGTCCGCGAACGACAACGCGGTCCAGGTCTCCACGGTCAACATCATGACGATGAACTACGGCGAGTCGTACACCGGGGACATGGGCGACTACGCGATCACGTCGGCCACGGCCACGCACACCCAGTTGAAGAAGGTGTTCGGGTTGTCGGACGCGGGGGCGTGGCAGGGGATGGCGCTGACCTCGATGGCCGGCGTCAACGACGTGTCGGGGGAGACGTTTTCGCTCTCGGACGCGGCTCAGGTGCGGAAGTTCGCCGAGGAGAAGGAGGTCGCGTGGGTGTCGATGTGGTCGACGTTCAGGGATCAGCAGTGTGAGAGCGGGAGTTCGGATGACGACGCCGCTACCGATTGCAGTGGGGTGACGCAGGCTTCGGGGGCGTTCGGGGAAGCGTTTGCGGGGTGACGGGTGCGTTGCCGGGTGGCGGTGCGTTGTGGCTGAGCGCGCCCACGCGGCGGAGCCGCAAATGTCACAGCCCCGCGCCCCTATTTAACTCACCGGCGTCTGTGAAGTAGCCGCCCCGCGCACACCGTTGCGATGCACTCGCCGTTCTCGTCGAATACGGCCAGGTCGGCTCGGCCCTCGTCGGCGGCTGTCGGGTGGGGGAGGATCTGGACGTCGTTCCGGTGCGCCGCCGAACGGAGTTCGGGTGAGTCGACGTACTGCTCCAGGACGGCCGTCGCGCCCGACTTGAGGACGGCGTGGATCCGCTCCCGTGGGCTCGGGGCGTCCGGGAGAGGGCCCTCGTGGATGCGGGCGGGCCCCAGCGCACCGGGCCAACTCCGCACCCGTGCAACGGGAAAGCGCTGCTTGAGTTCCAACAGCGTCCCCGTACCCGCGATCCGGGCGCCCTCGACCGCGACGGCCCCGCCCTCGTCCGCTGTGTGAATCGTCAGCACAGCAGCCCTAGTTGGCGGACAGGAGCTTCAACTCGGGGTGGGCCGTGCCGCCTTCGATCGCCGTGGACGAGATGTGGGACATGACCCGCTCGTCGACGGGGTCGTTCGCCGGGTCGTCGTGGACGACGATGTGCTCGTAGGTGGTGGTCCGCTGGGCCGGGACGCGGCCCGCCTTGCGGATCAGGTCGATGATCTCCAGGCGGTTGGAGCGGTGCTTGGCGCCGGCCGAGGAGACGACGTTCTCCTCCAGCATGATCGAGCCGAGGTCGTCCGCGCCGTAGTGCAGGGAGAGTTGGCCGACCTCCTTGCCGGTGGTGAGCCAACTGCCCTGGATGTGGGCGATGTTGTCCATGAAGAGCCGGGCGATGGCGATCATCCGCAGGTACTCGAAGAGCGTGGCCTGCGTGCGGCCCTTCAGGTGGTTGTTCTCGGGCTGGTACGTGTACGGGATGAAGGCCCGGAAGCCGCCCGTCCGGTCCTGCACGTCGCGGATCATCCGCAGGTGCTCGATGCGCTCGGCGTTGGTCTCGCCGGTGCCCATGAGCATGGTCGACGTGGACTCGACGCCCAGGTTGTGCGCCGCCTCCATGATCTCCAGCCAGCGCTCGCCGGACTCCTTGAGGGGCGCGATGGCCTTGCGGGGGCGGGCGGGGAGCAGTTCCGCACCCGCGCCGGCGAAGGAGTCGAGACCCGCCGTGTGGATGCGCGAGATGGCCTCCTCGACGGAGACCTTCGAGATACGGGCCATGTGCTCGACCTCGGACGCGCCGAGGGAGTGGATGACCAGCTGGGGGTACGCGGCCTTGATCGCGGCGAAGTGCTTCTCGTAGTACTCGACGCCGAAGTCCGGGTGGTGTCCGCCCTGGAACATGATCTGCGTGCCGCCGAGTTCGACGGTCTCCGCGCAGCGGCGCAGGATGTCGTCGAGGTCACGCGTCCAGCCCTTGGCGGTGTCCTTGGGCGCGGCGTAGAAGGCGCAGAACTTGCACGCCGTGACGCACACGTTCGTGTAGTTGATGTTCCGCTCGATGATGTACGTCGCGATGTGCTCCGTACCCGCGTACCGCCGCTTGCGTACGGCGTCGGCGGCGGCGCCGAGGGCGTGCAGCGGGGCGTCGCGGTAGAGGTCGAGCGCCTCTTCGGGGGTGATGCGCCCGCCCTCGGCGGCACGGTCGAGGACGGACTGGAGCTCGGCCTTCTCGGTCACCGGGAGGGTCCCTTTCGTCAAGGGTTGCGGACGGACCTTGCCAGCCTACGCCAGCGGTATCGACACCCCGCCCGCAGGCCGCGCGCATCCCGGTCTCAGGCCGTGTACGCCCCGACCAGCAGCCCGAGGAACGCGCCCACGAGCAGAAACGGGCCGAAACGGACGTCGGCCCGCCGTCGCCCGCCGGGGACCGCCCCGTACACCGCCCGCAGCAGGAACCCCGCGAACGCGCCCAGCACCAGCGTCGGCCACCCGTACCACCCGAGGACGACACCCGCGCCGACCGCGAGTCTCACCTCCCCGGTGCCCAGGCCACCGCCGCCGGGGTCGAGGCGGGACAGCGCGTAGTACCCGGCGCCGCATGCGAGCGCCCCGCGCAGTGCGGTCGTCCAGTGACCGGCGTGCTCGGGCAGGACTGCGGCGACACCGAGGAGGGCGAGGGCGACACCGGCGGCGGGGAGTGCCAGGGCGGTTACGGTGGGCAGGAGCGCGAGCGGCGCGAGCAGCAGCCAGACCGCCAACTCGGGTCTGATCCCGGTGGCGACGGCGAGGGCGACGCACACCAGGACCACGAGGAGCGCGGTACCGGCGCCGCGCCGCCCGGCCCGCGCGACCACCGCGCCCGCACCGGCGCCCCACACTCCCGCGAGGGCGATGAGCAGATGGTCGTAGTCCATGGGGCGGCTACCCGACCTTGGACAGCCGGGCGGTCGGGGAGCCCTCGGCGGAGCTGTCCGACGCGTAGGTGAGGTCGTCGCCGGTGGGGGTGAGGGTGACCGTGTGGGCGGCCTGGTTGCACACGTCCCGGTTGGTCTTCGCGCCCGCGGCACTCGCGACGAGCCGGGTCTTGGTCACCTGCTTGAGGGTCAGTACGTCGTCGCAGACACCGCCGAGCTGGTCGGTCTGGCGGAGGACGCCCAGTTGCTGGCCGACGCTCGCCTTGGCGACCGTGAGCCGGAAGGTCCCGTCCGGGAGGGTGCCGCCGAGCGCGGTGCCCTGGCCCTCCCACGTGCCGAGGTAGGCGGCGGGGACGGACTGCAGCGGGGTGGGCACGGGTGAACTCGGGCCGCCGCTCGGCTCCTTGCTGGACGCGGTGCTCGCCGCGCCGCTCGGCACGCTGCTGGCCGCGCTGCCCGGCCCGCCGGTCGAGGTCGCGGTGGGGGCCGAGCCGGCGGAGTTGTCCGTGCCGCTGTCGCCCGGCAGCATCCGGTACAGGAAGACCGACCCCACGGTCACCGCCGCGAGCGCCCCGGCGACGGCGAGAGCGAGGGTGCAACTGACCCTGCGCCCACGGCCGTCGGCTCCGGGAGCGGCCGTGGCGGCAAGGGAGACGGAGACCTTCCCCGGGCGACGACCGGAGTCCGGGGGAAGCGTTTCGTGCGGGGGCGCGTCACGGGGTTCGGGCACGGCGAAGGGCGGCACGGTGGCCGCGGCCATCGGCATCACCGGCGCCGGCCCGAACGCACCCGCCCCGCCACCGCCGACCGAAGGACTGCTGAACCCCACCGGCGCCGAGGGCATCCCCTCGGCCACCCCCGCCGCCTCAAGGTTCAGCAGCTGTACGGCACTTCGGCTGACCTGCTCGACCAGCGCCCCCGGCAGCCAGCCACCGGCGACCAGTCGGGCGGCACCTTCGGGAGCGAGCCGCCGGGACACCTCGCCCGGACTCGGCCGCGAGGCGGGGTCCTTGGCGAGACAGGCCATGGCCAGCTCCCGCAACTCGCCGCCCAGATCCCCCAGTTCGGGTTCCTCGTGGACGACCTTGTAGAGCAGCGCGGCCGAGGAGTCGCCGGGGAAGGGCGACTCGCCCGTGGCCGCGTAGACCAGCACGGCACCCAGGGAGAAGACGTCGGACGCGCCCGTCGCGCCCTTCCCGAGGATCTGCTCGGGGGCCATGTAGCCGGGCGAGCCGACGGAGACGCCGGTGGAGGTGAGGGAGGCGGTGCCGTCCGTGGCGCGAGCGATCCCGAAGTCGATGAGGAGGGGGCCGTCGAGAGTGAGGAGCACGTTGGACGGTTTCACGTCCCGGTGCACGAGCCCCAGTTCGTGGACGGCCGTCAGCGCCTCGGCGAGCCCCGCGCCCAGGGCCCGTACGGTAGCGGTGGGCAGTGGCCCGCCGTCCGTGACGGCGGCGGAGAGGGAGGGCCCGGCAGCGTAGGCCGTGGCCACCCACGGCACGGAAGCCTCGGGGTCCGCGTCCAGCACAGGGGCCGTCCAGGCGCCGCCCACCCGGCGCGCGGCGTCGACCTCGCGGCGGAAGCGGGCGCGGAACTCCTCGTCGAGCGCGAAGTGCGGATGCACGATCTTGACCGCGACCGTACGACCGCCCGCGCTGCGCCCGAGATAGACGCGGCCCATCCCGCCGGCGCCGAGCCGGCCGAGCAGCCGGTAGGGCCCCACGACCGTGGGTTCGTCGCTGCCGAGCGGTTGCATGCCGTCCACCCCTCCCCCGTACGACTTCCAGCAGGGTAGTGCGCCGCGCCCCTCCGGTTGCTACGGCTGGAGGAGATCCACCTTCAGTTCGGCGGGGAAGCCGTCCGCCGTTCCCAGCCGGCGGGAGAACTCGGTGACCGCGGCCAGTTGGGGTGCGCCGAAGCTGAAGTCGAGGGTGGTGAAGTACCGCTCCAGGACCTCCGCGTCGAAGTCCTCCCAGCGGGCGGCCTGTTCGGCGACCTTGCCGACCTCTTCGAGGGAGAGGTTGCGGGAGGCGAGGAAGGCCTCGTGGACCTTGCGGGTGATCTCCGGCTCGCGCTCCAGGTACTCGCGGCGGGCGGCCCAGACGGCGAAGACGAACGGCAGCCCGGTCCACTCCTTCCAGAGCGCGCCGAGGTCGTGCACCTCCAGCCCGAAGCGGGGGCCGTCGACCATGTAGGCGCGCAGGGCCGCGTCGCCGATGAGCACGGCCGCGTCGGCCTCCTGCATCATCAGGCTCAGGTCGGGCGGGCACGTGTAGTAGTCGGGCCGGACGCCGAAGCGGTCGGCGAGGAGCAGCCGGGCGAGCCGGACGGAGGACCGCGAGGTCGAGCCCAGGGCGACCCGGCGGCCGTCCAGCTGGTCCAGCGGGACCTGCGAGACGATCACGCAGGACATCACCGGGCCGTCGCAGCCGACGGCGATGTCCGGGAAGACGACCAGGTCGTCGGCGTTCTTGAGGAACTCGGCGGTGGCGATGGGCCCGATGTCGAGGTCGCCCCGCACCAGCATCTCGTTGAGCTGGTCCGGGGTGTCCTTCGTCAGCTCGATGTCGAGGAGCGTGCCCGTCCTCGCGAGCCCCCAGTACAGGGGGAGGCAGTTCAGGAACTGGATGTGGCCGACGCGCGGCCGGGTGCGAGAATTGTCCACAACGTGAGGCTAGACCTCATGAGGTACGCTCCATACTTCGGCCCCACAGTCAAGCCTCTGGCGATCTTCAAACGTCCGGGTGATGTGATCTTGGCCTCTATTGCTTTCGGCTGCCCACATGCTAGGCTCGCCGCCAAGTTGCAGTTTGGTTTCCCTTGCAGTACAGAGCCTGCGGAGCATGTAACCGCAGGCTCTAGTCGTTTTCAGACGTATGCAGTAGTGCGGGACTTGTTTTCACACTTGCAGGGTTCTGGAGCAGGGCAACCCTTTGGGCCCAAGGAGGGCTTATGGCTACCGGAACCGTGAAGTGGTTCAACGCCGAAAAGGGCTTTGGCTTCATCGCCCAAGAAGGCGGCGGCCCCGACGTCTTCGTTCACTACTCCGCGATCAACGCGAGCGGCTTCCGTTCGCTGGAGGAGAACCAGCAGGTCTCCTTCGACGTGACCCAGGGTCCGAAGGGCCCGCAGGCGGAGAACGTCACCCCCGTCTGAGTCGCACGATCGTAGTTATTCGGTCTCGGAGCCTGGTGCTTTGATCCGGAACAGATAGCAGTACCCAAGGAGCCCCGCGCCGTAAGGCGACGGGGCTCCTGCCTTTCCCCGCCCGGGCCTCAGAGATGCTGCATGACCAGCACGAACATGGTCCCGGCCGCCAACGCCTCGTAGGTGTGCGGCACATCACCCCGGTACGCCATGTAGTCCCCGGGCCCCAGCTCCACCGCCCCCTCACCCGGACCGGCCTTCACCCGCCCCGCGCTGACGACGATGTGCTCCACCGTCCCCGGGATGTGCGGCTCGGAGTCCCGCACGGTCCCCGGCTCCAGCCACACGTAGTAGATGTCCCGCCGCGCCCCCGGCGGGCTCGCCGAGAGCAGCGTGGCCGTGTAGCTGGACTGATCGGAGTGGACCGTCGGCCCCTCCCCCGCCCGGATGACCTGCACGGACGGCGTCGGCGGCTCCACCAGCACGCTGAACGGCACCCCGAGCGCGACCGCCAGCGCCCAGATCGTCTCCATGCTCGGATTCCCGCCGGCCGCCTCCAGCTGCGACAGCGTGGACTTCGCGATACCGGCCCGCTTGGCCAGCTCGGAGAGGGAGAGCCCGACGCGGGTGCGTTCCCGCCGGAGCGCGGCGGCGATCCAGTCCAGGGGAAGCCGGGCCGGCACGTCGGAGATATCGGACGTCACGTTCGCTCCATGTTCACTCGCGTTCGCTCCATCGGTACGAACGTTCGCCTTGACGAACGAAGTCCCTGCTGTTCATTGTAGAGAACATGCGTACGGCAGAGCGAACACCCTCTCTCGCGGTGCTCCCGGAAATGGTCCGGGACGCCTCCCTCATCTGGCTGGCCGGCGGCATCGTGGGCGTCTCCTTCGGCGCGATCGCGGTGGCCGGCGGCCTGCCGGTCTGGGTCCCGGTGGCCATGTCGCTGCTCGTCTACGCGGGCTCGGCCCAGTTCAGCGCGGTCGGTGTACTCCTCGCCGGCGGCGGCCCGCTCGCCGCGACGGCCACCGGCCTGCTCCTCAACACCCGCACGGCGGCCTACAGCCTGGCCGTGGCGGACATCCTGGGCACGGGCCGCCTCGCCCGCCTGACCGGCGCGCACCTCGTGACCGACGAAACGGTGGCCTTCGCCCTCGCCCAACAGGATCCGCTACGGCGCCGGACCGCGTTCTGGGTCTCCGGGCTCGGCCTGTTCGCTGCCTGGAACGCCGGGGTGCTGATCGGGGCGCTCGCCGGAGGCGCACTCGGCGACACCGACACCTACGGCCTGGACGCGGCCTTCCCCGCCGTCCTGGTCGCGCTCACGCTGCCCGCGGTACGGAAGGACGCGCGGGTACGGCGGTCCGCGCTGCTCGGTGCGGTCGTCGCGGTCGCGGTGACGGTGACGCCGGGCGTTCCGGCGGGCGTGCCGGTGCTGCTGGCCCTGGTGGGACTCGTCCTGTACCGGCGAGGGGCGACGGCATGAGCCCGACGGTGGCCGTGATCCTGGCGCTGGCGGTCGGGACGTACGCCTTCCGGCTGGTCGGACCGGTGCTGCACGGGCGGGTCGAACTCTCCGCCCGCGTACAAGAGTTGCTGTCCGCCGGAGCGGTGGTCCTGCTGGTCGCGCTGCTGGCGACCGGGGCGCTGACGGAGGGCGGCGGCTTCGCGGGGTGGGCCCGCCCGGCCGGGGTCCTGGTCGGGGGTGTGCTGGCGTGGCGCAGGGCGCCGTTCGTGGTGGTGGTGCTGGCGGCGGCCGGGGCGACGGCGGCACTCCGGTTGGCCGGGGTGGCCTGAACCGGGCTGCGCGGACCGGGAGTTGTCAGTGGGCGTAGGTAAGGTCCCCGCCCATGACATCCACACCCTCGACGCCATCCGCACCCTCGACGCCATCGACGCCATCCGCCGAAGCCGCCTTCGTGACCACCACCCGGACCTTCTACGACGCGGTCGCCGAGGACTACGCCGAGATGTTCGCCGGAGAACGCACCGGGCCGCGGGACGGCACCGTTCTGGCCGACTTCGCCGAGCTGGTGAACCGCGGTGGAGGCGGAGCGGTGGCCGACCTGGGCTGCGGACCGGGCCGTACGACCGCGTACCTCGCCTCCCTCGGCCTGGACGTCCTCGGCCTCGACCTGTCCGGTCCGATGCTCGCGATCGCCCGCCGCGAGAACCCGGACCTGACCTTCCGGCAGGGCTCGATGCTGCAGCTGGACATCCCCGACGGGGCACTCGCGGGGGCCGTCTCCTGGTACTCGTCCATCCACACGCCGGTGGACCAACTCCCGTCCCTCTTCACGGAGTTCCACCGCGTCCTGGCACCCGGCGGCTACCTCCTGATCGCCTTCCAGGCCGGCGACCAACCCCTCACCCTCGACCGCCCCTTCGGCCACCCGGTCCGCCTGGACTTCGAACGGCGGCGACCGGAGGCGATGGCCGAGCTGCTGGAGGCGGCGGGATTCACGCTGCGCTCACGGACCGTACGGGAGGCGAACACCGAGCTCGGCGAGTCGTCACCGCAGGCGTTTCTGACCGCCACCCGCAAGGCTGCGGCTGTGCTCTAGGGCCCGGCGGGCGCCGACCTCGCTGGGGTATACACGGACGGCGAAGACGGCGATCACCGTGCCGACGCACCACGCGAAGAGCGCCGGCACGACGGGGAGCACGAGCAGCGCGGGGAGGAACAGGGCACGGCCCAGGTTCTGGCCGCGTTGCGTCCCGTACCGCTTCTCGATCCAGGCCTGCTTGGGAGTCGGCGGGTCGAGCATCTTCTCGCGGATGGCCCGGTGCTGTTTCACCCAGGCCCACACCAGGGCCACACAGGACGCGGCGATCTGCGTCCAGTCCCACAACACGCGTGGGAGCGGGGGCAGGTGGACGCGGAACGACTGGTACAGCTCGACGACGACACCGCACATCATGGCCATCAGCACGAACCAGAGCAGCGCGCCGGAGGCCCGGCGCAGCCAGTAGCCCGCGCCGCGCCTGTACCAGGTTCTGCCGAGCCCGGGGATCTTCGGAACGTCGGAGGGGATCATGTTGCGGACGGGTGCTCCTGCAGCCAGCGGCGGGCGCCGACCTCGCTCGGGTATTCGCGGACGGTGAGCATGCCGGCACACCAGCCGACGGCCCACGCGGCGAGCGCCGGCAGGACGGGGGCCGCGACGATCACTCCCAGGCGGCCCGCGAGTGCCAGGCCCGTGGAACGGCGGGTCTCGTCGCGCTTACGGCTGCGGAACTCGCCGGGAGCCGGCGGGTCCTGGAGGTCCCTGCGACAGCTCCGGCGCTGCACCACCCAACCCCAGATCGGCGCCCCGCACGAAGCGATCACCTGCGCCCAGTCCCACACCGTGCGCACGCTCGGCGGCAGCACGGTCCGGAAGCCCCGGTAGAGGCTGACCGCGGCGAAGCACAGGAAGGCCATGACGATCAACAGGAGTACGGCCGTACGCACCCGGCGGAGCCAGTAGCGCGTCCCCCGCTCGTACCAAGTGGTGCCGAGTCCGGGAAGCTTGGGGATGTCGGAGGGGATCATGTTCCGGAGGGATGCTCCTGGAGCCAGCGGCGGGCGCCGACTTCGCTGGGGTATTCGCGGACGGTGGTCCAGGCGGCGAGCCAGCCGACGAGATACGCGGCGAAGGCCGGCATGACGGGTGCGGCCAGGGCGATGAGCACCCGCCCGCCCGCGGCGCCGAAGCCGGCCGACCTGCCGGCCTGCCGGTTGTGGTCGCGCTTGGCGATCCAGGTCTGCTTCGGACTGGGCGGGTCCAGGAGGGCCTGTCGATGTCCCCGGCGCTGCTTGATCCAGCCCCAGACGAGGGCCGCGCAGGCCGCGATCGCCTGCACGCAGTCGCACACCGTGCGCACGGTGGGCGGCATCTCGTCCCGGAAGCCCGAGTAGAGGGCCAGCGAGAAGAAGGAGATCCCCGCCATCAGGATGAGGAGGAACAGCGTCGTGCGGGTCCGGCACAGCCAGTAGAGCGCGCCGCGCTTGTACCAGGTCCTGCCGAGCTTCGGCAGTTTCGGAATCTCCACGGGGGCCCCGGCGGCGGTGACCTCAGAAGATGCTTTTGACACCGTGCCACACGTCCTTCGTCAGTCGTTTCGCATCGTCCCAGGTCTCCGTGCCGACATGGCCGGCACCGGTGAGCACACCGCCGACCACGCCGTGGTCATGGATGTCCTCGCTCCAGTGCTCGTGGACGGCGTGGTCAAGGACGCTGGTCGCGAGGATCGTCGCACCGACCCCGACGACCGCCACCGCAACCGCCCCTTCGACAGGGGCCGCCATCACCACCAGCGTCCTTGACCACGCCGTCCACGAGCAC
>NZ_JAEQAZ010000120.1 GCF_016654115.1 Streptomyces sp. MBT53
GGCGGCCACGGTGGCGGCGGCCACCACTGACCCCACCGGCACCATGACGTCCGACCAGTGACGTCCCGGCGGTGACGTCCCACCAGTGACGTCCCGGCAGTGACGTGAAACCCACGGCGCGCCGTCCCATCCAGGGGCGGCGCGCCGTTCGTCGATCCGACCATCCATCCACCGACTGCAGCCCTGCCCGTCCACACCCCTGAGGAGGCAGCCTCACGGCCTCCTATACTCCAGGCGTGTCTGAAACGTCGTACTTCTTTCATGTCTCGTCCGTACTCAACCGCAGGTCGATCGCACAACACGGCCTGGATTGGACCCGGATGGGCGCCGCACGGGGAATCGCCGGCAGCCGCCGCCCCGAAGCGGAGGGCATCTTCGTCTGCCGGGGCGAAGAGGAAACAGAGTTCTTCTTCCGGCTCAACAACACCGGCGGCCCGGTCGACCTCTGGTCCGTGGACGACATCGACGAGGCACTGCTCCTCGACAACGGCAACGGATTCGCCTACTTCCCCGACCGCATACCGGCCGCGCGGGTCCGCCTCGTGCGATCGGATGTTCCGCAGCTGGGTTCTTGACTTCGCGCGGCGGAGAAGCGGCGCCGCTGTCCAGAGAGCAAGCAAGACTCCTGCGCCGATGGGCCGACTTCGGACATCCACCCAACGGCACGGGAGCCTTGCAGACTGCGGTCGGTACGACCGTCACGCCGCCGGTGACATCACCGACAGATCTCAATGACGTGCCGGCAATCAGTAGTACAGCGTCCTCCAGCTCTGCTGCGGTTGGCTGTTGCAGTCCCAGAGCTGGACTCTGGTGCCATTGCGTCCGATCGTGTTGAGGTCCGCGTCGACGCAGCGGTAGCTGTACCGACTGACAATGCGGTGCGTCGCACTAGTAGTTCCCCCAGTGATGCTCCATTTCTGCTGCAGCGTGCCGTTGCAGTCCCAGAGTTGAACTTTGGTGCCGTTGCGTCCGATCGTGTTGAGGTCGGCGTCAAGGCACTTCTTGTTCTTGGAACTACGAATAGTTCCGTCTCCGTACAGAATCCAGTTCTGCTGCACACTGCGATTGCAGTCCCAGAGCTGGACCTTGGTGCCGTTGGCTCCGATGCTGTTGAGGTCTGCGTCCACACAGCGCCCACTCTTCACGCTTTTCCACACGAAGACGGGGTGGCTTGCGGCCTGCACGGTCCCTGTCCCTGAAAACGCCAGTACGGAAACCAAACCGCACACGAGTGCCCATCTTCTGTTCATAATTCCCCCCGGAGTTGTGGCGCCGAACTTTGGATGGGCATGGTCGCACGCCTGCCCACGGCCAGGTAAGAGCGCATGCGCGACTTCCGAGGAAGTGAAATGAAACGACCAAAGGTGACCATTTATATCTAGGGAATGTGTGCTTCAGTGAGCGACATACGGCAATGACAAAGAGCAGGACCCGGTGAGACTGGTTCCCGCTCTTCATGCGTGGCATCTATGCCGGCCGACCGCATAATCTCGGACAACAGCACGGAGTTCACGCAGGAGGCCCTCGGGTCTGTCCTGCGCGAGGCGTGCGGAAGGCCCAACTGGACTCGGATGGAGCCGAGTTGCTGTGGGCTCGGCTCCGACGCGGTGTACCGCTTGTCGGCTACTGCACGTCTGATGAAGCGAGCTTGATGAACTGCTCCAACACCTCTCGTGCCTGCGTGGCCAAGGCTTGCACTTCTGTTTTGTCGGTTGCCAGGTGTAAAGCGGACGTTCGGGCGTAGGCGTCCTGCGCGGCATCGATCAGTGTCTGCGTGCTTACGATGAGCTGGACCCGGAACAATGCGTGAAGGGCAACCCCGCGGAGCCGGTGAGCCTCCAAGCGAGCTTCAGTGGACGCTGGGCCGTCAGGATCCTCGCTCCAGCGGTACCAACGATCTTGTTGCCCGCGCCGGAATTCGGTCAGTGCCCCGGCGAAGTCGCCGTAGACGGTCATCCGATCCGAACGTAACTGTTGTTGAGCCGAGAACAGTTGGTCTCGTGCGGACGCGTTGCGCTGGAACGCGTATGTGACAGCCGATCCCAACAAGGTGCCTGCAATCGCGACTAAGGCTGAGACGACACCATTCACTGGAGCAGAACACCACAAGCTTGTTGCCCGGCCAAGCGCAAAATGAGCCTTGCTCGGGCTCCCACGAAGGACGCCTGGCCTGCGAAGAGAGCGGTCAAGATCATTGCGTCGCCATCTCGTGATCACTGGCAAACGCCTGCTTCCAACGGCATCCGCCCGCACACACACGAAGACCCCGCACTCAGCTGACGCGCTGATGGCGGGGTCTTTGGGCACCCAATACAAGGTGCCCCCGGCAGGATTCGAACCTGCGCACACGGCTCCGGAGGCCGTTGCTCTATCCCCTGAGCTACGGGGGCGTGTTCGTCGCGGTGTTCGTGGCGACGGGTAGAACCCTACCAGCTCCATACCCGTGTTCATGAACAGGTTTCCCGGTGGTCAGAGAGGTCGGGGGAGAGGTGGTTCGGGAGGTGTCCCGGGTCGCTCGCAGGGGGTGGAAGTGGGGAAAACCCGGACGCGGTGGCCGGTCCGGACCTACTCTCGAGTTGTGCCAGGCGCGTCGGGTCGGGTGCTTGTTGTGGACGACAACAAGGTCATCCGGCAGTTGATCAGGGTCAATCTCGAGCTGGAGGGTCTCGAGGTCGTGACCGCGGCCGATGGTGCCGAGTGTCTGGACGTCATTCATCAGGTGCAGCCCGATGTGGTCACCCTCGATGTCGTGATGCCCCGGCTGGACGGACTGCGTACCGCCGCTCGGCTGCGCAGCGATCCCCGTACCCGTGATCTCCCCCTCGCCATCGTCAGCGCCTGCACTCAGCACGAGGTCGAGAGCGGACTCGACGTCGGCGTCGACGCGTTTCTCGCCAAGCCCTTCGAGCCTTCCGAACTCATCGCGCTCGTACGGCAGTTGATCGAGCGCGGGCGGCGTGACGCGACGGGCGGGCTGTCCATCGGCGGTCCCTTCGGTGCGGGCGAGGCCGAACGGGCCGGACGAGGTGGCCGTAGCGGCGGCTGACGGGCTGCCCGGGTCCCAGACGCCGGACATGGAGACCTCGACCCGCCTCCATCCCGGCGTCCACATCCCGGACCCCCGGCCAAACCGGCTGGCCTACCCACCCCCCTCCTCCCTACGCTTGTCCCGTGACCCCCGTCGAGCTCTCCCGTACCGTGCTGTGCGCGGTGCGCCGTGCTGTCGAGGGCGGGGAGCTGAGCGTGGTCGTGCCGGAGACGGTTTCGGTGACCGTGCCGGGGGCCGGCGGGTGGGGTGACTACGCCACCAACATCGCCCTTCAGCTCGCCCGGCCCGCCGGAGAAACCCCCCGTCACGTCGCCGAGCTGCTGCTGCCGCATCTGGCCGGCGCGCAGGGCGTCAGCGGTGTCGAGATCACCGGGCCCGGGTTTCTCAACATCAGTCTGGGGAGTACCGCGTCCACCTCGCTCGTCGCGGAGATCCTGCGACGCGGACCGCGGTACGGGTTCGTCGACGGCCGAACCATCGGCGATGACAGCCCCCCTAACACCCCAGTCGCTCACCTCGTACGACTTCACGCCTCCGACGAGCCACGCGCCCTCGTCGTCATGGACGTCGTCGCCCGCCTCCTGCGCTCACAGGGCGCCGACGTCCGCACCAGCTGTGAGACCGGGTCACCCGAGCCCGCCTGGGCGACCGTTCTCGGTGTCGCCGGTGTCGCCCCCCAGGAACCCGCCCCGCTCGACCTCGACCCCGACTTCAACCTCGACCCCGACCTCGGCCTTGAAGTCGTACGTCCTGTCCCCGTCCCCACCTCCGACCTCGCCGGCCTTCTCGCCCTCGGCCGCGATGCCGCCCGCTGGGCTCTCCTTCACCCCGCCGCCCATGACCGGCCCCGTCTCACCGCCGACCACCTCGTGCAGCGGGAGTCGAATCCCCTCTTCCGGGTCCGTTACGCCTACGCCCGCACCCGGGCCGTCAGCCGCAACGCCGCCGACCTCGGATTCACCGCCCGACCCGGCGACGTACAAGAGGCCACCACCTCCCTCAGGCATGAGGTCACCCCCCTCCTCGCCGACCACCCCCGCGTCCTGTCCCGCGCGGCAGCGCACCGCGCTCCCGATCTGCTCGCCCGTCACCTGGTCGCCGTAGCGGATGCGACGCTGCTTCTCCTTCCCGCGGTGCTTCCGCTCGGGGACGAGAAACCCTTGGCCGCCCACCGTGCCCGGCTCGCGCTTGCCGAAGCCGCCGGGGCGGTGCTCGCCGGTGGCCTGTCCCTGCTCGGCATCGACGGACCCGAACACCTCTGAGCGCGAAGACCGACGCAGACACCACTCACTCGATCTCCGCGCCAGGAAGAGACAGAAGAGAACACGACATGAGCCGTTCCGCACACCCCGCCGGTCCCCGTCACGCCGATGTGCTGCCCGAGGGGCACTACTCGGGGCCCGCCGCCGATCTCAACGCCCTCGACCCCAAGGTGTGGGCCCAGACCGTCACCCGTGACGACGACGCGAACGGTGTCGTCACCGTCGGCGGCATTGACGTGAAGACGCTTGCCGAGCGGCACGGGACCCCTGCCTACGTTCTCGACGAGGACGATTTCCGGCAGCGTGCCCGGGCCTGGCGTACCGCCTTCGGGCACGACGCCGATGTCTTCTACGCCGGCAAGGCGTTCCTGTCCCGTGCCGTCGTGCGGTGGTTGCACGAGGAGGGGCTGAATCTCGATGTGTGTTCCGGGGGCGAACTCGCCACCGCCCTCTCCGCCGGTATGCCCGCCGACCGCATCGCCTTCCACGGAAACAACAAGTCCGTGAGCGAGATCACGAGGGCCATCGAGGCCGGTGTCGGGCGGATCGTTCTCGACTCCTTCCAGGAGATCGTGCGCGTCGCCCATATCGCGCAGTCCCTCGGCAAGCGGCAGCCCGTGCAGATCCGGATCACGGTCGGTGTCGAGGCGCATACGCACGAGTTCATCGCCACCGCTCATGAAGACCAGAAGTTCGGGATTCCGCTGGCCGGGGGGCAGGCCGCCGAAGCCGTACGGCGGGCTCTTCAGCTCGACGGGCTGGAACTGATCGGGATTCACTCCCACATCGGGTCGCAGATCTTCGACATGTCCGGGTTCGAGGTCGCCGCCCACCGGGTTGTCGGGCTGCTGAAGGACATTCGCGACGAGCACGGGGTCGAGCTGCCCGAGATCGACCTCGGAGGCGGGCTCGGGATCGCGTACACCAGCGACGACGATCCCCGTGAGCCGCACGAGATCGCCAAGGCGCTCACCGAGATCGTCACCCGTGAGTGCGATTCGGCCAAGCTGCGGACTCCTCGTATCTCCGTCGAGCCCGGGCGTGCGATCGTCGGGCCCACCGCGTTCACGCTCTACGAGGTCGGCACCATCAAGCCCCTCGACGGGCTGCGGACGTACGTGTCGGTCGACGGCGGCATGTCCGACAACATCCGGACGGCGCTCTACGACGCCGAGTACAGCGTCGCCCTCGTGTCCCGCCGCTCCGATGCCGAGCCCATGCTCGCGCGCGTCGTCGGCAAGCACTGCGAGAGCGGGGACATCGTGGTCAAGGACGCGTTCCTGCCGGGGGATCTGGCACCCGGTGATCTCATCGCCGTACCGGCTACGGGCGCGTACTGCCGTTCCATGGCCAGCAATTACAACCATGTGCTCCGGCCGCCGGTCGTCGCCGTGAAGGACGGCGAGTCGCGGGTCATCGTCCGGCGGGAGACCGAGGAGGACCTGCTCCGGCTCGACGTCGGTTGAGTCGCACTCTGCGGAAACAAATGGGGTGGAAGATCTCCCGTCTTCCACCCCTGTGAAAATGAAATCGATGTCTCACGATCCGGACTATGGATAGAAAGTCCCGTCCGGTGAGTGAGACTGGTCCAACCGATGACGGTATGAGGAAACGAGGTCGGATGATGCGTACGCGTCCGCTGAAGGTGGCGCTGCTGGGCTGTGGAGTGGTCGGCTCAGAGGTGGCGCGCATCATGACGACGCACGCCGACGACCTCGCCGCCCGCATCGGCGCACCGATCGAGCTCGCGGGGGTCGCGGTACGGCGGCCCTCCAAGGTCCGTGAAGGCATCGACCCCGCCCTCGTCACCACCGACGCCACCGCCCTCGTCGAACGCGGCGACATCGATGTGGTGGTGGAGGTCATCGGGGGTATCGAGCCCGCCCGCTCGCTCATCACCACCGCCTTCGAGCACGGCGCCTCCGTCGTCTCCGCCAACAAGGCGCTGCTCGCCCAGGACGGCGCCGCCCTGCACGCCGCCGCCGAGCGGCAGGGCAAGGACCTGTACTACGAGGCCGCCGTCGCCGGGGCGATTCCGCTGATCCGGCCGCTGCGCGAGTCCCTCGCCGGGGACAAGGTCAACCGGGTGCTCGGGATCGTCAACGGGACCACCAACTTCATCCTCGACAAGATGGACTCGACCGGGGCCGGGTATCAGGAGGCCCTCGACGAGGCCACCGCGCTCGGGTATGCCGAGGCCGACCCGACCGCCGACGTCGAGGGCTTCGACGCCGCCGCCAAGGCCGCCATCCTCGCCGGAATCGCCTTCCACACGCGCGTGCGTCTCGACGACGTCTACCGCGAGGGGATGACCGAGGTCACCGCCGCCGACTTCGCCTCCGCCAAGAACATGGGCTGCACCATCAAGCTGCTCGCCATCTGCGAGCGGGCCGAGGACGGCGGGTCCGTCACCGCGCGCGTGCATCCCGCCATGATTCCGCTCAGCCATCCGCTGGCCTCCGTGCGCGGCGCCTACAACGCCGTGTTCGTCGAGTCCGACGCCTCCGGGCAGCTGATGTTCTACGGCCCCGGTGCCGGTGGCGCTCCGACCGCCTCCGCCGTCCTCGGCGACCTCGTCGCCGTGTGCCGCAACCGGCTCAACTCGACCACCGGGCCAGGGGAGTCGGCGTACGCCGGACTGCCCGTGTCGGGCATGGGCGAGGTCGTCACGCGGTACCACATCAGCCTCGACGTCGCCGACAAACCAGGTGTTCTCGCACAGGTCGCCACCGTGTTCGCCGAGCACGGTGTCTCGATCGATACGGTTCGGCAGCAGGGGAAGGACGGCGAGGCCTCTCTCGTCGTCGTCACGCACCGCGCGTCCGACGCCGCCCTGGGCGGGACCGTCGAGGCGTTGCGCAAGCTCGACACCGTGCGGGGTGTCGCCAGCATCATGCGGGTTGAAGGAGAGTAACCAGCAATGACCCACCAGTGGCGCGGAATCATCGAGGAGTACCGGGACCGGCTCCCGGTGTCCGACAGCACGCCGGTCGTCTCCCTCCGCGAGGGCGGCACGCCTCTCGTGCCCGCGCAGGTGCTCTCCGAGCGCACCGGCTGCGAGGTCCACCTCAAGGTGGAGGGCGCCAACCCCACCGGGTCCTTCAAGGACCGCGGTATGACCATGGCCATCACGCGGGCCAAGGAGGAGGGCGCGCAGGCCGTCATCTGCGCCTCCACGGGCAACACCTCCGCGTCCGCCGCCGCCTACGCCGTGCGCGCCGGGATGGTCTGTGCCGTCCTCGTGCCGCGCGGGAAGATCGCGCTCGGCAAGATGGGCCAGGCCCTCGTGCACGGCGCGAAGATCCTCCAGGTCGACGGGAACTTCGACGACTGCCTCACCCTCGCCCGCGAGCTGAGCGACAACTACCCTGTGGCGCTGGTGAATTCGGTCAACCCGGTGCGCATCGAGGGCCAGAAGACGGCCGCCTTCGAGATCGTCGACATGCTCGGCGACGCGCCCGACATCCACGTCCTGCCGGTGGGCAACGCGGGCAACATCACCGCGTACTGGAAGGGCTACAAGGAGTACGCCGGCGACGGCATCGCCGCGAAGACTCCGCGTATGTGGGGGTTCCAGGCGTCCGGGTCCGCGCCCATCGTGCGCGGCGAGATCGTCAAGGACCCCTCGACCATCGCCACCGCGATCCGCATCGGCAACCCGGCCTCCTGGCAGTACGCGCTCGCCGCGCGGGACGAGTCCGGCGGGTTCATCGACGAGGTGACGGACCGTGAAATCCTGCGCGCCTACCGGCTGTTGGCCGCACAGGAGGGTGTTTTCGTCGAGCCCGCCTCCGCCGCTTCCGTCGCCGGTCTGCTGAAGGCGGCCGAGCAGGGCAAGGTCGACCCGGGCCAGACCATCGTCTGCACGGTGACCGGAAACGGTCTGAAGGACCCCGACTGGGCCGTCGCCGGCGCCCCGCAGCCCGTCACGATCCCGGTCGACGCGCCCACGGCCGCCGAGCGACTCGGACTCGCGTAGACCCACAAGCGGAACGGCATCCGGGGGAGATCCCCGCAGGGGGTGCACAGGGGGCTTACGACACGCATCGTGCGCCTCCTGTGCGCCCTATGTCGCCACAGAACCTTCCTTCGATAGGCTGTACCGAACCCGCCCGCCGCATATGCCTGCGCGCATGGCTCGGCACCGCGCCGTCTCCACGGCCCGAGGGTCTCCACGTACCTATCGGATGTCATCGAACTTCATCGCACTTCATCGAATGTCTTCGACAATCACGCAGCTCAAGGAGAGTCATCGAGCGATGGCCGGTCCAGCCTTCCGCGCCGCCGCCGTCCGGGTGCGCGTCCCCGCCACCAGCGCCAACCTCGGCCCGGGCTTCGACGCCTTCGGCCTCTCGCTGGGGCTCTACGACGACGTCGTCGTCCGTGTCGCCGACTCCGGGCTGCTCATCGACATCGCGGGCGAGGGCAGCGAGACCCTCCCGCGCGACGAGAACCACCTCCTCGTACGGTCCCTGCGCACCGCCTTCGACCTGCTCGGCGGACAGCCGCGCGGCCTGGAGATCGTCTGCGCCAACCGCATTCCGCACGGCCGCGGCCTGGGCTCCTCCTCCGCCGCCATCTGCGCCGGCATCGTCGCGGCGCGCGCCGTGACCATAGGCGGGGACTCCAAGCTCGACGACACGGCCCTGCTGGAACTCGCCACCGAGATCGAGGGCCACCCCGACAATGTGGCGGCCTGTCTGCTGGGCGGCTTCACGCTCTCCTGGATGGACGCCGGCGCCGCGCGGGCGATCAGGATGGATCCCGCCGGTTCCATCGTTCCGGTGGTTTTCGTGCCCGGGAAGCCCGTCCTCACCGAGACCGCGCGCGGCCTGCTCCCGCGCAACGTCCCGCACGTCGACGCAGCCGCCAACGCGGGCCGCGCCGCACTGCTCGTCGAGGCCCTCACCCGCCGCCCCGAACTGCTGCTGCCCGCCACCGAGGACCGGCTGCACCAGGAGTACCGGGCACCGGCCATGCCCGAGAGCGCGGCGCTCGTCGAGCGGCTGCGCGCGGACGGGGTGCCGGCCGTCATCTCCGGTGCGGGGCCCACCGTGTTGGCGCTCGTCGACGCCGACAACGCCGACAAGGTCGCCCATCTCGCCGGCGAGGGCTGGGCCGCCAACCGGCTCGACCTCGACGAACAGGGCGCGTGCGTACTTCCGCTCGCGGCCCCGAGCAGCGCCCCGAGCAGCAATTGACTACGTACCGTCGCCGGATTTCGAGAGGGGGAATGTTTGTTGGATCCGGTAGTGTTAATCTCAAGTCTGCACCCGACCCCACCATGGCGAGGTGCTTGTTGTCCCCGTCAGGGACAGACATTCTTCCGGGAGCCTCCCAAACCACACTCTGTTCCGTCCGGGCACTGAGTGGTTCGCCGGGCACGCTCCGGAAGCCGGGAAAGCTCCGGAATTGGTGCGACCAAGCAACGTGACACAGCCACTCGGTGCCACTGCTTTGGGAAGCGCCGTCACCAGAAATCTCTTCCGCCGCTGAGGCGGACCACCGCCCCGGCACGGTTCACACAGCAAGAACCGAAGCCGGACAGCACAACCGGTCGCCGAGCCAGACAGGCCGACGTCCGCTCCAGGGAAGGACCCTTCGTGAGCGACACCACCGATCTGATGGGCGCGCGTGTCGAGGAGACCGCTGCCGCGCCCGCCACGGACGCCTCCGCGCCTGCCACCGGTGCCGGCTCCCGGCGGCGCCGCGGTACCGGCCTCGACGGCATGGTGCTGGCCGAGCTGCAGCAGGTCGCATCCGGCCTCGGCATCAGGGGCACCGCGCGCATGCGCAAGAGCCAGCTGATCGAGGTCATCAAGGAGGCGCAGGCGGGCGGAGGTGCTCCGGCCAAGGCCGAGACCGCCACCGAGACCAAGCCCAAGCGCCGCGCCACCTCCAAGACCCGTACGGGCGACGAGACGGTCGCCCCGGCCGAGGAGAAGGCCGAGAAGGTCGCCGCCGAGAAGGCCGTGGCCCAGCAGCAGATCGAGATTCCTGGCCAGCCGGCCAGCGAGGACGCTCCGGTCGAGCGCCGTCGGCGCCGTGCCACCGCCGAGGCGGGCAGCCCCGAGACGGTCGTCGCCGAGGTCAAGAGCGAGCCGCGTGCCGAGACGCCCGCCGCCGCGCAGGGCGAGGCCAGGGGCGACGTCGGTGACGACGGCCGTCAGGGCCGCCGTGACCGCCGTGACCGCGACCGCGGTGGCCGTCAGGACCGTGACCGCGGCGACCGCCGCAAGGGCGACGAGCAGCAGGGCGGCAGCCAGCAGCAGGACCGTCAGCAGAGCGGTGGCCGTCAGGACCGGCAGCAGCAGGGCCAGCAGCAGAGCGGTGGCCGCCAGGACCGTCAGGACCGGCAGCCGCGCGACAACGGCCCGCAGGACGACGACGACTTCGACGGCGGACGCCGTGGCCGTCGTGGCCGTTACCGCGACCGTCGTGGCCGTCGCGGCCGTGACGAGTTCGGCGGCACCGCCGCGGGCGAGCCGCAGGTCGCGGACGACGATGTCCTGATCCCCGTCGCGGGCATCCTCGACATCCTCGACAACTACGCCTTCATCCGTACGTCGGGCTACCTGCCGGGTCCCAACGACGTGTACGTCTCCCTCGCCCAGGTCCGCAAGAACGGCCTGCGCAAGGGCGACCACGTCACCGGCGCGGTCCGTCAGCCGAAGGAGGGCGAGCGCCGCGAGAAGTTCAACGCGCTCGTGCGCCTCGACTCGGTCAACGGCATGGCGCCCGAACACGGCCGCGGGCGGCCGGAGTTCAACAAGCTGACGCCGCTGTACCCGCAGGACCGCCTCCGTCTGGAGACGGACCCGGGCGTCCTCACCACCCGCATCATCGACCTCGTCGCGCCGATCGGTAAGGGCCAGCGCGGTCTGATCGTGGCCCCGCCGAAGACCGGCAAGACCATGATCATGCAGGCGATCGCCAACGCGATCACGCACAACAACCCCGAGTGCCACCTGATGGTCGTCCTGGTCGACGAGCGTCCGGAAGAGGTCACCGACATGCAGCGGTCGGTGAAGGGCGAGGTCATCTCCTCGACCTTCGACCGCCCGGCCGAGGACCACACCACGGTCGCGGAGCTGGCCATCGAGCGCGCCAAGCGCCTGGTGGAGCTGGGCCACGACGTGGTCGTACTCCTGGACTCGATCACGCGTCTGGGCCGTGCCTACAACCTCGCCGCGCCCGCCTCCGGCCGTATCCTCTCCGGTGGTGTCGACTCCACGGCGCTGTACCCGCCCAAGCGCTTCTTCGGCGCCGCGCGCAACATCGAGGACGGCGGCTCGCTGACCATCCTCGCCACCGCGCTCGTCGACACCGGCTCGCGCATGGACGAGGTCATCTTCGAGGAGTTCAAGGGCACGGGCAACGCCGAGCTCAAGCTCGACCGGAAGCTCGCCGACAAGCGCATCTTCCCCGCGGTGGACGTCGACGCGTCCGGTACCCGTAAGGAAGAGATCCTGCTCGGCAGCGACGAGCTGGCCGTCACGTGGAAGCTGCGCCGGGTGCTGCACGCGCTCGACCAGCAGCAGGCGATCGAGCTGCTTCTCGACAAGATGAAGCAGACGAAGTCGAACGCCGAGTTCCTGCTCCAGATCCAGAAGACCACGCCTGGCAACGGCGACTGAGGGTCGGCCTGAGAGCTGTCGTACCAAGAGAGAAGGGCCGTCCCCGCTGAGGGGGCGGCCCTTCTCTCTCTGTGTGTTTCTTGAGCGGCGCAGCCCCTTCTGTAGTGATCTAGGTCACGTGAATGCGGGGTCTTTACCTCCGCTTTGCCGGGGTGAAAGGGCCGGTGGGGGGCGCTGCGAACGCTGTGACCACGGTGGTCGTGCCGGTCACCGAGCCGTCCAGACACAGCGACCCGCCCAAGACCCGCAGGTCGACGTAGAAATGCGTGGTCGCCCCGGACTTCCGCAGGCTGTGGATGCGCTCATTGATGTAGCCGAGATCGTTGAGCATTGTCCTGATCTCGCCGGGCGTCGGGGCCGTCGGGCGACTGAGTGCCTTGGTGATGCGCTTGGAGTGGAGGCGGCCTTCGCACTTCTCGACCGCGCTCAGCGTCACGTCCTGTGGTGTCCCGGAGGTGCGCGGCGTCGGTTCGGTGCTGCCGGGTGCGGACCCGTCGACCGGCAACGGCTCCACGGGCGCGGTCGGCGGCTTCTCGCCGGCGGGGGTCGGTTCCTCTTCGGGTGGCGCGTCCGGTGCGCACGGCTGCCCGACCGTGTTGAGCATGTTCATGAAGGCAACGCGCTGATCCGGGGTGGGTGCACCGCCCTTCGAACCGGCGTCGACGGCGTCGGCGGACGCCTTCCGGGCGTCGTCGGCAGATGTCCCCCCGGTGCCGCAGGCGGTGAGCGTCAATGCGGCGAGGGCGATCGTCGCGAGGGTGAGCCGCGGACCGCACGGAGAGTGGGCTAATCCGCTGGGCCGGGCGGGATTTGGTGGCATGCGGACAGTCTCCGAACAGGCCGACCGGCGCACATGAGTACGCGTACTCAATGGTTATCGGCCAGCGTACTCAAGGGTGTCGACGGTCCTTCACCGGAGCAAAGAAGCGGACTATTTGATTCCCTATAAAGTCTCTTGTGGCTTTGTTGGTCAGCTCTTTATGGTCTGCAGCGATCAAGTGAGTTGATCTACACGAGGGGGATTTGTGCGCAAGTCAGTTGTGCCACTCATCACGGCGCTCGCTCTTTCGTTACTGCTTCCAATGCAGCCCGCGGCGGCGGACACCGTCGACCCGCCACTCGCCACGGGCGAGATCCAGCAGATAGGCCCCGGCCTGTACTTCACCGAGGCCCAGTCCTTCCAGATCGCCGAAAGCGACGTGGCTGTCGGCGGGATGGGCCGCAGACACAGCGTAGTCGCCCAGGCGGGCAGTGTCGCCCGGCCGGAATCGGCACCCGCGTCCCGCGCCGACATGGCCGCATTCGGACCCGGCTGGGAAGCGGAATTCCTCGACGGCACCCTCAATCGCAAGCTGGAACAGCAGGACGGCGACATCGTGGTCACCGACCTCGGGGTCGGCGAATCATTCCACTACGACCTGACGAGCAGCATCGCCTATCCGAGCGGCGGCGGTGTCAACAAATACCAGACCACCGACGGCTCCAAAATCACCGAAACCACGAAATGGGACACCGCGGCCGGGGCCATGGTCACCACCATCGTCGAAAGTCTCGGCGTGGACCTGTCCGTGACGGGGACGGGGGACGACACCTTCACCGACGCGAGCGGCAACCCGGTGCCGGCCGCGGACCTCAAGCCCACCTTCGCGTGGAGCCAGGTGGCGCCCGGCAGCGACAAGTGGCGGGTCACCAGCGTGGGCAGCACGTCCAACGGCTCCTCCACCGTCGCCTACGACGCCCAGGGCCGGGTGTCCACGATCGACGAGCCGGCCGCAGGGGAGACCCCGCAGCAGTCGCTGAAGGTCACCTACGCGTCGAGCACGACCGCTTCCGGGACATCGCTCGGTGACTACACGGGGCGCACCCGGGAGATCACCCTCACCACCGGCTCCACGACGCAGACGGTCGCCCGATACGCCTACGACTCCTCGGGCCTGCTGCGGACCATGACCAACCCCGTCGAGAGCGCCGACCCGGTGGCGTCGTACTCCTACGACACGATCGGCCGCGTCTCCGAGATCAGCTCCCCGGCGAACGGCGCCTGGGACCTCACCTTCCCGGCCGAGTCGGCCGCTCCGAACGTCGAGGAGTCCGGCCTGTCGCGCCCGGCCTCGCAGTCCGTGTTCCAGGGCGCGGCCGGCATCAACGACCCCACTGTCGTCGGCCCGCCGGCCACCGACATCATCCCCGGTGAGATCTCCGACCCCCAGGCGTACCCGCGCCAGTGCAACACCGCCACATCCTGGCTGTGGTACACGAAGAGCGGCTGCGCCGCGTGGGCCGCGCACTACGGCTGGCACGCCCCGTACTGGAAGAAGCTGCCCAGCGGCTACTACGTGGTCGGCATCAACCACGACCACTGCACGAGCTCTCCGGACAAGCCCTCCGGCTACGACTTCCGGTCCGCCTGTGACATGCACGACTACGGGTACGGCCTGATCGGCAACACCTACAAGGGCTACAAGTACTACCTCGACCGCAACAAGAAGTCGAACGTGGACAACGCCTTCCACACCACGCTCCGCGACTACACCTGCTCGGCCTACCGGTTCAAGAGCCTGTGCCGCAGCATCGCGCACACCTACCTCAAGTTCGTCCAGCGGTACGGGAACCCGAAGAACGGCGCCAACGCCACCTGATCCGCGGCACCGCTCTCCGACGGATCACGCCTGCGAGCGCCCTGGCCGGACGGCGAACCCTTTCGCCGTCCGGCCCCTTCACGCTCGGCTCCTTCCCCGCACCTACGCCACAGGGCTCAGTCCTGCCCGCTTCCCACGGGAGCTTCAGTGAGAAAACCCCTCTGGACCACGGTCGTCACGGTGGTGCTGGCCATGACGCTCGGCGCCGGGCCGGCCCAGGCCGCGGCGCCGCACAGTGCCGCCGCCGCGGCCGCGACGACCGGCGACCCGGTCGATCCGCCGCTGTACGACGCGGCGTCGGGCGGCAGTGTCGTCCGCGTCAACGTCGTCACCCAGAACCGCACCGACCTGTCCGCCGCGGCGTCGGCCGGTGAGACCGTGCAGTCGTTCGCGACCATGCCGGTCGTCACCCTCAAGGTCGACCGGAGCGGGCTGGACCGGCTGTCCGCCCTGCCGGGCGTGGTGAGCGTCACCGAAGACGTCGCGGTCCCGCCGTCGCTGGACGAGAGCATCCCCATCATCGGCGCCGACCAGGCCTCCGCCGCGGGTATGACCGGGGCGGGCAGTGTGGTGGCCGTCCTGGACACCGGGGTCGCGACCCACCACCCGTTCCTCAAGGACCGGGTCATCTCCGAGGCGTGCTTCTCGCCGATCGACCCCGATCTGACCGCCACCAGCCTGTGCCCGGACGGGACCGACCACCAGGAGGGGACGGGCACGGCCGACTCCGGGACGGGCCCGTGCACGGCCATCGCCGACTGCGACCACGGAACCCACGTGGCGGGCATCGTCGCCGGCAACGGCGAGGGCATCACCGGAGCCCCGAAGCGCGGTGTCGCCCCCGGTGCGAACATCATCGCCCTCCAGGTGTTCAGCAAGTTCACCTCCGAGGACATCTGCGGCCCCGGCGCCGCACCGTGCGTGCTCAGTTTCACCAGCGCCCAGCTGTCCGCCCTGGAGAAGGTGCTGCAGCTGCGCCAGTCCGGGACACCTGTGGTGGCCGCGAACCTGAGCCTGGGCGCCGGCCGGTACGCCACAGCCTGCGACGGCGACGCGCGCAAGCCGGCCATCGACAACCTGCTCGCCGCCGGAGTCGCCACCGTGGTCGCGGCAGGCAACAACGGATACGCCGACGCGGTGAGCGCCCCCGGCTGTGTCGCCTCCGCGATCACGGTCGGCGCCACCACCGACGACGACCAACTGTCCGCGTTCACCAACCGCGGCCCGCTGCTGGACCTCCTCGCCCCCGGTACCAGCATCGTCTCCTCGGTTCCCGGCGACGGATACGCCTCGAAGAACGGCACCTCCATGGCCGCGCCGCACGTGGCCGGCGCTCTCGCGATCCTGCGGCAGGCGTTCCCCGACGACAGCATCGCGAGCCTGGAGTCACGGCTGAAGACCGGCGGGCGGACCATCAGCTACACGGGCGCCGCCACGCCCCGCATCGACGTCGCCCAGGCGCTCGGCGCGACCGTCCAGCCGCTCGCCGCAGGCAACGACTTCAACTGCGACGAGAGAGAGGACCTCGCCGTCGCCGACCCCGAGGCGACCGTCGGCGGTGACGCCAAGGCCGGCCTCCTGCGCGTCGTCTACGGCGGTGGCAGGGGCACGGCCGAGCTGAACCAGGACCTTGCCTCGGTACCCGGTGACGCCGAACCGAACGACTACTTCGGCGACTCCCTCGCCACCGTCGACTACGACAAGGACGGCTGCACCGACCTGGTCGTCGGCACGCCCCGCGAGGACGTCGGCAGCGCGACGGACGCCGGCACCGTGGACGTTCTCTACGGGGCCTCGGGCGGCCTCGGTACCGGCAGGGCGGCACTCCACCTCGAACAGGGCACCGGCGCGGAGGGCATCCTCGCCGCGGCCTCGGAATCCGGGGACCGTATGGGCGCCGCCGTCGCCGCCGGCCGCACGCTCGACCAGGAGCCGTACCTGGTCATCGGTGTTCCCGGTGAGGACATCGACGGCAAGGCGGACACCGGGGCCGTCTTCTACCTGCGCGGCACCGTCAACCGGACGCTGATCCAGGGGAGTTCGGGGGTGGCGGGCACGCTGGAGGCGGGCGACAAGTTCGGGTCCTCCGTGACCGCGAGCCCCGAGTACGTCGCGGTCGGCATACCGGGCGAGGGCCTCGTGGCCTTCCCGGGCCCGAACGCGACCGAAGTGACAGCGGGTCAGGTCGACGTGATGTCCCACGAACTGAACAGCAGCGGTGTCCCGGCCCACGTGGGATCCGTCGACGAGGTCAGCCCGGCCGTGAGCGGTGACGCCGAGGCGGGGGACCAGTTCGGCGCGTCGGTCTCGGCCACCCAGGCTCTCTTCGTGCAGGGTTTCCCGTGGCCCAGGCGAGCCACGTACATCGCCATCGGTGTACCGGGGGAGGACATCACCTACGGGGGAGCGGTCAAGGCCGACGCGGGACGTGCCGTCGTGGTCAGGGTCGAGAAGATCGCCTCTCCGGTGATCTCGGAGATCAACAGCGGCTACGACCAGGGACCCGACGACATCACCGGAGCGCCCGAGGCCGGTGACCGCATGGGCGCCCAGGTGTCCGTCGTCAACCGGGACCCGGGGACGACAGCGACCGACGCCGGCCTGGTGATGGCTGTCGGCCTGCCGGGCGAGGACATCGGCACGGTCGTCGACGCGGGCGCCGTGGAGGTCTTCGGTCTGCGCAGCGCACCGGGTGTCACCGACCGGTGGATCGAGGCCGGCAACGCCTCCGGCATGCCGGGATCACCGGCCACGTCGCAGAGCGCCGGCACCAGTCTGTACGGCACACAGGCCAACCTCTACATCGGTATGCCCTACGGCCCGGGCGCCTACGGCTCCCTGTACGCGATGCCCTGGGCGAACGTGACCGGAGGCACCGCACAGGCGGTCACCACCTATGCACCGGGCACAGGCGGCCTCCCGGCAGCCGGGCTGCGGTTCGGCCTGGCCGCCCGATGAGCGACGGCGAGATCTTCGGCACAGCGAAGTGACCGGGCACCGGTTTCCGGCAGGACGACCTCTTCGGCTGAAATCGCAGGTGAGCGGGGCATAACCCGCTGACGCGACTACGCAGAGTGTCCATCGCCGTACGCGATGGGCACTCTGCGTTGTGCAACCCTTTGTCGAGTTTCCCCGTCTGACCAGGCGGACGAAAATGGAGCGGTACTGACCGCGCCCGACCCTGAAAGCAGGGGGTAACCGACCGGACGAGAGACCGAGGAGCCCATGTCCGCCGAGAGCACGCCGGAGCCCGGTATACCGGGCCAGGACGGCAACAGCGGCCCGCGCCACCGCGCCAAGGGCCGCAAGCAGAAGAACCGCAGTCCGCGCCGCAAGGCCCTGATGATCACGGCCTGGGTCGCGGGAGGCGTCCTGGTGCTGGGCGGCACCGGCGCCGGGTACGTGTACTTCAAGCTCAACGGCAACATCAAGAGCGTCGACATCAACCAGGCCCTCGGCACCGACCGGCCGGTCAAGGTCGACAACGGCTCCGAGAACATCCTCGTCCTGGGCTCCGACTCCCGCTCCGGCACCAACAAGAAGCTGGGCGGCGGCACGGACGACGGCAGCGCCCGCTCCGACACCGCGATGATCATCCACGTCTACAAGGGCCACAAGAAGGCCAGCGTGGTGTCCATCCCGCGCGACACCCTCGTCGACCGCCCCGAGTGCACCGACACCAAGGGCGTCACGCACGACGCGGCCTCCGGCGTGATGTTCAACGAGGCGTACTCGACCGGCGGCGCCGCCTGCACGGTGAAGACCGTCGAGTCCATCTCCGGTCTGCGCATGGACCACTACCTCGAAGTCGACTTCGCGGGCTTCGAGAAGCTCATCAACGAGCTCGGTGGCGTCCAGATCACCACCACCAAGGACATCAAGGACACGAAGAGCCACCTGGACCTCAAGGCCGGCAAGCACACGCTCAACGGCTCGCAGGCCCTCGGTCTGGTCCGCACCCGGCACGGCGTCGGCGACGGCTCCGACCTCGGCCGCATCCAGCTCCAGCAGGCGTTCATCAAGGCCCTGGTCAACCAGGTCAAGCACGTCGGCCTCCTGACCAGCCCGACCAAGCTCTTCGACCTCGCCAACACCGCCACGCAGGCCGTCACCACCGACTCCGACCTCGGCTCGGTGAACTCCCTCACGTCCTTCGCCAACGGCCTCAAGGGCATCAGCTCCGCCAACATGACCATGGTCACGATGCCGGTCGAGTACGACCCGGCCAACCCGAACCGGGTGATCGTGGAGAAGGCGAAGGCGCAGCTGGTCTGGAACGCCTTGAAGAACGACCAGCCGATCCCGGCGGCGGCCTCCAAGGGCACGGCAACAGGCGAAGCCAAGGGCGTGGTGACCAGCGCCCCGTAGGGGCGCGGGGCTGTGTCGATTCGCGGCTTCGCCGCGGGGCGCGACCAGCCACAGAGGACCCGCAGGGAATAGATCACCTAGGCCCCCGGTTTGGGAGGTTGGCTCCAGTCCTGGCAGACTGGACAGTCGGCCCCGGTTCACGCCCCGCGAACCCGCAGAGCGACCCGGCGCCCTCCCGAACCTAGGAGACACCTTGAAGCGCGAGATCCACCCCGAGTACGTCGAGACCCAGGTCAGCTGCACCTGTGGCGCGTCGTTCACCACCCGCAGCACGATCACGAGCGGCAACATCCGCGCCGAGGTCTGCTCCGAGTGCCACCCGTTCTACACGGGCAAGCAGAAGATCCTCGACACCGGTGGCCGCGTGGCCCGCTTCGAGGCCCGCTTCGGCAAGGCTGCTGCCGGCTCCACGAAGTAGCGAGCTTCAATTTCGCCGGTCCACGGCCACGCCCCTCCACCGGCGTGCCGGGACCGGCGTTTTTGGTCGCCCGCCTTCCCTTTCTTCACCGCATTTCAGGAGCCCAAGATGTTCGAGGCTGTCGAGGACCTCATCGGCGAGCACGCCGACCTTGAGAAGAAGCTCGCCGACCCGTCGGTCCACGCCGACCAGGCCAACGCGCGCAAGCTGAACAAGCGCTACGCCGAGCTCACCCCGATCGTCGCCACGTACCGCTCCTGGAAGCAGACCGGCGACGACATCGAGACCGCGCGTGAACTCGGCGCCGACGACCCGGAGTTCGCGGCCGAGGTCAAGGAGCTGGAGAAGCACCGGGACGAGATCACGGAGAAGCTGCGGCTGCTGCTGGTGCCGCGTGACCCCAACGACGACAAGGACGTGATCCTCGAGGTCAAGGCGGGCGCGGGCGGCGACGAGTCCGCCCTGTTCGCCGGTGACCTGCTGCGCATGTACCTGCGGTACGCGGAGCGCGTCGGCTGGAAGACCGAGATCATCGACGCCACCGAGTCCGAGCTGGGCGGCTACAAGGACGTCCAGGTCGCCGTGAAGACCAAGGGCGGCAACGGCGCGACCGAGCCCGGCCAGGGCGTGTGGGCCCGCCTGAAGTACGAGGGCGGGGTGCACCGCGTGCAGCGCGTGCCCGCGACCGAGTCCGCGGGCCGTATCCACACTTCGGCGGCCGGTGTCCTCGTCACCCCCGAGGCGGAGGAGGTCGACGTCGAGATCAACCCGAACGACCTCCGCATCGACGTGTACCGCTCCTCGGGCCCCGGCGGCCAGTCCGTCAACACGACCGACTCCGCGGTGCGCATCACCCACATTCCCACCGGAGTCGTCGCCTCCTGCCAGAACGAGAAGAGCCAGCTGCAGAACAAGGAGCAGGCGATGCGTATCCTGCGCTCCAGGCTGCTCGCCGCGGCACAGGAGGAGGCGGAGAAGAACGCCGCCGACGCCCGCCGCAGCCAGGTCCGCACGGTCGACCGCTCCGAGAAGATCCGTACGTACAACTTCCCGGAGAACCGCATCTCGGACCACCGCGTCGGATTCAAGGCGTACAACCTTGACCAGGTCCTGGACGGCGACCTCGACGCGATGATCCAGGCTTGCGTCGACGCGGACTCGGCCGCCAAGCTCGCGGCGGCGTAACACCACGGCACGCACGGCACGTTGGGCACGGACGAGTACGACACGGAGGACTTGCGTGAACCTGCTGCTAGCAGAGGTGGCCCAGGCCACCCAGCGGCTGGCCGACGCCGGCGTGCCCTCGCCGCGCAACGACGCGGAGGAGCTCGCCGCGTTCGTGCACGGTGTGAAGCGGGGCGAGCTGCACTCCGTGAAGGACGTGGACTTCGACGCCCGCTACTGGGAGACCATCGCCCGTCGCGAGCAGCGTGAGCCGCTCCAGCACATCACCGGCCGCGCCTTCTTCCGCTACCTGGAACTCCAGGTCGGGCCAGGGGTGTTCGTGCCGCGCCCCGAGACCGAGTCGGTCGTCGGCTGGGCCATAGACGCGGTCCGCGCGATGGACGTCGTGGAGCCGCTGATCGTGGACCTCTGCACCGGATCCGGCGCCATCGCGCTCGCCCTCGCGCAGGAGGTCCCGCGCTCCCGGGTGCACGCCGTGGAGCTGTCCGAGGACGCCCTGCAGTGGACCCGCAAGAACATGGAGGGGTCGCGGGTCGACCTGCGGCAGGGCAACGCCCTGGACGCCTTCCCCGACCTCGACGGCCATGTCGACCTGGTCATCTCCAACCCGCCGTACATCCCGCTCACGGAGTGGGAGTACGTCGCTCCCGAGGCCCGCGACTACGACCCCGAACTCGCCCTGTTCTCGGGGGAGGACGGCCTCGACCTGATCCGTGGCATCGAACGCACCGCACACCGGCTTCTGCGTCCCGGCGGTGTCGTCGTCATCGAGCACGCCGACACCCAGGGCGGCCAGGTGCCGTGGATCTTCACCGAGGAACGTGGCTGGGCCGACGCGGCCGACCACCCCGATCTCAACAACCGCCCGCGCTTCGCGACCGCCCGCAGGGCGACTCCGTGATCGGCGACCACGGCTCAACAACCGCTTACGTACACGTGATTGAGCAGGAGGCCCGTTAGATGGCACGGCGATACGACACCAATGACGCGACCGACCGCACGACGGGTCTGCGCGAGGCCGCGTCCGCCGTCCGCCGGGGCGAACTCGTGGTCCTGCCGACCGACACGGTCTACGGCATCGGGGCCGACGCGTTCTCCTCGGAGGCCGTCGCCGATCTCCTGGACGCCAAGGGCCGGGGCCGCAACATGCCCACGCCCGTCCTCATCGGCTCCCCGAACACCCTGCACGGCCTCGTCACGGACTTCTCCGAGCTGGCCTGGGAACTCGTCGACGCGTTCTGGCCGGGCGCCCTCACGCTGGTCGCCAAGCACCAGCCGTCCCTGCAGTGGGACCTGGGGGACACCAGGGGCACGGTCGCCATCCGTATGCCGCTGCACCCCGTCGCCATCGAGCTGTTGACGGAGGTCGGCCCGATGGCGGTCTCCTCCGCGAACCTCACGGGCCACCCCGCGCCGGAGGACTGCGACGCCGCGCAGCAGATGCTCGGCGACTCGGTCTCCGTGTACCTCGACGGCGGTCCGACGCCCGGCAACGTGCCGTCGTCGATCGTCGACGTCACGCGCGAGGTGCCGCTGCTGCTGCGGGCCGGTGCGATCTCGGCCGAGGAGCTGCGGAAGGTCGTCCCCGACCTCGAGGTGGCGAATTGACAGCCCCTGACGCGGGGCGTGGCATAGGCAACGGGGAAGTGACGGGGACCTTCGGGCTCCCCATGGACAGCTTCCGCATCCTCCACGTCAGCACCGGCAACGTGTGCCGCTCGCCGATCACCGAGCGGCTGACCCGCCATGCCCTGGCGGACCGGCTCGGCGACCCGCTGTGGGGCGGGCTCATCGTGGAGAGCGCCGGCACGTGGGGCCATGAGGGCGCGCCCATGGAGACCAACGCGGCGACGGTCCTCACCGACTTCGGCGCCGACCCCTCCGGGTTCACCGGCCGCGAGCTGCTCGACGACCACGTGATCCGCGCCGACCTGGTCCTGACCGCGACCCGGGACCACCGTCAGCAGGTCATCTCCATGGGCCACTCCGCGGGCCTGCGCACCTTCACCCTGAAGGAGTTCACCCGCCTGGTGAAGGCGATCGACCCGGCCACCCTCCCACCCCTGGAGGACGGCATGGTGGCCCGCGCCCGCGCCCTGGTCCGCGCGGCAGCGGCCCTCCGGGGCTGGCTCCTGGCCCCCACGGCAGAGGCCGACGAGGTCTTCGACCCCTACGGCGCCCCCCTCCCGTTCTTCCGCTCCATCGGGGACGAGATAAACCAGGCGATCGATCCTGTGGTCACGGCGTTGACGGGGGTCTCCGCGCGGACGTGAGTCCGGCGGTCGTGGCTTTCGCGGGTGCGCCCACGCGGACTTGATCCGGTGGTCACCGCGTTCACGGGTGTGCCCGTGAAGACCTGACAACGGTCGCGCGTCCCACCCGTCCCGGGCCTACATTGGACGTACGTCACCGTCGACGGCTCGGAGTCCACCATGTCGGTCATCCCTGTCCTTGAGGCCGATGTCCTGCGTCGGCAGGACCCCGAGCTGGCCGAGATCCTGCTCGGGGAGCTGACCCGGCAGTCGACGACGCTCCAGCTGATCGCCGCCGAGAACTTCACCTCGCCCGCCGTGCTGGCCGCTCTCGGCTCCCCGCTCGCCAACAAGTACGCCGAGGGCTACCCCGGCGCCCGCCACCACGGCGGCTGCGAGATCGTCGACGTCGCCGAGCGCGTCGCCGTGGACCGCGCGAAGGCGCTGTTCGGCGCCGAGCACGCCAACGTGCAGTCCCACTCCGGGTCTTCGGCCGTCCTCGCCGCCTACGCGGCCCTGCTGCGCCCCGGTGACACCGTCCTCGCGCTGGGGCTGCCGTACGGCGGGCATCTCACCCACGGGTCGCCCGCGAACTTCTCCGGGCGGTGGTTCGACTTCGTGGGGTACGGCGTGGACGCCGAGACCGGGCTCATCGACTACGACCAGGTGCGCGCCCTCGCCCGTACGCACCGCCCCAAGGCGATCGTGTGCGGCTCGATCGCCTACCCCCGCCACATCGACTACGCCCTCTTCCGCGAGGTCGCCGACGAGGTGGGCGCCTATCTCATCGCGGACGCGGCCCACCCCATCGGCCTGGTCGCGGGGGGAGCGGCGCCGAACCCGGTGCCGTACGCCGATGTCGTCTGTGCCACCACGCACAAGGTGCTGCGCGGGCCGCGCGGCGGGATGCTGCTGTGCGGGAGCGAGCTGGCCGAGCGGGTGGACCGGGCCGTCTTTCCGTTCACGCAGGGCGGTGCGCAGATGAACACCATCGCGGCGAAGGCCGTCGCGTTCGGCGAGGCGGCGACGCCGGCCTTCACGGCGTACGCCCATCAGGTGGTCGCCAACGCCCGGGTGCTCGCGGCCGGACTGGCGGCGGAGGGACTGGTCGTCACGACGGGCGGCACCGATACCCACCTCATCACCGTCGACCCGTTGCCCCTCGGCGTCGACGGGCGCGTCGCCCGCGGTCAACTCGCCGCCGCGGGACTGGTGTTGGACTGCTGCGCGCTGCCGCACGGAGACTCCCGCGGACTGCGGCTGGGTACGGCCGCGGTGACCACGCAGGGGATGGGCGAGGGCGAGATGGCGGGCATCGCCGCGCTCCTCGCGGGCGTACTGCGCGGCGACGTCGACGCCAAGCGGGCACGCCACGAAGTGCGGGAGCTGGTCGGCGCCTTCGCGCCGTATCCCGGGTGAGAGTCCGATGAAAATCTGTTGTTGACCGTGTGTTGTCAACTCTATGGTCGCCCGGTGAAGAAAAGACATCTCGCGGCTCCGGTAGCGACGGCCCTGGTCCTCCTCGGTCTCTCCGCGCCGTCCGCCCAGGCGGCCACGGTGAAGTGCAACAGCTCCCCGTCCAAGCGGGTGGCGCTGCCCAACAAGTCCGACCTCGACCTCGACGTCAGTCTCTGTGTCTTCCGCACCGCCGACAACCTGACCTATGCCGACGTGCAGATCAGCTGGTCGGCGGCCACGCTCACGGGCGCGGTCGGCAGGAAGTTCGACGGGTTCACGGTCAACGCCCGCCTGGAGTACCGCTTCACCACGGGTGGCAACGACTACATCAACAAGTCCCACACCTGTGACTACACGGCGTCGGCCAACTCCACGTGGGCGGCCACCGCGACCTGCAAGACCCCCACCACCCCCTGGGACGGCGACCTGTACTGGTCGGCCGACGGCCAGGTGCAGTGGGACATCGACGGGGACGGCAAGAGCTGGCAGGACCCCTGGCAGCTGACCGGTTCGCCGCTGCTCAGCTAGAAGCCGTGGTCCCGGGCACGTCCGGTCCGTCGCGTACATCCGGTCAAACGGGGTAGGCGCCACACTGGACGTGCCCTGCTGCGACCGGCCCACAGCCACACGTGCAACCATCTGCTCTACCCGGAAGTCCCCAACCATATGCGTCCCTCGCTAGGGTGTGGGGCTGTGATGGCCAGCGAGACCTGTGGGGAAGCCTGTGCGTGAATACCTGCTGACGCTCTGCGTGACGGCCGCGGTGACGTATCTGCTGACCGGGCCGGTGCGGAAGTTCGCGATCGTGGCCGGGGCGATGCCGGAGATCAGGGCCCGTGACGTGCACCGGGAACCCACTCCGCGGCTCGGCGGTATCGCCATGTTCTTCGGCCTGTGCGCCGGTCTGCTGGTCGCCGACCATCTGACCAACCTCAGCGAGGTCTTCCAGAACTCGAACGAGCCGCGGGCGCTGCTCTCCGGCGCCGCCCTGATCTGGCTGATCGGTGTCCTGGACGACAAGTTCGAGATCGACGCCCTGATCAAGCTGGGCGGCCAGATGATCGCCGCCGGCGTGATGGTCATGCAGGGTCTGACGATCCTGTGGCTGCCCATCCCGGGCGTCGGCAACGTGGCGCTGACCCAGTGGCAGGGCACCCTGCTCACGGTCGCCCTGGTCGTCATCACGATCAACGCGGTCAACTTCGTCGACGGCCTCGACGGCCTCGCCTCCGGCATGGTCTGCATCGCCGCCGCCGCGTTCTTCCTGTACGCCTACCGCATCTGGTACTCGTACGGCATCGAGGCCGCCGCCCCCGCCACGCTCTTCTCGGCGATCCTGATGGGCATGTGCATCGGCTTCCTGCCGCACAACATGCACCCCGCGCGGATCTTCATGGGCGACTCCGGCTCGATGCTGATCGGCCTGGTGCTGTCGGCGGGTGCGATCTCCATCACGGGACAGGTCGACCCGGACGCGCTGCAGCTGTTCCTGCACTCGGAGAAGGCGGCCGTGCACTCGACGGTGCCGGTCTACATCCCGCTGCTGCTGCCGCTGACGATCATCGCGGTGCCGGCCGCCGACCTGGTGCTGGCGATCGTGCGCCGCACCTGGCGCGGCCAGTCGCCGTTTGCCGCGGACCGCGGCCATCTGCACCACCGGCTCCTGGAGATCGGCCACTCGCACAGCCGGGCGGTGCTGATCATGTACTTCTGGTCGGCGCTGATCGCGTTCGGCGCACTCGGCTACTCGGTCAACTCGGCCTCGATGTGGATCGTCCTCGGCATCGTCTTCCTGAGCGCGATCGGTCTGGTGCTGCTTCTGCTGCCGCGCTTCACCCCGCGTGCCCCGCGTTGGGCCGAGCACCTGGTGCCGCCGCGTTATCGCCGTCGCAGGGCGGCAGTTGACCCTGTGCTGGTACTGGCGGAGGAGGACCGCGATCCGCGTCCGCCGGTAGTCGCCGGAGTGTCAGGAGTCAACGGGGCGACCGCTGTCGGCCCCCGTTCGCGGCTCCTGGACGGACGTAAAGCGGAGTCCTCGCGCTGACGCTCGGGCTGACGCCAAGGTAAGAATCTGACTAAAGCGTTGCCATCTCGTGGGCAGACAAAGCCTCCCCATACCAGACAAGTTGGCCGCTATTTTGCACAGACGCGCACTGTCACTCTCATGTGTGACAGCAAGCACACCTTCTAGGTAAAGACCGCATCAAATAGTTTGTGATACGGTTCACGAGAACCCGGGACAGAGCCGAAGGACCCTAGTGCGACGGTCCATTGGCGTGAGGTTCTCTCTCATCCCGGGACTACGCTCGTCCATGACGACACGCCCCCCTTAGCAAGCGGAGTTGCCGCCATGCCGTCCAATGACGCCCGGATTCTCCTTCAGGCCGCTGTGCCCACAGCTGCCGTCGGCGCGATTGCCGCCGTCGTCAGTGGTGTGGTCGCCGGCGGCAAAGGAGCTATTGGGGCAGCCGTTGCGACGCTGATCGTGATCCTCTTCATGGGAATCGGGCTCTACGTTCTGCAGCGCACTGCCAAATCGCTTCCGCACCTGTTCCAGGCGATGGGCCTCATGCTCTTCGCGGCGCAGATTCTGCTGCTGTTCGTCTTCCTCGCCGCGTTCAAGCACACCACGCTGTTCAATCCCAAGGCCTTCGCGTTCACCCTGCTCGCGGGAACCATCATCTGGGTCATCGCGCAGACTCGTGCCCACATGAAGGCCAAAATCCTCTACGTCGAGCCCGAGAAGTCGGGGCACTCGTCGTGAGAGGTAGGGCCGGGATAAGAGCACGTAAGCGACCCTGCTATCGTCCGGTGCCAACTGCGGCATCGCGGGCGCGGGCATCTGAGCTGACGCCTGCTCAATCGCGAGGCTCGATGCCCCACTGCCGCCCCCACATCCGTTACACCAGTCCAGTGCCGAACCGCGGCTGTGCGCCGCGCCGACACAACGAGGTTGCCGTACCTATGCGCCACGCTGAAGGAGCCCGCGGTGAGTGCTGACCCGACGCAGGTGCTCGCCTTCGAGACCGACTGCCACATCTTCGACGGCTGTGGCTTCCCGGCTCCCGGCCTGCACTCGTTCCTGTTCAAGCCCCTTCTGGGGGACGGCGACAGCAACGTGTACTTCAACAAGCCGATGCTGCTGGCGCTGATCGGCTCGGTCATCGTTGTCGGCTTCTTCTGGGCCGCCTTCCGCAAGCCGAAGGTCGTCCCCGGCAAGCTGCAGATGGTCGCCGAGACCGGTTATGACTTCATCCGCCGCGGTGTCGTCTACGAGACCATCGGAAAGAAGGAAGGCGAGAAGTACGTACCGCTGGTCGTCTCGCTCTTCTTCTTCATCTGGATGATGAACCTCTGGTCGATCGTTCCGGTCGCCCAGTTCCCGGTGACCTCGATCATCGCGTATCCGATTGTCCTCGCGGCGATCGTCTACATCACCTGGGTCTCGCTGACGTTCAAGAGGCACGGATTCGTCGGCGCCTTCAAGAACTTCTCGGGCTACGACAAGTCGCTCGGCGCGGTCCTCCCGCTGGCGATGGGTATCGAGCTGCTCTCGAACCTGATCGTCCGGCCGTTCACGCACGCCGTGCGACTCTTCGCGAACATGTTCGCGGGCCACACCCTGCTGCTGCTCTTCACGATCGCCAGCTGGTACCTGCTCAACGGCATCGGGATCGCCTACGCGGGTGTCTCGTTCGTCATGGTCATCGTGATGACGGCCTTCGAGCTCTTCATCCAGGCCCTGCAGGCGTATGTCTTCGTGCTGCTGACCTGCACCTTCATCCAGGGCGCGCTCGCCGAGCACCACTGAGCACCGTCCTCCAGAACCCCCTTAAGCGTCCGGTGGCCAACCCCCGCCGGTCCGTACAGATAAGGAAGAATCAGCATGGCTGCCATTGAGACCCTCGCCGCCGTCGGCGGTTCGCTCGGCTCCATCGGCTACGGCCTTGCCGCCATCGGTCCCGGCGTCGGCGTCGGCATCATCTTCGGCAACGGCACCCAGGCTCTCGCCCGTCAGCCCGAAGCTGCCGGCCTGATCCGCGCCAACCAGATCCTCGGCTTCGCCTTCTGTGAGGCCCTTGCCCTCATCGGTCTGGTCATGCCGTTCGTCTACGGCACCTGATCGACCGCGATCAGCGACAGCCCACTAGACGAAAGGCACTGACATGAGCCAGCTGCTCATTCTGGCGGCCGAGAAGGAAAACCCTCTCGTCCCGCCGATCCCCGAGCTTGTCATCGGCCTGATCGCCTTCGTCATCGTCTTCGGCTTCCTCGCCAAGAAGCTCCTCCCGAACATCAACAAGGTTCTGGACGAGCGCCGCGAGGCCATCGAGGGCGGTATCGAGAAGGCCGAGGCCGCCCAGACCGAGGCCCAGAGCGTGCTCGAGCAGTACAAGGCTCAGCTCGCCGAGGCCCGGCACGAGGCCGCGCGCCTGCGCCAGGAGGCACAGGAGCAGGGCGCCACGCTCATCGCCGAGATGCGCGCGGAAGGCCAGCGGCAGCGCGAGGAGATCGTCGCCGCCGGTCACACGCAGATCGAGGCAGACCGCAAGGCCGCTTCGCAGGCACTGCGCCAGGACGTCGGCAAGCTCGCCACCGACCTGGCCGGCAAGCTCGTCGGCGAGTCCCTCGAGGACCACGCCCGGCAGAGCCGCGTCATCGACCGTTTCCTCGATGAGCTCGAGGAGAAGGCCGAGGCCGCGCGATGAACGGAGCGAGCCGCGAGGCCCTGGCAGCCGCACGCGAGCGTCTCGACGCGCTCACGGACTCCACGTCCGTGAACGCGACGCAGCTCGCCGACGAACTGGCCGCCGTCACCGCGCTGCTCGGCCGTGAGGTGTCGTTGCGTCGGGTCCTCACCGACCCGGCGCAGGACGGCGAGGCGAAGGCCGCGCTGGCGGAGCGCCTGCTCGGCGCCCAGGTCGGCGGCCCCGCCCTCGACCTGCTGTCCGGCATGGTGCGCTCCCGCTGGTCGCAGTCCCGCGACCTGGTGGACGCGCTGGAGGAACTGGCGGCCACCGCCGACCTCACCGCCGCCCAGCAGGCGGGCCAGCTCGACGACGTCGAGGACGAAGTGTTCCGGTTCGGCCGGATCGTCGCCTCGGACACCGGGCTGCGTGCCGCGCTGACCAACCGCGCGGCGGGCACCGCGGCCAAGAGCGAGCTGCTGAGCAGCCTGCTCGGCGGCCGGGCCAAGCCGGCCACCGAACGACTGGTGACGCGCCTTGTGACCACGCCCCGGGGACGTAGCCTGGAAGCGGGACTCGAATCCCTGTCCAAGCTCGCCGCCGAGCGCCGCAGTCGCCTGGTCGCGGTCGTCACGACGGCGGTCCCGCTGAGCGACCCGCAGAAGCAGCGCCTGGGCGCCGCCCTCGCGAAGCTCTACGGCCGTCACATGCACCTGAACATCGACGTGGACCCCGAGGTCCTCGGCGGTATCCGGGTGCAGGTCGGCGACGAGATCATCAACGGCTCCATCGCGGACCGCCTCGATGACGCCACCCGCCGCATGGCGAGCTAGCACCACCACAACAAAGACGTAGTAAGGCGGCCCGAGTTGGGCCGTGCAGAGGATTCACCTCGTTCAGGGGGGAGTCCCCCCATCCCCCCAAGTGAAACTTCGGGCCCAACAAGGAGAGCAGGGAACCCAGATGGCGGAGCTCACGATCCGGCCGGAGGAGATCCGGGACGCGCTGGAGAACTTCGTCCAGTCGTACAAGCCGGACGCGGCCTCGCGCGAGGAGGTCGGTACGGTCACCCTTGCCGGCGACGGCATCGCGAAGGTCGAGGGCCTGCCCTCGGCCATGGCCAACGAACTGCTGAAGTTCGAGGACGGCACCCTCGGTCTCGCGCTCAACCTCGAAGAGCGTGAGATCGGTACCGTCATCCTCGGTGAGTTCAGCGGTGTCGAGGAGGGCCAGCCGGTCACCCGTACCGGCGAGGTTCTGTCCGTCGCCGTCGGCGAGGGCTACCTCGGCCGTGTCGTCGACCCGCTCGGCAACCCGATCGACGGCCTCGGCGAGATCGAGACCACCGGCCGCCGCGCCCTGGAGCTGCAGGCCCCGGGCGTCATGGTCCGCAAGTCGGTGCACGAGCCGATGGAGACCGGCTACAAGGCCGTCGACGCGATGACCCCGATCGGCCGTGGCCAGCGTCAGCTGATCATCGGCGACCGCCAGACGGGCAAGACCGCCCTGGCCGTCGACACGATCATCAACCAGCGCGACAACTGGCGCTCGGGCGACGTGAACAAGCAGGTCCGCTGCATCTACGTCGCCATCGGTCAGAAGGGCTCCACCATCGCCTCCGTGCGTGGTGCGCTCGAGGAGGCCGGCGCGCTGGAGTACACGACCATCGTCGCCGCCCCGGCGTCCGACCCGGCCGGCTTCAAGTACCTCGCCCCGTACACCGGTTCGGCCATCGGCCAGCACTGGATGTACGACGGCAAGCACGTCCTCATCATCTTCGACGACCTCTCCAAGCAGGCCGACGCCTACCGCGCCGTGTCCCTGCTGCTGCGCCGTCCGCCGGGCCGCGAGGCCTACCCGGGTGACGTCTTCTACCTGCACTCCCGTCTGCTGGAGCGCTGCGCGAAGCTCTCCGACGAGATGGGCAAGGGCTCGATGACCGGTCTGCCGATCGTCGAGACCAAGGCCAACGACGTCTCGGCGTTCATCCCGACCAACGTCATCTCCATCACCGACGGCCAGTGCTTCCTGGAGTCGGACCTCTTCAACGCCGGTCAGCGCCCCGCGCTGAACGTCGGTATCTCCGTCTCCCGAGTCGGTGGTTCCGCGCAGCACAAGGCGATGAAGCAGGTCTCCGGCCGACTGCGCCTCGACCTCGCCCAGTACCGCGAGCTGGAGGCGTTCGCCGCCTTCGGTTCCGACCTGGACGCCGCGTCGAAGGCCCAGCTGGAGCGCGGTCAGCGTCTGGTCGAGCTGCTCAAGCAGCCGCAGTACCAGCCGATGCCCACCGAGGACCAGGTCGTCTCCGTGTGGTCCGCGACCACCGGCAAGATGGACGACGTACCGGTCGAGGACATCCGCCGCTTCGAGAAGGAGCTCCTGGAGTACCTGCACCGCAAGGAGCAGGGCCTCATGACCTCCATCAAGGAGGGCGGCAAGATGTCGGACGACACCCTCACCGCCGCCGCGGACGCGATCACCGAGTTCAAGAAGCAGTTCGAGACCTCGGACGGCAAGCTCCTCGGCGAGGACGCCCCGGCCGCGGCCAAGTGACGTAGGAAGGGACCTGACTCATGGGAGCCCAGCTCCGGGTCTACAAGCGTCGCATCCGATCCGTCACCGCGACCAAGAAGATCACCAAGGCGATGGAGATGATCGCCGCCTCGCGCGTCGTCAAGGCGCACCGCAAGGTGCAGGCCTCGACGCCGTACGCGAAGGAACTGACGCGCGCGGTCACGGCGGTCGGTACGGGTTCCAACACCCGGCACCCGCTGACCACCGAGGCCGAGACGCCGACCCGTTCCGCTGTGCTGCTCCTCACGAGCGACCGCGGTCTGGCCGGCGCCTTCAACTCCAACGCCATCAAGGCCGCGGAGCAGCTGACCGCACGTCTCGAGGCCGAGGGCAAGGAGGTCGACACGTACATCGTCGGCCGCCGCGGTGTCGCCCACTACAACTTCCGTGAGCGCAAGATCGCGGAGCAGTGGACCGGCTTCACCGACCAGCCCGAGTACGCGGACGCGAAGAAGGTCGCGGGTCCGCTCATCGAGGCCATCGAGAAGGACACGGCGGAGGGCGGCGTGGACGAACTCCACATCGTCTACACCGAGTTCGTCTCGATGATGACGCAGACGCCGATCGACAGCCGGCTGCTGCCCCTCAGCCTCGAAGAGGTCGCGGAGGAGGCTGCCCCCCAGGGCGAGATCCTTCCGCTGTACGACTTCGAGCCGTCGGCGGAGGACGTCCTGGACGCCCTTCTGCCGCGGTACGTCGAGAGCCGTATCTACAACGCGCTGCTCCAGTCGGCCGCTTCCAAGCACGCCGCCACCCGCCGCGCGATGAAGTCGGCGACCGACAACGCGGGAGACCTGATCACCACGCTCTCCCGTCTTGCCAACGCGGCCCGCCAGGCCGAAATCACCCAGGAAATCAGCGAGATCGTCGGTGGCTCCGCAGCCCTGGCCGACGCGACCGCGGGGAGTGACAAGTAATGACGACGACAGTTGAGACGGCCGTTGCCACGGGCCGCGTCGCCCGGGTCATCGGCCCGGTCGTCGACGTGGAGTTCCCCGTCGACGCGATGCCGGAGATCTACAACGCTCTGCACGTCGAGGTGGCCGACCCGGCCCTGGACGGCGCGAAGAAGACGCTGACCCTGGAGGTCGCCCAGCACCTGGGTGACGGCCTGGTCCGCACCATCTCGATGCAGCCCACCGACGGTCTGGTCCGCCAGGCCCCGGTCACCGACACCGGCGACGGCATCACCGTCCCGGTCGGCGACTTCACCAAGGGCAAGGTGTTCAACACCCTCGGTGAGGTGCTGAACAGCGACGAGGAGTACACGGGCGAGCGCTGGTCCATCCACCGCAAGGCCCCGCGCTTCGACGAGCTCGAGTCGAAGACCGAGATGTTCGAGACCGGCGTCAAGGTCATCGACCTGCTCACCCCGTACGTCAAGGGCGGCAAGATCGGCCTGTTCGGCGGTGCCGGCGTCGGCAAGACGGTGCTCATCCAGGAGATGATCTACCGCGTCGCCAACAACCACGACGGTGTCTCCGTGTTCGCCGGTGTCGGCGAGCGCACCCGTGAGGGCAACGACCTCATCGAGGAGATGGCCGACTCGGGCGTCATCGACAAGACGGCGCTTGTCTTCGGTCAGATGGACGAGCCCCCGGGCACCCGTCTGCGCGTGGCGCTGGCCGGTCTGACCATGGCGGAGTACTTCCGCGATGTGCAGAACCAGGACGTGCTGTTCTTCATCGACAACATCTTCCGCTTCACGCAGGCCGGTTCCGAGGTCTCGACCCTGCTCGGCCGGATGCCCTCCGCGGTGGGCTACCAGCCGAACCTGGCCGACGAGATGGGTCTCCTCCAGGAGCGCATCACCTCGACCCGCGGTCACTCGATCACCTCGATGCAGGCGATCTACGTCCCCGCGGACGACCTGACCGACCCGGCCCCGGCCACCACCTTCGCCCACCTCGACGCGACGACGGTTCTCTCCCGTCCGATCTCCGAGAAGGGCATCTACCCGGCCGTGGACCCGCTGGACTCCACGTCCCGCATCCTGGACCCCCGCTACATCGCGGCGGACCACTACAACACCGCGATGCGCGTCAAGACGGTCCTGCAGAAGTACAAGGACCTTCAGGACATCATCGCGATCCTCGGTATCGACGAGCTGGGCGAGGAGGACAAGCTCACCGTCCACCGTGCCCGTCGCGTGGAGCGCTTCCTGTCCCAGAACACCCACGTCGCCAAGCAGTTCACCGGCGTCGACGGGTCGGACGTCCCGCTGGACGAGTCGATCGTGGCCTTCAACTCGATCATCGACGGCGAGTACGACCACTTCCCGGAGCAGGCGTTCTTCCTCTGCGGTGGTATCGAGGACCTGAAGGCGAACGCGAAGGAGCTGGGCGTCTCCTGACCCCGTGCTTCACCTGAGGGGGTGGGGCGTGTCCCACCCCCTCTTTCACGCCCACTAGAATCAAACCCACACCCGGCACAACCGCCGGGTGGTGACCCGAGGAGCCCACCTTGGCTGCTGAGCTGCATGTCGAGCTCGTCGCCGCGGACCGCCAGGTCTGGTCCGGCGAGGCCACCCTGGTCGTCGCGCGCACCACGTCCGGCGACATCGGCGTCATGCCCGGTCACCAGCCGCTGCTCGGTGTGCTGGAGTCGGGCCCGGTGACCATTCGTACGAGCGACGGCGGCACGGTCGTCGCCGCGGTGCACGGCGGTTTCATCTCGTTCGCGGACAACAAGCTGTCGCTGCTCGCCGAGATCGCCGAGCTGTCGGACGAGATCGACGTCCAGCGCGTGGAGCGCGAGCTGGAGCAGGCGAAGGCGGCGGGCGATGCCTCCGCCGAGCGCGCCGCGGACGTCCGACTGCGTGCGGCGGCGACCAACTGAGACCTGGCGCACCACGCGATGACGTGACTCAGCCGCGGCTGGGACCGGAGGAATCCGGACCCAGCCGCGGCTGAGGCGAATGTGGGTGTTTTTTCCGTTCCGTTACCTGTTTTGCCTAGGAGACGAGGAGGTCGGTGTCGATGGTCCTCGCTCTGACTGTGTGCGGAATTGTTGTCGCCCTTGTGGTGGTGGGTCTGTTCGTCTTCGGCCTGCGCCGCAGACTCATCCAGCGCTCCGGCGGCACCTTCGACTGTTCGCTCCGCTGGGACGTCCCCGAGAAACCCGACACCAACGGCAAGGGCTGGAGCTACGGCGTCGCCCGCTACAACGGCGACCGCATCGAGTGGTACCGCGTCTTCTCCTACGCCTACCGCCCGCGCCGCACCCTGGAACGCTCGGCGATCGAGGTGGCCGGCCGCCGTCTCCCCGAGGGCGAGGAGGAGCTGGCGCTGCTCTCCGACGCGATCGTCCTGACCTGTCTGCACCGGGGCACACGGCTCGAACTCGCCATGAGCGAAGACGCGTTGACCGGTTTTCTCGCGTGGCTGGAAGCAGCCCCGCCCGGTCAACGCGTCAACGTCGCCTAGCTCTTATTGCCTCGTTGCGGGTAACTCGCTTACGCGAGCCCGTTGTTGATGGCGGTCACCAGCTCACCGTTGCTGGTGTCGCCGCTGAAGTCCCAGAAGAACGCGCCGCCCAGACCCTGGGTCTTGGCCCAGCTCATCTTTCCGGCGATCGTGCTCGGGGTGTCGTAGGACCACCAGTTGGTGCCGCAGTGGGCGTATGCCGTGCCCGCGATGGTGCCGGTGACCGGGCAGGACGTCTTGAGGACCTTGTAGTCCTCGATGCCCTGTTCGTAGGTGCCGGGTGCCGGGCCGGTGGCCGTGCCGCCCGGGGCGTCCTGGGTGACGCCGGTCCAGCCTCTGCCGTAGAAGCCGATGCCGATGAGCAGCTTGCTCGCGGCCACGCCCTTCGACTTGAACTTGGCGATCGCGTCGGCCGTCGTGAAGCCGGGCGTCGGGATGCCGGTGTAGGTGGTGAGCGGGGAGTGCGGGGCGGTGGGGCCGGTCGCGTTGAAGGCGCCGAAGAAGTCGTACGTCATCACGTTGTACCAGTCGACGTACTGGGCCGCGCCCGCGTAGTCGGCGGCGTCGATCTTGCCGCCGGAGGTGCCGTCCGCCGTGGTGGCGGCGGTGACCAGGTTGCTGGTGCCGAACTTGGCGCGCAGGGCCTGCATCAGGTTCTTGTACGCCGCCGCGCCGCTGGTGTCGCAGCTCAGGCCGCAGGCGTTCGGGTACTCCCAGTCGATGTCGATGCCGTCGAAGACGTCGGCCCAGCGCGGGTCCTCGACCAGGCTGTAGCAGGAGTTGGCGAACGCGGTCGGGTTGGCCGCCGCCTGCGCGAAGCCGCCGGACCAGGTCCAGCCGCCGAAGGACCAGAGGATCTTGATGTTCGGGTACTTGGCCTTCAGCTCGCGCAGCTGGTTGAAGTTGCCGGCGAGCGGCTGGTCCCAGGTGTCGGCGACACCGCTGACCGACTGGTCGGCGGTGAACGTCTTCTGGTAGTCGGCGTAGGCGTCACCGATCGCGCACTGCCCGTTCGTCACGTTGCCGAACGCGTAGTTGATGTGCGTGATCTTCGCCGCCGAGCCCGAGGTCACCAGGTTCTTGACCTGGTAGTTGCGGGTGTAGGTGCCCCACTCGGTGAGGTAGCCGAGCTTGACCTTGCTGCCGGTGGTCGGGGGAGTGGTCGTACCGCCCGTGGTGTGCACGGCGACCGCGCCGCTGACCGGTCCGGTCTGGTCGGCGGTGTCGCGGGCCTGCACGGTGTACGAGTAGTCGGTGCCGGCGGTCAGGCCGGTGTTCGTGTACGACGTGGTCGTCACCGTGGCGACCTTGGTGCCGTCGCGCAGGACGTCGTAGTTCTTGATGCCCTTGTCGTCGGTGGCGGCCGACCAGGAGAGGTTCACCGAGGTGTCGGTGATCCCGGAGGCGGTGGGGGTGCCGGGTGCGGAGGGGGCCGCGTCACCGGGGACCGTGGTGCCGCCGTCACAACTGCCGCCGTTCAGCAGACAGTTGGTGGGTGTGCCGGAGCCGGCTCCGTTGAAGCCGAAGGAGACGGAGGCGCCGGCGGCGATGGTGCCGTTGTAGGACTTGTTCTTCGCGGTCCAGTGGTTGCCGGAGCTGGTGACGTCCGCGTCCCAGGCCGAGGTGACGGACGTGCCGGAGGGGAAGTCCCACTCGACCGTCCATGAACTGATGGCGCTGGTACCGGTGTTCTTGACGGTCCACTGACCGCCGAAGCCGGTGCCCCAGTCGCTGGACTTGGTGAAGGTGGCGGTCGCGGTCGAGGCGGCCTCGGCGGGGGCCGCCAGACCGACGAGCGCGGCGAGCGGAAGCAGCAGGGTCGCGAACCCGGCAACTGCTCTGGTTCTGAAGCGCATTGAGCGCCTCCTCAGGGGTGTCGGGGGTGACACGGGCGCGACTGAGCCTTCGCGCCCACGGTGCCGTGAGAATAGAAAGGTCTGGACCACGGGTCAATAGGTCTGGACCACTTCGGCGCCGGTGTGCTAAACCCCCAACTCCTGCGCCAGTACGGCCGCTTGGACCCTGCTGCGCAGCCCCAGCTTGGCCGGCAACCGGCTGACGTGCGTCTTCGCCGTCGCCTCGGCCATGTCGAGCCGGTCCGCGATCCCCGCGTTGGACATTCCCCCACCGGGGCACGACAACACCTCGCGCTCGCGCCGGGTGAGGGTGTCGAGAACGGCCGGATCGGTCCCCGGGAGGGGCGCGATCAGACCCTCGCCGCCCGCCACCGTCCGTACGGCGGCCAGGAGTTCGGCCGCCTCGGCGTTCTTGAACGCGTTGGTGAACGACTCCTGGACGATGCGGTACGCGGCGAGTTCAACCGGTGCCGGGACACTGCCGTGGGCGGAGTCGAGGGAGAGCGCGGCCGGGCAGTGAACGGCGATCGCGGACAGGTGGTCGGCGACCATGTCGTGCAACTCCCGTGCCGTCCGGGCGCGTTCGGCGCCGACAGCTTGGCTGCGGTCCATCTCGGCGAGCAGCGCGGTCTGTTCGGCCCGCGGCCGTTCGGCGACAGCGGTGTCCCGGTGGTTGCGCACCACCCGGCCGGTCGCGGCGGGAGCGCACGACACCGCCGACCACCGTGAGCAGCCCGGTGATTCAGGGGATACGGCGGGCTCCGTCCAACAGGGCCCCGGGCGCCCGGCGTGCTTCCGGAGGATGGTCCGGGCGTACGTCGAAGGATGCAGCGGAGACTGGGAGAAGGGACAACTCCGCATCCGTATCCTTCCCCGAGGCCCGGGACGACCTGACGCGGCTCCTCGACCGTGCGGTGGTCATCACCCGCGACGGCACCGCGGTGGCCGCGATCGTGCCCATGGAGGAGTGCAACGAGCTGGAGGCGGCGGTGGACGAACTGCTTGCGCGGAAGGCCCTGCGGACGCTCGCCGAGGAGGGCGACACACCGCGCGCCACCCTCGTGGACGTGCTCGCGGACCTCTTCGGCACGTCCGCGCCGGAGGTGACATGAACGAGGCCGTCGACCGGACGACGGCGCCGCGCCGGGCGATCTACCGGCGACTCCGACCGACCCGCGTAGCGGCGCCGCCGGTCAGCGTTCCCCGCCCGGGACCCACAGCACGTCCCCGACGTCCTTGTTGGCCGTGCGCGCGAGGATGAACAGCAGGTCCGACAGCCGGTTGAGGTAGGTCGCGGTGAGTGGGTTCATCACCTCGGCGTGGGCTTCCAGCGCCGTCCACGTCGAGCGCTCGGCCCGTCGTACGACCGTGCAGGCCTGGTGGAGGAGGGCCGCGCCCGGGGTGCCGCCCGGGAGGATGAAGGAACGGAGCTTCTCCAGCCGCTCGTTGAAGTGGTCGCAGTCCGCCTCCAGCTTGTCGATGTAGAACTGCTCGACGCGGAGGGGCGGGAACTCGGGCTTCTCGACCACCGGTGTGGAGAGATCGGCGCCCACGTCGAAGAGGTCGTTCTGGACGCGGGTGAGGACCTTGACGATGTCCTCCTCCAGACCGCCGAGGGCGATGGCCGTGCCGATCGCCGCGTTCGCCTCGTTGGCGTCGGCGTACGCCGAGATCCGGACGTCCGTCTTGGCGACCCGGCTCATGTCCCCGAGGGCGGTCGTGCCCTGGTCGCCGGTCCTGGTGTAGATGCGCGTCAGATTGACCATACGGCCAGCGTAGTCAGGCCCGGGCGGTGCTCAACTACGCCGTACGGGCGGTCGTATGACCCGCGCCGGTGTGATGTCCGTCAGATGAGACGTGACGCGCGTTACTTACCGGTCACACAGCGCCGCCACTTCGCTAGTGTCCGCCGAGAGGCATACGGATACACGCTGTAAGCGTTTCAAAGGGGAGTCGCACAGTGGCACGGAAGCTTGCCGTCATCGGCGCCGGACTCATGGGTTCCGGTATCGCCCAGGTCTCCGCGCAGGCGGGCTGGGACGTCGTCCTGCGCGATGTCACCGACGAAGCCCTCAAGCGTGGTACCGACGGCATCAAGGCCTCGTACGACAAGTTCGTGAGCAAGGGGAAGTTGGAGGCGCACGACGCCGACGAGGCGCTCGGGCGGATCACCGCGACCACCGATCTCGACGCGGTCGGCGACGCGGACATCGTCGTCGAGGCCGTGTTCGAGAAGCTCGAAGTCAAGCACGAGATCTTCCGCGCGCTGGACAAGATCGCCCGTGAGGACGCCGTCCTCGCCTCCAACACCTCCGCCATCCCGATCACGAAGATCGCGGCCGTGACGGAGCGTCCGGAGCGCGTCGTGGGCACGCACTTCTTCTCGCCGGTCCCGATGATGCAGCTGTGCGAACTCGTGCGCGGCTACAAGACGAGCGACGAAACCCTCGCCACCGCGCGGGAGTTCGCCGAATCCGTCGGCAAGACCTGCATCGTCGTCAACCGTGACGTGGCCGGCTTCGTGACGACCCGTCTCATCTCGGCGCTCGTCGTCGAGGCGGCGAAGCTGTACGAGTCGGGCGTCGCCACCGCCGAGGACATCGACCTCGCCTGCAAGCTGGGCTTCGGTCACGCGATGGGCCCACTGGCCACCGCGGACCTCACCGGCGTCGACATCCTGCTGCACGCGACCAGCAACATCTACACCGAGTCACAGGACGAGAAGTTCGCCCCGCCGGAGCTGATGCGCCGAATGGTGGACGCCGGTGACATCGGCCGCAAGAGCGGGCAGGGCTTCTACAAGCACTGAAACCGCACACGCCCCTGCGGCATCACACCCAGGGGTGAATTCGGTATCGGTTCGCTCACAGACGGCAACCTCCCGGCACCTAACGCAGTCAGAGGTTGCATCACCTACATCACGGAGTACGCCACCGCACTCACGGGGAGCGCATATGTACATCAGGGGCGACCACGTCGAGCTGGTCGTCGGGGGCCGCCTCGACGTCCGCAGCGCGGCGGACGCCCGTACGGTCCTGCACTCGGCGGTCGACGACGGAGTCGGCGATCTGGTGCTCGACCTGTCCGAGCTCGACTCCTGGGACGCCACCGGCCTCGGCGTCATCATGGGAGCCCATCGACGGGCCGGCCGCTGCGGCCGGCGCCTGGTGCTGCGCGACGTACCGCCGCAGATGCAGCGCCTGCTCGTGGCCACCCGGCTGCACCGCATCCTCGCCATCGAGGGCGGGATCGGGGTGGAGTCGCTTCCCAGGGTCTGACCCCAGGGTGCGACGTCCGCCGGGCACAATCCTCATGAGACTGTGACGTCTCGGACGGCGCGGTACCCCGGGCTGTCGTAGATACTGTGCGAAGGTTTAGGGTTCGGTCGCCCGCTGTGTGACAACCCTTCGAGCGGGCCCGGACCAGAAGCGACAGCGCGGTGTGCAGCAAGGCCGGGAGGGGCCTGGGTCCTGTCGACCCGCACACGACGCTTTTGGGGGGCTTGGACCTATGGACCCGATCAACCGGGAACCCGAGGAGTACGGCCAGGACGGCGACGACACGTCGTCGCGCCAGCGCCCGCCCCGGGAACCGCTCACACCCGACTTCGGCCAGCACTCACCGGCGCTCGCCCGCACCGTGCAGCTGGTCAGCGGTGACTTCCTGCTCACCGTCAATCCCGTCGACGGCAGCGAGATCGAGGCCTGCCCGCCCGGCCAGCGGCCCGGCCGGCCCGCCAAACTCACCGCCGCCGAGCGCGCCGAGGCCGCCCGCGCGGCCAAACCGCCCGTCCCGCCCGGCCTGAACCGGCCCGCACTCCCGCTCCTGGAACGCCAGGAGGAGCGCGAGCGGCTCGTACGGCTGCTCGCCCGCGGCCGTTCCGTACGCCTCACCGGCCCCTCGGGCTCGGGCCGCAGCAGCCTCCTCGACCTCGTCGCCGAGGACTGCCTCGACCTCGCCTCGTCCGCGAGATCGGCGCGGTCGTCGTCCTCGACGACATCGAGTTCGGCGGCGCCGCCCTGGAGGAACTCCTCGACGCGACCCCCGAGTGCGCTTTCCTGGTCGCCGCGACCCCCGAGATCCCCGCACCGGCCGCCGACTCCGTCATCGAGGAGGTCTTCCTCGGCGGCCTCCAGCGGGCCGGCGCCGTGGAGGTCCTGGAACACGCCGTGGGCCGCGTCCTCACCGAGGAGGAGGCGAACTGGGCGGGCGATCTCTACTTCGAGTCCGAGGGCCTCCCCCTGCGCTTCGTCCAGGCCGGCGCCCTGCTCCGGCAGCGCGACGAACTGCGCCTCGGCCCCAGCGTGGTGGAGGAGTTCGGCGTCTTCC
>NZ_JAEQAZ010000121.1 GCF_016654115.1 Streptomyces sp. MBT53
GTCCTCACTGACACTGGGCAGCGGCGAGTACGTGACATCGGCGTACCTGTGCCAAGGCCAGAAGGACGGCCACACCAGGGTCTTCTACGCCAAGTTCACCACCAACCTCGGCAACACCCTGGCCGGTGGCGCCACCACCTCGGACTGCGTGACCCGCACCGCCCCGTCCGGCTGGCAGATCGCCGGCTTCCACGGACGCTCCGGCGACGAGGTCGACAAGCTCGGCTTCATCTACACCAAGCGCTGACCCGGGAGATCACCGTCCGCCGCCGCCTTCACTGCTGACTCCGATGTGCCTGACGGAACGTACCGGGGGTGACACCGGCGTGCCGGGTGAAGAACTTGCCGAAGTTGGTGGGTTCGGGGAAGCCGAGGCGGCGGGCGATGGTCGCCACCGGTTCGTCGGTGTGGGCGAGCAGGCGCTGGGCCTCCAGGGCGACGCGGCCGTCGATGACGTGCTTGACGGGCTGACCGGTGGCGGCGGTGCAGGCGCGGGTGAGGGTCTTGACGGTGTAGCCGAGGCGATGCGCGTAGTCGGCGGCGCGGCGGGTGTCGGCGTAATAGCGTTCCAGTTCGGCGCGGAAGCGGGCGTAGACCTCGCCGCCCGCGTGCGGGTCGGTGCCGCTGTCCGGGTGCGGCAGCCGGTCGATCTGCAACAGCACGGTGGCCAGCAGGAGTTGCAGGATCTCCGCCGACACGGCCTGCTCCGGGCGGTCGTACTCGGCGCGCAACTGGCCCAGCAGCGTGGACAGTACGGCGTAGGCGGGGCTCGCGCCCAGCTGCCGGCACGCCGGCCCGTACCACTCGTTCACCAGCCGGTCGGCACTGCTGGTGTGGGGCGGGAAGGCCGGTGTGAACAGCAGGTGCGTGCCGTTGGTGGTGCCGGGGCGTACGAAGCTCTGGACCTGGCCGGGGCGGACCCACAGCAGGGTGCCGGGGCGGCAGGGATAGGTCACGAAGTCGACGGCGTGCTCGCCGCTGCCCTCGGTGACGAGGGTGAGGGTGTGGAAGTCGACCCGGTGCACCAGGTCGGGCCGTCTGCCGGGGTGCAGGCGCCGTTCGTGCAGGGTCGCGAGGTCGATGATCTCGAAGCCGGGGACGCGCTGCTGGGGCGGATTGAAGTCGAGCCGGAGGATGGGACCGGCTCCCGGCAGCTCGGCCGGGTCGGGGTCCGCGGGAAGCATCGCGATCTCCAGATGTCCTCGAATTACCATGCCGTGTCTTCATGGTATCTCGTCTGCCTGCGGCTTTACGGCGAGAGTGGAGGAGATCGAGACGGCGAGAGGCCGTCATCCACCGCAAGGAGCATTCCCATGAACGGCACGGTCACGGTCCTCGACAAGGGCACGGTGCGGATCCACAGCTACATGTCCCCGGCCGACACCTTCCACGCCACCACCCAGCTGATCGAGACGCCGACCCGGATCATCGCGGTCGACGCCCAGCTCCTGCCCGCCTACGCGGACGAGGCCGTCGCCTATGCCGAGGGACTCGGCAAGCCGCTGGACCGGCTGATCGTCACCCACGCCCACCCGGACCACTACAACGGCGCCGCCCGCTTCGGCGTCCCCGTGCACGCGCTGCCCCAGGTACGGGAGCAGATCCTCGCGCGCGGCGACAGCCAACTGCCCACCGGCCCGGTCATCCCGGTCACCGACTTCACCCCGGACGTGGCCCTCGTCCCGGGCACCGAGGTCATCGACGGCGTCCCGTTCGTCTTCGAGGCCGTCTCCGGCGGCGAGGCCGCCGACGAACTCCTCGTCAAGCTGCCCGAGCAGGGCGTCCTGATCGCCCAGGACCTCGTCTACAACGACGTCCACCTCTACCTGGGCAACAACGACATCACCGGCTGGCAGCGGGCCGTCGACGCGCTCGCCGCCGAGTCGGGCTACGACACGGTCCTCGCCGGCCACGGCCTGCCCACCGGGCCGGAGGTCTACGCGCGGGTGCACCGCTACCTCGACGACGCCCGCGAACTGCTCGGCGACGACGGCCAGGCGTACAAGGAGGCGATCGTGGACCGCTATCCCTCCCACGTCGGCCCGTTCATCATCGACATCGCCAACCGGTCCCTCTTTCCCGCCGGTAACTGAACGATTCCCCCAACTCTCCTGCATTCAGAAGGATTTGACATGCCGTCAGTTCACCCACGCCACCCCCGCGTCATGACCGTGGCGATGGCCTCCCTCTTCGTCCTGGGAGCCGCCGCCCCGGCTCTCGCCACCCCGCACGCGAGCGGGAGCCCCACCGCCGCCTCCGGCCACCACCGCGCGCCCCTGCCCACGAGCTACACGATTCCCGGCGACAAGACCTACCCCGAGGGCATCGCCCGCCAGCAGGGCACGCCCTACTTCTACGTCGGCAGCACCAGCGACGGCACCGTCTACCGCGGCGACGTCCACCAGAGCGCGACCACGGTGTTCCTGCCCGGCGGCCAGGACGGGCGCGTCTCCGTCGCGGGCATGAAGACCGACACCGCAGGACGGCTCGTCGTCGCGGGCGGCGCCACCGGCAAGGTCTTCGTCTACGACACCCGTACCCGCGCCCTGCTCCACGTCTTCGACACCGGCCGCACCGACGTCTTCCTCAACGACGTCGCCCTGGCCCCGAACGGCGACGTCTACATCTCCGACTCCACCCACCCCGCGCTGTGGCACATCACCGCCGAAGAACTGAAGAGCAGGCGTGTCCAGCAGCCCCTGCAGGTGGGTGTGGACCTGAGCCGCTCCCCGATGGTCTACGACGCCGGGTTCAACGGCAACGGCCTGGTCGTCACCGGCGACGGACGTTATGTCCTGCTCGCCGACTACAACGACTACGCCTTCTACCGCGTCGACGTCCGCACCCACCAGGTCGTCCGCATCGACCTCGGCGGCGCGAAGGGCGTCTCCGGCGACGGACTGCTGCTGCGGGGCCGCACCCTCACCGCCGTCACCGAACTCGACCACCCCGAAGGGCAGATCAGCACCCTCGAACTGAGCCACGACTACACCAGGGCCCGGCTCGTGCGCACCGTCCGCGGCCACGGCATGCACAGCCCCTCCACCGCCGCCTTCGACGGCCACGACCTGCTGATCGTCAACTTCCAGTTCCAGATCACCGACCCGCACCTGCCGTTCGACGTCGTACGCGTCCACGCCCGGTAGCGACCGGGCACAGCGCAAGGAAGGACGACATCACCATGCAGATCACCATCGTCGGCGCCGGCAACATGGCCCGAGGCATCGCCACCCGCGCCCTGCTCGGCGGCCACACGGTCACCATCACCGCCAAAGACGCCGGAAAGGCCGTCGGACTCGTCGACGAACTCCGCACCCGCGACCACCGCAGCGGCCTCATCGGCGCCGCCGACGACTCGGCCGTGGACACGGCCGACCTCGTGGTCCTCGCGGTGCCCTTCGACGCGGCCAGGGAACTCGCCGCCTCCTACGGCGCACGGCTGAGCGGCAAGGTGCTGGTCGACATCAGCAATCCCGTCGACGCCTCCCTCGACGGGCTCGTCGTCACGCCGGGGACCTCCGCCGCCGAGCGGATCGCCGAGGCCGCCGCACCGGACGTGAGAGTCGTCAAGGCGTTCAACACCACGTTCGCCACCACCCTGGTCGCCGGACAGGTCGACGGCACACCGCTGGACGTCTTCATCGCCGGCGACGACGAGACCGCGCGCAAACAGGTCGCCGACCTCGTCACCTCCGGCGGCCTCAACCCCGTCGATGTCGGCGCGCTCAGACACGCGCGCCAACTGGAGGGCTTCCAACTCCTGCACATGGCCCTCCAGATCGGGGAAGGCGGCCACGGCTGGGCGAGCACAATCAAGATCGTCACCCCCTGAGCCGCGCGGACACAGCCCCTCGCCCCGCTGCCTCACCTGCCGTCCACCGATTCCTCACCAGGAGAAGCACCCCATGCACCTCCGCACCCCCCCCTCACCACACTCGCGGCCACCGCCGCTCTGCTGGTCTCCGCGTCCACCGCCACCGCGGCGACCCCACCGCTCTCGGCACCCCGCATCGCCGACCACTTCGACCTGTCCGCCGCGCAGCAGCCCGAGAACATCACCGTCGACCGCACCGGAACGGCGTACCTGACCTTCTCCTTCGCCCGGCAGGTCGTCCGACTCACCCCCGGCGGCCGGACACGCGTGCTGGCCACCCTCCCGGCCCCGGCCAAGGCCGACACCCCCAACCTGGGCAAGGCGTTCGTCGGCGGCATCGCCCGCGCCGACGACGGCACCCTCTACGTCACCTACGCCACCGGCACCGCCGACCTCACCGGCATCTGGGCCCTGCCGCCCGGCGGATACCCGCACCGCATCGCCGCCTTGCCCGCCGACGGACTGCCCAACGGCCTCGCCCTGGACCGGCGCACCGGCCACCTCTACGCCACCGACTCCGTGCACGGCGTGATCTACCGCGTCCCCGCGCGCGGCGGCAAGGCCACAGTGTGGGCAAAGGGCGAGGCCCTCCGGCCCAGCACGTTCGCCGGGGCCAACGGCCTGAAGCTGCACAACGGCGCCGCCTGGGCCACCAACCTCGACAAGGGCACCGTCCTGCGCATCCCGCTCACCGCACGCGGCACCGCGGGAAGGATCCAGGTCCGGGCCACCGGAATGCCCTCCATCGACGACTTCGCCTTCACCGGCCGCGGCGACACCCTCCTCGCCGCCCGCGACGACAACGAGGTCGACCTCGTCCGCCCCGACGGCACCCACACCGCCGTACTCACCGCCGCCGACGGCCTCCAGACCCCCACCTCCATCGCGGTCCACGACCGCACGGTGTACGTCCCCGGCGCCGCCTACCTCACGAACAAGGACCCGAACCTGCTCCTCGCCCAACTCGACCGCTGACGTCGGGGGTTGGGGCCGGGTTCTCCCGGGGCGCGTCGGGCGCAGTGGGCCTGATGGGTGTGCGCCCACGCTCCGTTGACTACACATAGCGACTGATCGAATACTCAAAGTGGCGGCAGCCTGCTGGGGCTGCGCCTGTGGATTCGCCGGCCGCTGTCGGCGGGGGAGAGGGTGGACACTCATGGGCTTTCTGACAGTGCGTGACGAGGACCCACAGCCGGGGCGGCGGGCCGTGCTGACCCGCGCGCTGGGCCTTACGGCGGCGGCCGGCCTGGGCGCCGCGGCCGCGATCGGAGCGGCGACCGGCCCGGCGGCGGCGACCGCCAAGACCGCTTCGACCCGGGCCGGTCAGGCCGACTGGCGGTTCTGCACCAAGTGCTACGGCTTGTTCTTTCGCGGGAACCCCACGGACGGCGCCTGTCCGGCGGGCGGCGGCCACGACGCGGCCGGTTACAACTTCAACGTCCCGCACGACGTCCCCGAGACACCGACCGCCCAGCACAACTGGCGGTTCTGTACGAAGTGCTACGGCATGTTCTTCTGGGGCTACCCCACCAACGGCCGCTGTCCCGCCGGGAACGCCCACGGCATGGCCGGCTACGACTTCGTCCTCCCCTTCCTGTAGCCCAGTAGCCCAGACCGACAGTTGGTCAGACGGTGACGGTCTTGTACTCGAGGTAGGTGTTCAGACCCGCGAAGCCGTACTCGCGGCCCAGGCCGCTGGCCTTGAAGCCGCCGAAGGGGCCGTCGAAGCCGATGGGGGCGCCGTTGATCGTGACGGTGCCGGTGCGGATGCGGCGGGCGACGGCCAGGGCGTGCTGTTCGTCGGCGGACCACACGCCGCCGGACAGGCCGTACTCGGAGTCGTTGGCGATGCGCACGGCGTCGTCCTCGTCCTCGTAGGGGATGACGACGAGGACCGGGCCGAAGATCTCCTCCTGGGCGATGCGCATGGAGTTGTCGACGTCGGCGAAGACGGTCGGGGTGACGTAATAGCCCCGCTCCAGGCCGGCCGGCACCTGCGGGCCGCCGGTGACCAGGCGCGCGCCCTCCTTGATGCCGGTCTCGATGTAGTCGCGCACCCGCTGTTGCTGGTCGCGGCGGATCATCGGGCCGATGAAGGTGTCCGGGTCCTGCGGGTCGCCGACCTTCAGTGACTCGACGACCTGCTTCACGGCGGCCACGACCTCCTCGTAGCGGCTGCGCGGGGCGAGGACGCGGGTCTGGGCGATGCAGGCCTCGCCGTTGTTGAGCAGGCAGGAGAAGGCCACGCCGGCGGTGAACTTCGCCAGATCGGCGTCGGGCAGGACGACGGCGGCGGACTTGCCGCCGAGCTCCAGGCTGACGCGCTTGAGCTGTCGGCCGGCGATGGAGGCGATCCGTCGCCCGGCGCCGGTCGAACCGGTGAACGCGATCTTGTCGACGTCGGGGTGGGACACCAGGTGCTCGCTGGTCTCGCGGTCGGCCGGCAGCACGCTGATCGTGCCCGCGGGCAGCCCGCACTCGGCCAGCAGCTCGGCGAGCAGGCCCATGCTCAGGGAGTTCTCCGGGGAGACCTTCAGGACGACCGTATTGCCGGCCAGCAGCGCCGGAACGATCTTCGCCAGGGAGGCGGAGAACGGTGAGTTCCACGGGATGACGGCGGCCACGACGCCGATCGCCTCGCGGCGCACCACGCTGCGCACGGTGGCCGCGGGGTCGGTGGGCGTCAGGGTCTCCTCCCACGCCAGGTTCTCGGCCGCCTTCAGATAGGCGCCCGCCTGCCGGGTCAGGCTCGGCTGCCCGGCGCGGGTGAACCAGCCGGCGGAGCCGTTCTCCGCGGTGATCACGGCCGCGATCTGCTCGGCGCGGGCCTCGCGCAGCGAGTTGAGGCGGCGCAGCACCGCGATCCGCTCGGGCGGCGGCGTGTTGGGCCAGGTCCCCTCGTCGAAGGCCGCGCGGGCGACGGCCACCGCGCGGTCCACGTCGGCCGGCCAGGCCTGGGCGGCGCGTCCGACGAGCGACTCGTCGTGCGGCGACAGGATGCCGAGCAGATCCGGGCTGCTCGGCTCGGTCCATGTGCCACCGATGAACAGCTTGTCGTAGGTGATCATGATCGTCCTCTCGGTCCCGGGGTGAAGGGTTCGCCCATCGCCCATCGCCCATCGCCCATCGCCCATTGCGCATTGCTAACCGTTCACTCTCAACCGCCTCATCAATGTAGCACTTAGATTTGAGTCTGCCGCAAAGCAATGACAGTATCTAGTCCATCCGCCTCGCTCGTGCGTATAGTCACGCGCATGAGAGCCGACGCAGCGCGCAACCTCGAACTTGTCCTGAGCACCGGGGCCCGGATGCTCGCCGACGACGCCTCGGCGAGCATCGCCGCCATCGCGGCGGAGGCGGGCGTGGACCGGCGCACCGTCTACCGGCGCTTCGCCTCCCGCGAAGAACTCCTGGCCGCCGTCTACCAGGCGCGGTACGACGCGGTCGAGCAGGCCATCGACGCCGCCAGGCTCGATCAGGCCCCGGTCGCGGTGGCGCTGCACCGCTATGTCGAGGGGATCATCGAGGCCAACCGGAAATGGCCGGTGGAGACCAGCTGGCTGCGCGCCGAGGAGGCGATCCGCGAGCGCCGCCAACGCCTGATCGACCAGGTCGACGCCTTCCTGCTGCGTGCGACCGACGAGGGACTGCTGCGCTCCGACCTGCCGCCCGGCTGGGTGGCCGCGCTCCTTCCGCCGCTGATGCGGAATGCCGCCGAGGGCCTGCCCGAGCTCAGTCCCGCACAGGCCGCCGACGTGGTCGTCGACACGCTGCTGCGCGGAGTCGGCGCCCCCCTGCCCGTGGCGAGGTGAGACCACTCGTGAGCACCGGCGGCGGTGACGACTACGACTACGGCGACGGCGATGCCGCGCGACCGGTCGGGGACACCTCGTGGCGCCGCCCGGCGATGACCGCCGAGTCCCACCGGGTGACCTCCTTCGAGATCTTCTTCGACCTGGTCTTCGTCTTCGCGATCACGCGGGTCGTCTCGTTCATGGCCCGGTCGCTCACGGCCGCGACCCTGGCCCAGGGCCTGATCCTGCTGTTGCTGCTGTGGTGGTCCTGGGCGGCCTACGTCTGGCTGGGCAACCGGGTGCGCACCGACCGGGGCGTGGTCCGGGCCGGGATGCTGGTGGTGATGGCCGCGCTGTTCCTCGCCGCCCTGGTGATGCCGGACGCGTGGAGCCGGCGCACCGGGACGGTGGACGCGCCGCTGATCCTGGCTGCGGCCTTCATCGTCGTACGACTGGTCTACTTCGGCCTGTATCTGACCGCCGCCGCCGAAGACAGCAGGCTGCGCGTCCAACTGCTGGCCGACGCGGTCCCGCAGACCCTCTCACTGGCTCCCCTGATCGCCGGGGCCCTGCTCGCGGGCGCGTGGCAGACCGCTCTGTGGGCCGTCGCGTTCGCCATCGACTTCGGCGGGGGCCGGATCGCCTCCCGGGTGGGCGGGTGGCAGGTGCGCAGCCCCGGCCACTTCGCCGAACGCCACCGTATGGTCCTGATCACCGTGCTGGGCGAGTCCCTGATCTCCGCCGGTGCGGGGGCCGGGGACTCGGTGTCCCGAAGCGTGGTGCTCGTGGCCGCAGCGCTCGGCTTCGCGGCCGTCGTCTGCCTGTGGTGGCTCTACTTCGAGCCCCTCGCCGCCGCCGCCGAGGAGGCGCTGGAGCACGCGTCCCCGGCCCGCCGGGCCCGGATCGCCCGCGACGCCTACACCATGGTCCACTTCCTGCTGGTCGCCGGCGTCCTCTACCTGGCGCTCGGCGCCCGGGAAGTCCTCGCGGCCGTCACCGACAGCGGCGCCTCGAACCTCGGCGCACCCCTGACCTGGCCCGCGTCGACCGCCCTGTGCGCGGGAACCGCCGTGTACCTGGCGGGTCGCGCGGCCTTCGCAGGGTTGACCGTACGACAGGTGTCGCGCGCCCAACTCGCGGCTGCCGCGGCGCTGTTGGTCCTGCTTCCCGTGGCCCGGCACCTGCCGGCGCTGGCAGAACTCGCTGCCGTCACCGTGACGCTCGGCGCGGTGGCCGTGTCAAGTTTCCATAATGATTGTCATGTGAGATAACCGGCTCCCTAGTAGTGACAATCATTTCCATCTACGGTCGGGTGTGAAGGACCCCGCTCCCCAGCCCCTCAAGGAGACCGAGTCGTGCGCCCCACCCCCCGCCTGATCGCCACCACCCTGGCCACCGGCGTCGTCCTGGCCGTCATCAGCGGCTGCTCCACCGCCTCCTCCGATACCGCCGACACCGCCGAAGCCGGTTCGACGGCGGCCGGCAAGACCATCAAGGTCGTGGCGGCGGAGAACTTCTGGGGCAGCATCGCCGCCCAACTCGGCGGCACCCACGCCCAGGTCAAGAGCATCATCGACAACCCGAACGCCGACCCGCACGACTACGAGCCGACCGCGGCGGACGGCCGGCTCGTGGCCGGGGCCCAGTACACGATCGTCAACGGCATCGGCTACGACGCCTGGGCGGACAAGCTGCTGTCCGCCAACCCCGAGAGCGGCCGGACCGATCTGAAGGTCGGCGACCTGGTCGGCATCAAGCCCGGCGGCAACCCGCACCGCTGGTACTCGCCGGACAACGTCCACCAGGTGATCGAGAGGATCACCGCCGACTACAAGAAGCTCGACCCGGCCGACGCCGCCTACTTCGACGCGCGGAAGACGGCCTTCGAGACCAAGACCCTCGCGCCGTACGACAAGTTGATCGCCGACATCAAGGCCAAGTACGCCAACACCCCTATCGGCGCCTCGGAGTCCATCGTGACCCCGCTCGCCGAGGGCCTGGGACTGAGGATGCTCACTCCCGAGTCCTTCCTCGACGCCATCAGCGAAGGCACCGACCCGACGGCCAAGGACAAGCAGACGATCGACCGGCAGATCAGCGAGAAGCTGATCAAGGTGTACGTCTACAACAGCCAGAACGCCACCCCCGATGTGCAGGCCCAGGTCAAGGCCGCGAAGGCGAAGGGCATCCCGGTCGCGACCGTGACCGAGACCCTCACCCCGGCCGGAGCCTCCTTCCAGGCGTGGCAGGTACGGCAGTTGGAGGGCATCGAGAAGGCCCTGGGGCAGGCGACGGGTCGGTGAGTACGGTGAATCCGGCCGCCTCCCGGCCGGGCGGTACGGCCCGGCACCGCGTCCCCGCGCAACCGGCCGCCGCCGAACTGCCCTCCCCCGTCGTGTCGTTGCGCGGTGCCGCCGTGCGCGTCGGCGGCCGGACCCTGTGGTCCGGGGTCGAACTGGAGGTCGGCGCCGGGGAGTTCGTGGCGGTGCTCGGTCCCAACGGGGTCGGGAAGTCGACCCTGGTCAAGATGGTGCTCGGCATCCTGCCTCCGGCCGCAGGTGAGGTCCGCGTGCTGGGCGAGGCGCCCGGCCGGGCGGGGCACCGGGTCGGCTATCTGCCGCAGCGGCGCAGTTTCGACGCGAGCCTGCGTATCCGTGGCACCGACATCGTGCGGCTCGGCCTCGACGGTGACCGCTGGGGCGTTCCGCTGCCGTTGCCCGGCCGGTTCAGTGTCCGGCGGCGGGCGGCCCGGGACCGTGTCGCGGAGGTCGTCGAGCTGGTCGGGGCGAGCGCCTACGCGCACCGGCCGATCGGCGAGTGCTCCGGCGGCGAGCAGCAACGGCTGCTGATCGCCCAGGCACTCGTCCGCGACCCCGAACTGCTGCTCCTGGACGAGCCGTTGGACAGTCTCGACCTGTCCCATCAGGGCGCGGTCGCCGCGTTGATCGGGCGGATCTGCCGGGAGGCGGGCGTCGGTGTCGTCATGGTCGCGCACGACGTCAACCCGATCCTGCCCTGGCTGGACCGGGTGGTGTACATCGCCGAGGGCGGCGCGGTCGCCGGACGGCCGGACGAGGTGATCACCACCGAGACGCTGACGCGGCTGTACGGCGTGCCGGTCGAGGTGCTGCGCACCAGCGACGGGCGGCTCGTGGTCGTCGGCCAGCCCGAGGCCCCGGCCCGTCACACCGACCGGCACGCCGAGGGGGGCCGCCGTGAACTGGGCTGACACGGGCGCCGGTTGGTCGTGGAATCCGGTGACCGACCTTCAGCAGATCTGGGCGTTCCCGTTCATGGTCAACGCCTTCCGGGCCGGTACGGTCGTGGCCGTACTGGCCGCCGTGATGGGCTGGTTCATGGTGCTGCGCCGGCAGAGCTTCGCCGGACACACGCTGGCCGTGGTCAGTTTTCCCGGCGCGGCCTGCGCGACCCTGCTGGGCATCGGCGCGGGCTTCGGCTACTTCGCGTTCTGTGTCGGCGGGGCCCTGGTGATCGCCGCGATCCCGCGCGCCGGAGAGGGCGGCGGCGGCCAGGAGTCGGCACTCACCGGCACCGTCCAGGCGTTCCTGCTGGCCTGCGGATTTCTCTTCGTCGCCCTCTACAAAGGGTTCCTCGGCGGGGTCAACTCCCTTCTGTTCGGCAGCTTTCTGGGCATCACGACCGTCCAGGTGACCGTGCTGACGGTCGTGGCGGGCCTCGCGCTCGGCGTGCTGGCGGTCATCGGGCGACCGCTGCTGTTCGCCTCCGTCGACGAGAACGTCGCCGCCGGACGCGGGGTGCCGGTACGCGCCCTGTCCGTGGTCTTCCTCGTCCTGCTCGGAGCGGCGACCGCCGAGGCCAGCCAGATCACCGGCACGCTGCTCGTGTTCGCCCTGCTGGTGATGCCCGCGGCAACCGCCCAACAGCTCACCGCCCGGCCCGCGTTGAGCCTGGCGCTCGCGGTGGTGATCGCGATCGCGGTGACCTGGACCGGGCTGATCGCCGCCTACTACTCGCCGTACCCGATCGGTTTCTACGTGACGACCTTCGCCTTCGCGGTGTACGTCCTGGCCCGCACCGGCCGCACTGTCTCCGCGACCCTCGGCAGGCACCGGACGGTGGGAGCGGGTGCTGTGGCATGAGCGCCTTCACCCACCCGTACTTCACGCACGCGCTGTTGGCGGGCACCGCGATCGCCCTCGCGGCCGGTCTCGTGGGGTACTTCCTCGTGCTGCGCGCCCAGGTGTTCACCGGCGACGCGCTCAGCCACGTCGCGTTCACCGGGGCGCTCGCGGCCCTCGCGCTCGGCTACGACCTGCGGTGGGGGCTGTTCGCGGCGACCGTGGTGTTCGCCGTGGTGCTCGGCGCGCTGGGCCGCCGCGGCCGTGCCGACGACATCGTCATCGGAAGTCTCTTCTCCTGGATCCTGGGCCTGGGGGTCTTCTTCCTCACCCTCTACACCACGTCCCGCAACACCGGGAACGGCACCGCCGGCGTCAACGTCCTCTTCGGCTCGATCTTCGGACTCTCCGCCGGGCAGGCGCAGTTGGCGGCCGTCGTCGCGGGCGTCATCTGCCTGGCCGTGCTCGCGGTCGCCCGCCCGCTGCTGTTCGCCTCCGTCGACGAGGCGGTGGCCACGGCCCGCCGGGTGCCGGTACGCCTGCTCGGCCTCGCCTTCCTGGTCCTGGTCGGCGCCTGCGCGGCCGAGGCCACCCAGGCGGTCGGCTCGCTGCTGCTCCTCGGCCTCCTCGCCGCCCCCGCGGGCGCGGCCCAACGGCTCACCGACCGGCCGTACCACGCCCTCGCCCTGTCCGCGGGACTGGCGGTGGCGGAGATGTGGGCGGGCCTCGCCCTGAGCTACTACGTCCCCCAACTGCCGCCCAGCTTCGCCATCATGGCCGTCGCCACGGCCGTCTACGCGCTCGCGCTCGTCGCCGTACGCCGGCCCCGCGCCCGCATCGGTCTCGCGGAGGCGTGATGAGCGCACCGGCCGACGACCTCGATCTCATCGGCCGCCGCACCGCCCAACGCACCCGCGTCGTACGGGCGTTGATCGACCACGGCGGTTTCGTCGGCGCCCGCGCGCTGCACGGCATCCTGGAGTCCCACGGTGCGCGCGTGGGCCTCAACACCGTGTACCGCACCCTGGCCGCGCTGGTGGCCGCCGGCCGCGCCGACGTCGTACGCGACCGGGGTGGTGAACGGCTGTTCCGGCACCGGCCGTTCCCCGAGCATCAGCACTATCTGCTGTGCCGTGTCTGCGGGTTGAGCACCCCGGTCGACTCCGAGGCGGTCGAGAGCTGGGCCGAGGGGGTGGCCGAGGCCTCCGGTTTCGCGGAGGTCGAGCACACCGTCGAACTCACCGGGCTCTGCCCGCGATGCCGGTCGAACTCACATTAGTAATGACATCCATTTTCATGTAGCGTTTCAGCGACCCTCGACCCACCGAGCAGGAGGATTCCCATGGCCGTCCCCAAGCGGAAGATGTCCCGCAGCAATACCCGCCACCGCCGCGCCCAGTGGAAGGCGACCACGCCTGCGCTCGTGCCGATCACCATCGACGGCGTCCCGTACCTGGTGCCCCAGCGGCTGGCCAAGGCGTACGAACGCGGCCTGCTGCGCCCCGAGGGCTGACCGTCCGTCCCGTCCGGCCGGAGGTCAACTCCGCGCTGTGATGTCCAAGGAGCGGATGAGCTGGGCCAGTTCCTCGCGGAAGAGCTTTTCCGGGCTGAGTGCCTGGGTCTGCAGGTGGCCGTAGATCTCCAGTGACACCAGGCCGTGCAGATGGCTCCAGATGCGCAGGGCGAGGGCCACGGCGGCCGGCGGCAGGTCGGGGAAGGCCGGGCGGACCTTGTCCAGGAGGCCGGGGTCGAAGTCGGACCACTCGAAGTCGCTGTCCGAGTAACGGAGTTCGGCGTGCGGCCAGGCCGTGGCCGCGAGGGCGGTGATGCCGGTGCAGACCCGGCGGGCGGCTTCCGGTGCGGCGCCGCCCTCGGGCGGCCGGTAGCCGGGGACCGGGTCGCCGTAGATGAGGCGGAAGCCCTCGGGGTTGGCCAGCGCCCAGTTCCTGAAGGCGTGGGCCCATGCCTGGATCCGGGCGGCCGGGTCCTCGGTCGGGGCGGTGTCCCAGGCGGCGTCCACGGTGTCGGCCAGCGAGGTGTAGACGTTGTTGATCAGGGTGGTGACCAGGTCGTCGCGGGTGGCGAAGTAGCCGTAGATGGCGTTGGCCGTCATGCCCATCTCGCGTGCGATGGCCCGCAGGGTGATCGCGTCCGGTCCCCCCGCCGCCATCAGCTCCAGCGCGACCTTCTTGATCTCGGCGGTCGTCTCCGCCCTCAGCCGCTCGCGGCGTCCCTTGGTGCTCTTGGTGCTCTTGGTGTTTCCCACGCTTTCCATCGACGCTCACTCTACAGCGTCACAATACTGCGTGCTGTATTAATACTTCACACCGTATAGTCTCTCCGCGTCGTACAGTCTCGACCCGCTCAGGGGGAGCCATGCACATCGGAGTCATCGGGGCCACGGGCGGCATCGGCAGTCGCGTCGTCGCCGAAGCACTCGACCGCGGGCATCACGTCACGGCCTTCAGCCGTGACGCCACGCGGATCGACGAGGACCGCGGGAACGTCGTCTGGAAGAGCGTCGACGTCCTGGACCCCGACGCCGTCGCCGCCGTCATACCCGGCCTCGACGTACTGATCAGCGGATTCCAGCCCGGAAACGCGGCCAGGGACATCGCCGACACCGTGGCCCGTTCGATCGCCGATCCCACGGTGTACGCCACGGCCGCGCGAGCGCTCCTGAAGGCGCTGGAGAGCCACCCGCGGACCCGGCTCATCGTCATCGGCGGGGCCGGCAGCCTGGAGATCGAGCCCGGAGTCGTACGGGCCGACTCCGACGAACTCCTGCACGAGACCCTCGACGGGATCGGCCTGCCGAGGGAGTACGCCGCCGCGGTGCGCGGTCACCGTGACGCCCTGGACGTCCTGCGCACCTCCAATCGGCTGTGGACATACTTCAGCCCCGCGGAGGACATCGCGCCCGGCGAACGTACGGGCCGGTTCCGCATCGGTGGCGACCAGCCGGTGCTCGACGCGGAAGGGCGCAGCCGTGTCTCCATGGAGGACGCCGCCGTCGCCCTCGTCGACGAGGCCGAACTGCCGCGCTTCGTCCAACGCCGCTTCACCATCGGCTACTGATCGCGGTTCCCGGCCCGGCCCGTTCCGCTCCGTAGCCGCGTCTCCCCTTGGTGTCACGGCGGTCGATACGATCCGTCCACTCACCAGGAGGGGGGACGTCATGGTGGCGTTCAACGTGCGTCCGGACATCGACGCGGCGGCGGAGAAGCTGTCCGCCTCGTTCGGGGCGAAGCGGGAGATCCAGCGGCTGCCCGAGGTGCTCTGGGAGGGCGAGACGGTCGAACTGCTCGCCACGGGCATCTACGGCAAGGGCAACGGGCTGCTGGCGATGACCAACCAGCGGCTGGTCTTCTACTTCCACGGCGTCATGTCGCAGAAGGTGGAGGACTTCCCGTACAGCCGGATCAGCTCGGTGCAGTGGGCGGGCGGCATGCTGATGGGCACGTTGACGGTGTTCGCGTCGGGCAACAAGGCCGAGATCAAGCAGGTGCCGAAGGACCAGGGGAAGGCGCTCGCGGACGCGCTGCGCCAGAAGATCTCGGCCGCTGCGGCTCCTCCGGTCGCCGCCGCCCCGGCCGCTGCCGCTCCGGGGCCCGCGGCGCAGGATGTCGCGTCGCGTCTGCAGACCCTGGAGCATCTGCGCCAACAGGGCCTGGTGACGGAGGAGGAGTACACCCAGCGGCGCAACCAGATCCTGGACAGCCTGTAGGCCGCGGTCGCCTAGTACGACCCGTCAGGCGGCGTGGATCGTCCGGCCGCGGTGCAGCGGCCCGGGAATTCCGGTGAACTCCAGGTCCAGGTCCAGGCCGAGGCCGTCGCGTTCGGCGTGGAGGTGGAGGTGCGGTTCGGTGGTGTTGCCGGAGTTCCCCACCTCGCCGAGGAGTTTGGCCCGCGCGGACGGTGTCGCCCTGGGTCACGGTCACCGAACCGGGGCGCAGATGCCCGAGTTTGACGATCTCGCGGCCGGTGTCGACGAACACGTGGTTGCCGTACGGGGGTTGGTAACTGATCTCGCCGGGCCGCTGGTCCCGGACGGTGTCGGCGGCGGAGATCACGCGGCCGTCGCAGGGGGAGCGGACCGGGCGACCGTACGCGGCGTAGGCGGCGTAGGCGGCGAGGTCGTGGCCCCGCCGGGTGCGGGTGTCGAGCGGGCCGAGGGCGACCAGGTCGAGGGCGCCGCGCTGCTCGGGCACCGGCGCGTGGTGGTTGAACAGGCGTCCGCCGCCCTGGACGACGTACCAGGTGCCCTCCAGCGGGAACCGCAGCGGTCGCGACAGCGGCGCCCGCCAGCGGTGGCGGCGCGTGGCGGCGATCAGCCACAGGGACGCGGAGAGAAGCGCGAGGCCAAAGGTGAGGTGCAGCGTGCCGTGGCCGTTCGGCAGGCGGGGCAGCCGCCACGCGGAGGCGAGGGCCGCCACGGCACCGGCCTCGACCGTACGGCGCGGCGAGGTCGCCGTGTACGTCCCCGTGCAGGTCGGCGGGGCGATCGCGGGCGCGGTGCCGGCGGACGCCATGTTCGCCGAGCCGTTGGTGCGGTTCTCCGGCCACGACCGGTCCGCCGGACATCTGTGGCCGGGGGAGGTCGTCGCCACGGGCGGGCTGATCCTGCTCGTCCTCGGACTGGAACGGGTCGGCCGCGCCGCCCTCGCCCCGGCGGCCGTGCCTTCACCGACACGTTCGCCGGGATCGCGCCGGGTTCGGTCGTACCGTTCGTCGGGGCCCAACTGCTGGGCGCCGTGGTCGGATTGGCCGCCGTGACCGCCGTGTGCGGGAGCCCGGCCGGTACGCCGAGGCGGCAGTCCCTACAGCGACCCCGACCCCGACCCCGAACCCGTCCCCTCCTGACCACAAGGACACCTGCCATGACCTCGAGTTCCGCCGACCCCCGTCCGTCAGTCCTGTTCGTCTGTGTCCACAACGCCGGCCGTTCCCAGATGGGCGCCGCCGTCCTCACCCACCTCGCCGGTGACCGGGTCGAGGTCCGGTCGGCGGGCTCGGCTCCCGCCGACACGGTCAACCCGGCGGTGGTCGGAGCCATGGCGGAGGTGGGGATCGATGTCTCCGCCGAGACGCCGAAGGTGCTCACCGTCGAGGCCGTTCAGTCCTCGGACGTGGTGATCACCATGGGCTGCGGGGACACCTGCCCCGTCTTCCCGGGCAAGCGGTATTTGGACTGGCAGCTCGACGATCCGGCGGGCCGGGGCGTGGACGCCGTACGGCCGATCCGCGAGGAGATCGAACGCGGGGTACGCGGTCTGCTGGCCGAACTCGGAATCGCCGCATGACCCTTCTCGTCGCCGCCGTCATCGTCCACGACCGGGCCGAGGGCCGGGTCGTCCTCATCCAGCGGGGTGAGAAGGCCAAGTTCGCCCGTGGCATGTGGGACCTCCCCGTCGGCAAGAACGAACCCGGCGAGCCCGTCACCGAGACCGCCGTGCGCGAGCTGTACGAGGAGACCGGGATCGTCGTGGCGCCGGAGTCCCTCAAGGTCGTGCACCTCATCCACGCCGCCGACGGAGTGGACGCACCGCACGGCTTCCTCACCGTCGTCTTCGCCGCCGACAAGTGGTCCGGCACCCCCGAGAACCGCGAACCCCTCAAGCACGCCCAGGTCCGCTGGGTCCAAGTCGACGCCGTACCGCAGGATTTCGTACGAGGAAACGGACAGGCGCTACGGCAGTACCTGGACGGCGCCGAAGCGCGGGTGTCGCCGTACGGGTGGGAGTAGGCGGAGCCCCGCGTTACCTCTCAGGTGTGAACCGGACCGACCCCATGGTGGCTGAAACAGGTCTTCGGATCCCTTTGTGAAATCTGGAACCGCAGTGTCCAGGGGTATCAAGCTCTGCTAATCCGGGACATCTTAGGCACACCTTGCGAACCTTTTGAGTCACAAGTGGATATTCACCCAACATATACAGTTTGTTGCCTAGTTGGGGACGAACACGGCACGAACACTGGGAGGTCCGAGTGAAGAAGATCCTGCTGACCACAGGACTCGTCGCACTGCTCACGGCGGCGACGGCCACGCAGACCATGGCCATCTCCGACACCGCATCGACGCCGTTGCCCGGCACGGGTGCCAAGGTCGAGGTCACCGCCTGGCAGTGCAGTGCCTACGCCGACAAGTGCTCCTTCAAGACGTCCACCAAGACGAAGAAGGGCAACGCGAGGTACAAGGTCAGCAAGATCAGCAACACGGCGACGGTGAAGGCGAACGGGTGGCAGGCCACGCTCGCGCTGAGCCCCAGCGGTACGCAGGTGAGTGAGAGCACCCGTCAGGTCAGCTGGACCAACCAGAACAGCTGGATCGCCGATGTCAGTGGCATCGCCGACCCTGGCGGTTCGCTCAACACGAGTATCACCACCTGTTCCGACGGCGGCGCCTTCAAGTCCGGCGTCAAGGCGTTCGCTTCGGCCTGTGCGAACGACTGAGCGGCATGGAGCACAGCCTCCTGCGAAGGGGAACCGGGCGGAGCCGCCGGGTGTTCGTCACCGGGGTCATTGCGGCCGCAGGGACGGCGCTTGGCATCTCGCTGTTCGGCAGCGGGGCGATGGACCGGCCCGACCGACCCGGCACCGATCTGGCCGTGCAACTCGACGCGCTGCGCGGAGCGAATGATCTCGTACGGGCCGGCCGCGCCGAGGTCGGGCGTGATCCCGCGCTGTACCCGACGGCGTACGGGCGCCTAGAAGCAGCGCTCCCCACCGCAGGCCGGGCCGACGGCGCATCCGTCCCCGGGATTCGTCCGGCGGCCCTGGCACATCTCGTCCGCACCGACCTCCTCGACACCTCCGCCTGGCGGGCGTATTACGTGTGTCTGTCGCTGTCGGCCTCCCAGGGGTCCGGAGCTGCTGGAGCGCCCCGGGCCGCCGATGCCGTTGCCGTCCTGGAACGGGCGGGGCTTCGTGCGCAGGCCGAGAAAGAGGCGCTCGACTATCTGCGGGCGCCGGCCGCCGGGGACGACGCTGTGACCTCTCTAGCCACGCGTGCCGCCTTCTTGCGGACCGTGGCCTGCGTGGGCCGTGCCGACCAGGTGTCCCCCGGGTCGCTGTCCCGTCTCGCGGCCGACGCCGCTCGGTCCGACCAGCCCGTGCCGACGTTGTACGCCGTCGAGGCGCTGCGGGTCGTCGGGGTACGGGCCCGCGCCGACCGGGTCCTCCAGCACGCCGACGCCGGTCGAACGACAGCCGATTGCGCCGGGCTCGAACCCATCCAGCGAGCGGCGTCAGCACTGCTCGGGGCGCGACTGACGCGCCAGACGCGGACCTGTCTGCAGTTCGCCCTGCACGATCCCGACCCACAGACACGGTGGCTGGTCCGGCGGGCGCTCGCCCTCGGCACCCCCGACAAGTCGTCGCCGCTTCCTGCGCCACCAGCGACTGTCCGGCCCGACGGGCTCGTGGCCAAGTCCCCGACCCAACTCGGCACGCTCACCGCGACGTACAACGCCGCACGCGCTCTGACCGCCAGCGGCAGGCAGCAGCAGGTACCGGTCTGGCTGAAGAGACGGCTGAAGCAGTTGGGTTCGGACACCGGCCTCGATCCGTCCGACAGGCTCCCGCTCGCCATGACGTGCCACCGGCTGTCCCTGGCCTGCGGCCCTCAGGCCGAGAAGGGTGCGGAGGAGGCGGCCGCACGCACGGTACCGGCCCGCATGACCACGCGGAATCAGCACAGCTGGTACGGCGCGACGGCCGCGCGTGCGGAGTTCGGTCTGGGTTGTCCGCGTACCTCCGTGGAGCCGCCCGAGCGAAAGGGCACCGCGCTCCCCGCGACTGCGCTGCACGCTGTCGTGGTGCTCGCCGACGCCGGGTGCGCGACTCAGGCGCAACGGCTCACGGAGGGGAGCGACCTCGTCCGACAGGCCCGACAGGCCCTCCGCGACGGGGAGTTGACGGTCGCCTCCGACGCGGTTCAGGCGGCTCTCGCCACCGACCAGAACATCCCGCAGGCCTTCTGGGACGAGCTTCCTGCGTCGCTGAAGCCCTACCGCGATGCCGAGTTCCCCGACCTGTACGCCGACTCGCCGGGCGGGACCGCTTCGGCCGACGCCACGAGAGCCGCGTACTACCTCCTCGCCTGAGCTCTTGCTCGCCCCCGTTTTCCCACCTCAGAAGGGCAACTGCCGTATGAACACCGCCTCCCCACCGGTCGTCCAGGGTGAAGGCCTGGCCTTCACGTACGCGGCCGGTGGTGGTCTGAGCCGGGCGGATCTCACGTTGCGGGCCGGGACGATGGCCGCTGTCGAGGGGCCGTCCGGGTCGGGGAAGAGCACGCTGCTCGCCGTCCTGGGGCTCATCCTTTCGCCGAGTGCGGGATCCCTGCGCATCGCCGGTGCGGACACCGGGGCGCTGTCGCCGGCCGGTCGGGACGCGTTGCGGTTGCGTTCGATCGGCATCGTGTTGCAGGACCTCGGGCTGCTCTCGTTCCTCAACGCCTGGGAGAACGTCGCCGCCGCCTTCGGGCCACGGCTGTCACGGCACCGTACGGCGGCCCGTGCCCTGCTGGGGGAGTTGGGCATGGAGCACCTCGCGGACTCGCCCGTCACCGAACTCTCCGGCGGACAGCGGCAGCGCATCGCCGTGGCCCGGGCCGCCGTGAAGGAACCGGCGCTCGTCCTCGCCGACGAGCCGACCTCGGGGCTGGACCCGAAGAACGCCGACTCCGTGATGGGTTCCCTGCGTTCGTGCGCCGACCGGGGTGCGGCCGTGCTGCTCGTGACGCACGCGTCCAGCGTCGCCGAGGCCTGTGATCAGCGGTATGTGCTCGACGAGGGTGTGTTGTCGGGCGTGCGTGAGGAGACGCGCGGATGAGCCGCTGGGGTCTCTGGAGCCCGTGGAGTGTTCACACCTGGACGCGTGATCGGCGTTCGCTGCGCCGGGCGCTGCCCACCCTCACGGTTCTCGCCGCGCTGCTGACCATGTCCGCCGGGGTCGCGGCCGGTGCCGCCCGTGCCGTGGAGCGGGATGTGTTGAGCTCCGGTGGGCTCACGCAGATCGAGCTCTCCTCGTTCGAGGGCGATACGTCGGTGCGGCCGCTCACCACCTCCGCTCTGCGGGAAGCCGCGCGCGTACCGGGTGTGCGGCAGGTCGCCGCCGACTACTCCGCCGTTCTGTACGCGGAGGGGAGCGGGACGTATGACCTGACCACCCACACCCTGACGCCGGGGGACGAACTGCCGGTCGTCAAGGGGGAGTTGCCCGCGCGGCTCGGCCCGGACGAGGTCGTGCTGCCCGTCGCCGCGCAGGGAACCGACTTCACTTCCCTCCTCGGCCGGTCCGTCGCCTTCGGGTACACGAGGGCGACCGGCGCCGCGTCCGGTACGAGCGCCGTGCTGAGGCTGAGGATCGTCGGCCTGTACGACCCGAGTTGGCAGGCCGACGGGCCTGGCGTCGCCTATCTGTCGCAGGACACGGCCGCGTTGCTCGCCGCGGCGCGCGCCGGACAGTCGTCGGGAGCCTTCCAGGCCAGGGAGGGGGCCCAGTCCGCCGTCGTGGTCGTCGAGCATCAGCGGCAGGTGGCCGCGGTCACCAAGTCCCTTCAGAACAAGGGGTTTTCGGCCGCCGCGGTGTCCGACCGGGTGCGTGACCTGCCCGGGTTGTTCGGTGCGGCGGATCTCGCGATGCGTGTCGGTGTGCTGGTTCTGGCGCTCGGCGCCCTCGCGCTCGGTGCCGTTCGGGCCGCGGACAGCGCGCGGGCCCGGATCGGTCAGTTCGCGATCCTGCGGATCCTCGGGTCCGGGCGGCCCGAACTCCGCCGGATCCTGCTGGGCGAAGCCGTGCTGTCGGGTGGGGTGGCGGGAGCGGTCGGCGCGGTCGCCGGCACGGTCGCGTCCGCCGCGCTGGCCGGTCCGTTGAGTGACGTACTCGGGTTGCCCATCTCCGTCACCGACGCTCTGCCCGGGCCGACTTGGGCCGCCGCGGCGCTGCTCCTGCCCGCCGCCGGACTGGCCGCCGGCACCCTCTTCGGCAGCCGCGAGGCCCTCCGCCTCGACCCCTATCTCACTGCTCGGGCGCACAGTTGACCTCCGCCGGTCGACGCTTGCCTTCCTACAGCGCCGACTTCACCGCCCGCAGCACCGCGTCCGCCATTCCCCGCTCCCCCCGGGCGTTCGGATGCACCGGTGCCGCCGGGCTGTCCGGTACGAGTGGTTCGATCCAGCGGGTGTTCTTCGCCGTGCAGGCGTTGTGGTCGGCGGAGGGGGTGTACGTGTCGACGTAGGCGACCCCCGCCTCCGAAGCCCGTTGGCGCAGCGTGGTGTTGAGCTGTTGCTCCTTCTCACGGATGAAGGTCACGTCGCCCGGTGCGAGAGACATTTCACGGCCGCAGTCGGCGCTGTCGGTCGGCAGGATCGCCGGGTACGAGACGACGTAGACGCGCGCCTCGGGGGCGCGGCGCCTCACCTCGGTCAGGATCCGGGTGAGTCGGTCGCCCGCCGTGGTGATCTTCTTCGCCACGGCGTCGGAGCCGGCCTGGCGCGCGCAGGGCGCGTCCTCGGTGAAGTACTTGCCGCTGCCGGTGAGTTGGTACAGGGCGCCCATGGCGACGCACCGTTTGATCATCGAGCTGAAGCCGATGTCGTTGCCGCCGATGCCGACCGTCACCAGGCGGGTGTCCGACGAAAGCGCCCTGAGCTGGGGCGGGTTGGTGCCGTTGTCGGTGTGCTGGGAGGAGGTCAGGTCGGCCGTGGTGGCGCCGCTGCAGCTCACATCGCGGAACTTGCCGCCCTTCAGGCCGAGTTCGGCGGCTACGAGGGCCGGGTAGTTGCCGGCGGAGCGGTCGCAGCCGGTGGGGGTGCCGGTGGGGTCGGTGATGCCGGGGCCTGCCGTGTAGGAGTCGCCGAGGGCTACGTACGGGCCCTTCGACGTGGTCGAGTACGTGACGCCGGTGTGGTTGTCGTCGCCGTCGCGGGTGACCAGGACCACCGTGAGCAGCGTGCCGCAGGCGAGGAGCCCGGCCACCCCGGCCTGCACTGAGGTTTTCATCGAAGTGCCCTCTCTTGCCGTCTCTGACTGGTGAGTTGTGGACTGTGGACGTCCGCGGGCCCGGCGACGGGCGGGGGGAGTGCCCCGTCGCCGGGCCCTGGCGCCGGGTCCCCGTCCCCACGGGATCCGGGCGCCGCGGGGCCGCCTCCGCTCTCGGCGGCCCCGGTCTGCGGGGTCCCTACGGGACCGCTGTGAGGTGGACGGCCGGGGTGTCGGCGGGCTCGGCCGCCGGTGCCGGGACCTTGCGGCTCAGGGCCTCGCCCTCGACGTCCATGCGGGGGAGGATCCGGTCGAGCCAACTCGGCAGGTACCAGGCCTTGTTGCCGAGCAGGGACAGGACGGCCGGCACGATCGCCATCCGGACCACGAACGCGTCGAACAGGACCGCGATGGCCAGCCCGAAGCCGATCATCTTGATCATCGAGGCGCCCGCGCCGATGAAGCCGGAAAACACCGCCATCATGATCAGCGCGGCGGCCACGACCACCCGGGCGCTGTGCCGGAACCCGGAGACGATCGCCTGGCCGGGGCCGTCCCCGTGGACGTACGCCTCACGCATCCGGGAGACCAGGAACACCTCGTAGTCCATGGCGAGTCCGAAGACGATGCCCACCAGGAAGATCGGCATCAGGCTCATGATCGGGCCGGTCTGGTCGACGCCCAGCCAGGAGGCGAGGTGCCCTTCCTGGAAGACCGCGACGACCGCGCCGAGCGCCGCGAGCACCGAGAGGAGGAAGCCGAGGGCCGCCTTGAGAGGCACCAGCAGCGAGCGGAAGACCAGGAGCAGCAGCACGATCGCCAGGCCCACCACCAGCGCCAGGTACGGGATCAGCGCGTCCTGGACCTTCTGTGCCACGTCGATGTTCAGCGCGGTCGTCCCGGTGACCTCGAAGCTCGCGCCGGAGGCCTGGGACTCGATCCCCGAGCGTTCGTCGCGGATCGTCTGGACGAGCTGCTTGGTCTTCTCGTCGGTGGGGCTGGTGGCGGGGGTCGCGGAGAACACCGCTGTGTCGCCCGCCGTGTTGAAGCGGGCCGGTGAGACGGAGACCACTCCGTCCGTGGCCGCTATGTCCTTCGAGATCGTCGCTACGGCGGTCTTCGCGTCGCCCGCCTTCTTCGCGTCCACGACGATGGTCAGGGGGCCGTTGAAGCCGGGGCCGAAGCCTTCGGCGAGGTCGTCGTAGGCGCGGCGTTCGGTGGTGGAGGTGGACTTGGCCTCGTCGCCGGGCATGCCGAGCTGGAGGTTGAGGGCGGGCAGCGCCATCGCGCCGAGTCCTACGACGCCGAGCAGCAGGACGGGGATCGGGCGGCGGACGACGATCCGGGCCCAGCGGCTGCCGCCGTTGTTCGCCGTGCTCCTCTTCCCGCGCCGGGTGCCCTTGCGGACTCCTCGCGACAGGACCTTCTTCGGCCAGAAGCCGAGGAGCGCCGGGACGAGGGTGAGGGAGATCAGGACCGACAGGAGGACCGCGCCGGCCGCCGCGAGGCCCATCTTCGTCAGCATCGGGATGCCGACCACCGAGAGTCCGGCGAGTGCGATGACGACGGTCAGGCCGGCGAAGACGACCGCCGAACCCGCCGTACCGGCCGCGAGTCCTGCCGCCTCCCTCGGCGCGTGACCCTTGGCCCGCTCCTCCCGGTAGCGGGAGACGACGAACAGGGCGTAGTCGATGCCGCAGGCGAGGCCGAGCATCGTGGCGAGGGTGCCGGTGGTCTCGGAGAGGCCGAAGGCGCTGCCCAGGGCGAGGATCGCGGACATGCTGATGCCGACACCGAGGATCGCGGTGAGGAGCGGAAGCCCCGCGGCGGCCAGGGAACCGAAGGTGATGAGGAGGACGATCGCGGCTATCGCGATGCCGATGGCCTCGGCGCTGCCGCCCGCGGCGGGCTGGGTGGCGAGCGCGTCGCCGCCGACCTCGACGGTCAGGCCCGCGTCCCGGGCCGTGTCGATGGCCCGCTCCAGATGGGTCTTGGCGGCGCCGGTGAGGTCGTCGGCCTTCACCTTGAAGGTGACGGTCGAGTAGGCCGTGGACGCGTCCTTGCTCACCGCCTTCGCGGCGAACGGGTCGACAGCGGAGGCGACTTGGGAACCGTCGGCCGCCTCGGTCACCAGCTTCTCGATCGCCGCCTTGTTGTCGGTGGCGGTGACCTTCTCGCCGTTCGGGGCGACGAAGACGATCCGTGCGCTCGCACCGTCGGCCGCCGTGCCCGGGAAGCGCTGCTCCAGCAGGTCGAAGGCCTTCTGCGACTCGATGCCCGGCATCGTGAAGCCGTCGTCGGGAGCGGTGGGGGCCTTGGTGGCGGCGAATCCGACGGCGCCGAGGACCGCCACCCACAGGAGGGTGACGAACCAGCGCCACCGGAAGGCCGTACGGCCCAAGTGATAAAGGAGAGTTGCCATGGCTGGGGAAGGCCTCCACGTCGGCGGTCGGTCGAGATCCGGATCGAGTGCGTGATCGTGGTCTCAACACTTCCGCCGACGGCCTTCCGCCACGAGGGAGTGCCCTCCCGAATGGATGGTGTAGCCCGCTACACCATCGGCCCGCGGCCCCTCGCCCTGCGGCTCAGCCCACGTTCAGCCCGGTCAGCCGGCCCAGCGGGAGGGTGTGGTGGGTCTGCAGGACCTTCGCGCGTAGATACCGGACGTTGTGGGGCGTGGTGAACACACCGGTCGGCACCCGGTCGTGCACGTCGATGCCGAGGCCGCGCAACTGGTCGGCCTTGTCGGGGTTGTTGGAGAGCAGGTCCAGGGATGTGATGCCCAGGGCCTGGAGCATCTGGGCGGCGGCCGTGTAGTCGCGGGCGTCCTCGGGGAGGCCGAGCGCGGTGTTGGCGGCGTAGGTGTCGAGGCCCTGGTCCTGGAGGGCGTACGCGTCGAGCTTGTTGTAGAGGCCGATGCCCCGGCCCTCCTGGCGGAGGTAGAGCAGCACGCCGCCGCGGTCGGCTATGCGCTCGACGGCCTCGCGCAGCTGGGGGCCGCAGTCGCAGCGGGCGGAGCCGAAGACGTCTCCGGTCAGGCATTCGGAGTGCAGCCGGACCAGCGGGGTGGTGCCGGGTGCCGGATCGCCGAGCACGACGGCCAGATGTTCCTGGCCGTCGGTCAGGCCGTGGAAGGTGACGAGTTCGGTGTCGACGCTGTAGCCGTCGTGGAAGCGCAGCGGTACCCGGACGCGGGCACGCGGGGTGGCGGCGGGGAAGTCGGGCATGCGGGTCTCCGAGTCCGAAGGGTGACGTAGTGGATGTGCTATGTGTTTCAAAACTGAAGCACATCCACGATCACGGACCCTACCTCATGCTTGAAATTTGAAGCAACAAGTTTGTGTGACGGCTCACGAAGACGGTTCACGAACACGGGGGCGTGGAGCGGCGGCGCCACGGCACGTCCTCCGGTGTCTCCAGTGCCCGCGCGATGCCCGTACTGATCTCCTCCAGCTGCCCCACCTGCTCCGGAGTGAGGTGGTCGAAGATCGCGGCCCGGACGGTCTCGACGTGCCCCGGCGCCGACCGCACCAACACGGCCATCCCCTCGTCGGTCAGGATCGCCGTACTGCCCCGCTTGTCCGACGGGCACCCCTCCCGCCGCACCAGCCCGTCCTTCTCCAGCCGGGTCACGGCGTACGTCAGCCGGCTCCGGGTGATCTTCGACTTCTCGGCGAGGTCGGTCATCCGCAGCCGGTGGTCCGGTACGTCGGAGAGGTTGGCGAGGATGGAGTAGTACAGGTGGGGCATGCCGGCCTCCTGCTGGAGCTGCCGGTCGATCGCGTCCTCCAGGAGGTGCGTCGCGGCGATGTAGGCGCGCCAGGCGCGCTGCTCCTCGGCGGTGAGCCAGCGAGTCGTCATGCCCCCAGTGTAGGTTTGTTTCAAACTTGAACCAAGCCCCGCCGTTCCACCAAGCCCCGCCGTTCCACCAAGCCCCGCCGGTCTCCAGGAGAGAGCGCGTCGATGTCTCTGCCCTACGTCCTGCTGTCCGCCGCCGTCTCCCTCGACGGCTACCTCGACGACACCGGCCCCGACCGGCTGCTTCTCTCCAGCCCCGCCGACTTCGACCGCGTCGACGAGGTACGGGCCTCTGTGGACGCGATCCTCATCGGCGCCGGCACCATCCGCGCGGACAACCCGCGCCTGCTCGTGAACTCCCCGGAGCGCCGCGCCGCCCGCATCGCCGCGGGCAGGCCGGAGTACCCCCTCAAGGTCACGGTCAGCGGCTCCGGCGACCTGGACCCGGCCGCCAACTTCTGGCACACGGGCGGCGAGAAACTCGTCTTCACGACGGACAAGGGAGCTGAGCGGGCCCGTCAACTCGGCCTCGCCGCCGACGTGTTCGCCCTCGGCCCCGAACTCGACTGGCGCCGGATGCTCGAACACCTCCACTCCGTCAGGGGAGTCGACCGCCTGATGGTCGAGGGCGGCGGCACGGTCCACACCCAGCTCCTCCAGCAGGGCCTGGCCGACGAACTCCAACTCGTCCTGTCCCCCCTCTTCGTGGGCACCCCGGACGCCCCCCGCCTCTTCGGCCCGGGCGCCTACCAGTCCGGCCGCCTGCGCCTGCTGGAGACCCGCCCCATCGGGGACGTCGTCCTCATGCGCTACGAACCCACCGCCCCCGGCACCGGCGACCTCCCCTCCGCCGCCGACCACCACTGGCTCGCCCTCGCCTGCGACCTGGCCGCCGACTGCCCGCCCTCGGAGACGGCGTTCAGCGTCGGCGCGGTGGTGGTGGCCGAGGACGGCACGGAACTGGCCCGCGGTCACTCCCGCGAGGCCGGCGACCCGGTGGTCCACGCGGAGGAGGCGGCCCTCGCCAAGCTGGACCCGGCGGACCCCCGCCTCGCCACCGCCACGGTCTACACGAGCCTCGAACCCTGCACCCACCGCGCCTCCCGCCCCAAGCCCTGCGCCCGCCTGATCCTCGACGCGGGCGTACGACGCGTGGTGACGGCGTGGCGCGAGCCGGACACGTTCGTGACGGCGGCCGACGGGAGCGGGGCGCTGGCCGCGCAGGGGGTCTCCGTGGTCGTACTCCCGGAGTACGAGGAGCGGGCGAAGGCGCCGAACCGGCATCTGCGGGGCTGAGGGGGGACACCTACTGTGAAAAAGTGTGTCACTTC
>NZ_JAEQAZ010000122.1 GCF_016654115.1 Streptomyces sp. MBT53
TCCCCGGGGTGGGGCCGGGCGGGGCCTCGCCCTTGGGCTGCCGGCGCGTCGGTTTCCGGCTCTCCGGCTTCCGGCTCTCCGGCGTCGGCAGGGTGTGCAGCGTGTCGAAGGTCGTGACCGCGACTCCGCCGCGCTCGCGCCACTCCCCGTAGGCCTCCTGCCGGTCCGGGCCGTGCACGGGCAGGGCGCGCAGGGTGCTGCGGGCGCCGATCTCGCGCGTCCAGTTGATGAGCACGCCGGCCGGGCAGACCACCAGGAAGTGGCTGTGCCCCTCGGCGGCGAGATGGGCCAGGACGGCGATGGCCTGGATGGTCTTGCCGAGTCCCATCTCGTCCCCGAGGACGACCCGGCGCTGAGCCAGGGCGAACCGGGCGCCGAACGACTGGTAGCCGCGCAGCGAGACCCTCCGATGGGTGTCGTCCAACTGCTGGGCGTGCACGCGCTCGGCCAGCTCCGAGGGCAGGAACCCCTCGCTCGCCGCGTGGTCCGGCAGCTCGCCGTCGACCTCGGCGAGCTGGCTGTAGTACTCGGCGGACCGCAGCTCGAAGTCGACCAGGGCCTCGATGTCGGAGACCGGCGGGCGCAGCAGGTCGGTGGAGGCCTGGGCGATCAGCAGCGGTACGCCACGGGCGGTGGCGTCGGTGACGAGTTCGTGGAGTTCAGCGACCGCCGCGAGCGCGCCCGCCCTGCGTCGGCGGCCGGCCAGCGCCATCAGCAGCCTGCTGGTGGCGGGCCGGGCCACCGGGAGCAGCGCGCCGAGCCGCTCGTCGAGCCGGGTGGCCGCGTCCAGCGCGCGGCGCAGCTCGGGGCCCGCCTCGACGAGCCGCTGCAGGGCGACGACCAGGGCGGTGGTGCGGGCGTCGGGGTCGTCGGCGTCGATGCGGACGGAGACGGTCTCCCCGACGGCCCGCGCGATCTGCCGCGCGGCGGCGAGCGCCCGGTCGGCGGTCTGCTGTCCCACGCCGGGCAGTTGCCGCAGCTCGTACCGGCTCGCCTCGTGCACCGCGCGCACGGAGGAGAGCCCCGCCGCCTCCACGGCGCCGAGCCGCAGCCGCCCCTCGGTGACGTCCTTCAGCCTGCCGACGGGGATGGACTCCAGCTCCTGGGCGACCAGTTCGGCCCGCAGCGGCTCCAGCGCGGAGCGGACGGTGCCGAGGGCGCGGGTGTGGTCGGCGCGCAGGGCGCGCGCCACGTCGTACAGCCGCGTCCCCCGCGCGCACAGCTCCCTGATCTGCCGTCCGCCGCGCGGAACATCCCCCTCCATGTCACCCCCCGCTCGCATGCGTCCCCTCGTGCGTCCATCGTGGCACCCACCACTGACAACGGGGACGGAGGCAGGCGGGCCAAGGGTTCCCGGCCGCCGGTCAGGCGTCGGACCGGTCGTCCGTCACGCCTCGAACCGGTCGTCCGTCAGGCGTCGAACCCGGCCGTCCGTCAGGCGTCGAACCCGGCCGTCCATCACGCGTCGAACCCCGTCGCCCGCGTCCGCTTCTCCCAGGCCGCGATGTCGCCGCGCACCTGGTCGAGGTGGCCGAGGACGGCGTCGACGGCGTCGTCGCCCAGGGGCAGATGCAGCGGGGTGTCCTCGGCGTCGAGGGCGGCGAGGATGAGGGCCGCCGCCTTCGCGGGGTCGCCGGCCTGGCCGCCGTCGCCGCCGGAGACGAAGCCGCGGGTCTCGGTCACCTTGGCGTACGCACCGCTGTCGGCGCTGACCCCGGCCCGGCCGGTGTCGAAGAGGGCGGTCCGGAAGGCACCCGGCTCGACGATGAGCACCTTGATGCCGAACTCGGCGACCTCGTCCGCGAGCGCCTCGGACAGTCCCTCCAGCGCGAACTTCGTTCCGCTGTACGCCGAGAAGCCCGCGAAGGACATCTGCCCGCCCATGCTGCTCATCTGCACGATCGCCCCCGAGCGCCGCTCCCGCATGGACGGCAGCACCGCGCGCGTGAGTGCGGCGGGCCCGAAGACATGCAGGTCGAACAGGTCCCGCAGCTCCTGCTCGGTGGTCTCCTCGAAGGCCCCGACGTGGGTCCGGCCGGCGTTGTTGACGAGGACGTCGATCCGCCCGTGCCGCGCCACCACGTCCCGTACGGCCGCCTCCGCCGCCCCCGTGTCGGTGACGTCCAGGCGCAGCGCCTCCACCTGGTCGGGGTGGGCGGCCACTAGGTCGTCCAGCGCCTCGGTCCGCCGGGCCGCGCCGACCACCACGTCACCGGCGGCGAGCGCGGCCTCGACGATCGCCCGCCCGAACCCGCTGCTGGCGCCGGTCACGAGCCACACCTTGTTCATGACGTCTCCCCTTGGGATTCCTGTTTCCATCCGCGTTTCCATCCGCGTTTCCTTCTGCGGACCAGCCTGCTCCCGCCCCCGGCGACGCGTCCAAGACCTAAGCTCATAACCGATGGCTATGACGATGGACGTCCATGTACGGGACCTGCGCTACTTCGTCGCGGTCGCCGAGGAACTGCACTTCACGCGCGCGGCGGAGCGGCTGTACGTGTCGCAGCCCGCGTTGAGCAAGCAGATCCGGACGCTGGAGCGGCAGTTGGGCGCCGAACTCTTCCGCCGCGACCGGCAGCGCGTGACGCTCACCGCCGCCGGTGCGGCCCTACTGCCGTACGCGGAGCGGCTGTTGGCCCTCTGGGCGGAGGGCACCTCCGCACTGGCGGAGGTCAGCGCGGCCGAACGCAGCACCCTGGTGGTCGGTATGAGCACCAGTCCCGGCCGGGGCGGTCTGCTGCCCGCGATCCGCTCCCGGTTCACGGCCGCGCGTCCGGAGGCGGTCGTACGGCTGCGGCAGGTGAGCTGGGACGATCCGACGGCGGGGCTCGCGGACGGCGGCACGGACGTCGCGTTCGTCTGGCTGCCGCTGCCCGACGCGGAGCGCTACGACTGGACGGTGGTCGCCGAGGAGCCCCGTCTGGTCGCGTTCCCGGACTCGCATCCGCTGGCCGCCCGCGCCGAGGTCGACTTCGCGGACCTCGTCGACGAGCCGTTCCTCGCGCTGCCGCCCGACGCGGGCCCGCTGCGCGACCACTGGCTCGCCCTCGCCGAACGCGGTGGCCGTCCGCCGCGCATCGGGGCGGAGATCGCGAGCACGGAGGAGACGTACGAGGCGCTGGTCGCCGGTCTGGGCATCTGTCTGGTGGCCGCGGGCAACGCGCATCTGATCACCCTCGGCGGGGTCACCACCCGCCCCGTGCACGGCGTTTCACCGAGCCGGTACGCCCTCGCGTGGCGGCGCGAGAGCGGCGGACAGCCGCTGGTGAGGGCGTACGCGGAGGCATGCCGGGGGGTCAGCAGCGGGGGGTGAGGGGCGTGGCTACTATGAGTCGGCTTCGGGGAGTTCGGGTCATAGGGGGTTGTCATGAGCGCTGGCCGTACCGGACGCGGAAGACGCGCGCCGTTCGCTTTCGTCGGGGTGGCCATGCTGGCACCGCTGTTCCTTCCCGGCGCCTCCGCGCAGGCGGCGTCGGGTTCGCTGACCGTGACCACGCTGGGGCGGCACGGCACCAAGGTGGCGACGACGGTGACCGTCGTCAACGCGTCGTCCGGCGAGCGGCGCACCGTCAAGTCCGGCAAGAAGCTCAGCCTGCCCGCGGGCAAGTACCTCGCGATGACCGACATCTACGAGAGCGCCACGGACGGTCTGGGCACCGACACCATCGGCGCGCAGGTCGTGACGGTGTCGGGAGCCAAGTCCGTGACCCTGGACGCCCGTAAGGGCAAGGCCGTGAAGGTGTCGCTGGACACCCCGGCCGATGTGACGGGACCGGCCCGGATCAGCGCGCAGGTGTGCGCCGGCAACATGGACATGCCCTCCGCGTACAGCGCGGGCGGCTGGAACGACGCCGGGGCCCTCTACGCCATCCCCAACTCCTCCAAGCTGCTCCAGTTCGCGTACATGGCGCAGTGGTCGGGCAACGACAGCTACGTCGCGGTCAAGAAGACGACCGGTATCCCTGCCGCGCCCGGCGGTTCGTTCAAGCGGTCGCAGCTGGCGACGCTGCGGTTCGACGTGCGCAGTGGGACGCAGATGGGCAGCCAGCTCGGCACCGCCCTCCAGGCCGAGCCCAAGGTGGACGACTGCACGACCGATCTGTACGCCGAGGTCAACGACGAGAGTGGGCCGTACAACGCCACGGTCCATGTGACACCCGGGACCTGGCGGCCGCGCGACGGCGCGACCGCGAACAACGGCGACGGTGTCAGCGGTGGTTTCCCGACGGTCAGGACGCTGAAGGCGGGACAGAGTTTCACCCAGTACTTCGGGCGGGCCGCGTGGAGCCCCATGCACTATCTGCCCCTCGTCGGCGAGAACTCCCTGACGTTCCTCCCGGACGCCCTGATCGGCGACCCCGACGTGGGTATCTGGGGCGCCGACCCGACCAAGGAGACGGTGGTCCTGTCCAAGGGGAGCACCACCGTCAAGAAGCAGACCCTGACCAACTGGGGTACCGGCGACGCCGAGTTCTCCGCCGCCGTCCACGGGGTCGACACCTACCGCCTGACCGTGGACGCCCACCGCTACCACCCGGGCATCACCTTCCCGTCCGGCATGCTGTCGTCGCGCGTCACCCTCGACTGGCGGTTCAAGGCCGACCCGGCGAAGTCGGCGGTCGCCCCCGTCTTCATGACCCGCTTCCTGCCGACCGGTCTCGACGGCTCCAACCGGGCGAAGGCGAACAGCGTCACGTCGGTCACCGTCAGCGCGGGCCGCGGCTCCCAGGGTCCGGACACCAGGCTCACCAGTCTGACGGTCAAGTCCCTGAAGGTCTGGGCGTCTTCGGACGGCGGTACGACCTGGAAGGCCGTGTCCGTCACCCGCTCCGGTACCTCCTGCAAGGCCGCCGTGCACAACCCGGCGTCCGGAGCGGTCGCCCTGCGCTCGCAGGTGACCGACTCCGCCGGCGGTACGTCGACGGAGACGGTCTACCGCGCCTACGCGATCGGCTGATCCACCTCGGCCATCCGGCCACAGGGACGGCCGCCGCCGCCCGGGGGCTCAACAGGCGTGGGTTCGGAGGGAGTCGGGGCCACCACGGAGGGTTCCGGTGACGGTTCGGACGGGGTCGTAGGCTCCGGGGGCTCCTTCACGGGATCGCTCGGAGCCGGGTACGTGGGCGTCGGCTTCGTGGGCGTCGGCTCAGGATCCGTGGGAGCCGGTGACGTCGGAGTCGGCTCGGGCTCCGGAGTCACCGGCGGCGTGGGCTCGGGCGTGGGAGTCGGCGTGTCAACGGGGGCCGTAGGAGCAGGTGTTGGGGTGCTGTCCCCCACGGGTATCGCGACCGTCCCGGTTCCGCTGTGGCCAAGTACGGCCGGGGGTACGGCGGTTGCGGACCCGTCCGGTGCCGACGCGGGCGAACTGCCGCCGCCCGGCGTCTTCGTGGGCTTCCCCGCCCCCGGCTGCGCTGCCACCGGCGCCTGGGTGACCGGGACTTCGGCCACCGGGCCCTTCGCCACCGGGACCTCGGCGGAGTCGCTGCCGCCGAGGACGACGATCACCGCGACGGCGCCCGCGACGGCAGCGCCGACCGCCGCGCCCAGCTGTGTCTTGGAGGCGCCGACGGCCGCGTGCCGTACGCCGTGCAGGAGTCCGCCGTGCCCGCTCGCCGCGGTGACCGCGCCCGCGGACCCCGCGCCGAAGGCCAGCAGGAACTTGCCCGCGCCGCCGAGCACGAACACCAGCAGGGCCGGTGCCACGAGCGCGGGCAGCCGGTCGTTGGCGCGCATCAGGGCCGCGAGCCTGGCCCGGCAGTCGTCGCACGAGTCGACGTGGCCGAGGAGCCGTTCGGACTGCCGCTCGGTGGCGCCGCCGCGCACATACGCGGGCATCCGGGCCCAGTGCACCTGGCACGCGGGATCGTCCGGAGCACCGGTCTGCGCCCGCAGGAACGCCTGCCGCATGCCCTCCCGCGCACGGTGCAGCAGTACGGCCGTGGCCCCCTGCTTGGTGCCGAGCTGGGGGCCGATCGCCGCCAGCGGCAGCCCCTCCGCCTCGGCCAGCCACAGCGCCTTCACCCAGCGCTCCGGCAACTGCTCAAGCACCCGCACCAACAGGTCGGTCGAGGACACCTGCTCGGCCGGGTCGCCCCCGTGGACCTGGTCGTGCGCCCGTTGCGCGCCGACCCGCTCGCCGACCTCCGGATCGAGCGGCGTCTCGCGTGCCGCGCTCCCCGCCGCGCTCGCGAGATGCTTCACCGTGGTCATCAGGTACGCCGGTACGTTGTCGATCTCGTGCCCGGCGGACAGCCTGCGCCACACCCTGAAGTGCGCCTCGGCGACGAGGTCTTCGGCGATCCAGGTGTTGCGGGTGAGCAAGCGGGCGTAGGCGACGAGGCGCGGCTGCTGCTCCTCGTAGATCCGGGCGTATGCGGCGGTGGGGCCGTCGTTCATGGCAGCAACGCTCCAGTTGCCAGTGGGGCGGGGGAATGGGTTTGTACCCTAGATGGCAAAACTTTCAATTAAAGTTGCAGCCGCCCCCCAAGGTGATACAGGTCACATGAATTGCCTTGTGCGACGGCGTAATCAAAGACCCCTCCGCGTGATCAAGGAGGGTGCGTCGGTACAACGGCCGCCGCCCCCGCCCGAATCGGAGACCGTCCATGAGCCCCATCACCCTGGAACAGCCCACCGGCGCCCGCCTGCTCGCCGACGACGACCAGGAGTTGGCCGTGACGGTCACCCTTCGCTACTCCTCCGGCGACCCCTTCGCCGTCCAACTCCTGTTCCCCGCCTGGATATCGCTCGACGGCAAGAAGGTGACCTGGACCTTCGCGCGGGCGCTCCTCGAGGAGGGTCTCGACACCCCCGCCGGGATGGGCAACGTGCACATCAGGCCGTACGGCCCCGCCCACACGGCGGTCGAGTTCCACTCGCCGGAGGGCATCGCGATGATCCGCTTCGACTCGGTCGCCCTGCACCACTTCCTGCGCCGCACCTACCGGGTGACCGAGCCGGGCCGGGAGGCCCTGGAGCCGTCCCTCGACCGGGGACTCGCCTCGCTGCTCGACGGCGCGTGAGGCGGGAGCCGGACCGGTGGGCCAACTGCCCTCTGTGGCAGGCGAATTGAGCTTGTTATCGTCCCCTCATGAGTGAATCGCCGCAGCGGCTGCCCCAGTTGTCCCGGACGCCCACCCGCGCCGTGGTCGTCGGAGGCAGTCTCGCCGGGATGCTCGCCGCGGCCGCCGTCCGGGACCACGTCGACAGCGTCGAGATCATCGAGGCGCACGAGCTGCCGGAGGGCCCCGAGTCACGCCCCGGCGTGCCCCAAGCGGCGCATTTCCACGTCCTGTTGTCCGGCGGAGCGGACGCGATCGACGAACTGCTGCCCGGCTCGATCGCGGAGTTGCTCGCGGCGGGCGCCAACCGCGTACCCATGACGACCAACATGGTGCTCTTCTCCCCCGAGGGCTGGTACCGCCGCTGGCAGCGGGACAGCCACTACCTGATCGCCGCGAGCCGGGACCTCACCGACTCCGTCGTACGCCGGCACGTGTTGAAGGACCCCCGCGTCCATGTACGTCCGAACACCAAGGTCACGGCCCTGCTGGGGAGTTCGCGCCGGGTCACCGGGGTACGGCTGAGCGCGGCTGACGGCACCGAGAGCGAACTCACCGCGGACCTGGTCGTCGACGCCTCCGGAAAGGCGGCGCGCACTCCGCACTGGCTGGCCCAACTCGGCGTCCCCGCCCCGGCCGAGGCCCGCATCGACTCCGGCATGGCCTACGCCAGCCGTATCTACCGCGCCCCTGTCTCCACCCGGAACTGGCCCCTGATCAGCGTCCAGGCCGACCCGCGCAGCGGCGAGCCCGGCCGTGCGGGCGGCATCGTCCCGATCGAGGACGGCCGCTGGCACGTCAGCCTGATGGGCACCCCGGGCGGCCAACCCTCGCGCGACGCGGCCGAGTTCGAGAACTACGCCCGCACCCTCCGCCACCCGCTCGTCGCCGACCTCCTGGCCCACGCGGAACCGCTGACCGACATCGTCATGACCCACAGCACGGTCAACCGCCGCTACTACTACGAACGCCTCAAGTCCTGGCCGGAAGGCCTGGTGGCACTGGGCGACTCGGTCGCCGCGTTCAACCCGGTCTACGGCCACGGCATGTCGGTGGCGGCCCTGGGCGCCGTGGCCCTGCGCACCCAACTGTCCTCCCTGGGCCTCGGCCACGGCCTGTCCCGCTCGGCCCAGCGGGTCATCGCCGCTCCCGTCGACCTCGCCTGGAGCCTCGCGGTCGGCCAGGACATCCACTACGCGACCACAACAGGCAAGAACGCGGGCCCGGCCGACCGCCTGCTCCAGCGCTACGTCAGCCGCCTCTCCCACACCGCGACAGGCTCGTACCACGTGGCGACGGCGATGACGGAGGTCCTGACCCTCAAGTCCCCGGGCACGGTCCTGCTACGGCCCGACGTCGTCACGGCCGCGCTGCTCGGACCCCTGCGGCCACAACTCGACGGGCCGACGTTCACGGCCGGGGAGCGACGGCTCCTGACGGAGGCCGGCATCACGCTGCCCGGGCTCAACTCATAGCCGAGGCAGCCAATTGTCAGTGGCGGCTGCTTCCATGACGTCATGAGCACCGTGCACGACACCGCCGCCCTCCTCCCCTCGCCCGCCGAACTCCGCGTCCATCTGCGCGCGTTGGCCGCCCTGGACAGCACGATCGGCGACGACGAGGAGTACTGCCGGTACACCTTCCACCCGGACTGGGGCCCCGGGGAGGAAGCGGCCCGGATGGACAACGGCTCGGGGGACGAGTTCACCGTCCTGTTCACCCCGGCCGGCGTACTCATCATCGGCTTCGACCACGAGTCGGAGATGAGCCCGTACGGGACGGACGACGAGGAGATCTGGCCCGGCGTCATCGACGACGTGCCCGCCGCACTGCGCCCGCTCCTGGACGATCCCGCCTTCCACGACGCGAGCATGGGCGTCTCCCCGATCACCGCCTGCCTGTGGCACGAGACCGGCGACACCGCATGGCGCGCCGGCCCGGCCATCGAATTTCCCGCCGGAAACGAGCACCCCGACGGCTCCGACTCCCTCTTCCACCTCCTCACCGACCGCTCCCCCGAGACCATCCGGGCCGACTTCGAGGACTACTACGAGCGCGCCGTCCCGATCGACGCCGTGCGCCACGTCCTCGCCGGGCACCCGGTCACTCCCGGGATCACCACGGCCCTCGCTCCGCCCGCGTCCTAGATGTACTGACTCGCTGGGTTGTTGGCGCCGCTACTGGGGAGCCACGGCGCGGCCGGTCTGTGGGGAGATCATTCCGGCGCACAGGCCGCGGGCGGTCAGGCCCTGGGCGATGCGCGGGATCGCCGCGACCGTGTTGGCGGGCCAGTCGTGCATCAGGATGATCTGGCCGGCGGTGAGGCGGCCGGCCGCGGCGACGATCGCGTCGGTGCTCGCGCCGTTCCAGTCCTGCGAGTCGACGTCCCAGATGATCTGTGTCAGACCGTACTTGGCCGCCACGGCCTTCACCGTCGCGTTGGTCTCGCCGTACGGCGGGCGGAAGAGCCTGGGCGTGCCGCCGCCCGCGGCCGCGACGGCCTGCTGGGTGCGGTAGATCTCCGAGTCGATCGTCGCCTGGGTCTGCTGGGTGAGGTGCGGGTGGGTGTAACTGTGGTTGCCGACCCACATGCCGGCGGCGACCTCGGCCCTGACCTGCGCGGGGTAAGCGGCCGCGTACTGGCCCTCGTTGAACGTCGTGGCCCGAAGTCCGTTCTGCTTCAGCGCGTTGAGGAGGGCGGGGGTGTTGCCGGACGGGCCGTCGTCGAAGGTGAGCCCGACGTAGCCGCCGCAAGTGGCAGCCTGCGCGGGGGTGTTGACGCCTACGGCGAGGGTGCCAGCGGCGATCAGCGCGGCGACGGCGAGCGTGGTGGCCGGCGTGGCCACCCGGGATCGTAACGAGACGTGCGGTGCGGACTTCATGTGACGTGTCCTCCCGAACTGGCTTAGCCCACCGTGATGTTGGAGTTCCCGCTGCTCTGGTAGCCCTCGGTCGCGAGGATCATGTAGTAGCTGAAGCTGCCCAGCGGCATTCCGGCGCGGGCCCAGGCGTCGAAGTGGTTGCCCGTGGTGATGGTGCCGCCGGTGCGCTTGGTCTGCCGGACGCTCCAGTACTGGTCGAAGGTCTTCGTGCCCTCCACCGAGGGGGCGTTGTACCGGGTGGTCTTGTAGATGTCGTAGGTGCCGCCGTCACTGGTGACGGTGCCCTTGTACGTGCCCGTGGGCCGGTAGGTGCCCCAGTTGTCGACGATGTAGTACTCGACGAGCGGGTTCGACGTCCAGCCGTAGAGCGACAGGTAGCCGTTGCCGGACGGGTTGAAGGTGCCCGAGTACGTCACGTTCCGGCGGGCGCCGGTGCTCCAGCCCTTGCCGGCCACGAAGTTGCCGGTGTTCTTCCAGGTGGTGCTGTAGTTGCCCCCGGAGTTGAGGGTCATGGAGACCGTGCTCTGGGAGTCGGTCCAGAACGAGTAGTAGTAGCCGTTGTTGGTGCCGGTCTGGTTCGTGGTGATCACGGTGGCGGCACTGGCGGTGCCGGGCAGAGTCATCGCCGCGAGGAGGGCCAGCAGCAGGGTGCAGGCACCGCTGATGGACAGCCGTAAGCGTTTTGTCGTGCGTGCGGGTGTGTTCTCCATGCCGCGTCAGTGTTGGTACGTCCCTGTCAACTGTCAATAGTTTCGGTCGCAGGTGCGAAATATTCGCTGGCGTATTGGCAGGTGAGATCACGGTAATGGGCAGCTCACCCAGTTCGTCGGGCCCATTCCCGAATGTTTTCGAGCGAATGTTTCGAAGAATCGGCGTGAGTGTCGATCGCGCCGACGCCCGGCCGATAGCGCGCCGAAGACCCTCCGCCGACCAGCGCGCCCCTCACCGCCCCGCGAGGATCGCCGCCACCCCGAACTCGAACCGCTCGTCGAAGGACCCCGGCGCGAGATGCCCGGCCACGCGGTGCAGCGCGGGGTGGGTCGCCTCGGAGATCGCGCGGGCCAGGATGTCGCCCAGCGGACGGTGGTCGACGGCCTGCTCCTCCTGGGTGAGCCCCAGGGCGAAGTAGATGACCGCCCACGAGGTCCAGGCGGCCTCACGGTCACCGAGTCCGCATGCGAGCAGCGCCTCGACCAGCGCTTCCGCGAAGGCGAGGGTGCCCGGTTCGGCGGGGTAGGTGCCGACCACCAGGGCCGCGCCGTCACGGTGGGACAGCAGGCCGCGGCGGAAGCGGCGGGCCAACTCGCGGGCCCGTTCGGCGGGTTCGGCCGGCAGGTCGGTCAGCGGGATCTCGCCGAGTACGGCGTCCGCCATCAGGTCCAGCATCCGGGCCTTGGTCTTCACATGCCACTGCACGGTGTTGATCCGCACGCCGAGCCGGTCGGCGACCGCGCGCGTGGACACCGCGTCGAGGCCCTTCTCGTCCAGGAGGTCCAGTCCCGCGCGAATCACGATGGCCGGATCGAGTCGGTCGCTCTGTTGCCTATTGGTCACCGACCTAGTTTACTGCACCCACAAGCATTGGTCAGCGACCAAGAAGTGGGTGGTCCCGTGGAAACACAGCAGGTCGTCATCGCCGGAGGCGGACCCGTCGGACTCTGGCTCGCCGCCGAACTGCGGCTGAACAACATCTCCGTCACCGTCCTGGAAACGCGCACCGACATCGACCAGCGCTCCAAGGCGCTCACCGTGCACCCGCGCGGCATCGAGGTACTAGCCTCACGCGGAATCCATCAGCGCTTCCTCGACGAGAGCCTGAAGATCTCCACCGGCCACTTCGCCAACCTCGGCAACCGGCTCGACTTCTCCGTCCTCGACACCCCCTTCCCCTACACGCTCTTCATCCCCCAGGCCCGCACCGAGGCGCTCTTCGAGGAGTACGCCCTCGGGCTCGGCGCGAGCATCCGGCGCGGCCACCGCGTCACGGGCCTCACCGAGCACGCGGACTCGGTGACCGTCCAGGTGGAGGGGCCGCAGGGGCCGTACGAGATCCGGACCGAGTACCTCGCGGGCTGTGACGGGACCCGGAGCACCGTGCGCCAGGCGGCCGGGATCGACTTCCCGGGTACGGAGTCCCGCTACCTCGGCTGGCTCGGCGACGTGCTCTTCGACAACCCGCCGGCGCCCGGCTTCAACCGCTTCACCGAGCGCGGCGGCCTGATGATCGTGCCGCTGCCCGACAACCGTTGGCGCATCGCCGGCACCAGCCCCGACAGCGCGACCACCGAGTGGCCCGGCGACTTCACACTGGAGGAACTGCGGCAGAAGGTCATCGACATCGCGGGCGACGACTTCGGCATGCACGACCCGTCCTGGCTCTCCCGCTACGGCAACGCCACCCGCCTCGCCACCCACTACCGGCGCGGACGCGTCGTACTCGCCGGCGACGCCGCCCACCAGCACTACCCCACCGGCGGTGTCGGCATGAACGTCGGCTTCCAGGACGCCTTCAACCTCGGCTGGAAGCTCGCCGCGACGATCGACGGCTGGGCCTCGGACGGACTGCTGGACAGCTACCACACCGACCGCCACCCGGTCGGCGAGCAGTTGATGGAACACAGCCGCGCGCAGACGTATCTGTTCCACGCCTTCACACCCGAGGGCCTCGCCCTGCGCGACCTGCTGAGCCGAATGGTCCCGGAGTCAAGGGAGTTCAGCGACGTGCTGGCCGGCCGCCTCACCGCGCTCGACGTCGCCTACCCCAGTACCGACCCCGCGGCCCACCCGGTGACCGGCACCCGCGCCCCCGACCTCGCCCTCCCCGGCACCGACAGCACCCTGTTCGGCGCGCTGCGGGCGGACTCGTACGTCCTGCTCGACCTGACGGCGGAGGGCACGCTGGCCGACCGGGCCCGGCAGCGGGTGGCGGTGCACGGCGGGGCCCCCGACCGGACGCGGCCGGCTTGGGAGGACGTACGCGCCGCGCTGATCCGCCCCGACGGACATGTCGCGTGGGCCTGGACGGAACAGGACGACATCAAGCTGGCGGCACAGGTGGATCCGGTCGTCGCCACCGTCCTCGGCCGCTAGTCAAATGGGAAGTCGCACGGGAAAGGGACCGCTCTCATGGATCTCGGACTGAAGAACAGGGTGTATGTCGTCACCGGCGGCACGCGCGGCCTCGGCAACGCCGTCGCCCGTGAACTGATCGCCGACGGCGCGAAGGTGGTCGTCACCGGCCGCGACGAGAAGCGCGCCGTCGAGGCGGCGGCCGAACTGGGCCCGAACGCGGCCGGAGTCGGCGTCGACAACGCCGACCCTCGGGCACCGCGGCAACTGATCGCCACCGCACGGGAGTTGTTCGGCGCGTTCGACGGCATCCTAGTCAGCGTCGGCGGCCCGCCCGCGGGCAATGTCGCGGACAACACCGACGAACAGTGGCAGGAGGCCTTCGAGTCGGTGTTCCTGGGCGCGGTACGCCTCGCCCGCGCGGCCGCCGCGGAACTCGGGGAGGGCGGCGCGATCGGCCTCGTCCTCTCCGTCACGGCCCACGAACCGACCCCCGGCATGACCATCTCCAATGGCCTGCGCCCCGGACTCGCCGGCTTCGCCAAGTCCCTCGCGGACGAACTGGGCCCCCGCGGAGTCCGCGTCTTCGGTCTGCTCCCCGGCCGCATCGGCACGGACCGCATGCGCGACCTCGACGGCCTCGCCCCCGACCCCGCCGCCAAGCGCGCCGCCAACGAGTCCGCGATCCCGCTCCGCCGCTACGGAGCCCCGGAGGAGTTCGGCCGCGCGGGCGCGTTCATGCTGTCACCGGCGGCTTCGTACATCACCGGGGTGATGCTGTCGGTGGACGGCGGGGTGCGGCGGGGGTTCTGACGCCGTACGGCCGCGGGGCGCGGGGGAACCGCACGGTCCCCGGCGCCTCCTGGCCGTCCGCCGGCCGGACGACGGCCCCTCGAACACCCTCGGTAGGGTTGCCCGACGGCAGACCGACCGGAGCGCGATGTCACGGACCGATGCAGTGTGGCAATAGTCAGTGGATACGTGTGGATCCTGCCGGCCGTGACCATCGTCGGCTGGATCGGGTCGTGGTGGGGAACACGGCGGATCCGGTGGTGCCTGCTGTCCGCCGCCACCGTCGTCTCGGTGGCCTGCCTCGTCATCGGGTACCGCGACAAGGGACCGCGGATCAGCCCCGGAACCGTCGGCTGCTCACCGGCCCTGGAGTGCATGGACTGGCGGGGGATCTACTGGCTGGAGGCCGGACTGATCGGCTTCGTGTGCTGCCTGGTGCTGCTGATCGTGACCACCGTGGCCGAAACAGCGCTCTGGTTCGACCGTCGGGGAGCGGCCTCCGCGGAATCACCCGGCTGACGTGATGACCGAGGCACGGTGCCACCGCACCGGCAGCCACCATCTGGGCAACAAAAGGGCTCACCCATAGTGGTGAGCCCTTTTTTGAGACCCGTCAGACGTTGAAGCGGAACTCCACCACGTCCCCGTCCTGCATCACATACTCCTTGCCCTCCATACGCGCCTTCCCCTTCGCGCGGGCCTCCGCGACCGACCCCATCTCCACCAGGTCGGAGAAGGAGATGACCTCCGCCTTGATGAAGCCCTTCTGGAAGTCGGTGTGGATGACTCCGGCGGCCTCGGGGGCGGTGGCGCCCTTCTTGATGGTCCAGGCTCGGGATTCCTTGGGGCCCGCGGTGAGGTACGTCTGCAGGCCGAGGGTGTCGAAGCCGACGCGGGCGAGGGTGGCGAGGCCGGGCTCCTCGGCGCCGACCGACTCCAGGAGCTCCATCGCGTCCTCCTCGTCCAGCTCGGCGAGGTCCGCCTCCAGCTTGGCGTTGAGGAAGATCGCCTCCGCGGGGGCGACCAGGGCGCGCTGTTCGGTCTTGAAGTCCTCGTCGACCAGTTCGTCCTCGTCGACGTTGAAGACGTAGAGGAAGGGCTTCGTCGTCAACAGGTGCAGGTCGTGGAGGAGTTCCTCCTTACCCGAGCCCTGGACGATGCCCTGGGAGAAGAGGGTGTCGCCCCTCTCCAGGATCTCCTTCGCCGCCTCGACCGCCGCGACCTTCGGGACGACGTCCTTCTTGATGCGCGAGTCCTTCTGGAGGCGCGGCAGGACCTTCTCGATGGTCTGGAGGTCGGCGAGGATCAGCTCGGTGTTGATCGTCTCGATGTCGTCCTTGGGCGAGACCTTGCCGTCGACGTGCACGACGTTCTCGTCCTTGAAGGCGCGGATGACCTGGCAGATCGCGTCGGACTCACGGATGTTGGCGAGGAACTTGTTGCCCAGGCCCTCGCCCTCGGAGGCGCCCTTCACGATGCCCGCGATGTCGACGAAGTCCACGGTCGCCGGGAGGACCTTCTGCGAGGAGAAGATCTCCGCCAGCTTCGTCAGGCGCGGGTCGGGGACGCCGACCACGCCGACGTTCGGCTCGATCGTGGCGAACGGGTAGTTGGCCGCCAGCACGTCGTTCTTGGTCAGGGCGTTGAACAGGGTCGACTTGCCGACATTCGGCAGACCGACGATTCCGATCGTGAGCGACACGTTGCGACTTCCCGTACGTGAGAGGCGTGAGAGCGATGGAGGAGCGATGAACGGAGGAGCAATGGAGGGGGACCGCGGGCCGGCAGGGACTGGGGGCCCGGGGCCGATCAACCAGTCTACGGCGTGAGCCGCCCCGCACCGGCTCCGCGTCGAACACCTGGCCAAGCTCTGCTCATCGGCGTGTCTCAGGGCCTATTCGGCACATAAACCGACCTAAGTTGGTCCAGTGGAGCAACACAGGACACGACCCCCACAGCCCGGCGCGAGACGCGGGGCCCCGCCGCTGCCCCCGCAGGCGGGCCGGGGCCCGAACGGCGGCCCGGCCCGTACGACCCGTCCGGGACCCCAGGCACGCGGCACCGCGCAACGCCGTCCGGCGGCCGTACGACGGCCCGGTCCGGCGGCACCCCAGTCCGTACGGCCGCTGCCGAACCCCCGGCTCACCGGGCTCGGCGGCGGCCTGTTCTGCGCGGCCGTGATGCTCGTGCTCGGCTTTCTCGACCAGCTGCTGTTCGGGGCGTCGCTGACCGTGTACGGCGTGCTGTTCCTGCCGGTGTGCGTGCTGACGGCCGTCTGGATCCGGCGCGGGGACCTGCTGACCGCGCCGGTCGTCGTGCCGATCGCCTTCGTCGTGGGCCTGTTCCCGGTGGCCGAGGGCAGCGGCGGTCTGGTCAACCGCCTGATGGGCCTGTTCACCGGCCTCGCCACCCAGGCCGGCTGGCTCTACGGCGGAACGTTCGCCGCGGGCCTCATCGCGACGGTCCGCAGAATCCAGCTGGTGAGGCGGCGCCGCCGGGGGTGACGTCCGGCGGAACGGAGGGGCACACGGAAGCCCCCTCCGCCCCGGGCCGCTGCTCTCCCCTAGTCGTCCCCCGCCGCATGCATCGCCGCCCCCACGATCCCCGCGTTGTTCTGCAGCTGCGCCGGGACGATCTCCGCCTTGATGCCCTCGATGAAGTGCAGGAACTTGTCGGCCTTGCGGCTGACTCCGCCGCCGATGATGAAGAGTTCGGGCGAGAAGAGCATCTCGACATGGGCGAGGTACTTCTGGACCCGGTGGGCCCAGTGCTCCCAGGTCAGCTCCTCGTCCTCCTTGGCCTTGCTGGACGCCTTCTTCTCGGCGTCGTGGCCGTTCAGCTCAAGGTGGCCCAGCTCCGTGTTGGGGACCAGGACGCCGTTGACGAAGAGGGCGCTGCCGATGCCCGTGCCGAAGGTCAGCAGGATCACCGTGCCCTTGCGGCCCTGGCCGGCACCGAAGTGCATCTCGGCGACGCCCGCCGCGTCCGCGTCGTTGACAACCGTCACCGGGAGGCCGCCGAGTCTCTCGGCGAACAGCGCTCCCGCGTCCTTGTCGATCCAGGTCTTGTCGACGTTCGCCGCCGTACGGATCGTCGCCCCGCCGGTCACCACACCCGGGAACGTGAGCCCGACCGGTCCCGTCCAGCCGAAGTGGTCGACGACTTCCTTCACGCCGTCGGCCACCCCGTCCGGCGTCGCCGGGTGCGGGGTCAGCACCTTGCACCGCTCTTGGGTCAATTCGCCCTTGTCCAGGTCCACTGGGGCGCCCTTGATCCCGGATCCACCGATGTCCACGCCGAAGATCTGCATGGATCCACGCTACGACGAACGACTGACAGTCACTGCCCGGAGGGGGTCGAACGGTCGGCGCCCGTGCGCTCGGCGACCAGTGCCGCCGCCTCTTCGCGCAGGTCACGGCGGAGTTCCTTGGGCAGCGAGAACGTGATGGACTCCTCGGCCGCCTTGACCAGCTCGACGTCCTCGTAGCCGCGCACGGACAGCCACTCCAACACCTGTTCGACCAGAATCTCCGGTACGGAGGCACCCGAGGTCACACCGACCGTGGTCACGCCCTCCATCCAGGCCTCGTCGATCTCGTCGGCGAAGTCCACGAGATAGGCGGCGCGGGCGCCGGCCAGCTTGGCGACCTCGACGAGCCGAATCGAGTTGGAGGAGTTCTTCGAGCCGACCACGATCACCAGGTCGGCCTCCTCCCCCATCTGCTTCACGGCGAGCTGACGGTTCTGCGTGGCGTAGCAGATGTCGTCGCTGGGCGGCGAGATGAGCTGCGGGAACTTCTCCTTCAGGGCGTCGACCGTCTCCATGGTCTCGTCCACGGAGAGCGTCGTCTGGGAGAGCCAGACCACCCGGGACGGGTCGCGCACCTCGACCTTGGCGACGTCACCGGGACCGTCGACCAGGGTGATGTGGTCGGGGGCCTCCCCGGAGGTGCCGATGACCTCCTCGTGGCCCTCGTGCCCGATGAGGAGGATGTCGAAGTCGTCGTTGGCGAACCGGACGGCTTCCTTGTGGACCTTGGTCACCAGGGGGCAGGTCGCGTCGATGGTGGCGAGGTTGCCCCGCCTGGCCTCGTCGTGGACGACGGGCGCGACGCCGTGCGCGGAGAACATCACGATGTTCCCCTCGGGGACCTCCTCGGTCCGCTCGACGAAGATGGCGCCCTTCTTCTCCAGGGTCTGCACGACGTACTTGTTGTGCACGATCTCGTGCCGGACGTAGATCGGAGCCCCGTACTGCTCAAGGGCTTTCTCGACGGCGATCACGGCGCGGTCCACACCCGCGCAGTAGCCCCGGGGGGCGGCGAGCAGGACACGGCGGCCAGACGAAGCAGTCATGCGTCCCATCGTAAGGCCGCGCTCGACGGGTCAAAGATCGCGCCGGTGGAGAGACTGGCCGTGGAGTGGGAGGGGCGGGGCCGGACACGACGTACGGGAGACGCGAGATGGCGGACACGGGCGCAGGCACGGGCACGGATACGACGACGACCGCAGGCGAGGGACCTCAGCTGCGGCGCAGCCTCGGTTTCCGCGATCTCGTCGTCTACGGGCTGCTGTTCATCGCCCCCATGGCCCCGGTCGGCGTGTTCGGCACCCTGGACGCCAAGTCGCACGGCGCGGTCGCGCTGGTCTACATCGTGGCGACGGTCGCGATGGCGTTCACCGCTTTCAGCTACGCGCAGATGGTGCGGGTCGTCCCCCAGGCGGGCTCGGTGTTCGCCTACGCGCGCGTGGGGCTCGGCAGGGAGGCCGGGTTCGTCGCCGGCTGGATGGCGATGCTGGACTACGTCCTGATCCCCGCGGTCGCCTACCTCTTCTCCGGGATCGCCATGAACGCGCTGGTCCCGGACGTCTCCCGATGGGTGTGGACCGCGCTGGCGGTCGTCCTCACCATCTGCCTCAACCTCTGGGGCGTGCGGGCCGCCGCGCGCGTGGGCTTCCTGGTGCTCGCGATGGAGATCGTGGTCCTGGTCGTCTTCACCGTGTCGGCGATCGTCGTCCTCGCGCGCGACGGCGCCGAACGCGGCTGGCTGTCGCCCCTCTCCGGGGACGGCACCCAGGGCGCGTTCGCGCTGTCGGCGGTGATCGGCGCGGTCTCCGTCGCCGTCCTCTCCTACCTGGGCTTCGACGCGGTCGCCACCTTCGCGGAGGAGGTGACCGGCGGCTCCGAGAAGGTCGCCAGGGCGCTGCTGTTCTGCCTCGCGCTCGCCGGTGTCCTGTTCATCACCCAGACGTACCTGGTCGCCCTCCTGGAGCCGACGACTTCCGCACAGCTCGCCGCCGACGCCGGGAAGCAGGGATCGGCGTTCTACGACGCGGTCGACGTGTCGGTGGGCAACTGGCTGCACAACCTGGTGGCCGTCAGCAAGGCGATCGGCGCGGCCTTCGCGGCGCTCGTCGGGCAGGCCGCGGCGGGGCGCCTGGTCTTCGCGATGGCCCGCGACCGACGCCTCCCGCGCGCCCTGTCGAAGACCGACGACGGCGTACCGCGGGTCGCACTCCTGTCGGCGGCCCTCATCACCCTCGTCGCGGCGGTCTGGGCGGCCCGGCGCGACGACGGACTCGACCAGCTGGTGTCGGTCGTCGACATCGGCGCGCTGACCGCCTTCACACTGCTGCACGCGAGCGTGGTGGGCTGGTTCGCGGTACGGCGCCGGGGCGGGCCGGTGGTGTGGTGGCGGCACGTGCTGGTACCGGTGCTGGGCGCGGCGATCACGATCGCGGTGATCGTGGAGGCGTCGGGGACCGCGCAGGTGGTGGGTGCGATCTGGTTGGCGGTGGGGCTCGTGGTGCTCGCGGTGCAGGGCAGCCGGAACAAGGCCGACACGGAGACCAGTTGACGGTCGTACGCTCCTCACCTCGACCGCGTTGTCAGAGCCGGCCGTTACTCTCGGGCGCATGGCTCTCAACACGGCTCCGGACGCCCCGCTCCCCGTCGGTGAGGTCTCCCGGCTGATCGGCGGGTGGATCGACCGGCTCGGCGCGGTGTGGGTCGAGGGGCAGATCACCCAGCTGTCACGGCGCCCGGGTGCCGGTGTCGTGTTCCTGACGCTGCGCGACCCGTCGTACGACATCTCGGTGAGCGTGACCTGCTTCCGGCAGGTGTTCGACGAGATCGCCGATGTCGTCAGCGAGGGCGCGCGGGTCGTCGTCCTCGCGAAGCCGGAGTGGTACGCGCCGCGTGGGCAGTTGTCGTTGCGGGCCACGGAGATAAGGCCGGTGGGGGTGGGTGAACTCCTCGCGCGGCTGGAGCAGTTGAAGAAGTCACTGGCCGCCGAGGGGTTGTTCGCGGCCGACCGGAAGAAGCCGTTGCCGTTCCTGCCGCAGCTGATCGGGCTGGTCTGCGGGCGGGCCTCGGCGGCCGAGCGGGACGTGCTGGAGAACGCGCGGCACCGCTGGCCCGCCGTCCGCTTCGAGGTGCGCAACGTGCCCGTACAGGGCGTGCACGCCGTGCCGCAGGTGGTGCAGGCGGTGAAGGAACTGGACGCGCTCGACGGCGTGGACGTGATCATCGTGGCGCGGGGCGGCGGCAGCGTGGAGGACCTGTTGCCGTTCTCCGACGAGCAGTTGGTGCGGGCGGTGTCGGAGTGCCGTACGCCTGTGGTGTCCGCGATCGGGCACGAGCCCGACAACCCGCTCCTGGACTATGTGGCCGACCTGCGCGCCTCCACCCCCACCGACGCGGCGAAGAAGGTCGTACCGGACGTCGGCGAGGAGTACGAGCGCGTACGGCAGTTGCGCGACCGGGCGCGGCGGTGCGTGGTGGCGTTCGTGGACCGGGAGGAGCGCGGGCTGGCGCAGGCGCTGGCGCGGCCGTCGATAGAGGATCCGCACCGGATGATCGACGAGCGGGCGGACCATGTCGCCGCGCTGCTCGGCCGCGGCCGGCGCACCCTCGGCCATCTCCTGGACCGCGCCGACTCGGAGCTGACCCACACGCACGCGCGCGTGGTGGCCCTCTCCCCCGCGGCGACCCTGAAGCGGGGGTACGCGGTGCTGCAGAAGGCCGACGGGCACGCCGTCCGGGACCCGGAAGAGGTGGCGGCGGACGAGGTGCTGCGGGCGCGGGTCGCCGAGGGCGAGTTCACGGTTCGAGTCGATACGGCACATGCATAGGGTGGGCGGATGACCAGCAAGGTTGACGAAGGTGCCGGGACGGCAGAGGCGCTCGGGTACGAACAGGCGCGCGACGAGCTGATCGAGGTCGTACGGCGCCTGGAGGCGGGCGGTACGACGCTGGAGGAGTCGCTCGCGCTCTGGGAGCGGGGCGAGGAGCTGGCCAAGGTGTGCCGGCGCTGGCTGGACGGGGCCCGGGCGCGGCTGGACGCGGCGCTGGCGGAGGAAGAGGCCGCGGAGGGCGACGCCGAGTAAAGGCGCCGGGCAAGAGTGGCGAGCGAAGGCGCCGAGTAGCGGCGGCCGACAGCGCTAGCGGTAGCGGCATCAGTGATTCGCTGTGAGGCGGATCACCATGCTCCGCTTTTGGTTGAATGTTGAACCTCCCGTCGCGTACGGTCGGTCTCGTCAGCTTAACCGGACCGCGGTCCGGTAATCCACTTCCGGCCCCCCGAGGAAGTTCTCGCATGTCTCTCGTTCTTGACCCCGCCGCCCAGGACCTGCTGTTCCGCGAGGCCCGCACCGCGAACACCTTCACCGACGAGCCCGTGACCGACGAGCAGGTCCAGGCAATCTACGACCTGGTCAAGTACGGCCCGACCTCGATGAACCAGTCGCCGCTGCGCATCACCCTGGTCCGCTCCCCCGAGGCCCGCGAGCGCCTCGTGCAGCACCTCGCCGAGGGCAACCAGAAGAAGACCGCCGCCGCCCCGCTGGTCGCGATCCTCTCCGCGGACAACGAGTTCCACGAGGAACTGCCCACCCTGTTCCCGCACTTCCCGCAGGCCAAGGACGCCGTCTTCGGCGAGCGTTCGGTCCGTGAGGGCAACGCCGCGCTGAACGCCGCCCTCCAGGCCGCGTACTTCATCATCGGCATCCGCGCCGCCGGCCTCGCCGCGGGCCCGATGACCGGTCTCGACTTCGCGGGCGTCCAGAAGGAGTTCCTGGACGACGACCACACCCCGTTCGTCGTCATCAACATCGGCAAGCCCGGCGAGGACGCCTGGTTCCCGCGCTCCCCGCGCCTGGCGTTCGACGAGGTCGTCACCACCGTCTGAGACGCCTGACACGCACAGGGCCCCGGCGCGGACAGGCGACTGTCCGCACCGGGGCCCTCTGCGTTCGGCGTTGCCGTGACGCTCGGTGAGGCACTAGGGTCCGTGCCGTGACTGCCGGGTCGGCCATGGGCCATTCACGAGTGGGGCACCCGGCCTCGGCGTGAGCACGAGGCGGGCAAGAGCCCCGCCGCCTCTCCTTGTCTTTCCTCCGGGCGCCCGCACGTGGCGCTCTCATCGGACCCAGGACTCGGAGACCCGTCCACACATGTCACTGCCGAACACCGTTCAGCTGAACCACACCGCCGTCTACGCCGTCGACCGGCAACTGTCGGCCGAGTTCCTCGCCGCGATCCTGGGTCTGGAGGTCGGCGCGCCCTTCGGGCCGTTCGTCCCGGTCGACCTGGGCAACGACGTGACGCTCGACTTCTACGAGAAGCGCGACGAGCCGATCCAGCCGCAGCACTACGCGTTTCTCGTGCCCGAGGAGCGGTTCGACACGATGATCGGCCGCCTGGAGGCGGTCGGGGTCACGTACTACGCCGACCCCTACCACCAGGATCCCGGCCGGACGAACCAGCTCTTCGGCGGTCGCGGCGCCTACTTCGAGGACCCGAGCGGCCACAACATGGAGATCATGACCACGCCGTACGTCCGGCCGTAGCGCGGGAACACCCGGCGGGCTACTTCGTCTGCAACGCCTGTGCCATCTCGGTCAGTTGGGCGAAGGAGCCCGTGCCCGCGACGACCGTCGTCGAGCCCTTGTCCGCGAGCACGAGGGCGTCGTAGCGGCCGCCGGTCCAGCGGGTCCAGGTGTGGCCGCCGATGGTCTGGGTGGTCTTCGTCGCGGTGGCGCCCTGGCTCGCGGTGTCGACGAAGTCGGACGGCTTCTGAGTCGACTGCTCTATCTGCACGTACTGACCGTCGGGGGCACTGAACCCGAGGTGCCAGGCGTTGAACGCGGCGCCGTCGTAGCGGACCGAAGTCGCCTTCCAGGTCTTGGGCAGGCCCTCCGGCGCCGCCACCGGGTACGGCGCCGCGCGGCGTGCGGTGAGCAGCTCCACGCGGTAGTCGACCCGCTTGACGTCCGGAGCGTGGTCGCTGTGCGGGATGAAGATGTAGACGATCGCCGCCGCGATCCCGATCAGGCCCAGGGAGAGAATCATGTCCCGGACCGTCTTCTGCTTGCCGTTCGAACCTGCCACGTCCCTATCGTCGCAGGTGCCCTGGTCCGCTCATCCGTGGGGCCCCCTGCTCATTTTGTCTGCCTGGCGATAGAGTCGTGGCCATACCCTCATCCGGCCGTCGTCGTATCAGAAAGGTGCGCTCCGATGACCGAGCATCATCATCTGCCGTCCGAACTCGAAGTCCCCTCCGAGGCCCCCGACCGCAACCTCGCCCTGGAGCTCGTCCGGGTGACCGAAGCCGCCGCGATGGCCGCGGGCCGCTGGGTCGGGCGCGGTGACAAGAACGGCGCCGACGGTGCCGCCGTGCGTGCCATGCGGACCCTCGTCTCCACCGTCTCGATGAACGGCGTCGTCGTCATCGGTGAGGGCGAGAAGGACGAGGCGCCGATGCTCTTCAACGGCGAGCGCGTCGGTGACGGGACCGGGCCCGAGTGCGACATCGCCGTCGACCCGATCGACGGCACCACCCTCAACGCGAAGGGCATGCCGAACGCGATCGCCGTGCTGGCCGCGGCGGACCGGGGGTCGATGTTCGACCCGTCCGCCGTGTTCTACATGGACAAGCTCGTCACCGGGCCCGAGGCCGCCGAGTTCGTCGACATCGAGGCGCCGATCTCGGTGAACGTCCGCCGGGTCGCCAAGGCCAAGCGGGTCACGCCCGAGGACGTCACCGTCGTCGTGCTGGACCGGCCTCGGCACGACGGGATCATCAAGGAGATCCGGGAGACCGGTGCGCGGATCAAGCTGATCTCCGACGGAGATGTCGCCGGGTCGATCCTGGCGCTGCGCGAAGGCACGGGCGTCGATCTGCTGCTCGGTGTCGGCGGCACGCCCGAGGGCATCATCTCGGCCTGTGCCGTGAAGTGCCTCGGAGGCGTGATCCAGGGCAAGTTGTGGCCCAAGGACGACGCGGAGCGGCAGCGGGCGCTGGACGCGGGGCACGACCTGGACCGGGTGCTCACCACCAACGACCTGGTGTCCGGCGAGAACGTGTTCTTCGTCGCGACCGGGATCACGGACGGCGAGCTGCTGCGGGGCGTGCGCTACCGCTCGGAAACCGCGACCACCGACTCGATCGTGATGCGGTCCAAGTCCGGGACGGTGCGGCGGATCGACTCGGAGCACCGGCTCAGCAAGCTGCGGGCGTACAGCGCGATCGACTTCGACCGGGCCAAGTAGCCACGCCACAACCAGAACCACGACCACACGGTCGTACGTGAAAGAGGCGCCCCCGGTGCGGTGGGGGCGCCTCTTCTACGTCGGTCAGCCTGCCGCTGCTATGCGGCCCGCCGCCCTCGCCTTCTGGAGTTCCAGGTCGCGGCGGCGGCGCCTGGCCAGGACCACGCGGCGTTCGGCGGCGGTGAGGCCGCCCCAGACGCCGTAGGGCTCGGGTTGGAGGAGGGCGTGTTCGCGGCACTCGACCATGACCGGACAGCGCGCGCAGACGCGCTTGGCGGCGTCCTCGCGGGAGAGCCGGGCGGCGGTGGGTTCCTTGGAGGGGGCGAAGAACAGGCCGGCCTCGTCGCGCCGGCACACCGCTTCGGTGTGCCAGGGAGCGTCTTGGTCCCTGTCTCGCGCAGGCACCCGCTGAGCCGGAACAGCAGCTACCTGCAGGGACGAATGCGGCGGTTGCAGCACGGTCTACTCCTGACGACGGCTTCGCGAGCGAGAGACGATGCAGCAAGGCCTACCCGCTGTGCGCGCGCCTATGCACTGAGTTCCGAACCGCTGGTTTCCGTGTGCTTGTGCGCGATGTCAGGGGCGGACCGGCGTGGACCGATCAGCTCCGCATGTGTCCCGATTCACAACCGTCAACGGTCCAGGTGTTTGCGCAAACCCTTGTCGACCTTGCGCTGAACCCGATCGAGAATGTCCGCAACGAGCTTGCCGCGCTTGGGTTTTGCCTCGATGTTTCCGAGTACGGCCCACCCGTCGACGTAGATCACGGGCGCGTCCGGCTCCAGCGAGTCCAGCGTGTCCACCTCGAAGTTGCCGAGGACGCCACCGCCGGTGCCGCGCAGCGACACGTTCTCCGGGACGCGGATCTCGACGTTCCCGAACACCGAGATCGCCTTGATGACGACCTGCTGGTACTCGAAGATCGCCTCGCTGAGGTCGATCTCGACGCTGCCGAACACGGCGTACGCGTGCATCCGGCGGCCGGCGCGCCAGCGGCCCTTGCGCATGGCGGAGCTGAACACCGCCACCACATGCCCGTCGGCCTCGGCCGGGATCGCGCCCTCCGTCGGGCGGTTCGGCGCGGGGCTGTACGACTGGGCCGTCGCCCGGTGTCCATGGGCGGCCGGCAGATCCTGGATGAAGACCTCCAGCTCGCCGACCGTCTTGGCGCTCAGCACCCCCTCGACCCGCTCGGCGTGCTCGTCGGCGCTCAGCCGCCCCTCGGCCAGGGCGTCGCGCAGGATGTCGGCGATGCGGTCACGGTCGGCGTCCGAGGCGCGCAGCGCGGACGGGGCGGGCGCGGCGGGCGCGGGCTGCGGGGCCGTGGGCGCGGATGCGGGCTGCTTCTGAAGGTCCACGGCAGCAGCGTACCGAAACGCGATAGATCGCGACTAGGGGTGTGGACAACGTTGGCGTGGCGAAGGTACCGGCGAACTGAGCCTTACCTCACAAGCTCGCTGTCGGCGGCAGGTTCTACGCTGGTGAGCGCCCGCCAGTGTCGGCGGGCGGCCGTCTGTCGAGTGAGGAATGGGCTGCGATGCCTGAGTTCGCGTACACCGATCTGCTCCCCATGGGAGAGGACACCACCCCGTACCGGCTGGTGACCTCCGAGGGTGTCTCCACCTTCGAGGCCGACGGGCGGACGTTCCTCAAGGTCGAGCCGGAGGCGCTGCGCAAGCTGGCGGCCGAGGCGATCCACGACATCCAGCACTATCTGCGGCCGGCCCACCTCGCGCAGCTGCGCCGGATCATCGACGACCCCGAGGCGTCGAACAACGACAAGTTCGTGGCGCTGGACCTCCTGAAGAACGCGAACATCGCGGCGGCCGGCGTGCTGCCCATGTGCCAGGACACCGGTACGGCGATCGTCATGGGCAAGCGCGGACAGAACGTCCTCACGGAGGGCGGCGACGAGTCGGCCCTGTCCCGCGGCATCTACGACGCCTACCTCAACCTCAACCTGCGGTACTCGCAGATGGCGCCCCTCACCATGTGGGACGAGAAGAACACCGGGTCAAACCTGCCGGCCCAGATCGAGCTGTACGCGACCGACGGCGGCGCCTACAAGTTCCTGTTCATGGCGAAGGGCGGCGGCTCGGCCAACAAGTCGTTCCTCTACCAGGAGACGAAGGCGGTCCTCAACGAGGGCTCCATGATGAAGTTCCTTGAGGAGAAGATCCGTTCGCTGGGTACGGCGGCCTGCCCGCCGTACCACCTGGCGATCGTGGTCGGCGGTACGAGCGCCGAGTACGCGCTGAAGACCGCGAAGTACGCCTCCGCGCACTACCTGGACGAGATCCCGGCCGAGGGTTCGGAGCTGGGCCACGGGTTCCGGGACAAGGACCTGGAGCAGAAGGTCTTCGAGCTGACGCAGCGGATCGGGATCGGGGCGCAGTTCGGCGGCAAGTACTTCTGCCACGACGTGCGGGTCGTCCGGCTTCCCCGGCACGGCGCCTCGTGCCCCGTCGCCATCGCCGTGTCCTGCTCGGCCGACCGGCAGGCCGTCGCGAAGATCACCGCGGAGGGCGTGTTCCTTGAGCAGCTGGAGACGGACCCGGCGCGCTTCCTGCCGGAGACGACCGACGAGCACCTCGACGAGTCGGCGGACGTGGTCCGGATCGACCTCAACCAGCCCATGGACGACATCCTCGCCGAGCTGACCAAGTACCCGGTCAAGACCCGGCTCTCGCTCTCCGGCCCGCTGGTCGTGGCCCGCGACATCGCGCACGCCAAGATCAAGGAGCGGCTGGACGCGGGCGAGGAGATGCCGCAGTACCTGAAGGACCACCCGGTGTACTACGCCGGGCCCGCGAAGACCCCCGAGGGCTACGCGTCCGGTTCGTTCGGTCCTACGACGGCCGGGCGCATGGACTCCTACGTGGAGCAGTTCCAGGCGGCGGGCGGTTCCAAGGTGATGCTCGCCAAGGGCAACCGCAGCAAACAGGTCACCGACGCGTGTGACGCGCACGGCGGCTTCTACCTCGGCTCGATCGGCGGGCCCGCGGCCCGGCTCGCGCAGGACTGCATCAAGAAGGTCGAGGTCGTCGAGTACGAGGAGCTCGGCATGGAGGCGGTCTGGAAGATCGAGGTCGAGGACTTCCCGGCGTTCGTCGTCGTCGACGACAAGGGCAACGACTTCTTCCAGAACCCGGCGCCTGAGCCGACGTTCACGCACATTCCGGTGCGGGGGCCTGGGTTGGCGTAGCGCCAACCGGCCCCGCCTGGGGGCTCCGCCCCCAGACCCCCGGTCGGCCTGGACGGCCTCGTCCTCAAACGCCGG
>NZ_JAEQAZ010000123.1 GCF_016654115.1 Streptomyces sp. MBT53
ACACCTCGACATGCGCCTCCCGCACCCCCGCCCCCGGCTCGATGCCGAGTTCCTCGATCAGGCGGTTGCGCAGGTCGCGGTGGACGGCCAGGGCCTCGGACTGGCGGCCGGTGCGGTGGAGGGCCAGCATCAGCTGGCGGTGGTAGCCCTCCCGGAGCGGATGGTCGGCGACCAGCGCGGCCAACTCCGGTACCAGTGCGCCGAGTCGGGGGCCGCCGAGGGCGAGCTCCGCGTCGTAGCGCCATTCGAGGGCGAGGAGGCGGGCCTCGGTGAGGCGTTGGGCGAAGGCGTAGCCGCCGAGTTCGGCGGGGAGGCCGCTGAGCGGGGTGCCGCGCCACAGCGCGAGGGCCGCCGTGCAGGCGCGGACGGTCCGGGGCCAGTCCCGGTCGGCGTGCGCGGCGCGGGCCGCGGTGACGTGGGATTCGAAGACGTGGACGTCCAACTCGCCCTCGTCGACGCGGAGTTGGTAGCCCGGCGGGACGGCGCGCAGCCGGTCCGGGTCGTCGAGGAGGCGGCGCAGCCGGGTGACGTGGTTGTGCAGGGAGGCGTGCGCGGAGGCCGGCGGCGAGCCGCCCCACAGGGCGTCCTTGAGGGCGTCGACGGAGACGACCCGGCCCGGTTCGAGGAGCAGCGCGGCGAGCAGGACGCGCACCTTGGTGCCGCCGATGGGCTGCACGAGGTCGCCGTCACGGCCGTAGAGGACAGTCGTGCCCAGCAGTCCGAACCGCAGCTCGCACCGCATCACACCGACCCGTCGCCCTTCCGCGCGGCCCTGTCGGCCGTGCTCCGCGGCGGATTTCTCCGCCGTCCCTGGCGGATTTCCGCCCTGTGTCCGGCGGTTTCCCGCCAGTCCGGCCCGGTCGCAGAGGGCCGGGATCCGCTACCGTACCCGTCCTCTCCCGCTGCCGCGCGGCGACTTCAGGCCATCCGTCCCCGGAGCATCGGGCGCACCGTTGGCCACATGTTAGCGATTCGTTGGCGCGACCTGATGTGATCACTTCATCGGATCTGGCCCGACGGTGCGCGCGTACGACGCGCAACTCGGGGGAGTGTCGCCGTCGTGGCCGGGTCCGGGGACGCGAGAGGGCCCCGGTCGACGGAGGTGATCGACCGGGGTCCTCGTCCCTTACGTCCGAGGTACCTCGACCCTTACATCTGGGGCACTACGGGTCGGTCAGACGACCGGCGGGCGGCCCAGGCGCGTCAGCCGCCACACCGTCCGCCAGCGCATGGCCCGCCGCTCCCCAGCCGGTTCGCGCACCCCCTCCACGAACCCGCCGAACCAGGCCCGCAGCCCGCCGAGCGACCGCGTCCGTACGAGGGTGAGCAGCGTCCAGACGCCCAGGTGCACCGGGATCAGCGCGAGCGGCAGCCGGCGGCGGACCAGCCAGACCCGGTTGCGGGCGGTGACGCGGTAGTAGATGGCGTGCCGGGCGGGCGAGGTCTTGGGGTGCTGGAGGAGCAGCTCGGGGGCGTACAAGATGCTCCAGCCGGCGTCGGCGGCCCGCCAGGCGAGGTCGGTCTCCTCGTGCGCGAAGAAGAACTCGGCCGGCCAGTCCCCCGTCTCGGCGAGCATCGCCATGCTCAGCGCGTGGCCGCCGCCGAGGAACCCGGTGACGTAGCCGCCCTGCATCGGGTCCCCCGCGCCGACCCGCGGCACATGCCGCCGCTGGGTCTCGCCGTGCTCGTCGGCGATCCGGAACCCGACGATGCCGAGGCGGGGTTCGGCCGCGTACAGGTCCCGCACCCGGCGCAGCACGTCCGCGTCGACGAGGAGCCCGTCGTCGTCGAGTTCCACCACGACGTCCACGTCCCCGAACTCGCGCAGCCGGGCCAGACCGACGTTGCGTCCGCCGGGGCAGCCGAGGTTCTCGTCGACGTCGATGGTGGTGACCTCGCCGGGCAGCGAGAGCCGGTCGGCGAACTCGGGGAGCCGGCAGCCGTTTCCGACGATCACGATGCGGGCCGGCGGGAGATCCTGCTTGGCCACGGATTCGAGGAGCGCGTCGACCTCGGCGGGCCGGTTTCCCATGGTCACCACGGCGACGGCGATCCTCGGTTCCACCACGTCCCTCACTCCATCCGGCCATCCGGCGATGTCCGCGCCCTGACCGCGCAACACTCGCCGTTCACCAAGATGTTGCCTTATGTCGGCGGGTGGCTACGACTCAAGTTCATTTTGCGGGACCTTTGTTGTGGCTTTGCCGGTTTTCCCTCCGCCGCACGAACTTCAGCCCCGACCAGTCCTCCCCCAGCGCGGCCACCTTCACATCGACGACCCCGAGGGGGAGGAAGAGATCACGGAGGCCGTTCTCGGTGATGTCGCTGACATGGCCCGCGGCCTTGCGCGGCCAGGCGATCCACAGCATGGCGGTGTCGTCGAGACCGAGGACGAGTTCCATCCCCTCCGCGTCCAGTTCCTTCCACGCCCGGTAGAAGGCGACGGTGACATCCGCGTCGCGCGTCCCGCCGTCGGCGACCTCGCAGTCCTCGGGCAGCCCGGGGATGTCCCACCCGTCGGGCGCGTGCCGCAGCCGGACCCGGTGCCCCGGCTTGACGCCGATCTTCTTGGCGAGCGGGGTGGCGGAGTAACCTCCGGCCCCCGCAGGTGAGTTGACCATGTGACCTGACCTCCGTACCGCAACGGTCCCTGTTCTTCTGCTTCTTCTCTTCTACGGCAACGGCGCCCCGCCTCGGCCGAGACGGGGCGCCATGCCTGTATACGTGACGGTCAGCCCGCGACCTCGAAGGTGGCGGCCTTGGACACGAACGCCGTGCCGCCGTCCTTGGCCGTGGCCAGCGTCGAGACGTTCCAGGTGCCCTTGGGCGCGTCGGCCGCCTCCTTCTCGGTGACCTTGAAGGTGTAGGTGCAGCGCGAGGTCTCGCCCGAAGTGCTCTTGCACGTGGCCGAGTCGACGTACCGCAGGTCCGCCTTTGTCGGCGCCGGCTTCGAACTCGCGGGCCACGCGATGACCTTGAGGCCGCGGATGCCCGAGTCGTCGGTGACGTCCACGGTGTAGGTGAAGGAGCCGGCGGCACTCGCGGTCGGCGCCGTGTAGCGGGCGGAGCCGTTCGTGAGGGTCGGCTCGGTGGGCGTGGAGGCGGCCGACGCGGCGAGACCGCCGGCGACGACTCCGCCGACCGCCGCGACACCGACGAGCGAGGAGACGAGAGCGCGCTTGGACATGGACATGGGAGATCCCCCTGAGTGTGGTGTGGATGGTGCGGGAGGCGTCGGTCGACCGCTTCCCTCGATGTGATCGAGCCTAGGAGCGGGGCGGGGCACGGTCCTCCGGCTGGAGGACGGTTGCCGCCTGGAACCAGAGATAGAGAGTCCCGGGGCCGTAATCCCCCTTCAGCCTGAGCCGAGCCCCCCACCTGCGCCCATAGCCTTTGAGTGCCATGAAACGAACCGACGACCGGCTGCTCCCGGTCCTGCTGATCTGCGCCCAGGCCCTGGTGTGGCCGGTGGCTCCGCTGCTGCGCGGCACCGTGCCGACCGCGGCCGACCTGCTCGTGGCCGCCCTGGTCGCCGGACCGGTGACGGCCGCGCTCGCGCTGCGCCGCAGCCGCCCGGTTACCACGCTCGTCGTGGTCACGGCGGCCTGCGCGGTGGGCGCGGGACCGCTGCCCGTCGGCGCGATGGCGCTCTTCGGCACCGTGGGCGTCGCACTCGCCCTGTTCTCGGTGGCGGCCGAACGCGACACCTTCACCACGGTCCTGTGCGTGGTCACGCTCGCCCTCTGGCAGCTGCTGCAGAACATCAACCTGAACGGCCTCAGCGACAACAACGGCCTCGACCTCGTCCTGACCGCCCTCCTCTACGCCACCGCGTGCGGCGCGGGCATGTTCGTACGACGCACCCGTCGCGCCCGACAGGCTGCCGAACTCCTCCTGAACCGCGCCGAGACCGAACGCCACCGGCTCCCGGCGGCCGAACGCCGCCGTATGGAACGGGAGTTGCACGACGTCAGCGCCCACCACCTCACCGCCGTGGTCGTCACGGCCGGCGCCGCGCTCGGCCTGCGCGAACGCCGCCCCGAACTCGCCGCCGAGGCACTGGAGTTCGCGACCGAGACCGGCCGCGAGGTCACCCGCGCACTCGGCGCGGTACGCGCCCCGGCCCCCTCACGCGAGGAACTCCCCTCCCCCGAGGAGCGGTTGCGCGCCCTGATCGCCGGCTTCCGCCGCCTGGACCAACCCGTCGACTTCGAGATCGACCCCCTCCCCGACGGCACCGTCGCGGACGCGGCCTACGGCATCGTCCGCGAGGCCCTGACCAACGTGGCCCGCCACGCCCCGGGCGCGCGCACCACCGTGCTCTGCCGCTACGGCGACACCCGCACCGACGTCGTGATCACCAGCGCGGCCCCGCCGACCGGCGCCCCGGCCCACGGCACGGGCCTCGGCGGCGGCCGCGGCCAGGGCTTCCTCCGCTCCCGCGCCCGGGAGGCGGGCGGCACCCTGACCACCGGCCCCACGGCGGAGGGCGGCTGGGAGGTACGGGCGACGCTGCCCGGCCGCACGGCGGGCCCGGTGGAGCAATCCGTCCCACCGAGCTACCGCGTGGCCCAGGTCGTCGCCGCGTTCGGCCTGTGCGTACAGCCACTGCTGCCGATCCTGATCATCCGGGCGGAGTCGGCGCCGACCGGTAACCATGTCTCGGCGGGGGTGCTGTTCGCCTTGCTGGCGGCTGCGCAGGCGGTGGCCCTGCTGTGGCTTCGCAGGGCGCGAGTCCTCGCACAGGGTGCGTTGTTGGGCCTGGCGCTGTTGTGGCCGGTGGCGATGGAGGTGGGTGATTACACGGGCAAGGTGTTGCTGCCACCAGCACTGAGCATGTTGGCAACATGCGCCGCGCTAACGGCTTTTAAGGGGCGCGGGGCTGTGTCGATTGGCGGCTCCGCCGCGGGACGCGACAAGCCCCCACCGGCGCGCACATACCGACTACCTCAAGTGCCCTTCTTTTTCTTTCCAGTTGCAGCAACGGCCGCACACGCAACGGCGTTGACGATCGCCGTACTGCATCGCGGCACAACAATCCCCGGCTGGGCGTTGGCCTTGACATCAACTGCCGCTACTGCCTTGGTAGTTGGCGCGGCCTACTACGTCGGATCCCTGCGCGGAATACGCAACAAGGCAGCCCAGGACACCCAGACCCAACGCCTCGCCACCTGGACCGAGGAAGCCGTACGAGACGCCTGGGCGGAACGCCGCCGTATCGCCGCCGGCCTGGAAGGCACCGTGCTGGCCCGCACCGCCGACATGATCGCCGAGGCCCAGGCGGGCCGGCTCGACGCGACAGCGACCCGCGCCCGCGAGGCACTCACCGCGATGCGCGCCCTCCTGGACGCGGTCCGCGACGGCGACACGGCCGCCGAACTGACCCCACAGCCCACCCTCCAGGCCCTCGACCTGCTCGCCCACCAGTGCCGGGCCACCGGCCGCGACGTGGAGATACGCCTCACCGACCGCGTCCCGGAACGCCTCCCCACCGAGGTGGACCTCGCCGCCTACCACGTCGCCGAGACCCTCCTCGCGACCGGCGACGCCGAACCCGCCGTACTCGAACTCGACGCGGTCGACGGTACGTTGACGATCACGGCCACCGGTGTGCCGCGTGCCGCCGACCCCGCCGTACGGGACCGGTTGACGGCGCGGATCGCGCCGCTCGGCGGCACCCTGACGACCGGCCGGCCGCCGGGCACGGTCCACCTCCGGCTGCCGTTCACCGCGGTGCCGGACGACGAGGAGAGACAACGATGAGCCTCAGGGTGCTGGTCGTCGACGACCAGGGCATCGTCCGGGCGGGCTTCGCCGCCGTGATCGACGCCGAGGAGGACATGACGGTCGTGGGAGAGGCCGCGGACGGCGCGACCGCGGTGACGCTCGCCGCCGAACTGGCCCCCGACGTGGTCGTGATGGACGTACGGATGCCGGAACTCGACGGTATCGCCGCGACGAGGATCATCACCGGAAAGGAGAACGCGCCCCGAGTCCTCGTCCTGACCACCTTCGACCTGGACGCGTACGTCTTCGACGCCCTGCGCGCGGGAGCCTCCGGCTTCCTCCTCAAGGACGTGCACGCGTCCGAACTCCTGGACGGCATCAGGGTGGTGGCGAGCGGCGAGAGCGTGCTCGCGCCATCGGCGACGCGTCGCCTGATCGGCCACTACGCGTCGGGAGCGGGCACGGGATTCCACCCCGACTCGGCTTCCGACTCCCCTGGTTCCGGCCCGCGCGAACTCGAAAGCCTCACCGAGAGCCAGCGCAACGTCCTCGGTCTGCTCGCCTCCGGCCTCAACAACGCGGAGATCGCAGGGGAGTTGGGCATCACGGTCGGCACGGTCAAGTCCCATGTGAACGCCCTGCTCCGCAAACTCGGCCTGCGCGACCGCGTCCAGGCCACGATCCTCGCCTACGACCTGGGCATCACCCGCCCGAACCCGCCAGGCGCGGACCACCTCTGACGCTCTCGTCCTCCCCTCCCCTCCCCTCAGGAGCCCATTCCATGACCAGTACTGATGCCCACGCGGCCCGTTCCCCTCTGCACCGGCTGGGCCGCAACCTCCGCAACCCCTTCGCGCTCGCCTACCTCGGGCTCTGCGCGGCGCTGCTCGTCTGGGCGATCGCCGTCACCGTCCCCGCCGACTCGGACGGGGCCATGGCCGCCGTCGTCCCCCTCATGGCCACCGCCCCGGTCAGCCTCGTCCTGCTCGCGCTGCCGGGCGGCGCCGCGGTGTTGATCCTCGCGGTCGTCCTCGGCGCGCTGGTCAACGCGTCGATCATCGGCTGGTGCGCCCGCGCGCTGACCCGGGGCAACGGCCCGGACGCGACGCGCTGACCGCGCGGGGGCGGAGGCGGGGGCTCAGGCGCCGCCGTAGCCGGTCGAGTGGTCGTCCGGGTCCTCGGTCGCGTACAGGGCGGGCCCGAGACGGGCGGCCAGCGCGTCCCCCGCGATGTGGGTGACGGTCACCGTCCCGTCGTCTTTCGAGGTCAGCTCCGCGTAGTAGCCCAGGGCCATCCAGTCCATCGGCCGGTGGAAGAAGAACTCGACGGTGTCGTCCGGGTATTCGGCCCGCAACAGCGGAAGCAGGGCCTCCGGGTGGTACTCGGCCCCCTTCCCACTGAGCACCACGACGACGTGCCCCACGTCCACCCGCCACACCCGCACATGCGCGTAACCGTTCCAGTCACCCGCAGACCGCCAAGGTTCCTCGTCGCGGACCAACTCGGGCCAAACACCCTCAACTGCCATACGACACACCCCGTTTCCAGCCACAAGGGCCATCAGAACAACCATGCTCAGCCCGGCCCACACGGAACCCTCCACGGGGATGAACGCTTCTTCGCCCTGGCCCCGCAGGAGCTCTCGTCCTTGCCGTGCGACCGATGCACAAGCCGCCGGAAGATCAGCTACCAGAACGCCGACGTCGACCGCCCCTTCGTCGGAGCGCTGAGCAGCGGTTTCTGCAACTGGCGCATCGACTTCACCCATGCCGACACCGAGAACCGGACCTACCGCACATCCCGCGGCACGACACACACCGAGTGCAAGATCGCCCCCATGCGGAACAACTCTCCCCAGACGCTGCCTCGTTACGGAAAGGCGTGGGCCGAGCAGAACAGAGACCAGGATCCGGACCAGGCGTGGAGAACTCGCCGGCGCCGAGCGGGTATCGCCGCGTTCCTCTCCGGACTCGTCCTCACGCTCGCCTTCTTCGCCTTCTTCCCCGGTCTGCCGCACGTCATCGACTGGGGGGCAATCCTCGTGTCCCTCGCCGCGGGCGGACTCGCCCAATGGAGCTGCCGGTCGTGGATCAACAGAGCGGCAAGGGCGAAGTCGAAGGCGAAGGCCGAACAAATGTGACCGGCGGTCCGGCGCTCTTCCGCCCTCACCGACGAACGTGCCGACGGAAGTACTCGGTTGCGGACCAGATGGAAGTCCACGCAAGGTGGCGGCGTAGTTCGGGCCGCCTTCCCCAGCGACTTGGGGGCGCTCCTCGGCGGGCCGGCGAGGTGATGCGAAGTGGGGGGACGGAAACGTGGGCGAGGCGGAGTTGGACGGTCGGCTGAGATCGGCGGTTCGGGCGGGGGACGCCGAGGCCGTACGGGATCTGCTGGATCGGGGCGCGGATCCGGACGCGGTGGACGCCGGCGGACTGCCGGTGCTGTGCCTGGCCGTGGCGGCCTACGACGTGCCGGTGGCCGAGGTCCTGGTGGAGGGCGGTGCGGACCCCGACCGGGTGCTGCCGGACGGGACCACGCCGCTGTGGCGCGCGGTCGACGGTGGATCTCCTGCGGTCTTCACGGCGGTGCTGGGCAAGGAGCCCCGGCTGCGACTTCCGGAAGCCGATCGCGAACGGCTGCTCGCCCTGGCCCGCGGCTGGTACGAGACCGGCGCGGTCGAGGAACTGCGGCGCAGGACGGGCGCGCCCGGTCCGGCCACGACGGTCCGCGTCCAGGACGACGAGTACGACTGGGTCGATTCGGTCTCGCTCGGCGACCTGACCGTACGCGCCGGCCACGGAGCCGTCCTGACCTCGCTGGAGTGGGCCTTCCGCATCCTGACCCCCGTCGACGAACTGGTCGCCCGCGCCGTTGAGCAGCCGGACGAGGCCCATGTGACCTGGTCGACGGTCGGCTGGATCCTCACCCGGCGCCGCAGCTTCGAGACCTGGTCGGCCGTGGTGGTCCACCGCCACGACCGTGAACCGGCGCAACGCCGGTTCGTGGTGGACTACCTGCGGACGCGGGGGTTCCTCGACACCAGCCCCTACTACGAGAAGAAGGAAGCCGAACTCCTGGCCGCCTGGGCCGCCGAGGAGACGGACGCCGAGCTGCTCGCGAAAGTGCTCGACGCCTACACCGACCGCGACCATCCGGGCCAGGAAGCCATCGGCCTCCGCCACGGCGACCATCCCGACCCGCGCGTACGCCGCGAAGTGCCCTACGCCCTCGCCACGGCGGGCGCTCCCCGCACCCCGGCTGCCAGGGCCGCCCTGCTCACCCTCATGCGCGACCCGGACACCGAGGTGCGGCTCAGGGCGTGCACGGCGAGCATGCGGGACGACGACCTCCTCCCGGAGATCACCCGAGCGCTGCTCCTGCTGACCGAGGACCCGGATCCCGACCCACGGGGCGCCGCGGCGGCGGCACTGGCCGGCTCCCCGGACCGTACGCCCGCCGTGGCCGACGCCCTGGCAGGCCTGCTCGACGAGGACAACCGACTCGTACGCCTGGAGGCCGCGTACGGTCTCGCCCTGCGCGACGACCCGCGTACCGCCGAGGCGATCGAGCGGGTGGGTCCTCTCGGCGACGGCTTCGAGCACGACCACCGGGTCGACGCGCTCTGGCGGTGGAGGTGGCGGCGGCAGGAGGAGAACACGGCTGCCGAGTAGCGGACGAGGCGGAGCCGGGGACCGGTGGCGGTTCCGTCTCGGGTGGGAGGGGTCAGGTCGTGGGTGTGCCCTCGATGACGTGGTAGTCCGGCATGCCTGTGGGGACCGGCACAGCCACGGTCGACGAGAGGGTGAAGCCCGCTCCGTCCAGCAGGGCGGCGTATTCGTCCGCGGTGCGCTCCCGGCCGCCGGTGAAGACCAGGTTGTTGAGGTCCGTGAGCCCGTACGCCGCGGACTCGTCCGGGGTCAGTACCGGTGGCATGAGCGTCTCCACCAGGAGCAGGCGGTCCGTCGGGCCCATCCCCGCACGGCAGTTGCGCAGCAGCGAAGTCGCCCTGACGTCGTCCCAGTCGCGGACGATGTTGTTCAGGACGAAGACGTCGGCGCCGGCCGGTACGGGCTTGGTGAGGTCGCCCTCGACGACCTCGCACCGTTCCGCGACACCCGCCGCGCCCAGCACGGCCCTTGCCCGGTCCAGCGCGTCCGGCTGGTCGTACAGCACTCCCTGAACGCCCGGCACGGCACGGAGGATCGCCGCGATCAGGGTGCCCTCGTCACCGCCGAAGTCGGCGACCGTGCGGAACTGCGAGAAGTCGTAGACCTCGGTGACTCCGGACGCGAACTCCCGGGCCGCCTGTGCCATGCCCGCGCGCAGCTTCACCGCCCGTTCCGGGTCCCGCAGCATCGCCTCGTGCGCCGTCAGACCGGTGCCGGGGTCGAGGGCGGGCGCTCCGGTCCGTACGACGGCCGACAGGTCGCCCCAGGCGCGCCACAGTTCCGGCGCGGTGGTGAGCACGATGTCGTCCCGCTCGGAGTCCGGCACGTCCGTCCTCAGGCGGTTGCCGAGTTCCGTGAGCGAGAACCGCTCGGTGTCGAGCTGGGTGACCACGCCCAGTCCGGCGAGCGCCCTGAGCAGTCTGCGCAGCGCCGCCGGGTCCGTGCCCGTCTCCTCGGCAACGCTCCCGTAGTCTCGTGAGCCGTCCCCGAGCGCATCGGCGACACCCAACTCCGCGGCCGCGTAGAGGACTTGGGCCGGCACATAGCCGAGCGACATCTGCGACAGCGACTGTTCCATGGGGGCGGTTTCCTCTGCCCCTGCGGTGGCGGACAACCCTGTTCCCCTCAAGAGGTGTGAAGAGTGAGCGTGTTGACGCCGATCATGTCGGGCGTCGGAAAGAAGGTGGGCGGCGTGGCCGGGTCGGTCCTGAGCACCGGGAAACGGTCGAGCAGGGCGTTCAGCGCGATACGGCCCTCCAGCCGGGCCAGACCGGCGCCGATGCAGAAGTGGATGCCTCGGCCGAACCCGAAGTGCGGGTTGGGGTCCCGGGAGGGGTCGTAGGTCTCGGGGTCGGCGAACTGGCGGGGGTCCCGGTTGCCCGCGCCCAGCCACAGCATGACGATCTGGTCCTTGGGAATGAGCTGACCGCCGATCTCCACCTCGGTGCTGGTTCCCCGGGCGAGCGCCGCCGACGGGGACAGCAGCCGCAGGGCCTCCTCGATGGCACCCGGCACCAGCGACCGGTCCGCACGGACCTTCGCGGCCACCTCGGGGTAGGCGTCCAGGCACAGGACCGTGTTGCCGAGCAGCATGGTCGTGGTGATGTGCCCGGTGACCAGCAGGATGTTCGCGATGTTGACGATCTCGTTGTCGGTGAGGCGTTCGCCGTCGACCTCGGCCACAGCCAGCTGGGTGAGCAGGTCCTCGCGGGGGTTGCGGCGGCGGTCGGCGACATGTCCGGCCATGTAGTCGAGCAGGGGCCGCAGTCGCTCCGTCGCGTCGCGGACGTCCTTCTCGCCCTGTTCGCTGTCGTCGAGGAACGAGAATCCGCTGAAGCCCTCGATGATGCCGTCGGCCCACTTCTTGAAAAGATCACGGTCACTGGCGGGGACGCCGAGCAACTCGGCGATGACGATGACCGGCAGCGGATACGCCAGGTCGGCGGCGATCTCGATCTCGGGCTTGCCGTCCATCGCGTCGAGCAGTTCCCCGGTGATCGCGGTCACCCTCGATTCCATGGCCGCGACGAGTTTGGGGGTGAAGGCCCGGCTGACGAGTTGCCGGTACTTGCGGTGGTCGGGCGGGTCCATCTGCGACATGTCGCCCTCGAGGAGCGGGGCGTCGACGGAGACGGGAAGGAGATGCGCCAGGTTGGAGGTGAACGTTTCGTGGTTGTTGAGCATGTGGAGCGCCTCGGGATATCCGTAGACGTTCCAGAGCCCCTGCGCCTCGTCGAACTGCACCGGAAATTCGGGCCGTTGTCCCCGCAGCCAGAGATGGTCGGGGTGAATGTTCCACCGGTCGACGACCGTCGTCATCGTAGTTCTCCTTGTCAGGATGTTACGGATTACTGGGTGACGACGGGGAGAGCGGCCACGCCGCTGGCATCCACCACCTGCAGGAACGACGGCGGGTTCGCCGGGTCCGTGCGCAGGGTGGGCAAGCGGTCCAGCAGGATTTCCACTGCCGCTCTGCTTTCCATCCGGGCCAGTTGCCGGCCCAGGCAGAAATGGATGCCGCGGCCCAGACCGAGGTGCGCGTTGGGGGATCGCCCCGCGTCGAACATGTCCGGGTTCTCGAACTGCCGCTCGTCGCGGTTGGCCGCTCCGGTCCACACGAGCAGCATCTGGTCCTTGGGTACGGCCTGTCCGGCTATGTCCACATCGGCATTGGTCGCCCGGCCGACTCCGCAGATCGGGCTCATGTACCGCATGGACTCCTCGAGCAGCGGAGGCACCAGCGAGCGGTCCGCCCGCACACGCGCGCCCTGTTCGGGAAAGGCGTCCATGCACAGCACGGTGTTGGCGATCAACATGGCGGTGGTGAGGTGTCCGTTGACCAGCAGCCGGTTCGCGATATTGGCGATCTGGCTGTCGTTCAGCCGTTCACCGTCCACCTCCGCGTGAACGAGTTGGCTGATCAGGTCCTCACGGGGCCGCTTCCGGCTCTCGGCTGCACGCTGGTGCCAGTAGTCGCGCATCTCCCAGAGCAACTCGAGCTCGTTCTCCAGCTCTTGCTCCTGCTCCAGGACGGTCTCGGGCGACTCGAACTCCTCCGAGCCGTCGAGCATCTTGTCCATCCACTGCCGGAACAGCGCACGGTCGCTCGCCGGAACGCCCAGCAGGTCGGAGATCATGATCAGCGGCAGGGGAGCGGCGAAGTCCGCCACCAGGTCGAACTGGCTCTTCCCCTCGATGTCGTCGATCAGTTCGTGGACTATCCCGTGCACCTGCGACTCGAGTCTGGCCACGAGGTTCGGCGTGAACGCGTGGTCGACAAGGCCGCGCAGCTTGCGATGCTTCGGCGGGTCCGTGTGGCTGAAGTCGCCCTCGACTATCGACTCGTCCAGCTTGATGGGATCCAGCCGCATGGTGTCGCTGGAGAATGTCCTGGGGTCGCCGAGTATCGCAGCCGCCTCGGGATAACCATAGACATTCCACATCTGCAACTCTTCGTCGTAGTCGACAATCTTCTCCGGACGCTTCCCGCGCAGCCAGAATTGGAGAGGGTGGAAATTCCATTGATCGACGGGCGAGGTCACAGATGTGTCCTTCCGTGAAAGAGCCGTGGATGCAGCGTCATTTAAGTCTTCAAGGACGGCCTTCCCGGTGTCAAGGTTCGCCCCGGTTCTCCGCGGTTCTCCGCGGTCCTTTCCTGTCCTGGCGACAGGACAGGGTTCACGGCATGCGCCTGTTTCTGCCGAGGGCCGCAAGCGCCCTTTGTCACGGTGAAATTCCACAGTCGCGCAATCGCGCGGAAAAGATGCGAGACGGGTCAGCCGACCCTCTGCAGAGCCTTCTCCCGGCGCTCGGCCATGACCGACCCGGACTCCCGGCGCGCCATTCGGCGGAGCACGATCGGCGCGAGGACCAGGCCTAGTGCGGCCCAGGCGCCCAGCACGCCGACGGTCTCCAGATGGCGCCAGGAATCGCCGATCTCGACGACGACCGCGCTGTCCGGCAGCAGTGCCGAACGCATACCGAGCCCGAGCCAGTAGATGGGAAAGACCTGGGCGATCCACTGCACCCATTCCGGCATGGAGGTGACCGGGTAGAAGATCCCGGAGGTCCCGATCATCGCGAGGATCGGGAGCGTCATCAGTCCCTGGCTGCGCGCGCTGCTGAACACCGATCCGAGCACCGCGCCGATCGGCAGGGTGGCCACCAGGCCCAGTACCAGTACCCAGCCCAGGGTGAGCCAGGAATCCAGGCTGCCGACCGTGAGCCCGGGAACGATGAACAGTCCCGGGACGAGGAAGATCGCGAGATCGACGATCACGCCGCCGGACACCGAGATGATCTTGCCGATCAGATACGCCGGCATCCCGTTCGGGGTCGCCTTCGCCCGCAGCAGGGTCCCGTCCTCCCGCTCCGCGGTGAGCAGTTGGCTCATGGACACCATGGCCATCGCGGCGTTCATGCCGAGGATGCCGGGCAGCACCAGGGTGCCGAGTTCGAATCCGCTGTCCCCGAAGGACACGTCCCGCAGGAAGAACGTCACGATCAGCATCAGTACGGGCCAGAAGAAGTGGTTGAACAGGTCCCCGCCGTTGGTGAACGACTGTCGCAGTTCGATCCGGCCGCGGGACCAGCCCGCGCGCAGCGTTGTCTCGTTCATCGCGTCCCGCCTCCCGGTTCCCCCACCGACACCGCTTCGGTGCCCGGGTCCGCACCCGGGTCCGCACCTGGCCCCGCGTCCGGCTCCGCGTCCGGTTCGCGTTCACCGGTCTCCTGTCGGACCAGCGAGAGGTAGGTGTCCTCCAACGTGGCCTTGCGGACTTCGAGGTCCGTGATCTCCTCGCCGTACCGCCGGAACAGGTCGAAGGCGAACTTGGTCGATTCGCCGGTCGACCGCACGAAGTCCCGGCCGTCACGGGACCAGCGCACCTCGTCCTCGCCGACGATCCGCTCGGCGAGTTCCTGCGCCGTGCCGTCCGCGATGATCCGTCCACCACTGAGAATCATGATGCGGTCCGCGAGTTTCTGGGCCTCGTACAGATCGTGGGTGGTGAGCACGATCGTGGTGTCCTGCTCGTCGGCCAGGCGGTTCACCAGGTCGTGGAACTCACGCCGGGCCACAGGGTCCAGGCCGGCGGTGGGCTCGTCGAGGAAGAGCAGTTCGGGACGGCCCACGATGCCGATCGCGACATCCAGCCTGCGCCGCTGGCCGCCGGAGAGCATGCGTATCTTCTTGTCCGCCTGCGCGGCCAGGCCCACGGCGGCGATGAGTTCGTCCGGGTCCCACGGCCGCTGGATCCGGTCGGTGGAGTAGCGGGCGTAGTACATGCCGAGGTGCGCCAGCAGCTCACGCACCCGCCATCTGCCGTGGTCCCGCCACGACTGGAGCACCACACCCACCCGGGCCCGCCAGCGCTCGTCGCCGCGCGCGGGGTCGGTGCCCAGTACCTCGACCCGGCCGGCCGACCGCAGACGGAAACCCTCGAGGATCTCCAGTGTGGTGGTCTTCCCCGCCCCGTTCGGTCCGAGCAGGCACACCACCTCCCCGTGGCGCACCCGGAAACTCACGTCCCTCAGGACATCGGTCGTGCCGTAGCGCATGCGCAGACCATCGACATCGAGCACGACCCTGTCGCGCGTTGTCATAATCGATCCCTCATCTTCACGCGTGTCTCTCCGGGTGACGGGCTGGTACGGGTGGTGGCCCGGGAACACGGGGGATGTGGTTCCCGGACCACCGGGGGTCGCCGGCGGGATGCGTCCTGCATCCCGCCGGGACCCGGTCCTGTGGCAGCGGCGGCTCGGTGAGCCCGCCACCGCCGAGTTCACGGAACGTCAGGAGCGGCGGATGACGATGTCGCCGCTGTAGGTGCGGACCCGCACCTCGACGATCTCGTCGGACCGTGCCGGGCCGTCGACGACTTTCAGGGAGTTGCGGACCGCGCCGGTCAGCGTGCTCACGTCGAGCTTGGCCGCGGTGCCTTCCCGGATGCCGATCTCGATCTCGGCGGACGAGGCCGTGACCACGACCGAGCCGCGGGCGACCTCGCCGAGCCGGATACTGCCGTGGGCGGTCTTGGCCTCGACGCTGCCCTGCGCCCGCTCTACATGGAAATCGCCGTTCATCCCGGTCAGCCGCAGGTTGCCGGTGACGTCGCCGATCCTGGCTTCGCCCTGGTCGTTCCCGATCAGGGCCGCCCCGTCGATCTCGTCGATGTGCACGCCTCCGGAGCCGTTGACGACTCTGGCGTCGCCCACCACGCGCTCGACGCTGATCTCGCCGCGGGACGTGGTCAGTCGCAGCGGCCCGGTCTCCTCGAGCCGTACGTCACTGTGCGCGGCCTCGAACCGGCACTCGCCCAGGCGGCCCTCGCTCCGCAGCGTCACCCAGGACGAACTGCCGCGTACCTGGGAGCCCTCGGGCAGTTCGATCGTCATGTCGACCGAGCCGGCGCGACGCGACAGGCTCGGCCGGCGGAGCATGTGGGTCGGCGTCCTGATCAGCAGCTTGCCCTGCTCGTAGTCGACCTGTGCCTGCTCCGCGGCCTTGACGTCGGCGGCGTTGGAGCTGTCGGTCGGGCGGACCTCGACGACCGTGTCGGCCCGCCGGCCCGCCGTGATCGAGATGTTTCCCGTGGAGATCTCGATCCTGGCGGAGATCGGTTCGGGGGTGTCGAAAGTGGCCATGCCAGCCTTCCCTGTTGAGCCGCTTGCGTGTGCGCTACCGCACCCAGCCGACGTTGTGCTGGTCGCCCGATGGTGGACGAGGTTCGGAGCGACCGGCGCCATTGAGGGTGGCGGCGACGGCTCGTACCAGCCAGGCATTGACCGAGAGCCCCTCCCGGCCCGCGACGTCCTCGATCCGGGCCTTGAGGTGCTCGGGCAGGCGGAAGTTGATGCGCGCCGGAGCGCCCTCGTCCTCCGCCGCCGGGATCACCGTGCCGTTCTCGACCGCACCGCCCCCGGCAGGGAGGTCCTCGGCGCCGGGGCCGGCGCTCGGTGGCGTCACCACGAAGCTCGGTTCGAGGCCCCGCAGTCGAAGGTCGACCGCTCCCGGTGCGAGATCGCGGGAGATCTCGTCCGCGGCGGTCGACAGCGCGCTCAGCAGCGTGAGCCGGACCGAAGCGTCGAGCGACGCCGCAAGGCTCTCGGCAACCCCGAGGGTCTCCTTGCCGGCGGCCTCCGCGGTGAGGAGGAACTCACCGCGGAGGCTGTCGACGTAGGGCGTCAGGTTCATAGCGCCAGAGTGGCACACTCATGGCGCCAAACGCAAGCCATTCTCAGCATGGACCATCACACGCGGACACTGTTCGCACCAGTCACCTGCCCCTTCCAGGCACCTGACCCTTGACGTGAATCAGTTGCGCCACATTGGCGCCATCGGGATCGAAGTCCGTCTCGACGTCTTCGCGGCTACGTCGAGGAGGTGCGCAGCGGGAGCGTGCTGACGCCGGTCGTGTCGAACCCCGGCATGAACGTCGGCGGCCTGTCCGGGTCGGTGACCAGTTCCGGGAAGCGGTCGAAAAGGGCGTTGAGCGCGACCCTGCCCTCCATCCTGGCCAGCGGTCCGCCGAGGCAGAAGTGGATGCCCCGGCCGAAGCCGAGCTGCGGGTTGGGGCTCCGTGTCATGTCGAACACCTCCGGCTCGGCGAACTGGCGTTCGTCGCGATTCGCCGCTCCGAACCACACCATGACCATCTGGTCGGCCGACAGCCGCTGCCCGGCGATCTCCACGTCCTTGGTGGTGGCCCGGTACGTCGCCGCCACCGGGCTCAGAAAGCGCATCGACTCCTCGAGCAGACCCGGCACGAGCGAACGGTCCCCGCGGACGCGCGCCGCCTGGTCGGGATAACTGTCCAGACACAGCACGGTGTTGCCGATCAGCATCGTGGTCGTGAGGTACCCGGCGATCAGCACCATCTTCGCGAAGTTGACGATGTGGTTGTCGGTCAGCCGCAGGCCGTTGAGGTCCGCCCGGATCAGCCGGCCCAACAGGTCGTCCTGCGGCCGCCGCCGGCACTCGGCCGTGTGCTCGCGGAGGTATTCGAGCATCTTGCGCATCGGCGCCATGGTGGCCTCGAAGATGCGCTCCTGGTCCTCGGCGTCGTCCTCCATCGAGACGTCGCCGAGACTGTGGACCATCTCCGTCATCCACCGCTCGAACAGATGGCGGTCGCTGCCCGGAATGCTCAGCAGTTCGGCCACCACGGTCACGGGGAGCGGATACGCCAGGCTGCTCATCAGATCGAACTCGCTCTGGCCGGCCACCGCGTCGAGCAACTCGTGGGTGAGTGCGGTGATCCGCGGCTCGAGGTCGGCCACGACCTTGGGGGTGAAGGCGTGGCTGACCAGTTTGCGCAGCTCACGGTGGTCGGGCGGATCCGTCTGCAACAAGTCGCCCTCGGTGAACGACTCGTCGGCGCCCATGGGGAGCAGGCGGGCCATGTGGGACGAGAACGTCCCGGGAGCACTGAGGACTTCGACGGCCTCGGGATAGCCGTAGATGTTCCACGCATTCATTTTCTCGTCGAACTCGACCGGCTGCTCCGGTCGGCGCCCGTGCAGCCAGAAATGTTCCGGATGGATACCCCACCGCTCGGCCGGAGTAATCATGGAATTCTCCTTCGAAGTGGTGGTTCAGCCGTCGGCCATGGCCTCGCGCAGACTCCTCGGCCGCATGTCGATCCAGTTCGCTTCCACGTAGTCGATGCATTCCTTCCGGCCGTCCTCGCCGAATACGATCCGCCAGCCGTCCGGGACCGGGGCGAAGGTCGGCCACAGTGAATGCTGGTCCTCGTCGTTCGCCAGCACATAGAACCGGCCGGTCTCGTCGTCGAACGGGTTGTTGCTCATGCGTCGATTCCTTTCCCCTGGGCACCGGACCGCCGGGCCACGATCGAGTGGGCTATGTCTCCGCTGCGGACGGCTATGTTCGACAGGAGCGACGACGCCAGCCCGTGCGTGTGCTCGGTCCCGCCCTGCAGGTAGATCCCGCAGTTCAGTTCGGGGGTCGTGACCAGCCGGTAGTCACGACCGACCAGGTGCCGACCCTCCGCGTCGTGGGCGCAGTACGTGTCGAGCTCGCCGAGGATCTCGGCCGGGTCCATCGGGTCGTATCCGGTGGCGCAGACCAGGAGGTCGACGTCCAGGTCGTACGACTCCTCGGTGACCATGGAGTGCACGGTGACGCGGGTGTCGCCGCCGACACGCTTGACGTCCACGACCCTGGCCAGATTGAGGAAGCCCAGCCGGTTGCTCTTGCTGAACTCGTCCTCGTAGGACCGCTCGTAGAGGCCCGTGATCACCTCGTCGTCGACCACCGAGTAGTTGGTGTTCCTGTGGTACTGCCACACGGCGTCCTTGGAGCGCTGCGAGCCGTGGTAGTAGCTGTCCACGGCGTCGGGGTCGAACACCTGGTTCGCGAACGGGGTGTCGTCCGCGACGGAGTAGCCGTAGGACGGGACGATCGCCGACACGGTGGCGCCCGGCAGGCTGTCGTACAGGAACCTGACGATCTCGGCCGCGCTCTGACCGCCGCCGACGACCGCCACGCGCTTCAGCTCACCGTGGTCCCGCTGACGGAAGTTGTGCAGGAACTGCGAGCTGTGCCAGACGAATTCGTCGGCCTCCACGCCGACGGGCATCCTCGGGACCAGCCCGGTGGAGATGACGACGTTCCGCGCGTGGACCTGGCGGGAGCCGCCGGCCGGGTCGCGCACCTGGACCAGCAGGCGGTCCGCGGCTCCCTGCCCTCCGGTCGGCGCCAGCGTTATGGCGGTGACCTCCGAGCTGTAGGCGACCGGCTGCGCCAGCTTCGACTCGGCCCACTCCAGATAGTCGTGGAATTCCCGCCGCGTGGGAAAGAAGTCCTGGTTGTTGACGAACCTGGCGAGCCGTCCCACGTCATGCAGATAGGAGATGAAGCTGAATTTCGACGTCGGATTGCGGAACGTGGCCAGGTCTTTCAGGAAGGAGACCTGCATCTTTGCCGACGGAAGCAGCATTCCGCGATGCCAGCCGAGTGACGGCTGGCGTTCGAAGAACGCGGATGTGACAGGATCCAGGCTCTCCTCCAGTGCGACGGCGAGCGAAAGGTTGGAAGGCCCGAACCCAATCCCCACGACGTCGAATATTTCTGGTTCACTCGATTCCACAGCAGTGTCCCCTCAGTGAAAATCCGAACTGATCTGGCCCCGCCCGCGCGGTCGGTCCCCTCAGTCCCCGGCGAGTTCCTGACTGATGATCTTGCAGATCTCCGCTGCCGGTCCCGGCAGGTACAGATCCTCATGAGCACTGCGGATGTCGTGCTGTCGCAGGGCACCGAGGATGTACGGCCGCCACAGGTCCGCGTACGAACCTTCCGGTTTCGGCACCGCGTTGAAGAGCAGAGCGTCACCGCGATAGGTCGGCACACTGAACTCCGGCACGAGACCGGTGTAGTTGAGGCCGATCGACACCGCGTTGTCCACGAACGACTCGTAGTCGGCCGCGCCCGCCAGGCTGGTGAGGTGCTCCGCGAAGTAGTCCCGGAACTCGGTCTCGGTGGGCAGCGGCCGGCCCGCCAGCGCACTGCCGGGCACGCTGTCCAGCAGGGCCAGCAGGGCCACTCGGTGCCCGCGCCGCTGAAGCTCCGCGGCCATCGCGTGCGCGAGCGTGCCGCCGCTGGAGAGCCCCAACAGATGGAACGGGCCCGCGGGCTGGACGGCCAGCACCTCCGCGACGTAGTCGGCGATCATCGCGTCGACGGACTCGGGGAGCGGCGTCGCCCCGTCGAATCCCTTCGCCTGTATCCCGTAGGCCGGCCGGTCCCGGGGAAGCAGGTCGGCGAATCCCAGATACGGCCAGCTCAGTCCGCCACCGGGGTGGATCCACCACAGCGGCTCCTTGTCACCGTCGCTCTTGATGATCAGGACCGGAGCGAACGGATCCCCGTCGCCGGCCGGTCCGTCGTCCGCCTCCAGGTGCGCGGCCAGCTCCGCGACGGTGGGCGACCGGAAGACCGTACGGATCGGTATCTCGACCCCGAGCACGGCGCGGGCGCGGGTGATGAGCCGGTTGACCAGCAGGGAGTGACCGCCGAGGGCGAAGAAACTGTCGTCGACACCCACCCGGTCCAGGCCCAGTACCTCCGCGAACAGGCCGCACAGGATGGCTTCGCGTGTGGTGCCGGGGGTCCGGCCGGTCGAGGTTCCCCCGTACTCCGGGGCCGGCAGCGCGCGTCGGTCCAGCTTCTTGCTCGCGGTCAGCGGCATCTCATCGATGATCATGATCGCCGAAGGCACCATGTGCTCCGGCAGCCGTCGCCTCAGGTGGCTCCGCAGCCCGGCCGGGTCGACGCCGTCCGCGCCCGGCACCACATAGCCCGCCAGCCGCCGGTCGCCGGGCCGGTCGTCGACGACGACCACGGCCTCCTGGACCGCGGTGTGCGTCCGCAGCGCCGATTCGATCTCACCGAGCTCGATCCGGAAGCCGCGGATCTTGACCTGCTCGTCCGTCCGGCCGCGGAACACCAGGTCTCCGTCCGGGGTCCACGCCACCATGTCGCCGGTCCGGTACATCCGCTCGCCCCGCCGTCCGAACGGGCAGGCCACGAACCGTCCCGCGGTCAGATCCGGCCGGCCGACGTAGGCTCGCGCCACCCCCGGGCCCGCGATGTACAGCTCGCCGGCCACCCCGGGCGGTACCGGTCGCAGAGCCTCGTCGAGCACGTACACCCGGGTGTTCACGATGGGCCGCCCGATCGGGCGGACACCGCCGTCCCCCACCAGAGGCATGCTCATGGTGGCGCACACGGTGATCTCCGTCGGCCCGTACACGTTCACCATGCGCCGGCCGGAGGACCACTTCGCGACCAGTTCCGGCGGAGCGGTCTCACCACCGATCACGAGGCAGGACACGGTGGAGAGGAACTCGTCCGGCATCGCCGCGAGCATGGTGGGCGTGATCATCACATGCGTGACCCGATGCGCGTCCACCGTCTCCGCCAGGGGCGTTCCGGGCACCAGCCGTTCCGCGTCGGCCAGCACCACGCTCGCCCCCGAGAGCAACGCGGTGAACAGCTCGCACAGCGACACGTCGAAGCTGGGCGAGACGAGCTGGAGCATGCGGCTGTCCGCGGTCACCTGGAGCCGGTCCACGTGCGAGGCCACCAGGGACGCCATTCCCCGGTGCGTGACGGCGACTCCCTTGGGCCGGCCCGTGGACCCGGACGTGTAGATGACGTAGGCGGTGTCGTCGACCACGGCGGTGCTCCCGACGGCGCCGCGGTCGGCGCCGGGCCGGGGTGCGTCGTCCACCCGCAGGGCCGGTACCGGCAGTTCGGACAGAACCGTCGCGGTCGTCGTGTCCACGAGGGACAGACAGGCCCCGGAGTCCGCCAGCATGAACGCGATCCGGTCGGCCGGGAGGGCGGAGTCGACCGGCAGATACGTACCTCCGGCCTTCAGCACCGCCAGCAGCGCCACCACCAGGTCCGGCGAGCGCCGGACCGACACGGCCACCACCGACCCCGGCCGTACCTGGCGCTCCATCAGCTCATGGGCCAGCCCGTTCGACCGGCTGTCGATCTCCTCGTAGGTCAGCGACGTGTCCTCGAAGAACACCGCGACCGCTTCCGGCGTCGCGGCGACCTGGCGCGCGAACTGTTCGGTGATGGTTCCGTCGGGCGTGAGCACCTCGGTGTCATCGACTTCGGCCGGCAGCGGGTCCCGCTCGGCGGGCCGCGACCCGTCGACCAGGCCGAGCGGTACGTCCGGGTCCGCCGCGATCTGCCGCAGGATCCGCCCGAAGCGGTCGGCGATGTCTTTCGCGGTGTCCTGGTCGAACAGGGCCTGTTGATACTCCATCGCCACCCGCAGATGGGGATCGGCCGTGGCCGCCACGCCGAGCGGGTAGTGGGTGCCGTTCGGCGAACTGACGTGCGTGACGGAGATTCCGGCTGCCGTGTTCGCCGCCGTGATGGCGGCGCGGTCCACGGGGAAGGACTCGAACACGACGACGCTGTCGAAGAGCGTGGGCAGGCCGGTGGCGCGCTGGATGTCGGCAAGGCCGTAGTGGTGGTGGTCCAGGAGCGCCGCCTGCCGGCTCTGCAGCGTCGTCAGCATCCGCCCGAGCGTGTCCCAGGGGGACAGCCGGACGCGTACCGGCAGGGTGTTGATGAACAGACCGACCATCGAGTCCGCGTCCGTCACGGCGGGCGGGCGGCCCGACACGGTCGTGCCGAACACCACGTCGCTCCGTCCGGTGAGCCCGGCCAGCACCATCGCCCAGGCGCCCTGCACCAGGGTGTTCGGGGTGACCCCCAACTCGGCCGCCCGCCGCGACAGTTCCTGTGCGACATCGGGCGCCAGCGGGACCTCGACGTGCCCGGTGCTCCCCCGGTCCGCCTCGGCCGGGGTGTCCGGGGTGTCCGGGGCGAGCAGGGTGGGTTCGTCCACCCCGTCGAGTTCGGCCGCCCACACCCGTCCGGACTCGGCGCGGTCCTGGCCGGACAGCCACACCAGGAAGTCCCGGTACCCGCGCACCCTCGGCAGTACGGAGGCGTCGCCCCCGGAGCCGTACAGCCGCAGCAGATCCTGCATCAGCAGCGGCACGGACCAGCCGTCGAACAGCACATGGTGCGCGGTGACGACCAGTTCGGCCGCCGCCGGGCCGGTGAGCACCAGCGACATCCGCAGCAACGGCGGTGTGGCCGGATCGAAGTGGGCCGCCTGGTCCTCGGCCAGGAACGCCTGGAACGCCGCGTCACGTTCGTCCTCGTCCAGGCCGCGCAGGTCGATCTCCCGCCACGGCAGCGTGACGCCGTCCCGCAGGAGTTGTACGCGGTCGCCGGCCAGGTCGGTGACGAACGCCGTGCGCAGATTGGCGAACCGGTCGAGCAGTGCCTGCCCCGCCGCGCGCAGCCGGGACGGGTCCACCTCGCCGGTCAGCCGGTGTATCAGCTGTACGTGATAGGCGTCGTAGCCGGAACCGGCGAGCTGGGACTGGAACAGCAGGCCGGACTGCAGATCCGTGACCGGCCAGATGTCGGTCAGGCCGGGGTACTGCCTCTCCCACGCCTCGATCTCGCTCTGCCGTACCGGGACCAGCGGTACGTCGGAGGGGGTCAGGCCGCCCGCGCCCGGCGTCGCGACATGCCGGGCCAGGCCCGCGAGACCGTCGCTCCACAGGTCCGCCAACTCCCGTACCTCGTCGTGCGAGAGCAGGCCGGCGGGGAAGTCGAACCGGGCGTCGAGAACGGGACCCCGCGACGTGTCGGTGGCGATCGCGTTGATGTCCACGGTGGCCATCGCCGGCATGTCCGGGTCGGACGCCGTGCCGAGACCTGCCGCGTCGGGGGCCTCGGTCCAGCCGAGTCCGTGGAGGTGTTCAGGCATGTCGGAGGAGGAGAAACGGCCCAGGTAGTTGAAGGCGATCTGACCGGTCGCATACGGCGCGAGCACCGCACCGGTCTCGTCGTTCAGATACCGCAACAGCCCGTAGCCCAGCCCCTTGTCCGGAATCCCGAGCAACTGCTCCTTGACCGCCTTGACCACCACACCCGCGGCAGGACCCCCCGCGAAAGCCTCGTCCAGATCCACACCCGCGACGTCCAGGCGCACCGGGAAGGCACTCGTGAACCAGCCGACCGTACGCGACAGATCAGCACCCGGCACGACCCCTTCCTCACGGCCGTGCCCCTCCAGCCGGAACAGCACCGACGACTCGTCGACACCGCGCGTCCGGCGCCACTTGGCGACCGCCAGCGCCAGCGCCGCCAGCAGACCGTCGTTGACCCCGCCCCGGAACGCGGCGGGAACCTTGGTCAGCAACGCCTCGGTCACCTCGGCCGGAACCCGTACGGACACGCTGTCCACGGTCGACCGGACGTCGAGGGCGGGGTCCAGCGCCCGTGTCCCGAGCAGCGGGTCCGGACCGTCCAAGACGCCCTGCCACAACGGCAGTTCAGCCGCCACCCGGTCGGCACGCACCGCCTCGTCACACAGCGCATACGCCCACCGCCGCACCGACGTCCCCACCGGACGCAACTCCGCAGCCTCACCCTTGCGGACCCGACTCCACGCCTCGGCGAGATCCGGCAGCAGAACACGCCAGGACACACCGTCCACCACCAGGTGATGCACCACGACCAACAACCGGCCCTCATCACCGAACCACACGAACTGCGCCATCACCCCCGCCACCGGATCCAACCGACCCGCCGCAGCATCCAACTCACCCTGCACACCCACACCGGAAACAGCACGACGGATCAGGCCCGCGGCATCGACCGACCCGGGCACGCCGACCCGCATCCCGTCGTCCACCAGCCGGGAGCGCAGCATGTCGTGGCGGTCGACGACCGCGTTCAGCGTCGCCACCAGACCCGCCTCGTCGATGCCCGCCGGCAGCTGTACGACGGTCGACATCGCGAAACGGTCCACGTCCCCGCCGAGTTCGCGCAGATGGCGAGCGATCGGCAGCAGGGGCATCCAGCCCTCGCCGGCGCCGTCCAGCTCCGCAAGGACCGTGCTCGTACCGTCCTTGACGCTCGCCGCCGCGGCCAGCGCGGCCACCGTGCGGAGTTCGAAGATCTGCCGGGGGCTGATCTCGACGCCCTGGGCCCGTGCCCGCGCCACCACCTGTATCGAGCGGATGCTGTCCCCGCCCACCAGGAAGTAGTCGTCGTCGATCCCGACCCGGTCCAGGCCGAGCACCTCGGCGTACACCCCGGCCAGGACGGATTCGGCCACCGACCGGGGCGCCCGCCGGTCACCGGTGGACACCGGTTCCGGCAGGGCGGCACGGTCCAGCTCCCCGTCCGGCGTCAACGGCAGCCGGGCCAGGACCACGAAGACCGAGGGGATCATCGCTTCCGGGACCCGGCCGGTCAGGAACTCCCGGAGCCGCGCCGCCGAGACATCGGCCGTGAAGTCCATGCTCCCGCCGGTGTCGTCGGCGCCGACCGGGACCACGTAGGCGACCGGCCGACGGCCGGTTCCGCCACCGTCGTGGGTGACCGCGACCGCCTGTGCCACGGCGGGATGCCCGGTCAGGGCCGCCTCGACCTCGGCCAGGTCGATACGGGTCCCGTGAACCGTCGCCCGGCGCCCGGCATACGGCCGCACGACATCTGCCGGGCCGACGGGCGCGTCGGGCCGCGAGACGAGCTGCCGCAGGGTCGCGACGAAACGGGTGGTGATGTCCTCGGCGGTGGCCCGGTCGAACAGGTCGGTCGCGTACTCGACGCCGCCCACCACGCCGACCCCGGGCACATCGGCCATCGTGACGAACAGGTCGAACTTGGCGGTCTCCGTGGGGACCGTGTCGAGCGCCACCCGCAGTCCGTCGAGCTCGAAGTCCTCGCGCACGATGTTCTGCCAGCCGAACATCACCTGGAACAGCGGGTGGTACGCGGTGGAGCGGTCGGGGTTGAGGAGCTCCACCAGCCGTTCGAAGGGGACGTCCTGGTTGTCGTACGCCGTCAGCGCCCGGTGCCTCACCTGGTCGAGGATCTCGGCGAACGAGGGGTTGTCCGGCATCCGGACGCGCAGCACCCACGTGTTGACGAAGAACCCGACCAGATCCGTGAGGGCCTCGTCGGTGCGGTTGGCGATGGGGGACCCGATCGCGATGTCGTCGCCTCCGCCGAGCTGCCGCAGCAGTACCGCCAGCGCCGACTGCAGCACCATGGAGACGGTCGCTCCGCGCGCCTTGGCCAGCTCCTCGACCGCGGAAACCAGTTCCGGGTCGAGAGCGAAGTCCACCAGGTCGCCGCGGTGGGTGGCCTGCGCGGGCCGCGGACGGTCCGTCGGCAGCCGCAACGGCTGCGGCACACCCGCGAGTTCGGCCCGCCAGTACGCGGACTGGACGGCCAGCACGCTCGTGGGATCGTGCTCGTCGCCCAGCAGGTCGCGCTGCCACAGCGCGTAGTCCACGTACCGCACCGGCAGCTCGGACCACCGCGGTGCCGAGCCGTCCCTGCGCGCCGCGTAGGCGGTGCCCAGGTCTCGCATCAGCGGCGGGATCGACTCGCCGTCACCGGCGATGTGGTGGATCACCAGGACCAGGACGTGGTCGTCCGTACCGCAGCGCAGGACACCGGCCCGTACCGGGAGCTCCGTGGCCATGTCGAACGTGTGGGCCACCGCGTGGGCCACGGCCTCGTCCAGGCCGGCCGGGTCGGTCTCGACGACGGACATCGGCAGCACCGCCTCGTCGACCGGTACGACCCGCTGGAACGGCACTCCGTTCTCGTCCTCCCCGATGAGCGTGCGCAGTGTCTCGTGGCGTGCCACGACGTCCTGCAGCGCGCCGCGGAGTGTGGGCACGTCCAGCCGGCCGGTCAGGCGGAGCACGAGCGGCAGGTTGTAGGTGGCGGACGGCCCTTCGAAGCGGTCCACGAACCACAGACGGCGTTGCGCGTACGACAGCGGCATCCGCTGCGGCGGTCGTTCGCCCCGCCGCAGCGCGGGCCGGGCCGACGACCCTGCCGACAGGTGCTCGACCAGCCTGGCGACGGTGGGTGAGTCGAAGACGGTCCGGACCGGAACCTCCGCCGCCAGGACCGTACGGATGCGGCTGACGAGGCGGGTGGCCAGCAGTGAGTGGCCGCCCAGGGAGAAGAAGTCGTCGTCGATGCCGACCCGTTCCAGGCCCAGCACTTCGGCGAACAGCGTGCACAGGACTTCCTCACGCGGACTCCGCGGTCCCCTGCCCCCCTCCGCCCCGCCGAACTCGGGGGCCGGCAGCGCCGCCCGGTCCAGCTTGCCGCTGGACGTCACCGGCAGCGTGTCCAGAAGTACGAAGGCCGTAGGGACCATGTATCCCGGCAGCCCGGCTTCGGCGTGCTCGCGGAGGAGGGCCGTGAGCCCCTCGGTGTCGTTGTCGTCGGTCGCGGGGATCACATAGGCCGCCAGCAGCCGGCCGCCCGATGCCGTGTCGCGGGCGACGACCACCGCCTGCTCGACGTCCGGGTGGCTGCCCAGCACGCTCTCGATCTCGCCGAGTTCGATCCGGAAGCCGCGGATCTTGACCTGGTCGTCGGCGCGGCCGAGGTATTCGATGCTGCCGTCCGGCCGCCGGCGCGCCACGTCGCCGGAGCGGTACATCCGGCTGCCGGGTTCGCCGTACGGGTTGGCGACGAACCGCCCCGCCGTCAGGCCGGCCCGACCGTGGTAGCCGCGCGCCAGGTGGGGTCCCGCGATGTGGAGGTCGCCGGCGACTCCGACGGGCACCGGGCGCAGCGCGGCGTCCAGCAGGAACACCTGGGTGTTCGGGAGCGGGGTGCCGATGGGCGGCACGTCCGAACCGCCGAGCGGCTCGCTGAGCGTCGCCACGACGGTGCTCTCGGTCGGCCCGTACGCGTTGATCATGCGGCGGCCGGCGGACCAGCGTGCCACCAGGTCGCCGCTGCTCGCCTCGGCGCCCACCACCAGGGTGCGCAGTTCGTCCAGGCCCTCGGGGTCGAGGGTGGCCACCAGGGAGGGCACCAGGAGGGTGTGGGTGATGCGTCGTTCACGCAGGAAGCGCTGGAGCGCCTCCCCGGCGATCGGTCCGTGCGGCGGCAGGACGAGCGTCGCGCCGTTGGGCAGCGCCATCAGCACTTCCATGACGGCGCCGTCGAAGCTGGAGGACGCGAACTGCAGGACGCGGCTGTCGTCGGTGATGCGCAGCCTGTCGGTCATGGCGGCGGCCAGGTTGGCGATGCCGGCGTGCGTCACGAGGACGCCCTTGGGCCTGCCGGTCGAGCCCGACGTGTAGATGACGTAGGCAAGGTCGTCGGTGCCCGGCCCGCCGGTGGGGGCGGTCACCGGCCGCTGTCCGATCCGGTCGCGGTCCCCGGTGAGGTCGACGGCAACGATGTCGGGGTCCAGGGCGGTGCGTGAGTGCCGCTCGGTCACGACCAGGCGGGCGCCGGAGTCGCGCAGCATGAACGCCAGCCGGTCGGCCGGATAGCCCGGGTCGAGCGGGACGTAGGCGGCGCCGGTCTTCATGATGCCGAGCAGTCCGACGACCAGGTCCGCTCCTCGCTCGACGCACAGGCCGACCACGGAACCCCGGCCCGCGCCCAGTGCCCGCAGATGGTGGGCGAGTTGGTTGGCGCGCTCGTCCAACTCCCGGTAGCCGAGCCGGACTTCCCCGGCCTCGACGGCGAGGGCGTCGGGGCGCTCGGCGGCCCGTGCCTCGAACAACCCGGTGAAGGTGGCGGCCGGCACGGAACGGTTGGTGGTGTTCCGCTCGGCCAGAACCTGGTTCCGCTCCGCCGCGTCGAGTACGTCGATCCGGCCGACCGCCAGCTCGGGATCGGCCGCCAGCTGCCGCAGCACCCGCTCGAAACGGGTGGCGATCGCGGCCACCGTCCCCTGGTCGAACGCGTGATGGTGGTACTGGAGGGCCAGCCTCAGGTGGGGATCGGCGTCGGCGGTCACCACCAGGGGGTAGTGGCTTCCGGTGAACGGGGTGATACCGGTGATCGTCACCGCGGCCTCGCCGTGCGCCGCGCTGATCCCGGCCCGGTCGACGGGGTAGGACTCGAACACGACGACGCTGTCGAAGAGCGTGGGCAGGCCGGTGGCGCGCTGGATGTCGGCCAGGCCGTAGTGGTGGTGGTCGAGCAGCGCGGCCTGTCGGTCCTGCAGACCGGTCAGCAGATCCGCGAGGGAGTCCCCGGGTGCACAACTGACGCGTACGGGAAGGGTGTTGATGAACAGCCCCACCATCGCGTCCACGTCCGTGACCGCGGGCGGGCGGCCCGACACCGTCGTGCCGAACACCACGTCACGCCGGCCGGTCAGGTGGCTGAGGAGCAGTGCCCAGCTGCCCTGCACCAGCGTGTTGAGGGTGACGCCGAGCTCCGCGGCACGCCGGGCCAGGGCCCGTGCCAGGTCGGCCGGTACCGGGACCGCGACCTGGCCCACTTCGGTGTGGAGTTCCGATCCGGCGTGCGGGGCGAGCAGGGTGGGTTCGTCGATCCCGTCGAGTTCGGCCGCCCACGCGCGGGCGGCCGCCGTACGGTCCTGGCCGGACAGCCACACCAGGAAGTCCCGGTACCCGCGTACGCGCGGCAGTACGGAGGCGTCGCCCCCGGAGCCGTACAGCCGCAGCAGGTCCTGCATCAGCAGGGGCACGGACCAGCCGTCGATCAGCACATGGTGCGCGGTGAGGACGAGTTCCGACCGTTCCGGTCCCGTCGTGAGCAGCGTCATGCGCAGCAGCGGCGGCTCCGCGGGGTCGAAGTGGTGCGCCTGGTCCTCGGCGAGGAACCGCCGCAGGGCCTCGGCGCGCTCCTCCTCGCCGGCCCGGCTCAGATCGAGGTGTCGCCACGGCAGTTCCACGGCGTCGAGCACCAGTTGGACCCGGTCGCCCGCGGCATCGGCCACGAACGCGGTGCGCAGGTTGGCGTACCGGTCGAGAAGGGACTGTCCGGCGGCCCGCATCCGCTCCGGGTCCACCCTGCCGGACAGGTGGTACACCATCTGCATGTGGTAGGCGTCGAACGTCGTGTCGGCCAGCATCGCGTGGAACAACAGGCCCGACTGCAGAGCGGTCGGCGGCCACACGTCCACGAGCCCCGGATACCGCTTCTCCCAGACCTCGATCTCGCTCTGCCGTACCGGGACCAGCGGTACGTCCGACGGGGTCAGACCGCCGGCGCCCGGTTGTGCCGCGTGCCCGGCGAGGCCCGCCAGCGCCGCGCTCCACAGATCGGCCAGATCCCGCACGTCCTCGTGGGCCAGCACACCGGCGGGGAACGCGAACCGGGCACTCAGCTGCGGTCCCCGCTCGCCGTCCGTCACCAGCGCGTTCACCTCCAGTACGGACAGCGCCGGCATGTCGGCGTCCATCTCCGGGACCAGTTCGCCCGTGCCCGGCGACCGGGTCCAGCCGAGTCCGTGGAGGTGTTCGGGCATGTCGGAGGAGGAGAAACGGCCCAGGTAGTTGAAGGCGATCTGACCGGTCGCATACGGCGCGAGCACCGCACCGGTCTCGTCGTTCAGATACCGCAACAGCCCGTAGCCCAGCCCCTTGTCGGGAATCCCGAGCAACTGCTCCTTGACCGCCTTGACCACCACACCCGCGGCAGGACCCCCCGCGAAAGCCTCGTCCAGATCGACACCCGCGATGTCCAGGCGCACGGGGAACATGCTGGTGAACCAGCCGACCGTACGCGACAGGTCAGCACCCGGCACGACCCCTTCCTCGCGACCGTGCCCCTCCAGCCGCAACAGAGTCGTAGGCTCCTCAACCCCCCTGCCACGACGCCACTTGGCGACCGCCAGCGCCAGCGCCGCCAGCAGACCGTCGTTGACCCCGCCGCGGAACGCCCTCGGCACATCCGTGAGGAGCGACTGTGTCACCGTCGCGGGCAGTCGCACCCACAGACTCTCCACGGTCGAATGGACGTCGACGGCGGGGTCCAGCGCCCGCGTCCCGAGCAGCGGGTCCGAGCCCTCCAAGACGCCCTGCCACAACGGCAGTTCAGCCGCCACCCGGTCGGCACGCACCGCCTCGTCACACAGCGCATACGCCCACCGCCGCACCGACGTCCCCACCGGGGACAGCTGAGAAGCCTCGCCCTTGCGAATTCGGCTCCACGCCTCGGCGAGATCCGGCAGCAGAACACGCCAGGACACACCGTCCACCACCAGGTGATGCACCACGACCAACAACCGGCCCTCATCACCGAACCACACGAACTGCGCCATCACCCCCGCCACCGGATCCAACCGACCCGCCGCAGCATCCAACTCACCCTGCACACCCACACCGGAAACAGCACGACGGATCAGGCCCGCGGCATCGACCGACCCACGAGGACCGACCTCCAGACCGCCCTCCACCAACGACGAACGCAACACGTCGTGGCAGTCGACGACCGCGTTCAGCGTCGCCACCAGACCCGCCTCGTCGATGCCCGCCGGCAGATCGACCACGGCGGACATCGCGAACCGGCCCATGCCGCCGCCGAGTTCCGTGAGGTAGGTGGCGATCGGCGACAGCGGCACACGTCCGACACCGCCGCCGTCCAGCTCCGGCAGCACGGCGACCGTGCCGGCCCGGGTGTTCACCGCCGCGGCCAGCCCGGCGACGGTCCGGCACTGGAAGATCTCGCGGGGGCTGACCTCCACGCCCAGCGCCCGCGCCCGTGACACGACCTGGATGGAGCGGATGCTGTCCCCGCCGACGGCGAAGAAGTCGTCGTCGATCCCGACCCGGTCCAGGCCCAGAACCTCGGTGTAGACCTCGGCCAGGATCTTCTCCTGCGCCGAGCGCGGCGCCCGGTACGTCTCCCCCATGAACTCCGGCACCGGCAGGGCGGCACGGTCCAGCTTGCCGTTCGGCGTGAGCGGAAGCTGGTCCAGCACCACGAAGGCGGCGGGAACCATGAACTCCGGCAGCCGCTCGGCGACGAACGCGCGCAGCTCCGTCACCGACACCCCGGCGGTCAGGTCGACTTCGAGATGGCCGAGGCTTTCGACGGTGCCGCCACTCGCGCCCGTGGAGACCACGTAGCCCACCAGTTGCTTGCCGCCGGGCCGGTCGTAGGTGGTCACCACCGCCTGCGCCACACCGGAGTGGGAGGTCAGCGCGGCCTCGACCTCGCCCGCCTCGATCCGGAACCCCCTGATCTTCATCTGGGCGTCGTCGCGCCCGGCGAACTCCAGTTGGCCGTCGGCGTTCCAGCGGGCGAGGTCGCCGGTGCGGTACATCCGGTGTCCGGGCGGGCCGAAGGGGTCGGCCACGAACCGCTGGGCGCTCAGGCCGGGCCGGGCGTGATAGCCACGCCCCACCGCGCCCGCGACGTACAGCTCCCCCACGACGCCCGGAGGCACCGGGGTCAGTCCCGGCCCCAGCACGTAGGTCCGCATATTGCCCAGGGGCGCCCCGATCGGCGCGCTGTCGGAGGTGTCCGGTCCGGGTTCGTCGGTGGCGACGTACGTCGTGGCGTAGAAGCTCTCGCTCTGCCCGTACGCGTTGACCACCCGTACGCCCGGGAAGGCCTCCCGCACCCGGCGGACCAGGGAGGAGGGCAGCGCTTCGCCGGCGAACACCACGCTGTCGACCGTGGTCTTGCCGGCGATGTGCTCGATCAGCTCGCCGAAGACCGACGGGACCGTGCTGATCACGCTGCCCGACCAGCCGCCCGCCTCGCCCAGGACCAGCACGTCGCGTACGACCTCGACGGTGCCGCCGGTGGCCAGGGTGGTGACGATCTCGAACACCGAGACGTCGAAGTTCACCGATGTCCCGGCCAGCATCCGCGATCCGGGTTCCAGACCGACCGACGAGGCCAGCCGGGTCACGCCGTTGACCACGCCGTGATGAGTGATCGCGACGCCCTTGGGCGTCCCGGTGGAACCCGAGGTGTACATCACATAGGCCACGTTGTCCGGCCGCAGCGGGACCACCGGGGGATCTGCCGGACCGTTCGCCGGATCGATGTCGTCGAGGTGGACACGGGGGGTGCTGTCGTCCGGCAGTACCGCCGAGGTCTCCGCATCGGTCAGGATCAGCTGGGGCCGGGCCTCGGACAGGATGAGCCCGAGGCGTGCGCTCGGGTACCGGGGGTCGATCGGCAGATACGCCGCACCGGACTTGAGGATTCCCAGCAGCGCGACCACCAGGTCCGCGGAGCGCGGCAGCGCCAGGCCGACCAGTGTCTCCGGGCCGGCACCGCGCCGGACCAGTTCGTGCGCCAACTGGTTGGCCCGGGCGTCGAGTTCCGCGTACGTCAGCTCCTGCGAGCCGAAGACGACCGCTGTCGCGTCCGGCGACACACGTGCCTGCCGCTCGATCAGGCCGGGAACCGTCGACCCGGGAGTCGGGGCCGCCGTGTCGTCACGGCCGGCCAGGAATTCCCTCTCGGCCGGTGCCAGCACGTCCACCGCGCCGACCCGTGCGCCCGGCTCGGCCACGAGGTGCCGCAGCACCCGTACGAAACGCGCGCCCAGCTCCGCCACGACGGCCCGGTCGAACAGGTCGGTCGCGTACTCGAGGGTGCAGCGCAGGCCCTGCTCGACGACCGTGAAGTTGAACTCCAGGTCGAACTTGGCGGTCGGCGTCGGGACGGCCTCCAGTCTCGCGGTCAGCCCCGGCAGGTCGAGATCGAGGTGGGCGCTGCTCTGCCAGGTGAACATCACCTGGAAGAACGGGTGGTACGCGGTGGAGCGCTCGGGGTTCAGCGCCTCGACCAGCCTCTCGAAGGGCACGGCCTGGTTGTCGTAGGCGCTCAGCGCCTTGTCCCGTACGCGCTCGAACACCTGCTCAAGCGTGGGGTTGCCGGACAGATCGGTGCGCAGTACCCAGGTGTTGACGAAGAATCCGACCAGGTCCGTCAGCGCCTCGTCGGTGCGGCCGGCGATGGTGGACCCGATCGTGATGTCCTCGCCGGCGCCGAGGCGGTGCAGCAGCACAGCCAGGGCCGACTGCATCGCCATCGACATCGTCAGACCGCGGTGACGCGCCAGCGCCTCGACCGCCGCGGTGAGGTCGGGGTCGATCGTGAACTCGACCGCGTCGCCCCGGTGGCTTGCCTCCGACGGCCGGGGGCGGTCCGTGGGCAGCCGCAACTGCTGCGGTGCGCCGGCGAGTTCGTCCCGCCAGTGGCCGAGCTGGGTGGACAGAACGCTCCCGGGATCGTCCGCGTCACCGAGCACCTCGCGTTGCCACATCGTGTAGTCCCCGTACTGCACGGGCAGTTCCGGCCACCCGGGTTCCTCGCCCCGCAGCCGGGCCGCGTAGGCGGTGGCCAGGTCCCGGCCCAGTGGCGCCATCGACTCGCCGTCGGCGGCGGCGTGGTGCACGACCAGCACCAGCGCGTGCTCCTCGGGGCCGCTGCGCAGCACTTCGGCCCGCACCGGGATCTCGGTGGCGAGATCGAATCGGTGGGACGCCGCCTCCGCCACCCTGGCGGCGAGGCCGTCGGACCCCACGTCGACGACGGGCACGGTCGGGAGCAGTCCCTCGGCCCGCTGAACGTGCTGCGCGGGCAGGCCGTCGTCGCCCTCCACGAACAGCGTGCGCAGACTCTCGTGCCGGGTGACGACATCGCGCAGCGCGGACGACAGCGCGTCCACGTCCAGTGCGCCGCTCATATGCAGGACGAACGGGATGTTGTACGTCGCTGAGGGCCCGTCGAACCGGTCGATGAACCACAACCGCCGCTGCGCAAAGGACAGAGGGATCATTTAGCGTCTACTCCTCGATCGGTCATCCTGCGCGCGGACGGGAACGCGGCCTCTTCACGCGCGGGACTCGGCGTCGACAGCGCGTGGCAGTTCGTCGGTCTTGGGGTTCCGGAAGCTCGAATGAAAGTGAATCCGAATTTCCGTTTCGCATCGCACCGCGGCACGGCTCCGTCATCGGGGCGGCAGCGGGATTCCCCTGTCGAATACTCTCCGGTCTGCGAGCGGTGAGGTCAAGGGAATTCGCCGCGAGGGGGCGCCCTGCCCGGCCGGAAAATGTCCTGTCGACAGGACGGTGATCCCGGCAGGGCGCCTCGGCCACGGCCATTGCCCGGAGCAATCAGTTCACCCGGTGCCGTGCGACGATCTCCGCCATGCCCGCGACGGTCGGGTTCTCGTAGAGTTCCTGTGTCGCGACCCGGACCGCGAACGCCTCGTCGACCAGTGCCAGCAGACGCGTCGCCCTGAGCGAATTTCCGCCGAGGTCGAAGAATGAATCGTCCCTGCCGATTTCCGGGCGGTTGAGGGAGTCGGACCACAGGCGGGCGATTCGGTGCTCCAGTGCGGTGGCGGGTGCCGTGAATCTGCGCCCGGGCCGGTCGGATGCGGCGTCGAGCAGCAGTTGGGCGGTGTCGACTCCGCCTCCGGTCCCCCTCGGGATATGGGGTACGTGAACGACGCGTACCGGCACCGGGCTGTCACGTATGCTCGGCGCCATGGCCGCGCGTACGGTCGCGGGACCGACGCCGTCGGCGGTGTAGGCGACGAGCAGTTCGCTGATCCGCAGTCGCTCGGGAACCAATTCGTCGACGATCGCCGAATTCGCCAGATCCAGGCCGACGATCAAGTAGTGATGGGGCGACTCGATCGCGCCGAGAAACAGCCGCAGCCCGTCGGCCGGTTCGACGGACCGGAATCCGCGGCTGCGGGCCGGTGCGGCCGACTGCGTACGGTTCATTCCGATACCGCTCCACATGCTCCAGGCCAGGCAGTGCACCGCGCGATGGCGTTCGTGGTGCCAGTGGTCGGCGAATCCGACCAGAAAGGCATTGGCGGCGGAATAGGCGCCGAAGGAATGGCCGCCGAATTCTCCGTTGACGGAACCGAAAAGCACGAGCGAGGCGTCCGGACGCGATGCGAGCACATCCGCGACGGCGAGCGTGCCGGCGACCTTGGCACGGTACTGGGCCGCGAAGGTCTCCGCCGACTCGTTGCCGATCGTGTGCCGTTCGAGGTCGGCCCACTGGTCCGTCGGGTCCGCTCCCGCGAGATGCAGTGCGCCGTCGAGCGGACGCCCCCAGCGTGTCTCGGCCGACGCGACCGCCGCTTCCAGGGCGGCGGCGTCGGCGACATCGAGCTGCTGGTACACGACGTCGCCGAGTGCGGCCAGTTCGGCGAGCCGGTCGGCTCTCTCGCCGTCGGCGGGCGACCGGCCCACGAGCAGCAGCCGGACCCCGTGGGCGGCGACGAGGTACGAGGCGATCTCGTGCGCGATGCCGCCGAGCCCGCCGGTGACCAGGTACAGGCCGCCCGTGATCACCGACGGTGCCGCGGTGTTGTCCGCGCGTTCCTCCTCGACGGGGGACAACCGCGGCTGCCGGCGCCGTCCTTGCCGTACGGCGATGATCCCCGCGTGGTCGCGGTCGGCGAGTTCGGTGCGTACCGCCTTCGCCCAGGCGCCGGTGTCGGCGGGCAGGTCGAGCTGGCGGATCACGAGGGAGGTGCTCTCGCTGACGGCGGTCCGCACGAGGGCGGGCAGCGCGCAGGTACCGAGGTCGACGCCGTCCCCGTCGTGCACATGCACGGAGCCCGCGGTGAGGACGAGCACCAGGGGACGGCCGAACTCGCCGTCGGCGAGCGTCCCGACCAGGGCGGTCAGTTCCGCGGTCGCCGCCGTCAGCCGGGGCAGGGGGTCGCCGCCGGGTGCCAGGGGCAGGGCGTGGACGACGGTCGAGAGCGGACCGTGCGCCGCGGTGACGGCCGCGAGCAGCCGGCGCAGGTCCTCGCGGTCGTCGGGCCGGACGCGGAAACGGTCCGGTGCCTCCTCGGTGAAGGCCTCGCCCCGGCGGACGGCGATAAACGGCTCGTCGATGTCCAGGCGCCGCAGGTCGTCCTCCTCGGCGAACACGAGCCGGACCCCGGTGTCCCGCGTCGTCGCGGCGGGTTCGGGGACTTCCGCCCACTGCCGCCGGAAGAGCCAGGTGTCCGTCCGTTCCGGCTCGGGCCGGGCGCCGACCGCCCGTCCGGCGAACGTGCCGGCGCGCAACTCGTCGACCAGCGCGCCCCGTTGGATCTTGCCGCTGCCCGTCTTCGGGAACTCCGCCCCGGTGACCGGTACGAGCAGGTCGGGTGCGATGCCGACCTCGCGTACGAGGGTGGCCCGCACCGCCTCGACGGTCCCGGCCAGCGCGTCGGTGTCCCACGCGAGCGGCACGAAGAAGACCACGAGCCGGTCGGAGCCCTCGCCGGGCTCACGCACCCCGGCGGCGGCCGAGAAGGTGACCTTCACTCCGTCGACCCGCTCGACGACGCTCTCGATCTCGTGTGCCATGTAGTTGATGCCCCGCACGACGATCTGGTCCTTCTTGCGCCCCGCGATCACGACCTCGCCGTCGTGCACGAACGCGAGGTCGCCGGTGCGGAACCAGCCGTCCGCGTCGTACGCGTCCCGGTTGGCGTCCTGGTTGGCGAAGTAGCCGTGCATCATCGTGCGGCCGCGGATGAGCAGCTCGCCCAGCCTGTCCTCGGGCACCACCGAACCGCTGTCGTCCACGACCCGGATCCGCACTCCTGGCAGGGGACTTCCCACCGAGGAGAGCACGACCGCGTCCCGGTCGGACGGGTCGATGTGGCGGATCGCCCCGCTCAGGGACGAGGGGTCGACGGCGACGGTGCCCGCGGTCCGGTCGTCGAGGTGCTGGCGGGCGTAGGTGACTCCGGAGCAGGTCTCGGACATGCCCCACACCGGACGCATCGCGTCGGCGGGCAGCCCGTGCGGCGCCAGCAGTTCCAGAAAGCGGTGGCTCGTCGACGCGACGACCGGTTCGCCGGCGTTGGTGATCTCCCGCAGACAGGACAGGTCCCACGAACGCCGGGTGCGGATCTCCTCGGCGCGTTCGTTGGCCATGGCGAACGCGAAGTTCGGTGCCCAGGTGTTCGTCACGCGGTAGCGGTGGACCCAGTCGAGCCAGAGCAGGGGGTCGCCCAGGGAGTGCTCGGTCCTGGCGTTGACGTGCGTGCAGCGCAGGAACACGTCCCGGACGTTGTACATGGCGACCGTGACGTGGTCGAACGGCATCCAGATGAGGCTGATGTCGTCGCCGGTGAGACCACAGTGCGCGGCGACGGCCAGTGACCTGGCCGCGACGCTCGCGTTGGTGTGCTGCACGCACTTGGGCACACCGGTGCTTCCCGAGGTCAGGAGGTTCAGCACCGGGGATTCGGGCGTGGCCTCGAACCAGGCCGTGTCGCGCGGGTGGACGGCCAGTTCGCCGACGGTCAGGATCCGCACGTCCGGCTCGGCCCAGAGCTCCCGTACCCCGGCGAGCGCGCCCGCGGTGGTGTCGTCGGTGATCAGCACCGGCCGCCCGAGCAGGTTCCAGGCGTTGTGCAGCTTGCGATTGGTCTCGTTCGCCGTTCGGTACGTCGTGGCGACGCCGACCGGTGTCGGGACGAACCCGCCGAGCACACAGGCCCAGAAGGCGGTGAGGTACTCCTTGTTGTCCTCGAACTGGAACAGCGCGGCATCACCGGGGCGCAGACCGGCGGCACGAAGCCCTGCCAGCACGCGCTCGGCCGCGGCCAGCAGCGCGGGATAGGTCTGCAGCACGTCTTCGTGGCCCTTGGTGATGAAGACCGTGCCCTTGTCCGGTGCCAGTTCGGCCGCCGCGCGCAGGGCGCCCTGCAGGGTGACGGGCGCGTCGTCCGGGATGTGCAGGGCACCGCCGTCGAGTTCGGCCGCCGGCCTGTCCACGTCCTCCGTCCGTGCGGGCCCGGCCGCAGCGCCCTTCGCGGGCGGAGCCGGCCTCGCCCCACCGGCCGTCGTGCCCGCGCGCACCGCCTTGCGGACGACGGCGACCGCGTCGTGGACGCCGGGGACCTCCTGGGCAGCGGCGGTGATGTCGTCGAGCAGGTGTTGCCCCACCGTGTCGGAGGCCGTCATACGATTCTCCCGTTCGCCGCGGCTGCCGCCGACTGCCTGGCTATGAGTGAGACCATCTCGGCGCCCGCGTCAAGGAAGTAGAAATGGCCGCCGGGGTAGTAATGGGCATCGAATTCCGCATTCGTGAACCTGCGCCACGCTTCGACCGCGTCTTTGGGCGCCCGCGGATCCGCTTCACCGGCGAGGGCCGTGATCGGGCAGTCCAGCGGTGAATCCGGTGTCGTACGGTGGCGTTCCCACAGGGTGAAATCGGCGCGGAGTACGGACAGCAGGGAGTCCATGACGTACTCGTCCTCGGCTATCTCGGGATCGATGCCGCCGAGTCCGAGCACCTCGGCGTGGAATTCCTCCTCCGGAAGTTCGTGCAGCCGCCGGATTCCCGTCGCGTCCGGGGCCGGTTGAGCGGAGAGGAAGAGCCGCGCGGGACCGGGGCGGCCCTGCGCGCGCAGCGCCTTGGTCACTTCGTACGCGAGGGAGGCTCCGGCGGAGTGCCCGAAGAAGGAGAAGGAGCCGCCGAGGACCGGGCGCAGCGCGTGGGTGAGCACGTTGACGAGCGGTCCGACCTCGGTGAACGGCTCCTCGGCGATGCGGTTCTGACGACCGGGCAGCTGCACCGCGACCAGTTCCATGTCCGGCGGCAGCAGCCGTACCCAGTCGGCGTAGGCGGTCGCGCCCGCGCCGGCGTGCGGGAAGCAGATCAGCCGGTGGCTGCTCTCCGGTTGCCTGGCGCGCCAGATGTACGGGGTCTCGGCGACCAGTTCCCTGCTCTGCACGGTCATGAGCGCACATCTCGTCGTGATCGGGTGTGCGGTTCTTTTCGCTGGCTGGGTGTGAGCATTCCGGGTTACTTCCTACTCGTCTTGCGCAGTCTGGGACCGCTCGCTGTGGCGATGTCGTCCCATTGCGCGTCCAGTTCGGCGATGGTCGTGTACTGGAATACGGACCGGATCGACACCTCGACCCCGAGCTCGTTGCGGATGCGGCCGATCAGCCTGGTCGCGAGCAGTGAATTCCCGCCCAGTGCGAAGAAGTCGTCGTCGATTCCGACCTCCTCCCGGCCGAGCACGTCGGAGAACAACCGGGACAGGAGCACCTCGCGCTCGCCGCGTGCCGTCCGGTGTTGTTCGCCCGCGACCGCGGGCAGGCGCCTTCGGTCCAGCCGTCCGTTCGCCGTCATGGGCAGCCGGTCCACTTCCACCAGGGCCGTGGGGACCAGCCGGTCCGGCAGGTGCCGTGCGACGAACGCCCGCAACTCGTCGGCGACGACCGCTGCCTGCCCGTCGGCGACGACGTAGCCGACGAGTCCCGGCCCGTCGGTGACGACCGCCGCCCGCGCCACGCCCGGGTGGGCCAGCAGAACGGATTCCACCGCGCGCCGACCGGTCCGTACCTCCGGAGAGCCGACCGCCGGCGTGCCCGGGGCACCTTGTGGGCCGAGTACGCCGGTCCGGTACATCCGCGATCCCGCCGTGCCGTACGGATCGGCGACGAACCGCTGGGCGGTGAGCCCGGGGCGTCCGGGATGGCCGCGGCCGACGTCCCCGGTGATGTACAGCTCCCCCACCGCTTCCGCCGCGGCCGGCGCGAGGGAGGGGCTCAGCACGTGGATCCGATCGCTGTCCGGCGCGTCGCCGTGCGCCGACGGCGCCTCCTTGCGCACCTCGACCGTTCGGCCCGCGCAGAGCGCGAGCAGCAGGTCCGTGGCGCGCGTTCCGGGACCGACGGCCAACGTCTCGCCCGGGAAGAACGTCTCGAAGCGCGGTACTCGGGCGGCCATACCGCCGCGCGTGACCGCCGTACCGCACGGCTGCGCGGATTCGTCCGGTACGTAGTCGACGTACGCCAGGTGCCCGGGCAGCGCCGGACCGGTCGGGCCGCCGTCGGCCGCGCCGGAGTCCCCGGCGGGCGCCTCGACCCGGATCCGGGGCACGCCCCACGACGGGCCGGCCGCCTCCTGGTCGACGACGACCGCTCGCGGGCCGGCGTCGCGTACGACGGCATCCGACCACTGCGGCGGGTCCTCGGGGTCGATCGGCAGGAAACAGGCGCCGGCCTTCAACACGCCGAGCAGCGCCACCACTTGGTCCACCGGGTCGGAGCAGCGGACCGCCACCACGGAGTCCGGTCCGAGGCCGAGCCCGAGGCACGCGCCCGCGAGGCGGTCCGCCCTGGCGTTCAGCTCCCGGAAGGTGACGGGGACCTCGTCGACGACGAGCGCCGGGGCGTCGGGCATCGCGGCCGCCCGCCGTACGAACAGCTCGGGTACCGACACCTCGGGCGTACCCGGCTCGGGGCGCGAGGTGTTGCGTTCGTCCGGCGTGCTGATGTCGACCGCGCCGACCCGGCCCGCGGGGTCGGCGAGAAACGCCCGCAGCACGCGGAGGAACCTGTCCGCGATACGGCCCGCGGCGTCCCGCTCGAACGCGCTGTGCCTGTACTGCAGGCGCAGTCGCAGATGCGGGTCCTGCTCCGCCATCACGACGAGCGGATAGTGCGACCCCCCGATGGAACGGAACGAGGGGACACCGAGGCCGGCCGCCGAACTCGCCTCGGCGATCGAGGTGTTGTCGAACGGATAGGACTGGAAGGCGACAAGGGTGTCGAAGAGCACGCCGAGCCCGGTCGCCTCGTGCAGGTCTGCCAGACCGCAGTCGTGGTGGTCCAGGAGGGCGGCCTGCGCGGACTGTACGTCGGCCGCGACCCGGGCGAGCGTCTTCCACGGCGCACAACTCACGTGCACGGGAAGTGTGTTGATGAAGAGGCCGACGTTCGAGTCAACCCCTGCCAAGGTGGGCGGACGGCCGGACACCGTCGCCCCGAACACGACGTCCGAGCCGCCGGTGAGCTCGGCGAGCAGAACCGCCCACGCCGCCTGCACGACGCTGTTGAGCGTAGTGCCCAGGTCGGCGGCACGGCGGGCGAGCATCTGCGCCTCGGCCGCCGTCAGGTCGACATCCAGTTCGCCGAAACCCGCGGCGCCCGTGGCGAGGTCGGCCGGTGCGAGCAGCGTCGGCCCGGTGACCCCTTCGAGTGCTCTCGCGTAGGCCCGTACCGACTGCTCCTGGTCCCGGCCGGCGAGCCAGGCGAGGAAGTCCTTGAAGGAGGGCGGGTCCGCCGGTGCGGAGCCGTCGGAGGCGTACAGACACAGCAGGTCATGGAGGAGGATCGGTTCCGACCAACCGTCGAAGAGGACGTGGTGGGCGGTGAGGACGAGTTCCGTGCGTTCCGCGCCGATACGGACGAGGGTCGTCCGCAGCAGCGGGGGCGCGGCCGTGTCGAACGGCACGCTCCGTTCCTCGGCCAGGAACTCCTCGTACGCCTCGGCCGCCACCCGGACCTCCCGCCACGGCAGCGTGACGCCCTCGACGACCAACTGCACGAAGTCCCCGGCGCTGTCGGGTACGTACGCGGTGCGCAGGCTCGCGTACCGGTCGAGCAGGGCCTGTGCGGCGGCCCGCATCCGCGAGGCGTCGACCGCTCCCTCGAAGCCGAACACCAGCTGCACCTGGTACGTGTCCGCGTCCGCGCCCGCCAGCATCGAGTGGTGCAACAGGCCCGACTGCAGTGCGGTCAGCGGCCATACGTCGACCAGCGCCGGATACACCTTCTCCCACGCCTCGATCTCACGCTGCCCCACGGAGACCAGCGGCACGTCGGAGGGCGTCAGCCCGCCCGCGCCCGGCTCGGCGGCGTACCGGGCCAGCCCGCGCAGCGCGGCACACCACAGATCGGCGAGTTCCCGTACCTCGGCGGGAGACAGCACGCCCGTCGGGGCACCGAACACCGCGCCGAGCCGGGGTCCCGCCGCGGTGTCGGTCACGGTCGCGTTGATGTCGACCTCGGAGAGAGCGGGCATGGCCGCGTCGTGGCCCGCGTCGAGCTCGGCCAGTTCGGTGAACTCGGCCAGCTCCGCGGTCCCCGTCCAGCCGAGCCCGCGCAGTTCCTCGGGCATGTCCGCGGCGGAGAACCGTCCCAGGTAGTTGAACCCGATCTGTCCCATCGGGTACGCCCGGAGCACCTCGGCCGTCTCCCGGTTCAGGTATCTCAGCAACCCGTACCCGATGCCTCTGCCGGGAACGGCCAGCAGCTGTTCCTTCACCGCCTTGAGCGCGGCTCCCGCGGCCGGACCTCCCGCGAACGCCTCGTCGAGGTCGATGCCGGCCAGGTCCAGACGCACCGGGAACACGCTGGTGAACCAGCCCACGGTGCGGGACAGGTCCGCGCCCGGCACCGCGTCCTCCTCCCGGCCGTGTCCTTCCAAGGTGAGCAGCGTCGAAGGCTCGTCGACTCCCCTGGTGCGGCGCCACTGCCCGACCGCCAGCGCGAGACCGGTCAGCAGACCGTCGTTGACCCCGCCGTGGAACACCGTCGGCACCGCGGTCAGCAGCGCTTCGGTCACCGGCACCGGCAGCAGCACCCGTACCTTCTCCACCGTGGAGCGCACATCCACCGCGGGGTCCAGCCGCCGTGACCCCAGGAGCGGGTCCGGGCCGTCGACGGTCGACCTCCACAGCGGAAGTTCCGCCACCCGCGCGGCGCCCGCCGCGTCGTCCACCAGGGCGTGCGCCCAGCGCCGCGCCGAGGTCAGGGTCCCGGCCGGCTCCGGTGCCTCACCCGCCCGGATCCGTTTCCAGGCCGCGGCGAAGTCGGGCATCAGGATCCGCCACGACACTCCGTCGATCACCAGGTGATGGAGAACCACCAGCAGCCGGCCGGGGCCGGACGGCGGCTCGAACCGTACGAACTGCGCCACCACACCCGCTGCGGGGTCCAACCGCCCTGCGGCCTCGTCGAGTTCGCCCACCAGCAGGTGCCGCCAGGGCTCCCCGGACCACTGCCCGTCACACGTGACGTCGCGGATCAGCCGGTCCGCGTCCACCGAGCCCGGCGGGTCGACCAGCAGCCCGTCGGGTATCAGCCGGGCGCGCAGCAGATCGTGCCGGTCGAGCACCGCGGTCACCGTCGCGGCCAGCCCGCCCCGGTCGATGCCCGCGGGCAGTTCGAGGACCATCGCCTGCGACAGCCGGTCGAACCCCGGCCCGAGTTCCTCGATCCACTTCGCCACCGGCATCAGCGGCATCGGCCCCACGCCTCCGCCGTCGAGTTCGGCCAGCACCGGGCTCCCGCCGTCCCGCGCGTTCGCGGCCGCGGCTTCGGCGAGACCGGTCACGGTCCGGTGCCGGAAGATCTCCCCCGCGCTGACCGACACGCCGTGTGCCCGGGCCCGCGTCACCACCTGGATCGACCGGATGCTGTCGCCGCCGATGGTGAAGAAGTCGTCGTCGATCCCGACCCGGTCGAGGCCCAGCACCTCGGCGAAGATCCCCGCCAGGGTCTCTTCACCGGCGCTGCGGGGTGCCCGGTAGGTCATGGCGGTGAACTCCGGCGCGGGCAGTGCCGTCCGGTCCAGCTTCCCGTTCGGCGTCAGCGGCAGCTGCTCCAGCACCACCAGGGCCGCGGGCATCATGAACTCCGGCAGGCGCTCGGCCACGAACGCCCGTAACTCCCCCACCAGGGAGGCGGAGTCGAGGGCGGCCCCGCCGTCTCCCGCACCGGCCGGGACCACATAGCCCACCAGCTGTTTGCCCGCGCCCGCGCCACGGTCCTCACGGGCTGTCACCACCGCCTGCGCCACGTCCGGATGCGCCAGCAGAACCGATTCGATCTCGCCGGGCTCGATCCGGAAACCGCGCACCTTCACCTGCGCGTCGGCGCGTCCCTGGAAGACCAGCTCGCCGTCCGGGGTCGTCAGTACGACGTCGCCGGTGCGGTACATCCGCTCGCCGGCCGTCCCGTACGGACACGCGACGAATCGCTCCGCGGTCAGCGCCGACCGGTTCAGATAACCCCGCGCCACTCCCGCGCCGGCCACATACAGCTCACCGGCCGCGCCCGGCGGCACCCGCCGCAGCGACCCGTCGAGGACATAGGTGCGGGTGTGGTCCATGGGGCGCCCGATCGGGACGTCCCCTCCGACCGGGCGGGCGGGGTCCATCGGACGGCACACGGCGAACACGGTCGTCTCGGTCGGCCCGTAGACATGCACGAAGGTCGTACGGGGGCAGGCGTCCACCGCTTGCCGGAAGGCCGCAGGCGAGACGCGCTCGCCGCCGGTCCACACTTCGCGGAGCCCGGCCAGGCACCGCACGTCCTCGTCGACCAGGAGATTGAACAGCGCGGTGGTCAGGAAGACCGCGGTGATGCCGTGGTCGGCGACCAGCCTCGACAGCCCGCCGGGCGTCAGGTCCCCGGCCGGGTCCACGACGACCCGGCCGCCGTTCAGCAGCGGCACCCAGATCTCGTAGACCGAGGCGTCGAAGGCCAACGGCGAGTGCAGCAGCACCCGTTCATGAGCGCCGCCGCACCATCGCCGGTCGGCCGCCAGGGCCACCACGTCCCGGTGGGTCACCCCGATTCCCTTGGGAGTCCCGGTCGATCCGGACGTGTAGATCACATACGCGAGCTGGTCGGCGTGCACCGCGGGACCGCCGTACGGCGGGCGACCGCCCGGTGCCGGGTCCGCCGGCGCCAGATCCTCCAGCGTCAGGCGGGGGCAGGAGTCGGGCAGGTCGACGGCCGTACCCGCCGTGGTCAGGAGCAGCACCGGCCGGGCGTCACCCCACATGAACCCGACGCGCTCGGCCGGGTAGTCGGGATCCGTCGGCAGGTACGCGGCGCCCGCCTTCAGCACGCCCAGCAGTGCCACCAGCAACTCCGGCGACCGCGGGAACGCGACCGCCACGACCGACTCGGGGCCCACTCCGCGCCGGAGCAGCTCCCGCGCCACCCCGCTCGCCCCGGCGTCCAGTTCCCCATAGGTCATCGAGGCGTCGCCGGACACCACCGCGACCGCGTCCGGTGTCATCGCGGCCTGGCGCTCGAACAGTTCGGGAATCCCCGCGTCGGGGAGCTGCACGACCGTATCGCCGACCGCCGGCAGCGATCGGTACTTCTCCATCGGATCGTGCACAACCATCACCCCACGCGAACAGTGGATTCGGAGAATAAGTTCACATCGCAATACCGCGGACCACATCAATTCCGGGGCACGCAGAACCGACCAGAAGTTCCTGAGTATGAATTCATAAGGACCGTCGGCCCGCCTCCAGGACTTCCCACACCTTCATACGCGGGTGCTCCTCGGGTCAAGCACTCGCGATGCGGTCAACTCCCGGTCCGCAGTGCGTCGATGTCCCGTCGACAGGACACAGAGATGCCTTTACGGTGTGCCAGGCAGGGCCACGGCCCGCTCGCGACTCCGTCCCTTTCCCCTGCCCCGCATCCGGTAGTGAGTAGCTGGAGAAAGAACGAGGAAGCCATGCCGTCAAAGCCATTTCCACTGGTCTGCTTGCCTTTTGCCGGGAGCGGAGCGGGTTTCTACCGCGCCTGGAAGGAAGTGCCGCCCACAGGCGTCACGGTGCTTCCGGTGCAACTGCCGGGACGCGAGGAACTGTTCCTGGAAGAGCCTTTCACCGACGCGACGGAAGCCGCCGAGCGACTCGCACCGCAGATCGCCGAACTCACCGCGGAATTCCCGGACTTCGGGCTCTTCGGCCACAGTCTGGGCGCCGTGCTCTGCTACGAGATCGCATGGGAACTCCAGCGGCTCGGTCACCCGGGTCTCGCGCATCTCTACGTCAGCGGATCACCCGGACCGCGGAGCGGACGCGACTCCAGGGCGACGGGTCTGAACGACGACGAATTCGTCGAACGCGTACAGGAGTTCGCCGGATATCGGCACGCGGCGTTTGACAACCCGGATCTGCGGGAACTGCTGCTGCCCGTGCTCCGCGCGGATGTGGCCATGCACGAGAACTACAAGCCGTCCACGAACGAGCCCCTGGCCGTTCCCGTCACCTCACTGCGCGGCAGTGACGACGCCCTGGTCTCCGGCGAGCACGCACGACAGTGGCGCGAGATCACGAAGGCCGAATTCACCTACGTCGAACTGCCGGGCGGGCACATGTACGTGTCCGAATCGGCCGAAGCGCTGCTGCGCGTCGTCTCCGGAAGCTGAACGGGGCTGGAAGCCATGGGCATGTCCCTGGAAGGCAAGACCGTCGTGATCACAGGAGCGGCCCGCGGTCTCGGCCGGGAGTGCGCCGTCCGGTTCGCGGACGAAGGCGCCGACCTGGCGCTCCTGGACATCGCGGGCGATCTCGACGGTATCGGGTATCCGCTCGGCAGCCGGAGCCAGTTGGACCACACGGCGGAACTGTGTGAGCAGCGCGGCAGCGCCGTCGCCGTGGCCGCGGTCGACGTACGCGACGAGGCACAGGTCGAGGCCGCGGTGCGCGAAGCGCTGGCCCGGTTCCACACCATCGACGTGCTCGTCAACAACGCCGGCATCGCGGCGCCCTCGGGTGTGGTGCTCCACGAGATCAGCGAGCCCGACTGGTCGCTCATGCTGGACGTCGACCTCTCCGGCGCCTGGAGAATGATCAAGGCCGTGGCACCGGCGATGGTCGGGCAGAAGTCCGGCAGCATCATCAATGTGTCGTCCACGGCCGGTCTGGTCGGCTACCGCAACTTCAGCGGATACGTCACCGCCAAGCACGGCCTCATCGGTCTGACGAAGGCCGCGGCCCTGGACTACGCACCGCACCGGGTCCGGGTCAACGCGCTGTGCCCCGGCTCGGTGCGGGACAACCCACTGGTCGAGGGCCGCATGCTGGCGGAGATCGCGCGTGCGCTCGATGTCCCGGCCGGGGAGTACGAGGACATCTTCCTCCGGGACCAGCCGATGAACGCGCTCGTCGAGTCCTCCGACATCGCGGGCGCCGCGACCTGGCTGGCCGGTGACGACTCCCGGCAGGTCACCGGCAGTGTGATCACCGTCGACGGAGGGTTCACCAGCAGGTGAGCCCGGGAACGCAGGGGCCTGAGACCGCTCCGACACCGGCAGGAGACCGGACCATGGCGACACGTACCGAGAACGCGGCTGCCGAGATCGATCCCCGCACCGCGCCGGCAACCGACCGAGGACACCCTGTGCTGCCGTCCCGGCAACGCCTGCCGGACCGAGGACGCGACTGCCACGCCCTGATCGTGCCGCTGCCGGCTCCGGTCGACCCGGCGGCCGTTCGCCGACGGCTGGACGAAGCGGGTCGACGGTGTGCCGGTCTGCGGACGTCGAGGCTCTGGGAGACCGCCGTACCGACGCCGCGGAACACCCCGGCAGCCCGCAGACGGCTGCGTACGGAGGCGCTCCGGCCGGTCCGCGACGACTCGTTCCCCCTGCGGGCCGTCCTGGTGCGGTACAGCGACGGCACCGCGCATCTCGTACTCGTCGCCGACCGTCGACGGGTCGCACGCACCGTCCTCGCCCGGCTGGCCGCCACAGCGCTGTCCGGCACCGACCACGGCGAGGACGACGCGCCCCTCCCGGTCACCGGGGCGACGGCAGCGCCCGCCGTGCCGTGGGCGCCGGTCGACTGGGGGCTCGGGGACCCGGACCGCCGTGCCGTCGTCAGCGGCCGCCCGCTCGTCCTGCCGCCTGCCGCGGTGAGCGGGAAGCTGCTGCTGGGTGCCGTCGCGCTGGCCACGGCCAGGTACCAGGGGGAGGGAACCGTCGAGGTCGGGTACCTCGACCCCGGGTCCGGCGGCCAGGACGTCAGGGTTCTGCGCGTCGGGGAGATCGACGAAGAGCAGGGACCCGCCCGCCTTCTCGCACAACTGGATCACACCTCGCCCGCCGCCGCGGGGCCGGAACTGCCCGCGGTGGGCCTCGTCGTGTCCGACGCGGACGACCACACGTACCTGCCCGCGCTGGCGCCGCTCTTCCCTCTCACCCTGCACTGCGCGCAACGGGCCGACGGCAGGGTCGAGGCGTCGGCCTGGTTCGACGAGGGCACGATCTCGCCGCACGTGGCCGAGTCGTTCTGCGCGTCCGTCGAGCGGCTGGCGGCCCGGCTCGCGACGGAACCGGGCGAATCCGCCCTGTCGGCCCTGCCGCTCATGAGCCCGGAGACCACGGCGGAGGTGCTGCGCCTGGGCGGTGCCGGCCGCCGGCTCGGTGCGACCGGACGGATCGACCGGCGGTTCGAGGACGTGGCCCGCCGCTTCCCGGACGCGGTGGCCCTCGTGGACGAGGGCGGAGAGCTGACCTATCGTCAGCTCGACGAGCGGGCCGACGCGGTCGCGGCAGGACTGCGCGGCCTCGGCATCGCCCCCGCGACCAGGGTGGGCGTCTGCCTGGACCGCGGTGCCACCCTCGTCGTCGCCCTCCTGGGCATCCTGAAGGCGGGCTGCGCCTACGTGCCGATGGACTTCGGATACCCGGCGGACCGGCTGACGTACATCGTCGACGACGCACAACTCGCCCTTGTCATCGGCGATTCCGCACACTTCCCCGAGATTCCGGATGTACGGGTCGTCGGCCCCGACGAGCTGGGCGAGGCCCGCGACCCCGCCCACGCCACGGCCGCCGGACGGCACGGAAGCCCCGCCGACGCCGCCTACGTGATCTACACCTCGGGATCCACCGGCCGGCCCAAGGGCGTGGTCGTCCCCCATCGCAATGTGACCGCGCTGCTGGAGGCCACCGCCGCGGACTTCGCACTCGGCCCCGACGACGTGTGGACCCTCTTCCATTCGAGCGCCTTCGATTTCTCGGTGTGGGAGATCTGGGGCTGTCTGCTCACGGGCGGCCGGCTCGTCGTCGTCTCCTACTGGACGGCACGGGACACCGACGAGTTCCATCGGCTGCTGGCCGAACAGCGGGTCACCGTGCTCAACCAGACCCCGTCCGCATTCGCCCAGCTCGTCCGCGCGGACCGGTCCGCGAAGGACGAACTGTCGGTGCGGCTGCTGGTGTTCGGCGGCGAGCCGCTCGACGTACAGGTGCTCGCCCCGTGGTTCGCACGGCACTCCCCCTCCTGGTGCCGCGTCGTGAACATGTTCGGCATCACGGAGACCACCGTCCATGTCACCGCGAAGACGGTCACGCCGGCCGATCTCGTCGCCGGGTCCCGGTCGGTCGGCCGCGCACTCCCGGGCTGGTCCCTGTCCGTACGGGACACCAGGGGCCGCGTCCTTCCTCCGGGTGCGGCCGGGGAGATCCACGTCGGCGGTGCCGGTGTGGCGGACGGCTATCTGGGCCGGCCGGAGCTGACCGCGCAGCGGTTCGTCGTCGACGAAGCCACCGGTGAACGCCTCTACCGCAGCGGGGACAAGGGACGACTGCGACCCGACGGCCTGCTCGACCACCTCGGCAGGCTCGACAACCAGGTCAAGATCCGCGGACACCGCATCGAACTGGACGAGATCCGGTCCGTCCTGGCCGGCGACCCGGCCGTGAGCGCCGCCGCCGTCGTCGTCGGCCAGGACTCCCCCCACGACTCCGCGAGCAGGCGGATCGACGCCTACGTCGTGCTCGACAGGAACCGCGCGCGGAACACCGACATCCGGCAGATCCTCGACAACGCCCGCCGCATCCTGCCCGACTACATGGTTCCGTCGACGCTCACCGAGATCCCCGCCGTTCCGCTCACCGCAAACGGCAAGCCGGACGTGACACGTCTCCCGCCACCCGCTCGGGCAGCAACGGCCGACCACCGGCCCCACGTCGAGGAACGGACACTGGTACCGGACGCGACACCGCCCGACGACGGCCTCGGCCGGGAGATTCTGGAGATCTGGGAAAAGATCCTGAAGACCGCGGTGGCCAGGAGCGACAACTTCTTCGAACTCGGCGGCAATTCCCTGCTCGTGGTGCATGTCCTCACCACGATGCGCGAGCGAGGACTGCCCCGGGTCACGCTCCGCGACTTCTACGCCAACTCGACCGCCGACCAGTTCATCGGACTCGTCGAAGGCGCACGCGGCAGCGTCATGCCGTAAGGGGACGGAACACCGCTCGCAGCAGTGACCGCGGGACCCGGCGGTCATGATCGTGGACGGGCTTGCACCTCGCGCCACGTCAGCGTGAGGATGACGCCATGGAACTCATGCGGTATGTCGACAATCTGCGACAGGAACTGTTGACCGCCGCCGAGGCCGGTGATGTGCAGTCACGCGAACTCGCCGAACGCCTCGTCGCGCCACTGTCGTCCGCCGTCCGGCTGGTCCTGCTCGACGCCCTGTCGGCCGCCGCGGACGAGATCACCCGCGAACTGGCGCCGGGCGCTGTCGAGATCCGGCTGCGCGGACTGGACCCCGCTTTCGTCGTCACACCGCCACCGGCCGGATACGGCTCGGCAGGCCCCGAGGACGACTTCGCCCCCTCGCGCCATGGCGCAGCCCCGTCCGCGCCGACCCCGCCAACGCCCGAGTATGGCGCCAAGGAAGGCGCCATGGCTCGTATCAACTTCCGTCCTCCCGAGCACCTGAAGGCCCGGATCGAGGAAGCCGCGGGCCGTGAGGGGCTGTCGGTCAACGCCTGGCTGGTCCGGATGTCCTCCGCCATGCTGAGCCAGGAGGAGCAGACGGGCCGCCGGCCCGAACGGCGCACCCCGCAGGGCGGCCAGAGTCTCAGCGGCTGGGTGCGCTGATTCCGCTGGCCGAATATTTACTCCCTCTGGCCAGAAACCGAGCTGTGCCGCAAGTTCATTTCTCGGGTGCAACAAGCGGAATATAATCTTCCTATAAGGGCAATCGGCGAAACTGGAGTGCCACGCCCTTTGAATTTTCAATTTCGCAGACAGATTCGCTTCGTTCTTGAATCTTCAGCCCGTTCTGGGTTCTACTTGGCATGACCTTTGGAGCGGATCCCTCGGGATCCCCTCGATGCCGACAGGCACATGCGCCGGCAACTTCATGTCTAGGGGGACTTGTGGTCGATGCGTACGGGGCGACTGGATGCAGGACGCATTCTCACAGACGCCGACCTGACTCCCGTAGGGCGGATGCGAGCGGTTCCCCGCATCCGCGGCCCTCGGACAGCAACTGACTGGAAACCGGCACGCCGGATTCGGCGAACGACCGGAACAGCGCCGTCGTTGGACCGTCCGGCGACGATTGCACCGTCGGCTCCTTATCACCGCGCACAAAGGTGATCAAGGCTGCGCCGAATACAGTCGCGCTGTCGGACCCCTATGCATATGGTCCTGCTCGAGAGCGGGCCGATATGTCCCTCCCCCCATGGACGTATACGCACAAGGAGGCATGATGACGAATCAGGCTGCTGAGCTCGAGGAATCCACGGCTGTGTTGTTCCGCAGAAATCCGGACAGCGTGCCACGACGGCGAAGAGCCGGTATCGACGAGCCTTGCGGTCAGGTACTCACGACCAATGTGGGGCTTCGGATTCCTGTCGGCCTGACGTTCGACGACTGGGAACGGGCCGGGCGTCAGCTCTCGGGAATAGTCAGCTCCTCGTCCTGGTGGCTCGGTGACTGGCTGGTCTACGGGAAGGATCACTACACCGACCGGTATCAGCGCGGAATCCGCGCGGCCGGTCTGCAGTACCAAACGCTGCGGAACTACGCATGGGTCTCACGGCGCTTCGAGTTACACCGACGTCGCGTCGCACTCACCTTCCAACACCACGCGGAACTCGCCTCTCTGTCGGTCGACGAACAGGACATGTGGCTCGACCGGGCCGAACAGATGACATGGACGACCAAGCAGCTGCGCAATGCCATCCGAATGGCCCGTGCGGACGAGAGGCAGCACGGACAGCAGATCGAACCCACCCAGCAGCTGGCAGTACCCGGAAATCGCCTTCAGTGGTGGCACAAGGCCGCGGAGCAGTCAGGCACCGACTTCGACCAGTGGGTGCTCGCCACGCTCGACAACGCGGCGGAACAGGCTCTGGAGGAACAGCGAACGGGCTCCGGCGGAACGGACAGAGCCATCACCGTCTGATCCGACGGGTCCCGACAGGGCCTGGGGCCGTCCGCTCCACCGCCCGACGAGCGCAGGACGACATGAGGGCGAGGGCCCGCACTCCGGACGGAGTGCGGGCCCTCGCCGTGGCTCCGACGATCACGGCAGCCGCCTCATGAACGCGGCCGTCTCACGGTGCCGGCCGCACTCCCGCCGGCTGAACTCCCGCTGCACACGGTCGCGGACCTCCGGCTCCTGCTCCTGGCTGAGCTTGAACATGCCCTCGGCCCCCGACACCGTGAGCCGGAACGCCCCGACGGCCGGCACGATCTTGCGGAAGTAGTCGAGCGATTCGGTCATGTCCCAGGCGGCACCGAAATCCGCCTCGAAAGCCCGCACAGTGGACTGGACCACTTCCAGCGTCTCCTCCGTGGAATCGATTTTCTCCACCACACCCCTTACATGCACCGACGTGAAGTTCCAGGTCGGTGCGGCCGGCGTCACCTCGTACACCGTCGGCGAGACATAGGCGTGCGGACCGGTGAACGACAGCAGGGAAATGCCGCCGTCTCCCAGGGCCCGCCAGTGGGGATTGGCTCTGTTCATATGTCCCAGCAATACGGCGCCCGACAGGTCGGCCGACCATTCGCCGGTCCTATCAGGGTCGGGGATGACGGGAAGGTGCGTGGCAAACGGAGCGGCGGAGGCGGCCCCGTTGCTCACCATCAATGCCAGTGGATTGCTGCGAAGCAAATCGACCATCCACGAACCGTCCGGTTCGCTGTACTGACTGGGAACGAACATCCGAAACTTGTCCTTTCGGCAATAAGACACGTCAGGCATGGCTTCAGGCGAGGCACGCTACCAGCTCGTCGAGCGGCAAAGTAAATATCCGGGGATACTGCCGCACCGCTGTCCTGTCGGCGGGACAGCGACCGCTTCCGGGATGGCTGACCGACGCCGTTCCGCGCAATACTGAATTTCCCCGAACGGTAAGTGAATCACCGCATGCCGGGCTGTTCGGCAATTGGGCGAGCGGTGTCCTGTTCACCGTCCGCGCCCCGGCATTTCAGTCGCACACAAGGGGCGCTCCGAGCAACTGTGGCCTTTTCACCGGAGGAGTCGCACCATGAGCGTCACGGCAGCACAGGGGTTCTCGGCGGCGGGCATCGCCGCCGGGATCAAGGCCGCGGACGGCCCGGATCCGGCACCGGTGACGGACGGCGAACCGAGCGGGGCAACAGCCCGTGCCGTCACCTCCGACCGGCCGAAGACGGCACCCTCGACGGGACACGGACATGTGGTCACGGATGGCGCCTCGAGGGCCGACCTGCCCGACTCCGATGGCGCCACCGTGCCGGTCACCCTGCCCACCAACGACACCGCCCCAGCGTTCCCCTCCGGGGCGGCCTCCGCATGACCACGCATCAGAACCACACCTACACCGACATCCTGACCACTGACGGACAGAGCGTCACAGTCATTGTCAAACTGGGCGGAAACGCCATGGCCGACCAGGAGCTGAAGGCGTCGTTCGCCGACGATGTCGTGCGGCTGCGCGACGCCGGGCTCAGCCCGGTGGTCGTGCACGGCGGTGGCCCGCAGATCAGCGCGGAGCTCGAACGGCACGGGCTGACGACAGAGTTCAGGTCAGGTCTGAGAGTCACCACTCCTCGCGCGATGGATGTGGTGCGGATGGTGCTCGCCGGCCGGGTGCAGCGCGAACTGGTCGGGCTGATCAACCGGCACGGTCCGTACGCGGTCGGCATGACGGGCGAGGACGCGGACACCATCACCGCGGTCAAGCATCTGCCGGTGGTCGACGGCGCACCACTGGACATCGGGAGAGTCGGCGAAATCCGCGAAGTGGACACCACAGTCGTCGAGGCGCTGCTCGCCTGCGGCCGCATTCCGGTGGTCTCCCCGGTCGCCCGCAGCGCCGACGACGGCCACGTCTACAACGTGAACGCCGACACGGCGGCGGCCGCACTGGCCGCCGCGCTGGGAGCCCGGGAACTGCTGCTGCTCACCGACGTCCAGGGCCTCTACGCGGACTGGCCGCACAGCGACGAGGTGATCGGCCACCTCACGGCCGGCGAACTCGAGAAGCTGCTGCCGGAGTTGACCCACGGAATGGTGCCGAAGATGACGGCCTGTCTGCACGCCGTCCGCAACGGAGTCGCCCGGGCACGGGTGCTCGACGGACGGGTACGGCACTCGGTTCTCACCGCGATGCTCACCGCCGAGCGGTCCGGCACAACGGTCGTTCCCGACGGGGATCATCGGGGCCACGCCTAGACACCCCTCCGAATGGCGCCGCCGTTGGCGCCACACGATTGACATTGACGCCACCCGCCCGCCGGGCCGCACCTTCCGGACAATCAGCACCGAGGCATGTCCACCGCCCCCGAGTCCGTTCATCACCACAGGCCAGATACGACAACGAGAGCCGCCGCCGGACGCTCGACCACACTGCCGCACACCATGGGGAGCGGGGGTGTTTCGGTCAAGCTGCCCACGCCATCACGAACGACCGATAGATGGCGCCATAAATGTGCCATGATGGCGTCATGGATCTCACGCCGTACGTCGACTACCTCCGACATGAGCTCGTGGCCGTCGCCCACGTCGGCGGCGACGAAACCCGCGCCCTGGCCGACCGGCTCACGGCACCGCTGGAGTCGGCGACCCGGTTGGCCCTGCTCAACGCGCTGTCCGAGGCCATGGGCCAGGTCAGCCGCGATCTGGCACCGGGCTCGGTCGTACTGCAACTCGACGGACTCGCCCCCGAGTTCGTGGTGACACTGCCGACGGCCCGGCCCGTGCGCGGGAGAAACGGCGACAGCACCGCCAAGGCGCCGGGGCACGCAACTCCCGGCGGACACATCCGGCTTCAGTTCGCCGATGTGCGCGGCTTCGAATCGGCCGCCGCCGCTTTCGACCCCATGACGAGCGACGACGCCGCACTCGCCGTGTACATCCCCACCGACGGCGGCATCCCCGCCCTCCGGGCCGTTCTGGACGTCCTGGACGACGCGTCGATCGAGGCCGAGGCCCTCACCGTGCACACCCCCGATCTCGACAACGTCTTCCTCGCCTGCACCGGCCGGTCCCAGCCCGCCGACGGAACCCGCTGACGGGACCCGCCGACGAAGGAAGGCCACGCGTGGCCGCCTCTACGACGCACCGCCGGCCCACGGTTCCGTCCCTCCCCAGGGCCTGTGTCATCACCACGATCCCCGACCCCACCGTTCACCGGCGAATCCGATAGGAGCTTCTTCGCTGTGGCTACCCTCCTCTACAAACTCGGTCGCCTCGCCTTCCGGCGCAGGGCCACGACGGCACTGCTGTGGGTGCTGATCTTCATCGGCGCGATCTACGCCGCGGCCGCGGCACCGCCGCTTCCCGCCGACACGTTCACGATGCCGGGCACCGAGACGCAGAAGGCGTACGACCTGCTCAAGGAGAAGTTCCCGACCCTGAGCGCGGACGGCGCCAAGGCCCGGGTGGTCGTACGCGCGCCCGTCGGCACAAAGCTCTCCGCCCCCGGCGAGAAGCGGAAGGTCGACGCCCTGGTAGCCGACCTGGACCGGGCCCCGGAAGTCGTGAGCGTCGTCGACCCGTTCAAGGGCCGGGCCGTCAGCGAGGACGGCACCACCGGGTTCGTATCCGTCGCCTACGAGGTCGGCGCCACCCGGGTGAGCCAGGAGGCGCACGACGCTCTGACCAAGGCGGTGGTGGACGCCCGCGCCTCCGGTCTCACGGTCGAGATGGGCGGCGACGCCGTTCCGCCGTCCGAGTCGATGGGCTCCGGTGAGGTCATCGGCATCGCCGTCGCCGCCGTCGTGCTGCTCATCACCTTCGGTTCGCTGCTGGCCGCCGGAATGCCGCTGCTCACCGCCGTCATGGGCGTCGGCATCGGTATCTGCGGCATCGTCGCGCTGGGCAGCCGGCTCGGTCTGTCCTCCACGACCTCGACCCTGGCGCTGATGCTCGGCCTCGCGGTCGGCATCGACTACGCGCTGTTCATCCTCTCCCGCTACCGCGCCGAGATCGCCGAGGGCAGGGAACCTCAGGAGGCCGCGGGGCGAGCGGTCGGCACAGCGGGCTCCGCCGTCGTCTTCGCGGGCCTCACGGTCGTGGTCGCGCTCGCGGGTCTCGCCGTCGTCAACATCCCCATGCTCACCAAGATGGGCCTGGCGGGCGCCGGCACGGTGACCGTCGCCGTTCTCATCGCGATCACGCTCGTTCCCGCGCTGCTCGGCTTCGCACCCGTCAGGGTCCTGCGCCGCAGGGACCGCGCACGCCAGTACGGCAAGCCGCTCTCGGCCCGCCGGCAGCGCAAGGCCCAGAAGCGGGCCGCCCGGCAGAAACCGAACCTGGGCACCCGCTGGGCGAGGCTGGTCCTGCGCCACCCCGTCGCCGTTCTGCTGCTCGGTGTGGTGAGTCTCGGCGCCATCGCCGTACCCGCCGCGAGCCTGGAACTCGGACTGCCGTCCGAGGGGACCATGGCGTCCGGAACCACCCAGCGCAAGGCGTACGACATGGTGTCCGCGTCCTTCGGGTCGGGCTACAACGGACCGCTGATGGTCACGGTCGAGGCCAAGAACGTCACGGCCGCCGCCGACAGAGTGGGCAAGCGGCTCGGCAAGGAGAGCGGCGTCGTCTCCGTGAGCCCCGCCGAAAGCAACAAGGCCGGGGACACCGCGATCCTCACCATCATGCCCTCCACCGGACCGACCGACCCGAAGACGGAAGACCTGGTCAAGTCGCTGCGTGACACGGCGAAGGGCATCCAGGCCGACTCCGGCACCCGAGTCCTGGTGGCGGGTCAGACAGCGATGTTCATCGACTTCTCCAAGACTCTCGACGAGGCGCTGTTCCCCTACCTCGGCCTGGTCGTCGGCCTGGCGTTCCTGCTTCTGACCCTGGTCCTCCGGTCGATCCTCGTACCGCTCAAGGCAGCCCTGGGCTTCCTGCTCTCCGTGGGAGCCGCCCTCGGCGCTGTCGTGGCGGTCTTCCAATGGGGCTGGCTGGCCGACGTCTTCGGCGTCGACCAACCGGGGCCGGTGATGAGCACGATGCCGATCTTCATGATCGGCGTGGTCTTCGGTCTCGCCATGGACTACGAGGT
>NZ_JAEQAZ010000124.1 GCF_016654115.1 Streptomyces sp. MBT53
TTGACCTGGACGCCGTAGCGGGAGAGTTCGGCCGCCGCTACGAGAGTGAGGCCCACGATGCCGGCCTTGGCCGCGCTGTAGTTGCCCTGTCCCACCGAGCCCAACAGGCCTGCTCCGCTGCTGGTGTTGATGATCCGCGCGGTGGGGGTGCGGCCCGCCTTGGACTCGGCGCGCCAGTACGCGGCGGCGTGTTTCAGGGGCAGGAAGTGGCCCTTCAGGTGGACGCGGAGCACCGCGTCCCAGTCGTCCTCGTCGAGGTTGACGAGCATCCGGTCGCGCAGGTAACCCGCGTTGTTGACGAGGGTGTCGAGGCGGCCGTAGGTCTCCAGTGCGGTCGTCACCAGGGACGCGGCGCCGGTGCCGGTGGCGATGTCGCCGCCGTGGGCCACCGCCTCGCCGCCCGCCGCGCGGATCTCCGCGACGACCTGGGCGGCGGGGCTGTCGGGGTCCGGGGTGCCGTCGAGACCGACGCCGAGGTCGTTGACGACGACCCTGGCGCCCTCGGCGGCGAAGGCGAGGGCGTGGGCGCGGCCCAGGCCGCGGCCCGCGCCGGTGACGACGACGACCCGGCCGTCGCAGAGAGCACTGGCACTCATCTCACGTCTCCTTGTTGGCAGTTGCGGCGTCAAGAAACGCGGGCCGCTCCCCGCCCCCGTGCACCAGGAGGCTCGCGCCGCTGATGTACGCGGCGGCGGGGGAAGCAAGGAAGACCGCCGCCGCGCCCACGTCGGTGGGGTCGGCGAGGCGGCCGAGCGGGACGGTGCGGGAGACGGCCTCGATGGCGTCCTCGCCGCCGTAGTGCAGGTGGGACGACTCCGTGCGGACCATGCCGACGACGAGGGTGTTGACGCGGATGTCCGGCGCCCACTCCACCGCCATCGAACGGGCCAGGTTCTCCAGTCCGGCCTTGGCCGCCCCGTATGCCGCCGAGCCGGGCGAGGGACGGCTGCCGCTGACGCTGCCGATCATCACGACCGAGCCCTTGGCCCGCCTGAGGTGTTCGTACGCGGCGAGGGAGGCGGTGAGCGGGGCGAGGAGGTTCAACTCTATGATCCGCGCGTGGCGTTCGGCCGTCGCGTCGACGAGCGGGCGGTAGGGCGCGCCGCCCGCGTTGTTGACGAGGACGTCGAGCCGGGGCAGCGCGGCGAAGAACTCCCGTACGGCGTCCGGGTCGCGCAGGTCGAGGGGGCTGAACTCGGTTCCCCGGACGGGGACTTCGGGTGGTTTGCGCGCGCAGGTCAGTACCTGGGCACCGGCCTCGACGAAGGCGCGCGCGATACCGGCGCCGACGCCTCGGGTGCCGCCGGTGACGAGGACGGTACGGCCGTTCAACGGGTGGTCGGGCGAGTCGTCCGTATGAGGGTTGTCCACAGGGTCTCCCGCTCGGATTCTGCGACTGCTAGCTTCGAAGCCTCACACCTAACAAATGTTTGGTGGAAAGGTAGCTGATGCGTCCATGGGTGTCTCCACCTCGTTCCCGGAAACCCGGGGAAACCGGGAAAACCCCTCCGCCGACAAGGGAGTTGCCGTCGTCACGGTCGACTTCCCGCCGGTGAACGCGCTGCCGGTGGACGGCTGGTTCGCGCTGGCCGACGCCGTGCGCGCGGCGGGCCGCGATCCCGGCGTGCGCTGTGTGGTGCTGGCGGCCGAGGGGCGGGGCTTCAACGCGGGCGTGGACATCAAGGAGATACAGGCGCGCGGACGGTCGGCCCTGGTCGGGGTGAACCGGGGCTGTTTCGAGGCGTTCGCCGCGGTGTACGAGTGCGAGGTGCCCGTGGTGGCGGCCGTGCAGGGCTTCTGCCTGGGCGGGGGCATCGGGTTGGTGGGGAACGCGGACGTGATCGTGGCGAGCGAGGACGCGACCTTCGGGCTGCCCGAGCTGGACCGGGGCGCGCTGGGTGCCGCCACGCATCTGGCCCGGCTGGTCCCCCAGCATCTGATGCGCGCCCTGTACTACACCTCGCGCACGGCGACGGCGGCCGAGCTGCACGCGCACGGCTCGGTGTGGCGGGTCGTACCGCGCGATGAGCTGCTGTCCGCCGCACTGGAGTTGGCGGCCGAGATAGCCGCCAAGGACGGCGAGCTGATCCGGCTCGCCAAGTCCGCGATCAACGGCATCGACCCCGTCGACGTCCGCCGCAGCTACCGCTTCGAGCAGGGCTTCACCTTCGAGGCGAACGTCAGCGGGGTGGCCGACCGGGTCCGCGACACCTTCGGGAAGGAGGGTGCCGAAAGTGGCTGACAAGACGATGACCGCCGACGAGGTCGTCTCGCGGCTGGCGAGCGGCATGACCCTGGGCATCGGCGGCTGGGGTTCCCGCCGCAAGCCGATGTCGCTGGTCCGAGCGCTGTTACGGAGCGACATCGGCGATCTCACCCTGGTGTCGTACGGCGGCCCGGACGTCGGGATGCTGGTGGCGGCCGGCCGGGTCCGCAGGCTGGTGGCGCCCTTCGTCACCCTCGATTCCGTCCCGCTCGAACCGCACTACCGGGCGGGTCGCGAGCGCGGGGAGTTCGAGCTGACGGAGGTCGACGAGGGCATGTTCATGTGGGGCCTGCGCGCGGCGGCGCACCGGCTGCCGTTCCTGCCGGTGCGCGCGGGGATCGGCTCGGACGTCATGCGGGTCAACCCCGGTCTGCGGACGGTGACTTCGCCGTACGAGGACGGGGAGACGTTCGTGGCGATGCCCGCGCTGCGCCTGGACGCGGCGCTGGTGCACGTCAACCGGGCCGACCGGCTGGGCAACGGGCAGTATCTGGGCCCGGACCCGTACTTCGACGACCTGTTCTGCGAGGCGGCGGACGCGGCCTATCTCTCCTGCGAACGGATCGTGGACACGGCCGAGTTGACGAAGGAGGCGCCGTCGCAGTCCCTGCTCGTCAAGCGGCTGAACGTCACCGGGGTCGTCGAGGCGCCCGGCGGCGCCCACTTCACGTCGTGCGCCCCCGACCACGGCAGGGACGAGGACTTCCAGCGGCTGTACGCGACGACACCCTGGGCGGAGTTCGCCGAGCGCTTCCTCGCCGGGGACGAGGCGGACTATCGGTCGGCCGTGCGCAACTGGCAGGAGGAACAAGGGTGATGGAGGTACTGCGTTCCGAATACTGCGTGATCGCCTGTGCGGAGGCGTGGCGTGACGCCGGTGAGATCCTGGCCAGCCCCATGGGCTTGATCCCGTCCGTCGGCGCGCGGCTGGCCCGGCTCACCTTCGCGCCCGACCTGTTGCTGACCGACGGCGAGGCGATGATCGTCCGTCCGGACGGGACACCGGAAGGCTGGTTGCCGTACCGGCAACACCTCGCCCTGGTGTCCGGTGGACGCCGGCACGTGATGATGGGCGCGAGCCAGATCGACCGGTACGGCAACCAGAACATCTCGTGCATCGGTGACTGGGCGCGCCCTAAACGGCAGTTGCTCGGAGTGCGCGGGGCGCCGATCAACACACTGAACAATCCGACGAGTTACTGGATACCGAAGCACTCCCGACGGGTGTTCGTGGAGAAGGTCGACATGGTGTGCGGGGTGGGGTACGACCGGGTCGCCGAGCACCCGGGGACGGCCCGCTTCCACCGCATCCCCCGGGTCGTCTCCGACCTCGGCGTGTTCGACTTCGCGACCCCGGACCGCTCGATGCGGCTGGCCTCGCTGCATCCGGGGGTCACGGTGGAGCAGGTCAGGGAGGCGACCGGGTTCGAGCTGACGGTCCCGGACGAGGTTCCGCCGACCCGTGAACCCACCTCGGAGGAGCTGCGGTTGATCCGCGAGGTCATCGACCCGGCCGACACCCGCCGCAGAGAGGTGGCCGCCTGATGGAGACCGCGCTGACCAGGCTGGTCGGGGTGCGGCATCCGATCGTGCAGACGGGGATGGGCTGGGTGGCGGGTCCGCGTCTGGTGTCGGCCACCGCCAACGCGGGCGCGCTGGGCATCCTTGCCTCCGCGACCATGGACACCGACCGGCTCCGGGAGGCGATCCGGGAGGTCAAGTCCCGTACGGGGGCGCCGTTCGGGGTGAATCTGCGGGCGGACGCGGCGGACGCGGGCGACCGGGTGCGGATCATGATCGAGGAGGGCGTGCGGGTCGCGTCCTTCGCGCTCGCGCCGTCCGCCGAGCTGATCGCCGAGCTGAAGGAGGCGGGTGTGGTCGTGATCCCGTCGATCGGGGCGCGGCGGCACGCGGAGAAGGTCGCGGCGTGGGGCGCGGACGCGGTGATCGTGCAGGGCGGGGAGGGCGGCGGCCACACCGGGGAGGTGGCGACGACGGTGCTGCTGCCGCAGGTGGTGGACGCGGTGGACATACCGGTGGTGGCGGCGGGCGGCTTCTTCGACGGGCGGGGGCTGGTCGCGGCGCTGGCCTACGGGGCGGCGGGCGTCGCCATGGGCACCCGCTTCCTCCTCACCTCGGACTCGACGGTCCCGGACGCGGTGAAGGCGGCCTATCTGGCGGCGACGGTCAAGGACGTCACGGTCACGCGGGCGGTCGACGGCCTCCCGCACCGCATGCTCCGCACGGAACTGGTCGACGCCCTGGAGCACTCCGGCCGGGCGAGGACCCTGCTCCAGGCGATACGCCGGGCGGCCGGGTTCCGGAAGCTGTCCGGGCTCACCTGGCCGCAGCTGATACGCGACGGCCTCGCCATGAAGCACGGCAAGGAGCTGACCTGGAGCCAGGTGCTGCTCGCCGCGAACACGCCGATGCTGCTCAAGGCGTCGATGGTGGACGGCCGCACGGACCTCGGGGTGATGGCGTCCGGGCAGGTCGCCGGGGTGATCGACGACCTGCCGTCGTGCGCGGAGCTGGTGGCACGGGTGATGAAGGAGGCGGAGGAGGTGTTGTGGACGCTGGTGCGGGCCGACGCGTGACCATTTGTACACGCCGATGTGTACACTCGAAGCATGTCCGATGCCATGAACATCCGTGAAGCCCGCGCCGGATTCTCCGGGCTCCTCAGCAAGGCGGAGGCAGGCGAATCCACCGTCATCACACGCAACGGCACGCCGGTCGCGGCGCTTGTGCCCATGTCCGAATACGACGCGCTCGAGGAAGCCGCAGACGAACTGCTGGCCCGGGAGGCACGTCAGCATCTGGATGAGCCGACCGTGGGCATGGCGGAAGTCCTCGCCGACCTGTTCAGCGAGGACTCAGGACAGGGCGCCGTGTGAAGTACGCATTCCGATTCACGACCACAGCTCAACGGCAGCTTCGAACCGTCGATCGCACCAGCGCCATGCGCATCCTGACCGCGCTCACACGGCTCGGCGACGATCCATACCGTGACGACGCCGACGTCAAGAAGCTCTCCGGCCACGACGGGTTGTACCGGCTCCGAGTCGGCGACTTCCGCTTGGCCTACCGCATCGACGACGGTCGGCTGATCATTCTCGTCGTCAAGATCGGCAACCGCCGCGACGTGTACCGCTCCCTCTGATCACTTGGGCCCTCGACGCACCCGGCCCCTCACAGCCGTTCGATGATCGTCACGTTGGCCTGACCGCCGCCCTCGCACATGGTCTGGAGGCCGAACCGGCCGCCGGTGCGCTCCAGTTCGTGCAGGAGGGTGGTCATGAGCTTGACGCCGGTCGCGCCGAGGGGGTGGCCGAGGGCTATCGCGCCGCCGTTGACGTTGACCCTGTCGGGGTCGGCGCCCGTCTCCTTCAGCCAGGCGAGGACGACGGGTGCGAAGGCCTCGTTGATCTCGACGAGGTCGATGGCGTCGATGGTCAGGCCGGTCTTCTTCAGGGCGTGGGCGGTGGCCGGGATGGGGGCGGACAACATGCGGATCGGGTCCTCGCCCCGGACGGAGAGATGGTGGATACGGGCGCGGGGCGTCAACCCGTGTTCGCGTACGGCCCGTTCGGAGGCGAGCAGCATCGCCGCCGCGCCGTCGGAGACCTGGGAGGAGCAGGCGGCGGTGATGGTGCCGCCGTCCACGACCGGCTTCAGGCCGGCCATCTTCTCCAGCGAGGTGTCCCGGCGCGGGCCCTCGTCGACCGCCACCGCGCCGTAGGCCACCGTCTCGCGCTCGAAGCGGCCCTCGTCGATGGCGCGCAGGGCCCGCCGGTGCGAGCGGAGGGCGAACTCCTCCTGGTCCTGCCTGCTGATGCCCCACTTCGCGGCGATCATCTCGGCGCCGGCGAACTGGTTCACCGGCTGCGTCCCGTACCGGGCGCGCCAGCCCTCGCTGCCCGCGAAGGGGCCGTCCGTGAGGCCGAGCGGCAGGGCGGCCTGGCGGGACGCGAAGGCGATGGGGATCAGCGACATGTTCTGGACGCCACCCGCGACGACCAGGTCCTGGGTGCCGGACAGCACGCCCTGGGCCGCGAAGTGCACGGCCTGCTGCGAGGATCCGCACTGCCGGTCCACCGTCACGCCCGGCACCTCCTCGGGCAGCCCGGCCGCCAGCCAGGCGGTCCGCGCGATGTCCCCGGCCTGCGGCCCCACCGCGTCCAGACACCCGAAGACGACGTCCTCGACGGCGGCGGGATCGATCCCGGAGCGCGCGACCAGCTCCCCCAGCACATGCGCCCCGAGGTCGGCGGGATGGACCCCGCTGAGCCCTCCCCCGCGCCGCCCGACGGGCGTCCGGACCGCTTCGACGATGTAGGCCTCGGCCATGTCAACTCCCCATGCTTGCCCGTGAGTTACGTGCGTACGGCGATCCCGTCCAGCACCATCGACAGGTACTGCCGGGCGATCTCCTCGGCGCTGTGCTGTCCGCCCGGCCGGTACCAGGACGCGGCGACCCACACCGTGTCGCGGACGAACCGGTAGGTGAGCCGGACGTCTAGGTCGGCCCGGAAGACCTTGGCGGCGACCCCGCGCTCCAGCGTGGACAGCCACGCCTTCTCGAACTTGCGCTGCGACTCGGCGAGGAACGCGAACCGCTCCTGCGCGACCAGTTGCTTGCTCTCCTTCTGGTAGATCGCGACGGCCGCGCGGTGCCGGTCGATCTCCCGGAACGACTCGGTGACCAGGGCCTCCAGCGTCTCGCGCGGCCCCGACTCGGCGTCCAGGACGGTGTCGTAGCCGCTCCACAGCTCGTCGAGGAAGGTCCGCAGGATCTCCTCCAGCATCGATTCCTTGGAGTCGAAGTGGTAGTAGAGGCTGCCCGCGAGCATGCCCGCGTGGTCGGCGATCTTCCGTACGGTGGTGGCGTTGTAGCCCTGCTCGGCGAAGACCTCGGCCGCCGTGTCGAGGAGTTCACGGCGGCGGGCCGGAGCGGCGGTCACCGGGGGTTTCTTCTTGGTCGGCACGGGACCATTGTCGTGCCCCTCGCGTGACCTCCCGCGCCGCTACGCATGCTGGCTGCTCACGGAGACGACCTCGCCGGTCATGTACGAGGAGTAGTCCGAGGCCAGGAACACGATCACGTTGGCCACCTCCCAGGGCTCGGCGCACCGCCCGAAGGCCTCGCGCGCGGTGAGTTCGGCCAACAGCTCCGGGGTCGTCACCTTCACCAGGTGCGGGTGCATGGCGAGGCTCGGCGAGACCGCGTTGACCCGCACCCCGTACTCGGCGGCCTCGATCGCCGCGCAGCGGGTCAGTGCCATCACGCCGGCCTTGGCCGCCGCGTAGTGCGCCTGCCCGGCCTGGGCGCGCCAGCCGACGACGGAGGCGTTGTTGACGATCACCCCGCCGGTCGCGCGCATCGCGCGCAGGGCGGCCCGGGTGCAGCGGAAGGTGCCGTTCAACGTCACGTCCAGCACCTTCGACCACTGCTCGTCCGTCATGTCGACGAGGTCCGAAGTGCCGCCCAGGCCAGCGTTGTTGACGACGACGTCCAGCCGCCCGTGTGCCGCGACGGCCGCGTCGAACAGCGCCTCCACCTGCGTCTCGTCGGTGACGTCGCACGGCAGCGCGGCGACCGACTCCGCGCCGAACTCCCCGGCCAGCTCGGCCTCGTACTCCTTCAGCCGCCGCGTGTGCGCGTCGCTGATCAGCACCCGCGCGCCCTCCTGGAGGAAGCGGCGCGCGGTGGCCCCGCCGATCCCCGCGCCCGCGGCGGCGGTGACGACGGCTGTGCGCCCCTTCAGCAGCCCGTGCCCGGGGACGTATGCCGGACTCTCGACGCCTGTCATACGGCCACGCTAACCTACCAAACACTTGTTAGGGAAGGATGGTTGGCGATGGACCTCGACTTCGCTCCCGCCGAGGAGGCGTTCCGCGCCGAGGCTCGCGCCTGGCTGCGCGCGCATGTGCCGGCCACGCCGCTCCCCTCCCTGGAGACGAAGGAGGGCTTCGCCGCGCACCGCGTCTGGGAAGCCCAACTCGCGGCGGACCGTTGGTCGGTGGTGTCCTGGCCGGAGGAGTACGGCGGCCGGGGCGTCGACATCGTGCGGTGGCTGCTGTTCGAGGAGGAGTACTACGCGGCGGGCGCCCCGGGCCGGGTCGGCCAGAACGGCATCAACCTGCTCGCCCCGACCCTCTTCGACCACGGCACACGGGAGCAACGCGCACGTGTGCTGCCCTCGATGGCGACCGGCGAGGTGGTGTGGGCGCAGGCGTGGTCGGAGCCGGAGGCGGGTTCGGACCTGGCCTCGCTCACCTCGCGGGCGGTGCGCACGGGCGGCGGCTGGCTGCTGAGCGGGCAGAAGACGTGGTCGTCGCGGGCGGCCTTCGCGGACCGCGCGTTCGGCCTGTTCCGCAGCGAGCCGGAAACCCCGAAGCCCCAACAGGGCCTGACCTACCTGATGTTCGACCTGCGCGCGCCCGGCGTCACGGTCCGCCCGATCGGCCGCCTGGACGGCAGACCGGCCTTCGCGGAACTCTTCCTGGACGAGGTGTTCGTGCCCGACGAGGACGTGATCGGCGAGCCGGGCCAGGGCTGGCGGGTCGCCATGTCGACGGCCGGCAACGAACGCGGGCTCACCCTCCGCTCCCCCGGCCGCTTCCTCGCCTCCGCCGACCGTCTCCTCAACCTCTGGCGGGAACAGGGCAGTTCGGAAGCACTGCGCGACCGGGTGGCGGACGCGGTGATCGGCGCCCGCGCCTACCAGCTCTTCACCTACGCCAACGCCTCCCGTTTCCTGGACGGCGAGTCCATCGGCCCGGAGTCCAGCCTGAACAAGGTGTTCTGGTCCGAGTACGACATCGCCCTGCACGAGACGGCCCTCGAACTGCTCGGTCCGGAGGGTGAGTTGGCGGACACCGAATGGGCCGAGGGCTATGTCTTCTCCCTCGCGGGTCCCATCTACGCCGGTACGAACGAGATCCAGCGCGACATCATCGCCGAGCGCCTGCTCGGCCTGCCGAAGGGCCGCCGCTGATGCGCTTCCTCCTCGACCCCGAACAGCGGGCGTTCGCCGACTCGTTGAACGGCATGCTGACGGCCGCGGACACCCCGTCGGTCGTACGGTCCTGGAGCCGCGGCGAGCATGCGAGCGGGCGCTCGCTGTGGCGCCGGGTCGCGGGGGCCGGGGTGTTCGCACTCGCGGTGCCCGAGGCGTACGAGGGGCTGGGTCCCCGGCCGGTCGAACTCGCGTTGGCGTTCGTGGAGTTGGGTCGGCACGCGGTTCCGGGGCCACTGGTGGAGACGGTCATGGCGGCGGCGCTGCTGACCGAACCCGGCCCGGCCAAGCGCCTGTTGCCCGCGCTGGCGGCGGGCGGGGCGATGGCCACGGCGGCGCCGGCGGGGTCGTACGCGCTGGACGGTGACGTGGCGACGATCCGGCTGAGCTGGGACACCGACGGGCTGCGGCTGGCGCCCGGGCACGACGGACCGGTGCGCGCCTCCCTCGACCCGGCGCGCCGTCTCACCCGTCTGCTCCCGGGCGGTGAACTCCTCACCCCGGAGCCGCCGTTGGCGCACGCCCTCACCTGGGCCCGGCTGGCCACCGCCGCTCAGGCACTCGGCGTCGGCCTCGCCCTGCTCGACCGGACCGTCGCCTACGTCAAGCAGCGCACCCAATTCGGGGTTCCCGTGGGCTCGTTCCAGGCGGTGAAGCATCAACTGGCCGATGCGAAGATCGCGTTGGAGTTCGCGCGTCCGCTGGTCTTCGGCGCCGCGCTCACCATGGACCCGGCCGATGTGGCCGCCGCGAAGGTCACGGCGTGCGAGGCGGCGTACCGGACCGCCCGTACAGCGCTTCAACTGCACGGTGCGATCGGGTACACCGCCGAGTACGACCTGTCCCTGTGGCTGACCAAGGCCCGTGCCCTGCGTGCGAGTTGGGGCGACCCGGGTGAATGCCGGGCGATCGTGCTCAGTGGTGGTGATCGCCGCTCGTGAGTTCCTTGTACTCCTCCACCGTCGGCTTGGCGATGCGCGTCTCCGGTCCGAACATCGCCTTGGCGAGCCGGGCCCGTACCCGCTGTCCGCCCTTGACCTGGCGCCGCACGCCGTTCGCGTCGACGAGCGGGCCGATCTCGTAGGGCGGTTCCTGTTCGTGCTGGGTGAGTCTGAACAGCTCGTCCTGCGCGAGGGGTTCGTGGACCTCCACGTACTCGCCGTGCGGCAGCATCTTGATGAGGCCGGACTCGCGGCCGTGCAACACCTTGTCCCGGTCCCGGCGTTGGAGTCCCATGCAGACGCGCTTGGTGACGAGGAAGGCGGCCACCGGCATCACGAAGAAAGAGACCCGTACGAACCAAGTGATCGCGTTGATCGAGAGGTTGAGATGGGTGGCGACCACGTCGTTGCCGCCGCCGATCAGCAGCACGCCGTACAGGCTCAGCCAGGCCACGCCGAGTCCGGTGCGCACGGGCATGTTGCGCGGGCGGTCCAGGATGTGGTGTTCGCGTTTGTCGCCGGTGATCCAGGCCTCGATGAAGGGGTAGGCGCCGATGGCGGCGAGGATCAGCGGGAAGAGCGTGAAGGGGATGAAGACGCCCAACTCCAGTGTGTGGCCCCAGGCGTCGATCTCCCATCCCGGCATCACGCGGATCAGTCCCTCGGAGAAGCCGAGATACCAGTCGGGCTGGGCGCCGGTCGTCACCAGGTCGGGGCGGTAAGGGCCGAACGCCCACACGGGGTTGATGCTGGCGATGCCGCCCATGATGGCGAGCACCCCGAAGACGAGGAAGAAGAAGCCGCCCGCCTTGGCCATGTAGACGGGCAGGAAGGGCATGCCGACCACGCTCTTCTGGTCGCGTCCGGGCCCGGGGTACTGCGTGTGCTTGTGGTAGAAGACCAGGATCAGATGCGCGACCACCAGGCCCAGCATGATCCCGGGCAGCACCAGGACATGGATCGGGAAGAGCCGCGAGATGATGTCGTGCCCCGGGAACTCCCCGCCGAACAGGAACATCGACATGTACGTCCCGACGATCGGCACGGACAGGATCGCGCCGTCCGCGAAGCGGATACCGGTGCCGGACAGCAGGTCGTCGGGGAGCGAGTAGCCGGTCAGGCCGGTGATGATGCCGAGGAACAACAGGGTCCAGCCGAACACCCAGTTGAGCTCGCGCGGCTTGCGGTAGGCGCCGGTGAAGAACACCCGCATCATGTGGATGAGCATGCCCGCGATGAAGACGACGGCCGCCCAGTGGTGGATCTGCCGGATCAGCAGTCCGCCGCGCACGTCGAAGCTGATGTCGAGCGTGGACTCGAACGCCCGGGTCATCGGGATGCCGTTCAACGGCGTGTACGAGCCGTGGTAGATGACCTCGACGCCGCTCGGCTCGAAGAACAGGGTGAGATAGACGCCGGTCAGGATCAGGATGATGAAGCTGTAGAGGCAGATCTCGCCCAGCATGAAGGACCAGTGGTCCGGGAAGACCTTGCGCATATTGGCCTTGGCCAGCGCGTACAGCCCGAGCCGTCCGTCCGCCCAGTCGGCGAGCTTCTCCCCCTTGCCCGCCTCGCCCGGCCGTCCGCCGCCCGCTGTGCCGTTCACCGATCGTGCGCCGTCCATACGTTCGCCGCCTCCCCGTCCGGATCACCCCACAGGGTGTCACGGGGGCCGGGCTAAGCCAACGGTGCGTCAGCGGGCAATGACAGCCCGATCACGGCGGTACGACCGCGGGCGTGCAGTACGGCCTCCTCGTCGCCCAACTTCACGGCGTCGTACGGCCCGAGGGTCACCCCGGCCACTTCCGCGACCCCGTCCAGCGCCACCGCCAGGGCGCCCGCGCACACCCGCAGCCGCCCCCGGACGACGGCGACCGTGGGGGCCGTAGCGACCGCGCCCCGGCGCCACATGACGTTGAGGTTGACGACCGGGCCGTCCAGCAAGCGGCCTTCGGTCGGCAGGTCGCCCCTGAAGTCGTGTGGCACATAAGGGGAGTTGACGAGCACCCGCTCGCCGCCCACGGTGAGGTCCATGCCCGCGCCGTCGACGACGGTCAGGGTGCGGTCGACGTCGGGGAAGGCGGAGAACGGTCCGTCAGCCCGGACCTCGGCGAGGCTCACCCGCCACACGAAGTCGTCCATGCCGGAGCCCTCGGGCCAGGCGGCGATCTCCCGGGTCACACCGCCACCGTTCTTCCAGGGCACGGCAGTTCGCGCCGAGGCGGGCAGGAGGCGGGTCACCGGGCTCACTGGACGATCCCCCGCTCGCGTGCCGCCGACAGCCACTGCGGGAACTCGCCCACGAGCCGGTCGTAGAGCTCCGTGTCGGACATCTTCAGCGGGTCCGAACCGGCGTGGAAGAAGCCCGCGTTGTCGATGGCACGCTTCTGCGGCACCGCCAACTCGTCGAGTCTGCGCAGGAATTCGAACTGCTTGCTCTTCGCGTCGCCGAAGCCGACGAATTGCCAGAACATCGGCAGCTTCGCGGCCTTGCACACATACCGTTCCGCGGCGAGCTTGTTGATCGGGCCGCCGTCCGTCTGGAACACGACGAGCGCGGGCTCCTTGGAGCCGCTGTCGAGGTAGTGGTCGATGACGGCGTCCATGGCGAGGTGATAGCTCGTCTTGCCCATGTGCCCAAGTCCGGCCACTATGCGGTCGATCCGGCCCGCGTGGTCGGCGAGCGCGATGTCCGAGACGGCGTCGACGTCCGTCGAGAAGAAGACGACCGGCACGGTCCCGTCGTCGTCCAGGTGCGCGGACAGGCCCAACACCCGGTCGGCGAGGGCCTGCACGCTGCCGTCCTTGTAGTACGGCTTCATGGAACCCGAGTAGTCGACCACCAGGTAGACGGCCGCCCGCTGCCCGTCCAGCCCGTGCTTGCGGAGCGAGACCCCGGCGCTCTTGTACAGGCTGACCAGCGCGGGCGCGGTCTCCTCGACCTTGCTGAGCGAGATCGCGGCCACTGGGGCTCCCTTCGGATCACGGCGAAAGGATCGAGATTACGCCACGCAGGTCCGGCAGTCCCCATGTCCCCCCAACCCACGGAATAAGGGACGTAACCGCCCCTACTCTGGCCCCATGAAACGCGTCGGCGTCCTGATCCTCGCCGCCGTACCCGTCGTCCTCCTCGCGGCGACGGCCTACGGCTCCTCAACCACCGCCCACGACGACCCGCGGCCCGCGCACCCGGCCGCCGCGGCGCAGCGGAGAGCGCCCGAGGGGCTGGCCGCGCCGGCCATGAAGAACCTCGCGCAGGAGCTGGTGGCCAGCGCCGAGAACTCGACGCTCAACTGGCGCAGCGCGTACGGATATGTGCAGGACATCGGCGACGGCCAGGGCTACACGGCGGGCATCATCGGCTTCTGCACCGGCACCCACGACCTGCTCGTCCTCGTCGAGCGCTACACCGCCGCCCACCCCGACAACGGCCTCGCCCGCTACCTCCCCGCCCTGCGCAAGGTCGACGGCACGGACTCCCACGAGGGCCTGGACCCCGGCTTCCCGGCCGCCTGGCGCGCCGAGGCGAAGGTCCCCGCGTTCCAGACGGCACAGGACGCGGAACGCGACCGCATCTACTTCGACCCGGCGGTCGCCGCCGCCAAACGCGACGGCCTGGGCCCGCTGGGGCAGTTCATCTACTACGACGCGATGGTCTTCCACGGCCCGGGCACGGACGGCTTCTACGGCATCCGCACACGCGCGATGCAACGGGCCGAGCCCCCGGCCCAAGGCGGCGACGAGAAGGCCTACTTGAGCACCTTCCTCGACGTCCGCCGCGCCACGATGCGAGCCAAGCACCCCGGCATCGACACCTCCCGCGTGGACACGGCCCAGCGGAAGTTCCTGGACGAGGGGAACCTGGGGCTGCGTCCGCCGTTGGTGTGGAAGGTGTACGGGGAGACGTATCGGGTGCCCTAGAAGTGAGGGCGGACGCGCCGCGGCGCCTGCCGGTCCGGTCGGGGACTGAGCAAGCGCCGCGCTCTGTTCCGCACCCCATTGTGCGGGACGTCTGTTGAGGGGATTCCCCCTCGATTTTCCTGGTGCCGTCAGACCATCAGCGAGCGGTCCGTCGGGCGGATCGGGGCCGGGAGTTCGCTGGCGCCGGTGAGGAAGCGGTCGACGCCGCGGGCGGCCGAGCGGCCCTCCGCGATGGCCCAGACGATGAGGGACTGGCCGCGGCCCGCGTCACCGGCGACGAAGACGCCGGGGACGTTGGTCTGGAAGTCGGCGTCGCGGGCGATGTTGCCGCGCTCGTCGAGGTCCAGGGCGAACTGGTCGACGAGACCGTTCTCGCGGTCGGTGCCGGTGAACCCCATGGCCAGAGTGACCAGTTGGGCGGGGATCTTCCGCTCGGTGCCCGGCTTCTGGGTCAGCCTGCCGTCGACGAACTCGACCTCGACGAGGTGCAGCCACTGGACGTTGCCGTCCTCGTCGCCCTCGAAGTGGGTGGTGTTGACGGAGTAGACCCGCTCACCGCCCTCCTCGTGCGCGGACGTCACCTTGTAGAGCATCGGGAAGGTCGGCCACGGCTGCGAGACCGCGTTCCGCTCGTCGCCGGGGCGGGGCATGATCTCCAACTGCGTGACGGAGGCGGCGCCTTGGCGGTGCGCCGTACCGACGCAGTCCGCGCCGGTGTCGCCGCCGCCGATGACGACGACGTGCTTGCCCGCGGCCGAGACCGGGGTGGTGACGTAGTCGCCCTCCTGCACCTTGTTGGACAGGGGCAGGTACTCCATCGCCTGGTAGACACCGGTCAACTCCCGCCCGGGGACGGGGAGATCACGCGCGGTGGTGGCACCGGCGGCGATGACGACGGCGTCGTAGCGCTTGCGCAGGTCGGTGGCCTTGAGGTCGCGGCCGATCTCGACGCCCGTGCGGAAGCGGGTGCCCTCCGCGCGCATCTGCTCGATACGGCGGTTGATGTGCCGCTTCTCCATCTTGAACTCGGGGATGCCGTAGCGCAGGAGGCCGCCGATGCGGTCCGCGCGCTCGTACACCGCGACCGTGTGGCCGGCCCGGGTCAGCTGCTGGGCGGCGGCGAGGCCCGCCGGGCCCGAGCCGACGACCGCGACGGTCTTGCCGGAGAGGCGCTCCGGGGCCTGGGGGGCGACGTCGCCCGTCTCCCAGGCCTTGTCGATGATGGAGACCTCGACGTTCTTGATGGTGACCGGCGGCTGGTTGATGCCCAGCACGCACGCCGACTCGCAGGGAGCCGGGCACAACCGCCCCGTGAATTCAGGGAAGTTGTTGGTGGCGTGGAGGCGCTCGGAGGCGGCCGTCCAGTCACCGCGGTAGGCGTAGTCGTTCCACTCGGGGATGAGGTTCCCCAGCGGACAGCCGTTGTGGCAGAACGGGATGCCGCAGTCCATGCAGCGGCCGGCCTGCTTGCCGATGATCGGGAGCAGGGAACCGGGGACGTAGACCTCGTTCCAGTCCTTCAACCGGACGTCCACGGGACGGGACTTGGCGACCTCGCGCCCGTGGTTCAGAAAGCCCTTCGGGTCAGCCATTGATCGCCGCCTCCATCATCTTCTCGGTGATCTCGGTCTCGGAGAGACCCGCTCGCTCGGCGGCGTCCTTGGCGGCGAGCACTGCCTTGTATGCGCTGGGGATGATCTTGCTGAAGCGGTCCACGGAGACGGCCCACTCGGCGAGCAGCTTCTCGGCGACCGTGGAACCGGTCTCCTCGGCGTGGCGGCGCACCACGTCGTGCAGCCACTGCTTGTCGGTGTCGTCCAACTCGCTTACGGCGCCCGCGTTTCCGACGTTGACGTTGTCGGGGTTCAGGTCGATGACGTAGGCGATGCCGCCGGACATGCCCGCCGCGAAGTTGCGGCCGGTCTCGCCGAGCACGACGGCCCGGCCGCCGGTCATGTACTCGCAGCCGTGGTCGCCCACGCCCTCGGAGACCACGGTGGCACCGGAGTTGCGGACACAGAACCGCTCGCCGGTACGGCCGCGCAGGAACAGTTCGCCGCCCGTCGCGCCGTAGGCGATGGTGTTGCCCGCGATGGTGGAGAACTCGGCGAGGTGGTCGGCGCCCCGGTCGGGGCGGACGATGACCCGGCCGCCCGAAAGGCCCTTGCCGACATAGTCGTTGGCGTCGCCCTCCAGGCGCAGCGTGACACCGCGCGGGAGGAAGGCGCCGAAGGACTGGCCGGCGGAACCGGTGAAGGTGATGTCGATGGTGTCGTCGGGCAGCCCTGCCCCGCCGAACTTCTTCGTCACCTCGTGGCCGAGCATCGTGCCGACCGTGCGGTTGATGTTGCGGATCGCGACCTGGGCGCGGACCGGCTGGGCGTCGGTGGCGCTGGATGCGGCCAGCGCGTCGGCGGCGAGCTTGATCAGCTCGTTGTCGAGTGCCTTCTCCAGGCCGTGGTCCTGCTGGATGACCTGGTGGAGGGCTGCGCCGTCCGGGAGTTCGGGGACGTAGAAGAGGGGGGCCAGGTCCAGGCCCTGTGCCTTCCAGTGGTGGACGGCGCGCTCGACGTCCAGCGTGCCCGCCTGGCCGACGGCCTCCTCGATGGTGCGGAAGCCCAGCTCGGCGAGGATCTCGCGGACCTCTTCGGCGATGAACTGGAAGAAGTTCACGACGTATTCGGCCTTGCCGGCGAACCGGTCGCGCAGCACCGGGTTCTGCGTGGCGATGCCGACCGGGCAGGTGTCCAGGTGGCAGACGCGCATCATGACGCAGCCGGAGACGACGAGCGGCGCGGTCGCGAAACCGAACTCCTCGGCGCCGAGCAGCGCGGCGATGACGACGTCACGGCCGGTCTTGAGCTGGCCGTCCGTCTGGACCACGATCCGGTCGCGAAGTCCGTTGAGCAGCAGGGTCTGTTGGGTCTCGGCGAGGCCCAACTCCCAAGGTCCACCGGCGTGCTTGAGCGACGTGAGGGGCGAGGCGCCCGTACCGCCGTCGTGGCCGGAGATGAGGACGACGTCCGCGTGGGCCTTCGACACACCCGCGGCGACCGTGCCGACACCGACCTCGGAGACCAGCTTGACGTGGATCCGCGCCTGCGGGTTCGCGTTCTTCAGGTCGTGGATCAGCTGGGCGAGGTCTTCGATGGAGTAGATGTCGTGGTGCGGCGGCGGGGAGATCAGACCGACACCGGGGGTGCTGTGACGCGTCTTCGCGACCCACGGGTAGACCTTGTGGCCGGGCAGCTGGCCGCCCTCGCCGGGCTTGGCGCCCTGGGCCATCTTGATCTGGATGTCGTCCGCGTTGACCAGGTACTCGGAGGTCACGCCGAAGCGGCCGGAGGCGACCTGCTTGATGGCGCTGCGCCGGGCCGGGTCGTAGAGCCGGTCCGCGTCCTCGCCGCCCTCACCGGTGTTGGACTTGCCGCCCAGCTGGTTCATGGCGATGGCGAGCGTCTCGTGCGCCTCCAGGGAGATGGAGCCGTACGACATGGCGCCGGTGGAGAAGCGCTTGACGATCTCGGAGACGGGCTCGACCTCGTCGATGGAGATCGACGGGCGGTCCGACTTGAAGCCGAAGAGGCCGCGCAGCGTCATCAGCCGCTCGGACTGCTCGTTCACGCGGTCCGTGTACTTCTTGAAGATGTCGTAGCGGTTGGTGCGCGTCGAGTGCTGGAGGCGGAAGACCGTCTCCGGGTCGAACAGGTGCGGCTCGCCCTCGCGGCGCCACTGGTACTCGCCGCCTATGTCGAGGGCGCGGTGCGCGGGCGCGATGCCGCTCGCCGGGTACGCCTTCGCGTGCCGGGCGGCGACCTCCTTGGCGATGACGTCGATGCCGACGCCGCCGATCTTGGTGGCCGTACCGCTGAAGTAGCTGTTGACGAACTGCTCGTCGAGGCCGACCGCTTCGAAGACCTGGGCGCCCCGGTAGGAGGCGACCGTCGAGATGCCCATCTTGGACATGACCTTGAGGACGCCCTTGCCGAGCGCGTAGATCAGGTTGCGGATGGCCTGCTCGGCCTCGATGTCGGTGAGGAAGGTGCCCGCGCGGACGAGGTCCTCGACGGACTCCATCGCCAGGTACGGGTTGACGGCCGCGGCGCCGAAGCCGATGAGCAGGGCGACGTGGTGGACCTCGCGCACGTCACCGGCCTCGACCAGCAGGCCCACCTGGGTGCGCTGCTTGGTGCGGATGAGGTGGTGGTGGACGGCGGCGGTGAGCAGCAGCGAGGGGATCGGCGCGTGCTCGGCGTCGGAGTGCCGGTCCGAGAGGACGATCAGCCGGGCGCCGTTCTCGATGGCCGCGTCGGCCTCGGTGCAGATCTCGGCGAGGCGGGCGGCGAGGGCGTCGCCGCCGCCGGAGACCCGGTACAGGCCGGAGAGGGTCGCGGCCTTCATACCGGGCATGTCGCCGTCGGCGTTGATGTGGATGAGCTTGGCCAGCTCGTCGTTGTCGATCACCGGGAAGGGCAGGGTGACGCTACGACAGGACGCGGCCGTCGGCTCCAGCAGGTTGCTCGCCGGACCGAGGGACGAGCGCAGGGAGGTCACGAGCTCTTCCCTGATCGCGTCCAGCGGCGGGTTGGTGACCTGCGCGAACAGCTGGGTGAAGTAGTCGAAGAGCAGGCGCGGGCGCGAGGACAGCGCGGCGATCGGCGAGTCGGTGCCCATCGAGCCGATCGGCTCGGCACCGGCCTTGGCCATCGGCGCGAGGATGACGCGCAGCTCCTCCTCGGTGTAGCCGAAGGTCTGCTGGCGGCGGGTGACCGAGGCGTGCGTGTGCACGATGTGCTCGCGCTCGGGCAGGTCGGACAGCTCGATCTCGCCGGCTTCGAGCCACTCGGCGTACGGCTTCTCGGCGGCGAGGCCGGCCTTGATCTCGTCGTCCTCGATGATGCGGTGCTCGGCGGTGTCCACGAGGAACATGCGGCCGGGCTGGAGGCGGCCCTTGCGGACGACCTTCGCGGGGTCGATGTCGAGGACGCCGACCTCGGAGCCGAGGACGACGAGGCCGTCGTCGGTGACCCAGTAGCGGCCGGGGCGCAGGCCGTTGCGGTCGAGGACCGCGCCGACCTGGGTGCCGTCGGTGAAGGTGACACAGGCCGGGCCGTCCCAGGGCTCCATCATCGTGGAGTGGAACTGGTAGAAGGCGCGGCGGGCCGGGTCCATGGAGTCGTGGTTCTCCCACGCCTCCGGGATCATCATCAGCACGGAGTGGGGCAGCGAACGCCCACCGAGGTGGAGCAGCTCCAGCACCTCGTCGAAGGACGCGGAGTCGGACGCCTCGGGCGTGCAGATCGGGAAGATCCGGTCGATCTTGTCCTGGTCGCCGAAGAGGTCGGAGGCGATCTGGGACTCGCGGGCCGCCATCCAGTTGCGGTTGCCCTTGACCGTGTTGATCTCGCCGTTGTGCGCGACGAAGCGGTACGGGTGGGCGAGCGGCCACGACGGGAACGTGTTGGTGGAGAACCGGGAGTGCACGAGCGAGATCGCGGAGGCGAAGCGCCGGTCGGACAGGTCCGGGAAGAAGGGCTCCAGCTGACCGGTGGTGAGCATGCCCTTGTAGACGATGGTCCGCGCGGAGAGCGACGGGAAGTAGACACCGGCCTCACGCTCGGCGCGCTTGCGCAGCGCGAAGGCCTTGCGGTCGAGGTCGATGCCCTGGGTCTCGCCGTCGCTCACGAAGACCTGCCGGAAGAGCGGCATGGTGGAGCGGGCGGTGGCACCGAGGAGTTCGGGCGCGGTCGGGACCTCGCGCCAGCCGAGGACGGTGAGGCCCTCTTCGGCGGCGACCGTCTCGATCTGTGAGACGGCGGCGTCCGCGCCGTCCGGGGGCAGGAAGGCGATGCCGACCGCGTAGCCGCCGGCGGCGGGGAGGTCGAATCCGGCCACCTCGCGGAAGAAGGCGTCAGGCACCTGGGACAGGATGCCCGCGCCGTCGCCGGAGTCGGGCTCTGCGCCCGTCGCACCGCGGTGCTCCAGGTTGCGCAGCACCGTGAGCGCCTGCTCGACCAGCGCGTGGCTCGCCTCGCCGGTGAGGGTGGCCACGAAGCCGACGCCACAGGCGTCGTGCTCGTTGCGGGGGTCGTACATACCCTGCGCGGCAGGGCGAGCATCCATGAAGGACCAGTTCTGGCCATTCGTGGGCTGCTGGGACGGCTGGCGCGGCGTACGCATCGGCTCTCCCGTCGTCGTCGTGGCATATGCATGGGCATAGGGACGACGTTGGCCCTCTGCGGGTAAGCGCAAAATTTCGTGCAGGTTACATGATGGAACGGTTCTCGGGAACCGGATACTCCGTTCCAACATGCGGACGCCGCGGGGTGGCGGCGGTGCACCGCATCAGCGGTGGAGATGAAGGGGACCAAAGCGGACAGATCGATGTCCGCCGGACCAGGGCAGAGGGAGCGTCGTCGCCCATCCCGCGGGTGCGCCCCGGGCGTCGTTGCCCGCAGCGCTTACGGCTCATGCCCAGTGGTTAAGCGTTCGAAACCAGCGGGTAACGGCTACTTATGCAGACCACCGCATAAGTGCGCGTCGAGCTATCCTACGACCGTTCCGAACAAGGTGCCCAGGGCGTACGTCACACCGGCCGCCGCACCGCCCAGCACGAGCTGCCGCAACCCGCTGAACCACCAGGTCCGCGCGGTCACCCGGGCCACCACCGCACCACAGCCGAACAGCCCGACGAACGCGAGCAGCAGCGCCGGCCACAGCGCGGTCGCCCCGAGCAGGAACGGCAGTACGGGAAGCAGCGCGCCCAGCGCGAACGACCCGAAGGACGACACGGCGGCGACGAGCGGCGAGGGCAGATCGCCCGGGTCGATGCCCAGCTCCTCGCGGGCGTGTATCTCCAGGGCCTGCTCGGGATCGCGCGAGAGCTGCCGGGCGACTTCGCGGGCGAGCGCGGCCTCGACCCCGCGGCTCTCGTAGAGGGAGGCGAGCTCGCTCTCCTCGTCCTCCGGGTGCTTGCGCAACTCCCGCCGCTCGACGTCGAGTTCGGCCTCGACGAGTTCCCGCTGGGAGGCCACGGAGGTGTACTCGCCGGCCGCCATGGAGAAGGCACCGGCGGCGAGACCGGCCAGTCCGGTGATGACGACGGTCTGATGACTTACGGCACCGCCGACGACTCCGGTCATCAGCGCGAGGTTGGAGACGAGACCGTCCATCGCGCCGAACACGGCGGGGCGCAGCCAGCCGCCGTTCACATCGCGGTGGGTGTGGTTGTCTCGGTGCGCCTCGTGAAGCGTCGCCTCGGTCTCGATGATGGCCATGCGCTGATCCCCCAGGGGCTAAGGTGAGGCTAAGTTTAGACAAGTTCTACTCTTCGACAACACTGAACATACGCCGATCATTTCCCGCCCACCAGCAAGGAAAGGCTGGGCTAACCAGCACCTTTACCCTCGAACGCTCATCCGAGCCAGCTACCCATCAAATGTCGACCGGGTGATGCTGCGCTCCGTCAGGCTCTGCCGAAGGCCTCCCGTGGGAGACATCCGCAAAGGGTTCCGCGCCCTGAGGCGCTCTGAGGGAACCCCGTAGGGAGAGGCCGCGTATGGCATCGATCGCCTGCATTCCCCCGGTCCCGGCGCCCAAGAACGCCACCGAACTCCGCGAACGGGCACGCGGCGCGCTGCTCGGTCTGGCGGTCGGGGACGCCCTCGGCGCACCGGCGGAGAACATGAAGCCCTCAGAGATCCGCGCCCGCTGGGGCCGTATCGAGGGATACGTGGCGGAGAACCCGGCGGGCACGGACGACACCGAGTACGCGATCTTCTCCGGCCTGCTCCTGGCCCGCCACGGTTCAGCCCTCACCCCCTCCCATGTGGAGGCGGCCTGGCACGAGTGGATCGCGGACCGGGACGAGGGCCCGTTCCGGGGCGCGGGCTTCAGCGAACGCGGCACCCTGGAGAACCTCCGCCGGGGCCTCGCCGCCCCCATCTCCGCCCAGCACCGCCATGCCTGGAGCGACGGCCTGGCCATGCGGGCGGCCCCCTTCGGCGTCTTCGCGGCGGGCCGCCCCGCCGAGGCGGCCCGCCTGGTCGCGATCGACGGTTCGGTGAGCCACGACGGCGAGGGCATCTACGGCGGCCAGGCGGTCGCGGCGGGTGTGGCGGCGGCCATGGCGGGGGCCCCGACGATCGCGGTGGTGGCGTCAGCCCTGGCCGTGGTCCCGGACGACTCCTGGACGGCCCGCTCCCTGCGCCGCGCGGTGGCGGTCGCCCACCGCGGCGAACGCGCGGTCCGCTCCGCGGTGGTCATCGGCGGCTACCCCTGGACCGACCTGGCCCCCGAGGCCGTCGCCCTGGCCTTCGGCGCGTACGCGGCGGCGGACGGCGACTTCGTGGAGTCCGTCCTCACGGCGGTCAACATGGGCCGCGACGCGGACACGACGGCGGCGGTGGCGGGCGCGCTGGCGGGAGCGACGCGGGGCGCGTCGTCGATCCCCGCCGACTGGGCGTCGGCGATCGGCCCGGCACGGGGCAGCTGCCTGCCGGCGATGGCGGGCCATCACGTCCTGGACATCGCGGAGTTGCTGGTGCCGGGAGACGGCGGCAAGTGGGGTGCGGTGCGTCGAGGCCAGGGGGCGTACGTACTGGCGGCGGACGAGGACGAGGTACAGCCATGAGAACGACCAACGGCGAGGGGCTGACCGCAGAGAACGCGAACACCCCGCAGTACCCGACGGAACCGGGAGCGGCGAACGGCGATCCCGCCCCGCTGGGACCACCGCCACCCGCGGGGGCGGACGCCGATTGCGCCCCGCCCGCACTCACAGCGGTGGACGGCGAATCCGCACCAGCGGGACCCCCCGCACCCGACGACGAACCCCGCACACCCCACCAACCCGCAGCCGCCAACGGCGAACCCGCCCCACAGGGGCCACCCGCACCCGACAACGAAAGTCGCACGGGCGGTGCGGGTGGGAAAACGAAAGCCGATGGCGGAGCCGAGGCGGCTCGGATCGAGGGGCTGCTGCTCGGGCTTGCCTCAGGGGATGCCGCCGGTTGGCCCGCCGCGAGGCACCGGGCCGCTCGGATGCCGGAGTGGACCCGCCGGCTCACCCGTGAGCTGGACACCTTCGCCGAGCAGAACGCGACCACGACGCTCCCCGTCCCCATCGCCCTCAACCAACCGCCCGAGCCGCTCCGCCTGGGCCCCTCCGACGACGCCGAGTGGGCAGCGTTCGCCGCAGAGGCCGTACTACGAGCCGGGGACGACACGGTCCTCGGCGACCTCAGCAGAGAACGCCGGATGCGTGCTTCCATCGACCTCAGTTGGAACGCCGTAGCCAGCGAGGTGGCCGCCGCAGCGGACCGCGCCCCCGAGGTCGAGTCCGCCGTACTCCCCCTCCGCGCCCGCATCTCCGTCCGCGCCGGTCTCGGCAACCTCGCCGCCGGCCTCCGCCCGCCCGCCACCGGCCACGACAACCCCCACTACTTCGACGACGCGGCCTGCATCAGAGCCTGCGTTCTCGCCGTGGCGCACCCCGGCGATCCCCAACGCGCCGCCGCCCTCGCGGAGTTCGACGCCCGCTACACCCAGGACGGCGACGGAGTCCACGGCGCCAGGGCCATGGCGGCGGCCCTCGCACTCGCCCTGGTCGGCGTCGACGTCGACGACTGCGTCGCTGCCGCCCTCGCCGAACTCCCCGAAGCCACCGAGATCGGCCGCAACGCCCGCCACGCCCTGAAGTTGGCCCGGGACAGTGACAACGCGTTCGCCCTGATCCCCCTCCTGGAACACCAGATCGTGGACCACGTCTACAGCTACGGCATCGCCGCCGCCGAAACCGTCCCGGTCGCCCTCGCTCTCGCCACCGCGTCCCGCGGCCGTATCGCCGAAGCGGTCCCCGCCGCGGCCTGTCTCTCCCGCGTCGCCGACTCCGCTCCCGCCCTCGCGGGCGCCCTCACCGGCGCGTTGAGCGGTGGCCGAGCGATCCCGTCCACCTGGCGGGACGCCTGCCGCACCCTCTCCGGCTGCGCCCTCCCCCGCCTCACCGGCACCGACCTCGTAGAACTCGCCGAACTCCTGGAAGCCACACAACCGCCCCCACCAGGAGGATGATTCGGGGCATGACGCCCAAAGAATCCAAAGGACTCAAAGAGCCGGATAGCAGCCTTGAGGAGAAGATCGCCGGAGCCCTCGTCGGCGCCGCGGTCGGCGACGCCCTCGGCGGTCCCGTCGAGGGCTACTCCCCCGACCAGATCCTGGAACGCCACGGCGGTCGCGTCCACGGCATCGTCGGCCCCTGGAACGGTGACGCGTGGCGCACCGCCCGCCCCATCGCGCCGTACCACAAGGGCGACGGCCACGTCACCGACGACACCTTGATGACCCACGCGCTGGTACGGGTCTACGCGACCGTCCGCGACCACCTCGACGCGTACGCGATCGCCGACCACCTCGTCCCGGACCTGATGCAGAACCCGCGCTGGATCCCGGAGTTGGAGGCGGAGGCCATCCCCCTCCAGCGGATCTTCCTCGCCGAGAAGTGGCTCGCGACCCGTCTCCACTACGGCCATGTCGACCCCCGCGAGGCCGGCGTCGGCAACATCGTCAACTGCGGTGCCGCGATGTACATGGCACCGGTCGGCCTGGTCAACGCGGCCAATCCTGCCGGTGCTTACGCCGAGGCTATCGACATCGCGGGCGCGCACCAGTCGTCGTACGGCCGTGAGGCGGCCGGTGTCTTCGCGGCGGCCGTCGCCGCGGCCTGCGTACCGGGCGCGACCCCCGACTCGGTGGTCACCGCCTGCCTGGCCCTGGCGAAGGACGGCACGCGCACGGCCATCGAGAAAGTCTGCGAAGTGGCCGCCCGTCACTCGGACTTCGAGTCCGCGCTCGTCCCGCTGCGGGAGGCGATCGCGCCGTACGACACGGTGGGTCCCGACTACCGTTCCCCCTCCCTGGACGCCCGCCGTCCCTCCCGCACCCGTGCGATCGAGGAACTCCCGGTCGCGCTGGGCATGTTGGTGGTCTCCGGCGGCGACTACCGCCATGCGGTGCTGGGTTCGGTGAACTACGGCCGGGACTGCGACTCGATCGCGACGATGGCGGGTGCGGTGGCGGGCGCGCTCGGTTCGCCGGTTCCGCAGGACTGGTCGAAGACGGTCGCCGAGGCCAGCCGCCTGGACCTCTGGGAACCGGCGGCCACGCTCGCCCGGGTGACACGGGAGGTCTTCGAACAGGACGTCCGCCGACGCCGGGCCCACGAGGCGGCGTTCGCCGGGATCGGAGGGGAGCGGTGCTCCGACTGACCTGGGTCCAGCCGGAGGACCTGCTCGGCCACGAACTGCGCCAGGCCGCCCAGGACGGACGCGAGCCGTCGGCGATCGCGGCGCGCTGGCGGGCGGCGGGCGGAGCGGAGGCACCGGCCCGGGCGGGCGCGTCGGACCGACCCGCCTCCCGTTACCTCCGGTTGCTCGCGGAAGACCTGCTGGACGAACTGGCCGACCTGCCCAGCCGGTTGGCGGACCAGGAGCCGACGGACCTGGCGAGGATCAAGGCCCTGTGCCCCGACTGGCCCGCCCCACAAGCCACTTCCCCACCGCGCCCGGCCACCCTCCAGGCCGCCTGGCTGGGCCGGGCGCGGTGGGGAAGTGGCTTGTGGGGCGGGCCAGTCGGGGCACAGGGCCTTGATCCTCGCCAGGTCCGTCGGCTCCTGGTCCGCCAACCGGCTGGGCAGGTCGGCCAGTT
>NZ_JAEQAZ010000125.1 GCF_016654115.1 Streptomyces sp. MBT53
ACCCGGCGCCGGTGCCGGACGAGGTGCGGGTGGTGCGCGGGCGGGTGCCTCAGCCGTTCCGGGTGCTGGTCAATCCGTCGTACGAGCCGGTCGGTGACGGTCGGGCCGCGTTCTTCGAGGGGTGCCTGAGCGTGCCGGGCTGGCAGGCCGTGGTGGCGCGGCACGCGTCGGTGCGGCTCACGGGGCAGGACGAGTACGGGCGGGCGGTGGACGAGGTGTTCACCGGGTGGCCCGCGCGGATCGTGCAGCACGAGACGGATCATCTCGACGGGCTGCTCTACCTGGACCGGGCCGAGCTGCGGTCGTTGTCGTCGAACGAGGCGATGGCGGAGCGCTGGGCGCAGCCGACACCGGTCGAGGCGTCGGCTGCGCTCGGCTTCGAGCTGCCGTAGCGAAGCGGCTTTCAACTGCCGTAGGAATTCAGGGGTGTTCAGCCCCGGTAGGCCTCCAGCAGGCGGAGCCAGATCTCGCTGATCGTCGGGTAGGACGGGACCGCGTGCCAGAGGCGGTTGATCGGGACCTGGCCGACGACGGCGATGGTCGCGGAGTGGATCAGTTCGCCGACGCCGGGGCCCACGAAGGTGACGCCGCGCAGGGTCTCGTCGTCGAGGTCGACGATCATGCGGGCGCGGCCCCGGTAGCCGTCGGCGTAGAGGCCGGCGCCCGCGACCGAGGAGAACTCGACGTCGACGGCGCGGACGCGGTGGCCGGCCTGTTCCGCCTCGGCGAGGGAGAGGCCGACGGACGCCGCCTCGGGGTCGGTGAAGACGACCTGGGGTACGGCGTCGTGGTCGGCGGTGGCCGCGTGGGCGCCCCAGGGGTCGGTCTCCAGCAGCGGGACGCCTTCGGCGCGGGCGGCGATCGCGGCGCCCGCGATGCGTGCCTGGTACTTGCCCTGGTGGGTGAGGAGGGCGCGGTGGTTGACGTCGCCGACGGCGTACAGCCAGTCGCTGTCCTGGACGCGCAGGGAGTCTTCCACCGTCAGCCAGGAGCCGGGTTCCAGGCCGATCGTGTCGAGGCCGATGTCGTCGGTCTTCGGGGCGCGTCCGGTGGCGAAGAGGATCTCGTCGGCCTCGATGCGGTCGCCGCCGTCGGTGACGGCGACGACGGTGCCGTTCTCGCGGGTCACCGCCGTGACGGACGTGCCGGTGCGCAGGTCGACGCCCGCCTCGGTGAGCGCGTCGGCGACCAGTTCGCCGGCGAAGGGCTCCATGCGGGGCAGCAGGCCCTTGCCGCGGACGAGGAGGGTGACCCGGGAGCCCAACGCCTGCCAGGCGGTCGCCATTTCGACGGCCACGACTCCGCCGCCGACCACGATCAGCCGGCCGGGCGCGGCCTTGGCGCTGGTGGCCTCGCGGCTGGTCCAGGGCTTGACGTCGGCGAGTCCTGGCAGGTCGGGGAGGAGGGCGCGGGTGCCGGTGCACACGGCGACCGCGTGCCGGGCGGTGAGGACGTGCCGTATGCCGTCGGGGCCCGTCACCGTCACCTTGCGGGGGCCGTCGAGGCGGCCCTGGCCGCGGTAGAGGTCGGCGCCGATGCCGTCGAGCCAGCGGACCTGGCCGTCGTCCTTCCAGCCCGAGGCCTCGTAGTCGCGGTGGGCGAGCACCGCCGCGGTGTCGAGGGGGCCCTGGACGAGGTGGCCGAGGCCGGGCACGCGGCGGGCGTCGGCGCGGGCTATCACCGGGCGCAGCAGGGCCTTGCTGGGCATGCAGGCCCAGTACGAGCACTCGCCGCCGATGAGTTCGCTCTCCACGACCGCGGTGGAGAGACCGGCCGCACGGGTGCGGTCGGCGACGTTCTCCCCCACGGGCCCGGCCCCGACCACCACGACGTCGTACACGATGGATTCCGTTTCCGTCATGGGGCCAGTCTGCTGGGTGGTGTGCGCGGAGGCCACACGGGTAGGGGCGCGGAATACGGGCCCGGACGACCGTGTTGTCCGGGACGGCTTCGCCCCCACATCGAGGAAGAGGGAATCACGTCATGAGCAGCACCGTGGAGCTCACCAAGGAGAACTTCGACCAGACGGTCACGGACAACGACTTCGTCCTGATCGACTTCTGGGCGTCCTGGTGCGGGCCGTGCCGTCAGTTCGCCCCGGTCTACGAGAAGGCCGCCGAGGACAACCCGGACCTGGTCTTCGGCAAGATCGACACCGAGGCCCAGCCCGAGCTGGCGCAGGCCTTCGGCATCCAGTCGATCCCCACGCTGATGATCGTCCGTGACCGTGTCGCCGTGTTCGCCCAGCCCGGCGCGCTGCCGGAGGCCGCCCTGACGGACGTCATCGGCCAGGCCCGCAAGCTCGACATGGACGAGGTCCGCAAGTCGGTCGCCGAGCAGCAGGCGCAGGCCGAGCAGAACGGTCAGTAAGCAGCCCTTTCTAGAACGGGTACGACGCCACGTCCCCGCGCACCGTCGTCCAGCGCACGTCGGTGAAGGCCTCGATATTGGCCTCGCCGCCGAAGCGGGCGCCGGTGCCGGACGCGGCGACCCCACCGAAGGGCGCCACGGCCTCGTCGTTGACGGTCTGGTCGTTGATGTGGACGATCCCGGTGGGGATGCGTTCCGCCAGGTCCAGGCCGCGGGCCGCGTCGCGTGTGACGATGCCGAGCGAGAGACCGTACGGTCCGGTCGCGGCCAGGGCCGCCGCCTCCTCGGGGGTGGCGAAGGAGCGTACCGGTGCCACCGGGCCGAAGACCTCCTCCGCGTAGGCGGGGGTGTCGTCGACGACGCCCGCGAGGACGGTCGGCCGGTAGAAGAGGTTCTCGTGCGTGCCGCCCGCCGCGAGCCTGGCACCGCTCGCCGTACTGGCCTCGACCAGGCCGTGAATCTTGGCGAGTTGGGCCCCGTCGATGATCGGGCCCAGGTGGACCTGCGCGCGGTGCGGATCCCCCACGGCCAGCGACTCGGCCTTGGCGGCGAGGCGTTCGACGTACTCCTCGTAGAGCGACTCGTGGACGAGATGGCGGCCGGTCGTCATGCAGATCTGGCCCTGGTGGAAGAACGAGCCCCAGGCCGCCGTGGAGATCACCGCGTCCAGGTCGGCGTCCGCCAGCACGATCAGGGCCGAGTTCCCGCCCAACTCCAGGTGTGCGCGCTTGAGATGACGCCCCGCCGCCTCACCGACCGCGCGCCCGGCGGCAGTTGAGCCGGTGAAGGAGATGACGGGCACCTGGGGGTCCGCGACCAGCGCTGCCCCCACTTCGGCGCCGCCGGGCAGGACTTGGAGGAGTTCGTCGGGCAGGCCGGCCTCCGCGAAGACCGCCGCCAGGGCCAGTCCCCCGCAGACCGCGGTGCGCGGATCCGGTTTGAGGACGACCGCGTTGCCCAGTGCGAGTGCGGGGGCGACCGAGCGGATGGAGAGGATCAGCGGGGCGTTGAACGGCGCGATGACGCCGACGACCCCGACCGGGATACGCCGGGTGTAGGACAGGCGGGGCGCCTCCGAGGGGAGAACCTGGCCGGTGGGGCGGGAGGCGAGCGCGGCGGCCTCGTAGCACTCCTGGGCGGCGACGTGCAGTTCGAAGTCCGCCTTGCCGGGGATCGATCCGGACTCCCGGACCAGCCACTCGCGCAACTCCTCGGCGTGCGCGGCGAACAGGTCGCCGGCCCGGCGCAGCACTCCGGCGCGGACGAAGTGCGGGACGCGCGCCCACTCGGCCTGCGCGGCTCCGGCCGCCCGCACGGCGGGACGTATGTCCTCGGCGGCGGCGAGCGTGACGGTGGCGAGCTGGTCGCCGGTGGCGGGCTCGGTGACCGGGTACTCGGGGCCCGACAGCGGGCGGGACTGCCAGATCTTGGGGTCGAGCAGGGGCATGGCGGCTCTCCGATCCGTCAACGGCGGGACCCGCGTGGGCAGTTGGAGTCCCGGGTCGTGCGCGTGACGGGATGCGGTGATCCGGCGCAGACGTCAGGACCGCATCCGTGATCCAACGCACCCCCCGTCTGGTTGAGCACGCAACATTCTAGTCGGGTACGGCGCGTTCGCCCCCGGACCGCGGTCGCCGGATCCGGTTCAGCTGGAGTCGCGGTGCACCACGGAGGCGCCGAGCAGTTCGTGCACGCCCGGCACCGAGCCGGGGTCGCGGACCGCGTTGTCGACGAGTTCGGCGAGGTCGCTGCCGGACGGGAGCTGGATCTGGACGGTGCTCAGACGCGGCCGCAGCAGCCGCCCGATCATCAGGTCGTCGGCGCCGATCACGGCGGTGTCCTCGGGGATGCGGACGCCTTCGTCCTGGAGGGCGCGCATCAGCAGCATCGCGTACTCGTCGTTGTACGCGAACACCGCGTCGAGGCCGAGCGCGTCCCACTGGGCGGCGGTCTTGGCGGCGCTCTCCTCGCTGTAGGCGAGCGGGAGTTCGGTCACCGTGGCGTCCGTGCCGACCAGCGCGCGGCGCACTCCCGCGAGGCGGGGCCGGGAGAAGATCCCCATGCCCGGCTCCTCGGGCACGACCACGCCGATCCGGCGCCGGCCGCGGCCGTAGAGGTGCGTGCCGGCGGAGTGGCCGACGCCCTCGTGGTCCAGGAGCAGGACATGGGCGCCCTCGATCGGCTCGGGGCCGAGCGTGATGACGGCCCGCGCCCCGGAGCGCTTGAGGACCGCGACGCCCTGCGGGCCGAGTCCGGCGCCGGGCACCAGGACGGCGACCGGGCGCAGTTCGGCCCAGGCGCGGGCGGCCTCGTCGCCGCGCAGACCGACGGAACCGTGCTGGACGACCGTGTAGTCGAGGCGGCTGAGCGCCCACTGGAGTTCGTTGATGAACTTGCTGTAGAGGAGCCCCACTTGCATGGGCGGCGCCGGCATCAGCACCATCCGGCTGTGTCCGGCGCGCAGGCTGCGGGCCGCCGCGTGCGGGACGTACCCCAGTTCCTTGGCGGCCTCGTGGACGCGGCGACGGGTGGGCTCGCTGATCCGTACGGCGCTGGTGTTGTTGAGGACGTAGGAGACGGTCGCGCGTGAGACCCCGGCCAGGCGGGCCACATCGGCGCTCGTGGGCACGGAGCGCGGTGCGGGCGACGGGGCTGCGGGCGTATTCGGTATCTGCACCATGACGTACGGCATCTTGGCAGAAGCCCGGGGCGGGCAGCGCGGCGGGGGAACGGTCGTCACGACAGCAACATGGTCCGGAATTTTACGAACATGTTCGTCACGAACTTGTTCGGAGCGAACATGTTCGTTACCGTGGAGACATGACAGCTCGCCCCGACACCCCGCGCAGCCGCCGCGAACGCCCGGCGAAACCGGCCCTGAGCAGGGCGGCCATCGTCGCCGCCGCAGTTGCGGTGCTGCGCGCCGAAGGTCTGCAGAAGGTCACCATGCGGCGCCTGGCCCAGGAGCTCGACACCGGTCCGGCCTCGTTGTACGTGTACGTCCGCAACACCGCGGAACTGCACGCGGCCGTCCTGGACGAACTGCTCGGCACGATCGGGCCCGTCCCGGCCGAGGGCACCTGGCGCGAGCGCCTGGAGCAGATCCTCACCGCGTACACCGCGATGCTCTTCCAGCACCCGAGCCTCGCCCGTTCGGCACTGACGGCCTGGCCCAGCGGCCCGCACTACCTGAACCTGATCGAGACCCTGCTCGCGCTGCTCGACGAGGGAGGCGTTCCGCCCGCGCAGGCCGCGTGGGGTGTGGACCTGCTGCTCCAGCAGGCCACCGCGACGGCCGCCGAGCACTCGGCCGAGGACACCCCCCGGGACGACTGGGACGCCCTGACCGACGCCCTGCGCAACGTCTCCGACCGGACCCACCCGCACATCGCGGCCCGCTCCGCGGAGCTGCTGTCCGGAGCGGGCGAGGCCCGTCTGTCCTGGAGATTCCAGGCACTGATCGCCGGGATCGAGCGGACCGCCGTCCCCAACTGACCTTGTTTCAGAGACACTTCAAGGAGGCTCACCATGACCACCCCCCACCACCCCCTCGCGATCATCGGCGGCGGACTCGGCGGGCTCACGCTCGCCCGGGTCCTGCACGTCAACGGCGTCGAGGCCGCCGTCTTCGACCTGGACGCCTCCCCCGCCGCGCGCACCCAGGGCGGCATGCTCGACATCCACGAGGACTCGGGTCAGCCCGCGCTGCGTGCGGCCGGTCTGTACGAGGAGTTCCGCACGCTGGTCCACCCGGGCGGCGAGGCCACCCGCGTTCTCGACAAGGCGGCCACGGTCCTGCTGGACGATCCCGACGACGGCACCAGCGGGCGCCCCGAGGTCGAACGCGGGCAACTGCGCGACCTGCTGCTGAACTCCCTGCCCGAGGGCACCGTCCGCTGGGGCGCGAAAGTCACCGGCGCCCGCCCGCTGGACGGCGGCCGGCACGAGGTGACGCTCTCCGACGGCACCTCCTTCACCACCGATCTGCTGATCGGCGCGGACGGCGCCTGGTCCAAGGTGCGATCCCTGCTCTCGGACGCGCGGCCCGCGTACACCGGCGTTTCGTTCGTCGAGGTGGACCTGCCGGACGCCGACCTACGGCACCCGGTGAGCGCCGAGGTCGTCGGCGGCGGCATGCTGATGGCGCTCGGCGCGGGCAAGGGCTTCCTGGGCCACCGCGAGACCGACGGGAGCCTGCACATCTACGTGGCGCTCGCCGTGCCCGAGGACGCGTTCGACGGCGTCGACTTCACGGACACCGAGGCGGCGAAGGCGTACACGCTCGGGCACTTCGCGGACTGGGACAAGAGCCTGCGGGCGCTGCTCGGCGACGCGGACGGGCCACTGACCCCGCGGCGGATCCACGCGCTGCCGATCGGGCACCGCTGGGACCGGGTGCCCGGGGTCACGCTGCTGGGCGACGCGGCCCATCTGATGTCGCCGTTCGCGGGCGTCGGCGCCAACCTGGCGATGCTCGACGGTGCCGAACTGGGCCTCGCGCTGGCCGCGCACCCGGGCGACACCGAGGCCGCGCTCGCCGCCTACGAGGCGAAGCTGTTCCCGCGCAGCGAGGAGTCGGCGGCGGACTCGGCGGCCAACGGCGAGCTGATGTTCCGAGCCGACGCCCCGCAGGGCGTCCTCGACATGTTCGCCGGCCACCACGCCTGAGGCGGACTCAGCAGGGCGGCGGTGTGGCGGTCACACGGGCGACGAGGTCGACCCAGCCGGCCTCGAGACGCTCCATCGGCATCCCGCACTGCCTGGTCAGATGGTTGATCAGGGCGGGGTCGAGATAGGCCATGAGCGGCTGGGAGAGCAGTTCGCAGTCGGCGTCGGGCAGGATCTGCCGGAGCAGCATCGTGACGTGGGTGCGCAGTGCCAGGAGCGCAGTGTGGGAGAAGCGGCGGGCCGGGTCCGGCTGTGCCGCCAGTTGCAGGTCCAGCTGCTCCGCCGAGCGGTACAGGACCGCCACGCCGAACGCCCGCAGCCGCTCGACCGGGGGCGCTCCGGGGCCCAGCGGCGGCGGTCCGCCCATGAAATCGGCCTGGAGCGTCTTCGCCGAGTGGTCCAGCAGGGCCATCAGCAGGCCGGTGCGGTCGCCGAAGCGGCGGAAGACGGTCCCTTTGCCGACCTGGGCCGCGGTGGCCACGGCCTCCATGGTGACGCCGGCCACGCCGTGCTCCGCGATCAGGCGGGCGGCGGCCTCCAGCAGCTTGGCCCGGTTGCGGGCCGCGTCGGCGCGCAGGCACGGCTCGTCTCCGAAGGAGCGGACCTCCAGCAGCTGGGGTTCGCTTATGGACTCCTCGGGCTTCGGGAAGGGTGGCAGGGCGCTGGACATGAAGACAGCGTAAAGCACCGGGAACAAAACTGGACCGCGGTCCGCTTAGGCTGGTACAACTTTTAAACGGACCTCGGTCCGGATCGTTACAGCAGTGTTTCAGCCCCCCCTTGGAGTTCCCATGTCTGTTCGTATCCTCGCGCTCGTCGGCAGCCTGCGTGCCGGCTCGCACAACCGCCAGCTCGCCGAGGCCGCCGTGAAGTTCGCGCCCGAGGGCTCCGACATCGAGATCTTCGAGGGTCTCGCCGACATCCCGTTCTACAACGAGGACATCGACGTCGAGGGCGACGTCCCGGCCGCCGCCGCGAAGCTGCGTGCCGCCGCCGGTGCCGCGGACGGGTTCCTCTTCTTCTCCCCCGAGTACAACGGCACCATCCCGGCCGTCCTGAAGAACGCCATCGACTGGCTGTCCCGCCCCTACGGCGCCAGCGGCTTCGGCGGCAAGCCGGTCGTCGTGGTCGGCACCGCTTACGGCCAGTTCGGCGGCGTGTGGGCGCAGGACGAGGCCCGCAAGGCCGTGGGCATCGCCGGCGGCAAGGTGATCGAGGAGCTCAAGCTCTCGATCCCCGGCTCCGTGGTGCGCTTCGCCGAGACCCACCCGTCCGAGGACGCCGAGGTCGTCGCCCAGCTGACCGAGGTTCTCTCCCAGCTGAAGGGCCACGCGGGCGAGGCCGTCGCCGCCTGATCGAGGCATCCCGCAGAACCGTGAAAGGGGCCGGAGTTCATGTGAACTCCGGCCCATTTCACGTCAGTCGACGTCAGTCCAGCTGGGCCAGCCGCGGTACGGCCGGTGCCACGAACCGCTCGATCCACTCGGCCGGTTCGCCGGTGCGCGGGCCCAGGATCACCGTGTCGACGCCGAGCTTGGTGAAGCCGTCGATCTCCCCCAGGAACGCGTCGAGGTCGCCGGTGGTGACCGACTCGCCCATGTGGACGATCGTCTTGCGGATACGGTCGTAGTCGCGCCCCAGCCGGTCGCAGTGACCGCGCAGCACGTCGAGCTTGTGCCGCAGCTCGTCCGGTGTCGACACGATCAGGTTGCAGGCGTCGGCGTACTGGGCGACCAGCCGCAGGGTCTTCTTCTCGCCACTGCCGCCGATCATGATCTCGGGGTGCGGGCTGCTGACCGGCGCGGGCACGCACAGCGTCTCGGCCAGTTGGTAGTGCTCGCCCTCGAAGGGACCGTTGTTGTCCGGGTCCCACATCTGCAGGCAGATCCGCAGGGTCTCCTCCAGCCGCTCGAAACGCTCCGCGACCGGCGGGTAGTGCACGCCGAGACCGTGGTGCTCACGGTCGTACCAGGCGGCCCCGATACCGAGGGTGGCCCGGCCGCCGGAGAGCACGTCGAGGGTGGTGGCGATCTTCGCGAGCAGCCCCGGGTTCCGGTACGTCACACCGGTCACCAGTGCGCCGAGGCGGACGGTGGAGGTGTGGCCGGCCAGGAAGCCGAGGGTCGTGTAGGCCTCCAGCATGGGGTCCTCGGCGCCGCCGTTGAACTCCATCTGGAAGTAGTGGTCCATCACCGAGAGCCAGCTGACGCCCGCCGCCTCGGCCGCGGCGCCCGCGGCGGCCAGCTCGGGCCCGATCGCCGCGGGCCCTCCGGGATGGTTGAACCGGTTGATGTGCACACCGACCCGCATGTCCGACTCCGTTTCGCAGTTCCCCCGGACCTTCACCGTCCTTCGTGACGGTAGGTCTTCGAGCGTTCTCGAAGTCAAGCGCTTTGCGTCCTCGTGGCGCGCAGGCTGGTGAACGTCGTCACCGCGAGCACCAGCACGATGAAGCCGAGGGAGAAGGGGATGGAGATCTGCGGGACGTGCACGCCGGACTCGTGCAGGGCGTGCAGCACCAGCTTGACGCCGATGAACCCGAGGATGATCGACAGGCCGTAGCTGAGGTGGACGAGTTTCTTCAGCAGGCCGCCGATGAGGAAGTAGAGCTGGCGCAGGCCCATCAGGGCGAAGGCGTTGGCGGTGAAGACGATGTACGGGTCCTGGGTGAGGCCGTAGATCGCGGGGATCGAGTCGAGCGCGAAGAGGACGTCGGTGGAGCCGATGGCGAGCATCACGACCAGCATCGGGGTCATGATCCGCTTGCCGTTCTCCGTGATGAACAGCTTGGTGCCGTGGTAGCGGTCGGCCACGCCGAAGCGGCGTTCGGCGATCTTGAGGAGCTTGTTCTCCTCGTAGTCCTCCTCGTGTCCGCCCTTGCGGGCGTCCTGGACCAGCTTCCAGGCGGTCCAGATCAGGAACGCGCCGAAGAGGTAGAACACCCAGGAGAACGTGGAGATGATGGCGGCGCCGGCCGCGATGAAGCCCGCGCGCAGCACCAGGGCGACGAGGACGCCGACCATCAGGACGCGCTGCTGGTACTGGGAGGGCACCGCGAACTTGCCCATGATCAGCACGAACACGAAGAGGTTGTCGACGCTCAGCGACTTCTCCGTGATGTACCCGGCGAAGAACTCGCCCGTGGGCCCGCTGCCGCCGAAGATCAGCAGCCCGAGCCCGAACAGGCAGGCCAGGACGACCCAGACCACGGTCCAGGTGCCCGCCTCTCGGATCGACACGTCATGGGGCTTGCGGCCGATGAGGAAGTCGACGCCGACGAGGGCGCACAGCGCCGCGATCGTCAACAGCCAGACGGTGAGGGAGATGTTCACTGGTGCTCCTGGGGCGGACGGGAGATCGACTTCGTCGTCGACTGTGCATCCCTTCCACCGCCAGGAGCTGAACAAAAAGTGAGGACATCGCGTGTACGGCAACCGCTCTCAGGCCGCGAAGCCCGGCGGGTAGCCCTCCGGGCCGAGGCCCAGGTAGAGATCGTTGAGGCGGGTGTTGGCGGGCAGGTCGAGTGCGGTGAGGATCAGCCCCGCGACCTCGTCCGGCTGGTTGAGGGTCTCCGGCCGGTACGGGAAGCCGAAGCCCTCCCGGACAGCCCGCTGCATGGGCGTGGCCACGCACGCGGGGAAGACGGACGTCACGCGTACGCCGTTGCCCGCCTCCTCGCCGCGCAGTGACTCCGCCAGCGCCTTGAGGCCGAACTTGCTCGCGGCGTAGGCCGACCAGTAGGGCTTGGCGGTCGGACCGGCCCAGAAGTTGAGGAAGACGACGTGGCCGTGGGCCGCGCGCAGCGCCGGCAGGGTGACGCGGGTCAGCTCGGCCGGGCCGGTGAGGTTGACGGCGAGCTGGGCCGCCCAGGAGTCGGGGGTCGCGTGCTCCAGGCCGGCGAGGTGGATGACTCCCGCCGCGTGGATCACCGCGTCGAGCCGTTCGAGCCCGGCCTCCCGTACCGCGGGCTCGATGGACGCGGGGTCGGTGAAGTCCAGCACGAGCGGGCGGGCGTCGAGCCGCTTGAGCCGCTCCGCGTCCCGGCCCACGGCCACCACCTCGTCGCCGCGGGCCCGCAGCAGGCGGACGAGTTCGGAGCCGATGCCGCCGGTCGCACCGCTGACCATGATCAGTGCCATGTCCGCTGCCTCTTCCTCACTGGTCCGACGAGAAACGGGGGAACGTGTTCAGCTCGAACACGTTGAGCGCGCCGACACCACTCTCGTAGGTGCCCTCGGTCAGCAGCTCGCGCGTCGCGCGGTCCGCCGCCGTGTAGGCCACCTGCGCCAGCGCCGTGCCCACGCTGATCCTGCGTACGCCCGTCGCCCTCAGGTCGGCGACGGTGGGGCCGCCCGGCCACGCCATGACGCTGATCGGCAGCGGCGCCTCGGCCACCAGGCGGCTCAGGGTGCCCGGGTCGAGGAGCAGCGGTACGAACAGCACGTCGGCGCCCGCCTCGGCGTAGGCCTTGGCCCGCTCCAGCACGAGGTCGAAGCGTTCGTCCGGCTCGCCCACCTGGGCCATGTACACATCGGTGCGGGCGTTGATCACGAGGTCGGGCACGCCCGCCTCGGCGGCAGCGGCGCGGGCCGCCGCGATCCGTTCGGCCTGGGCGGGCGGGGCGATCAGGCGTGCGCCGTCCGGGCCGGGGGCGTCCTCCAGGTTGACGCCGACGGCGCCCGCCCGCGCGACCTCGGTGACGGTGCGGGCCACGTCCTGGGCGGTCGGGCCGTAGCCGGCCTCGATGTCGGCGGTGACCGGGATGTCCACGGCACCGGCGATCCGGCCGACGGCCGCGACCATCTCGTCCCGGGTCAGCCGTTGACCGTCCGGGCGGCCCAGGGACCAGGAGACGCCGGCGCTGGTGGAGCCGACGGCGGTGGCGCCGGCGCGTTCCATCACCACGGCGCTGCAGGCGTCCCAGGCGTTGGGCAGTACGAGCAGCTCGCCCTCGGCGTGGAACGAACGGAACAGGGTGGCCTTGGCGTTGAGGGGGTGTGCCATGGCGGATACCTCGGCAATCGTGCGGTCGGTGGGTGGATGCGGGGGCGGTGCGGGTCAGGCCGGGAGGTCGGCGTCCGTGGAGAGCGCGATGTCCTTCTGCTCCTCCAGTGAGCCGAGCCTGCGGCGAAGGGCGTCCTGGACGAGGGCGAACGCGTCGCTGCCCAGCACCAGCCGCAGCGGGGCCCGTTCCAGGTCGGCCAGGTCGGCGACGGCCCGGGCGACCTTGCCCGGATCGCCGGCGGCGGGGACGGCGCCCTGCTCGATCACCTGGCGGATCACCGCGGCCGGGGTGCCGGCGTAGGCCTCCAGCGGTGCGGCCGAGTCTCCGCTGCGACCGGCGAAGTCGGTGCGGACGGTGCCGGGTTCGACCAGCGTGACCTGGACACCGAACGGCTCGACCTCGGAGCGCAGGGCCTCGAAGAAGCCCTCCACGCCCCACTTGGACGCGTGGTAGAGGCTCAGATGGGGCAGCGTGGTCAGTCCGCCGACGCTGGAGATCTGCACGAACCGGCCGCCGCCCTGGGCGCGCAACTGGGGCAGCACGGCACGGGCCAGCCTGATGGGGCCGAGCAGATTGGTGCCGAGCTGCCGCTCGATCTGCTCCTCGGTGACCTCCTCGGCGGCGCCGAACAGGCCGTATCCGGCGTTGCTGACCACCACGTCGATGCGCCCGAACGCGTCGCGGGTGCGCTCCACCGCCCGTGTGATGCCCGCGGGGTCGGTCATGTCCAGGGTGAGCGGCAGCAGCCGGTCACCCGCCGTCCCGGCGAGCGGGGCCAGCGCCCCGGGGGTACGGACCGTGGCCGCGACCCGGTCCCCGCGCTCCAGCACGGTTTCGGCCAGGGCACGCCCGATGCCGGTCGACGTGCCCGTGATCAACCATGTGCGGTCCGGCATCTTCGAAGCCTCCTGTGCGTTGCCGCCTGTCTGACTGGCACCTGCATGTTTCCATAGAATACGAACGGTCGGTCGTGCTTTTTTAGCCTATCGGCCACTCGGCAGCGCGGACCGGCGCCGGGGTGCGCGCAGTGCGCGGAGCAGGATCGAGGGCCGGCGCAGCGCCTGCGGGCCGGTGCGCATGTTCACGACGTCCAGGAACATCCGGTGCACCTCCATGTCGGTGATGCAGCCGTCGATCAGCCGGTCCCGCACATACAGCTGCGCTTTCTGACTCACCGTCAACTTCCCTGCCACGTGCGGCAGAAGCAGATCCTGCTCGGCCGAGGTCTTCCAGGCGTTGTCCACCACGGCGGTGACCTTTCTGAAGTACGGCCCGGCGGGACGGCGCAGATCGGGAGCGGACCGCAGCCACTGGTCGAGCGCCTCGGCGTGCAGGGCCGCGGCGGTCATGCCCTGGCCGTAGACCGGGTTGAACGAGGCCACCGCGTCGCCCAGCGCGACGAGCCCGGCCGGAAAGCGCTCCAGGAGGTGGAAGTCCCGGCGGACACTGGCCGGAAAGCGATAGACGGCCACGTCTCCGAGCGGCTCGCAGTCGCGCACCAGTTCCCGCATCGGCGGCACGTCCGCCAGACAGCGCGCCACGAACTCGTCGTAGCAGCGCCCCGGCCGGTCGTCGGCGAAGCCCGTCGTCAGGGCGATCCAGCGGCCGTCCTCGACCGGGCTGAGGGAGCTGGCACCCGGTTTCCCGGAGCGCAGGGTGCGGGTGGAGTGCGCGGCGCGGACGCCGGCCAGCCGCTGTCCGGGCTCCCGGCGGAACAGACAGGTCGCGTAGCCGATGTCCGAGCCCACCCGGCGGCGGGGCGGTGCCTCGAAGCCGCCCTCCCGCAGCCAGTCGCCGAGCCGGCTCGACCGTCCGGTGGCGTCCACGACCAGATCGGCGGCGAGCCGTTCCGAGCCGTCGGGGCCTCCCGCGCCGCTGTCGTCCACCCGGGCGATCCGCACCCCGTCCACCCGGCCGGCAGTGAAGGTGAGGCCGGCCACGCGGGCCCGCAGCGACCGCACCCTCGGCAGGGCGAGCACCGCGCGGCACAGATGCCATTCGAGGAACGGGCGGGTCATGCTCAGCATGTCGTCGCCCGGCACCGCCACCCGGCGCAGCCCGTCGGCGTACCAGCCGCCGTCCCGTTCGAAGTCGAGCAGTTCCGCGCCGTCGCCGATCATCTCGTCGAACAGCCCGGGAAAGAGGTCGTCGAGGATCTGCCGGCCGCGGCCCAGCAGGATGTGGGCGTGCGCGCTCTGCGGCACGCCGCGCCGTTGCCGCGGCCGGTCCGGCTCGATGTCGTCGGGTTCGAGGACGATCACGTCGTCGGCGTGGTCGTTCAGCACCCGGGCCGCGAGCAGGCCCGCCATACCACCGCCGAGAACCAACGCAGTGCGCATACAAGCTCCTTGAGCAGTCCCGGCCGTACCGGGAGATGTGGTGTCGGTTTCCCTTCGTCCCCCTGCTTGTCCCGCGTGGTCTGCCGGACCGGCCTCACCTCCGGTCCGGGTGGTGCGTGCCCTCGTCTCAGTTGTCGGCGGCCGTGCGGGCGCCGTGCGGTCCCCACCGCAGTGCCCGGTCGACCAGTTCGCCGGCCATCCCCGTGTAGTGCGCCGGATCCAGCAGCTCCGCCACCTGTTCCTCCGTGAGCACCCCGGCCAGCTCCGGGGCCCCGGCGAGTTCCTCGGCGAAGGGGCGGCCCCGGTCGACGGCCCGCAGCGCGGCGCGGCTCACCACGTCCTTGGCGGTGACCTTGCCGAGGACCGGGGCCAGGACCACCGCGAGCCGCTCGGAGACGACGAGCCCGCCGGTCAGACCGAGGTTGTCGCGCATCCGGTCCGGGAACACCCGGAGCCCCTCGACCAGTTCACGGGCGGTGGCCGCGGCTCCGCCGGTCAGCCGCAGACAGTCGCGCAGCGGCAGCCACTCGGCGTGCCAGGCACCGGCCGAGCGCTCGTCCTCGGACAGCATCGCCTGGGCGAGCACCGAGGCTGCCGCGGGCACCTGGAGCGCGGCGGCCCGCACCAGGGTGGCCAGCGCGGGATTCCGCTTGTGCGGCATGGCCGAGGACACGCCCCGGCCGGCCGCGGCCGGTTCGGCCACCTCCGCCGTCTCGGTGCGCGACAGGCTCTGCACGTCCACCGCGATCTTCCCCAACACACCTGCTGTGAGGGCGAGTTCGGCGGCCAGCGCGGCGACCGGGGTCCGTTCGGTGTGCCAGGGCAGCACGGGCTCGGCGAGCCCGGTCTGGCGGGCGTACTCGGCGAGGAGCCGCGTGGTGAAACGCGCCGCGTCGAAACCTTCCGCACTGCCGGGACCGTGCGGATCGGGCGTGCCGTCCGTACCGTCCGGCCCCCCTGCCGCTCGTCCGCCGTCCAGGCGGGCGTACTCCGCGTACCCCGCCAACGTGCCTGCCGCGCCGCCGAGTTGGACCGGGAGGCGCTCCGCGCGCAGTGCCCGCAGGCGGTCCGCCGCCTGTGTCACGCCCCGGTGCCAGCCCGCCGCCTTGAGGCCGAAGGTGACGGGTACGGCGTGCAGGGCGAGGGTCCGCCCCGGCATGACCGTGTCGCGGTGCGCGGCCGCCAGCCGCCGCAGCGCCGCCGCCGTGCCGTCGAGGTCGGCGATCAGCGGGCCCAGGGTGCGGTGGGCCACCAGCATCGCCGCGGTGTCCATGATGTCCTGGCTGGTGGACCCGCGGTGCACGTACTCCGCGGCGCCCGCGTCCTCGGCGGCCACCACCTCGGTGAACGCCCGCACCAGCGCCACCACGGGGTTCGCCGCGCCGCGCGCCTGCCGGGCGATCGCGACCGGGTCCAGGTACTCGGCCCGGGCCAGCCCGGTGATCGTCCGGGCCGCCCTCTCGGGTACGACACCGAGCGCCGCCTGGGCCCGCACGAGCGCGGCCTCCGCGTCCAACAAGGCCTGCAGCCAAGCCTCGTCGGAGGTGGCAGCGGCGGCCACGGTACCCGCCGACACCGGACTGAGCAGCCCGGCGTCGAGGCTGGCGCCGAGCCGGGCGGGGCCCGCGCTACGGCCCGCTCCGAGCTCCGAGCCCACGCCGAGCCCCGCGTTGGAGCCCACGCCGGGGCCTCCTTCCAACTGCGGCTCCTTGCCTGCGTCGCGGCCCGCACCGAGCCTTGCGGTGCGGCCCGCGCCGAGGGCTCCTTCGGGCTCAGACTCCGAGCCCACGTCGAGGCCCACGTCGGAGTCCGCGTCGAGACCTGCTTCCGACTGCGGGTCCTTGCCCGCGTCGCGGCCCGCACCGAGCCTTGCGGTCGGGCCCCCGCCGAGGCCCCCTTCGGGCTCAGGCTCCGAACCCATACCGAGCCCCATTTGGGAGCCCGCGCCCAGACCCGTTTCCGACTCCGGCTCGGGGCTCACGCCAAGCCCCACATCGGAGCCCACGCCGAGGCCTCCTTCCGACGCCACCCCCGAGTCCGCACCGAGCCCCGCAGGGGAGCCCGCGTCGAAACTCGCGTCGACCCCCGCCCCCGTGGGCGCCCCGCGCCTCATCGCCGTCACGGCACGACCACCTCCGCGTTCTCGATGCTCGGGTTCGGCGCCGTGCCGAGGAGGAGCAGGGTGCGGGCCAGGGCGTCGGCGTCGCCCAGGGTGACCGAGTTGACGCCGGGGCGGATGCCCGCCGCCGTCGCCCAGTGGACGGACTCGGTGGGGACGCCGTACGCGAACCTTCTCGGGTGGGGTGCTCCCCGGGCGTCCAGCAGGTGGAAGGGGCAGGGGGAGACAGCGAGGCCGCCGGTCTCGTAGTGGACTCCGTCGTCGCCGGTGAGGACGTGCGGCCGGCACTGGCCCTGTTCCAGGAGGGAGGTGAGGAGCGGGTCGGCGGTGGTGCGCAGGTCCACGGCCGGCAGTCGGGCGTCGACCAGTACGTTCGCCTCGCACCGGGAGCCGGGCACCCGTGCCGAGTCCAGCACGAACACCCCGTTCTCGGCGTCCTGTCGCGCGGTCGTGTCCGGGCCGAGCACCCGCAGGACGCCCGCCTCGATGAGTGCGACGGCCTCCTCGATGCGCCGGGCCGGCGGGCCGATCGACAGGAACGCGTTGAGCGGTGTGTACCAGCCGTCGAGGTCGTCACGGTGGGACGAACCGGCGAGGCCGCCGTGGTCCACCAGCAGACGTACCTCGTTGCGTACGTCGCGCAGCACGTCGAGCGCGGCCTTGAGCGGGCCGTCCACGTTGCCGGCGAGGGCCGCGTCCACGTCCGCGCGCAGATAGCCGAGGAGCCAGTCCTGGAAGTCGCGCGGCGAGGCGAAGGACTGCCCCTCGAAGGGGCGGGCCACACGCTCCCAGTCCCAGCGGTCGGCCGGGCCGATGCCGGCCGCGGCGAGTGCGCGGGACTCCTCCGTGCTGCCCGCGGGTGCGGCCGGGTACTCCGCGCGCAGCCGTTCGGCCTCTTCCGTACGGCCACGGGCCGTGAGCAGGGTCGTGTAGTAGACGGTCTCGACCTCCTTGGCGACCAGCGGCCAGATCGCGGTGCGGAAGTCCAGGCCGCGTCCGGTCTCGGACCGGGTGCGCAAATCCTTGATGACCTCCGGGGTCAGCAGGAGAGGGGTGTGGCGGCCGTGCGGGCCCTTCTGGTTCTCGCCGCGCGCGTGGAACGGCAGTCCCCGGCGGGAGCCGGCGCTCAGCCTCGGTTCCAGGCCGGAGGGGACGTAGACGAGCCGTCCTTCGCGTCGCCGGTAGGTGCCGCCCCTGCCCTCGGTGAACAGGGCCATGTAGTCGAAGAAGTTGAGGCCGAGGCCCAGCAGGGCGACGTGGTCGTCGGAGCGGATGTCGGAGAGGTCCACGTCGGCCGGGTTGGCCGGCGGGATGTAGCGCAGGCCGTGCCGGTCGGCGAAGGCCGTGAGTCGCCGCTCGCGGGTGGTGGAGCGGAGCGGCAGATGTCCCTGGGCCATCACGACGGCGTGCAGGCCGGTCAGCACGATGCCGTTCTCCAGCCGTGCCCACTGGCTGCCGCCGGGGCTCTCGTCGCGCAGCGCGACCGCTCTGGCCCGGTGGACGACGACGGTCACCTGTCGTGGGGCGGTGTTCCGTACCCGCTGGAACACCCACCCCAGGTAGTACCCGCAGAAGGCGCGGGTGGGGTAGGAGTCGGGGGTCAGGGCGCGGGCCTCGGCGAGCACGGACTCCGGGCAGTCCGGGCCGTCCTCGTCCTCCAGGCCGAGCGCGAGGAAGCGGGCCCACTCGTACAGGCTGGGGCCCTGGACCAGCGGGCCCGCCATCTCCACGCTCTCGTCGGTGAACACGGTGGTCTGGGACGCCACGGTGTTGGTGAGCAGCCGCCGGGGCTGGGTGGTGCGCCAGACCCGCCCGGCGCCGGGCGGGAAGGGGTCCACGACGTGCACGGTGACGTCCGTGCCGGGTGCGACCTCCTCCGCGTTGGCGCAGATCCGTTCGAGCACCGCGAGCCCGCGGGGGCCCGCGCCGATCAGGCAGACGTCTAACCGTCGGGTGTTCATGGGTCGGTCTCCACTGGGTTGTGGGTCGTCGGGGTCTCCCCGGTGGTCCTCTGCCGTGGCGCGGGCCGTTCGGGTGTCACCTGCGCAGGGCGGGGACGGACAGGACGGGCGGGTCCGGCACGTGATCGTCGTCGTGCGGCCTGCCGTCCGTGCCGTCGGTCTCCGCGGCGGCGGTGTGCGGTGCGGGCGGGTCGAGCCGTTCCCTGCCCTCGATGCCGCGGGCGAGGGCGGACCGCAGGGTGGCCACGGCCTCCTCCCCCGCCGTTCCGTCGAGGCCCAGCCGGTCGAGTGCGGCCAGGACCTCGCCGAGGTCGGCGGTCAGGTCGCTCAGCACGGTGTGCACGGCTTCCGCGTTGCTGCCGAGGATGTCCGTCCACAGTTCGACGTCGCCCGCGGCGATCCGGGTGGTGTCCCGCAGTCCTCTGCCCGCCAGTTGGAGCTGGTCGGCGCCGGCGTCGGTGAGCCGGGCGGCCAGCAGGCTGGAGACCAGGTGCGGGGTGTGCGAGACGAGTGCCACCGCGCGGTCGTGCTCGGCGTGGTCCATCAACAGCGGCCGGGCGCCGCACAGTTGGACCAGTTGCTGGGTGCGTCCGAGCGCGGCGTCCCCGGAGTGCCGGGAGGGGGTGAGCACCCAGGGGCGGTCGCGGAAGAGGTCGCCCCTGGCCGCCGCGGGCCCGGACCGTTCGCTGCCGGCCATCGGGTGTCCGCCGACGAACCGGGTGAGGTCGCAGCCGGCCGCGGTCATCTCGCGGTGCGGTCCGCCCTTGACGCTGGCCACGTCGGTGTAGCTCTCGGCGAGGTCCCGGCCCTGCCATTCGGCGAGCGCGTCGGCCGTGCCGCTCGGTGGGACCGCGAGTACGGCCAACTCCACCCGTTCGCGGGGCAGTTGGGCGATTCCCGCACCGATTGCCTCGGCGGTGCGCGCCACCTCGGGGACCCGGTCCACGAGGTAGGTGGTCACCCCCCGGGCCCGCAGCGCGAGGGCCACCGAGGTGCCGATCATTCCGGTGCCGACCACGACGGCGGTACGCAACACGGTCTTCTCCCGTGGGCCGCCGGTCAGGAGCGCCACAGCACCGGGCAGTACTCGGGGTCGGCGTAGTCGGGCGTACCCGCGGCGGTGCGCCGGACCAGCACATCGTGGTTGTACGACACCGACGAGCCGTCGGAGCGGCGGAAGTCCTGGTAGCGGTTGGCACCGTCCTGGAGGTGCAGGGAGACGGCGCGGCGCGGGCGGTCGGCGCGGTTGGCCCCGCTGCCGTGGTACGTGCGGCAGTGGTGGAAGCTCATGTGGCCGCGCGGGATGTTCATCGGGACCTTGCGGACCTCGGCGTTGTTGAACGCCGCGTTCTCGTCCAGCATCGCGTCCAGCTGGCTGCGGTCGCGCTCGGCGAAGTGCAGCGAGGTGTGGTCGTTGGCCGAGGTCTCCTTCCAGCGGTGGCTGCCGTCCACCATGGTGATGGTGCCGAGCTGTTCGTCGCAGTCGTGGAAGGGGATGAAGGCGGTCAGCATGTTCTCGGACGTGCAGTTGGCCCAGTAGTGCTTGTCGAAGTGCCAGGGCACGACGTTGCTCTGCTCCTCGGGCCGCGGTGGCTTGAGGATGAGGGTCGACTGGAACAGCCGTATCTCCTCGGCCTCGGCGAGCCTGGCGGCGACCGCCCCGATCAGCGGCTTGCGCAGGACGCGGCCGATCGTGTCGTCCTCGTAGTGGATGTAGTCGTTGTGCCGCTGCACGGATCCGGCCGAGGGCTCCCAGTAGGCGAGCTTGGGCGGGCGGGCCGGCAGGGTGCGGTCGCGGTGGCCGTCGTAGAAGCGTCCACTGGCGTCGACGAGTTGTTGCGTCTCCTCGTCGGTGAGGAGCTTCTTCGACAGGTACCAGCCGTGTTCGAGGTAGTGGTCGACATCGGTATCGGTGGGCAGTAACGCACGTTCCGCGTCGGTGAGTTCGAAGCGGTTCGGTTCCTCGGGGTTCACAGTTCTTCTCCAGTGTGGGACATGCGGGTGTCGGGGACCGGCCGGTCAGACCCGGGCGGTCTCCTCGCGGGCGACGGCCTCGTAGAGGGCCTTGATGTTGCCGCTGCCGAAGGTGCGGGCGCCGTGCCGGTCGATGACCTCCCAGAAGAAGGTCTGGCGTACGTGCATGGAGCGGGCGAAGATCTGGAAGACCTGGCCCCAGTGGTCGCGGTCGACCAGGACGTTGGTCCGGCGCAGGTCGTCCAGGCGCAGGTCGGTGCGGCCCAGGCGCTGTTCGAGCTCGTCGTAGTAGCTCGCGGGTGTGTCGAGGAAGGGGACACCGCGGCTCTTCAGCGTCTCGACGGTGGCGATGATGTCGTCGCTGAGGAGCGCGAGGTGCTGTACTCCGGCGCCGCCGTGGCGGGCGATGAAGTCGTCGATCTGGCCGGGGCGGCGGTCCGGCACGGGCTGGATCAGGGTGAAGGTGACCTTCCCCGACGGGCTCTGGACCACCTTCGAGTCCATGGCCTGTTCGCCGACCTCGATGAACTCCTCGAAGATCTGGGAGAAACCGAAGACCTTCTCGTAGAAGGCGACGGTCGCGTCCAGCTGCCCGGCGGGCAGGCAGACCGCCGCGTGGTCGACGACGCTGATCAGTGCCTCGGGTCCGTCGGGGTCGGCGGCGAACACGTCCATGACGCCGGGCAGGAACTCGGTCCGGTCGCCGACGCGTTGGACGAAGGTGTGGGTGACGTCGCCGAAGCCCGCCACCGTGGCGGTGGTGACCTCGGTGCCGCAGCGGGCGTGGGTGACGGGTTCCGCCACCGAGACGGCGCCCGCGCGGACCGCTTCGGTGTGCGCCCGGACGGCGTCGCCCACCTCGAAGGCGATGCCGGCGACTCCGTCGCCGTGCCGGCTGACGAAGTCGGCGACCGGGTGGTCGGCGGTCAGCGCCGAGGTGAGCACGATCCAGGTGCCGCCCTGGCTCAGCAGCAGTGAACGGCGGCCGTCCAGGCCGGTGTCCGGGCCTGCCTGGCCCACCAGCCGGAATCCGAAGGCGGTGCAGAGGGAGAACGCCCATTGCTGGGCATCCCCGACGTAGAACTCGACATGGTCGATGCCGTCGATGTTCACGGAACGTCCTTTCGCGTTACGGGTCTTCTGCTCGGTCGTGACGTGCTGGGCCGGTCGCGGTGTCAGCGTCCGCGCCGGGTGCGGGAGCCGGCCCGGCCGAGGAGCAGGCTCACGTTGTGTCCGCCGAACGCGAAGGAGTTCGACAGCACCGCCTCCGTCCCGCTCGGCCGGGCGGTGCCGCGCACATGGTCGAGTTCGCAGTCGGGCGCCACCTCCTCCAGGTTGTGCGTGGGAGGCAGCCGGCCGGTGCTCAGGGCGAGCGCGCACACGGCCGCCTCGACGGCGCCCGCGCCGCCCAGCAGATGGCCGGTCATCGACTTCGAGCTGCTGACGGCGGGGCCGCCGTCGGCGCCGAAGACGGTGCGCACCGCGCGGGCCTCGGCGATGTCGCCGAGCTTGGTGGCGGTGCCGTGCGCGTTGACGTAGCCGATGTCGTCGGGTGTCAGCCCGCCGTTCGCCAGGGCGGCCCGCATGCTCTGGACCGCGCCCTCGCCGTCGGGCCGTGGCGCGGTCGGTTTGAACGCGTCGGTGGAGACGCCCCAGCCGAGCAGGTCGGCGTAGCCTGCGGCGCCCCGGGCGTCGGCGAACGCGGTGCGCTCGACGACGAGCACTCCGGCGCCCTCGGAGAGGACGAAGCCGTTGCGCCGCCGGTCGAACGGGCGGCTGGCGGCCGTCGGGTCCTCCCAGCCGTGGGCGAGCGCCCTGGCGTGTTTGAAGGCGAGCGCGGAGGTCGGGTTGAGCGGTGCCTCGGTGCCGCCGCAGACCACCACGTCGGCCTCGCCGTAGCGGATCAGCCGGGCCGCCTCGACGACCGCGTGCGCGCCGGCCGCGCAGGCGGTCGCCATGGCCGAACTCCAGCCCCGGATGCCGTACTTGATGGCGATCCGGGCCGCCGCCATGTTCGGCAGCATGCCGGGCAGCAGATACGGGCTGACGGCCGTGGGGCCGCGTTCGCGCCGGGCGTGGGCCTGTTCCTCGTAGGTGGTGAGGCCGCCGGCGCCGCTGGAGAGCACGACGGCCACCCGGGTCGGGTCGACGTCGGTGCCGATGCGCAGGCCGGAGTCCTCGATGGCCTCGGCCGCGGCGGCCAGCGCCATCAGGGCGTACCGGTCGACCATGCGTTCGCCGCGCGGGAGCACCTCGGTCGACTCCAGGTCCGGGGCGATGCCCGCCACGTCCAGGGAGCCGGCCAGCAGGTGCCCCTCGGGCGGTGCGGTCAGCCCGGACTTGCCGCTGCACAGCGCGTCGAAGGTCTCGGCGGCGCCCCGGCCCAGGGAGGTGAAGGTCCCCAGGCCGGTGACGGTGGCGCCGTGGGCGGTGAGGGACCGGCTCATGAGGCGCGCACCGTCCCGTCACCGGTGCGCGGCTGCCCGGTCCCGACCCGCTCGCCCGCCAGGAACCGTTCACGCAGCAGAACCTTGCGGACCTTTCCGGTGGGGCCGAGCGGGATGAGTTCCGGGTCGACCACGACGACCCGGTCCACGGTGGCGGCCACATGGTCCTCCAGCGCGGCGAGAACCTCCGCCGTGCGGTCGGCCTCGCGGTCCGCCTTGTCGGCCAGGATCAGCAGCACGGTGGTGGTGACCCGGTCGCCCTCGCGCACGGCGAGGACCGTGCACTCCAGGACGTCCGCGCAGTCGGCGAGCACGCGTTCCTCGCTCATCGCGGTGAACAGCCGCCCGCCGTCCGGGAGTTCTACGGCGTCCACGGCGCGGTCCACGTGGTAGTACCAGCCGTCCTCGTCACGGAGGACGAGGTCCCCGGTGAGGAAGAAGCCGTTCCTGCGGGTCCGGTAGGTGGTCGTCGAGTCGTTCCAGTAACCCAGTGACAGCGTCGGCGCGTTGATGCCGAGCTGGCCGACCTCGCCGGGTCCGAGCGGCTCGCAGTCCTCGTCGAGGACGGCGACCGTGGAGAAGGCGTGCGGGCGGCCGATGCAGCGGCCGTAGCGGTCGGTGGTGGGGGTGTGGGTGATGAAGAACTGCGAGTGGCCCATCTCGGTCGAGCCGAGGCCGTCCACGAAGTGGGAGCCCTTGGTCCGGGCGATGCCGTTCGGGGTCAGCGACATACGACTGCCCACCGCGACCAGCCGCCGGATGTGCGCCTCGTGGGCGCAGTCACCGGTGTTCCACCACACGCTGATCGAGTCGAGGTCCCACTGGGAGAGGTCCTCGCCCGCGAGTTCCGACCAGGTGGCGGCGAAGCCGAGCACGCTCTGCGGCTTCCAGCGCTCGACGGCCTCCAGGACGGTGGTGCCGCTCTGTTCGGAGAGCACGGCCAGCTGGACCCGGTTGCACAGGGCCAGGTTCACCGCGATCACCATGGCCGCGTGCGCGGTCGGCAGGGCGGCGAGCATCCGGTCCAGGCCCTGTCCCTTGGGCAGGGTCAGGCGGTGCCTGATGGACGCGAAGAGGCTGTGGTGGGAGTGGGCGACGGCCTTCGGCAGGCCGGTGGTGCCCGACGAGTGCGTGATGACCACGGGTTCGTCGGCGTGGTGCCGGTAGACCGGCGGGGCCTCGGCGGGATTTCCCCCGCCGAGCTCGGACACGTCGGCCAGCAGGGGCGTTTCGAGTCCGTGCGGGGCCAGTTCGGCGCGGTGCGCCGCGTCGGTGAGGACTCCGGTGGCGCGCAGCCGCCGGATGTACTCGACCGCGGTGGCCCCGGGCACCTTCGCGTTGATCAGGGCCGGGATGGCGCCGATGCGGGCCAGGGCGAGATAGCTGAGGACCATGTCGGCACCGGTGCTGACATAGACGGCCACGCAGTCGCGCGGGGCGATGTCCAGGGCGTTGAGGGCGGCGGCGCGGGCCGCCACCCGCTGGTCCAGTTCGTGCAGGGTGAGCGCCTGCCAGGCGGGGTGGCCGTCGACGTCCGTGTCGAACGTCAGGGTCGGACGGTCGAGGCCTGTCCCCCGGCCGGCCAGGGAGGTGAGTACGTTGCCTATGCCGAGTTCCTGGTCGGCCGCGAGCTGGGCGCGGTCGTTGGTGGGTTTCATCCGGGCGGCTCCTCTGGTGCCGGGACTGGTGACGGGAAGTGCCCGGTTCAGTCGGAGAGGGCGGCGGAGGCGGCGGCGCGCTTGATGATCTCGTCGACGAGACCGGAGATCGTCAGCAGCGCGACGCTCTCCATCTCGTCCTCCTCGAAGCGGACGCCGTAGGTGTCCTCCACCTGGATCGCGATCTCGGCCACGGAAAGAGACTCCAAATCCAGCCCGGACGGGCCGAGAGGGCTGTCTACGGTCACGTCGGACACGTCGTAGTTCATGGTCGACAGGGCGTCGAGGATGAACTTGGTGACCTCGTCCTTCTGCATGTGCTTGACTCCGATCTCATGGGGGAACAGCCGGGCTTGGACCCGGTTCCGGTGTGGGTGTTGTGGTCTGAGGTGGACGGTGACGCCCGGCTCGCGGCACGCTCTCTCGCCGTGCGGAGCGCGGCCGGGCTGCTGGGTGTCGGGCCGTCCGAGGTGTGGGTGTCCCACGCCGCGAGCGGCCGTCCCCTGCTGGACGGTGCGGGCCGCGGAACACGGGTGAGTGTCAGTCACGGCCGGGGTGCGGTGGCCGTCGCGCTGTGTCGGTCTCCGCGCGTCGACCTGGGCGTTGATGTGGAGCCGGTCAGGCCGCTGGCGGCGCTGGCCGTGGCGCGTGGTTATCTGGCGCCCGCCGAGGCGGACTGGCTGGGCGGTCTCGCCGCGGTCGAACGCGACCGGGCGTTCCTGTGGTTGTGGACGCAGAAGGAGGCGGTGGGCAAGGCCCTCGGACTGGGCCTCCGCTCGGGCGGGATGAGCCGCCCGATGCCACTGCCGACGGCGTGGCCACCGCCGGGAAACGGCGGGGTCGCGCTGCCCACGGGGTGGCCACCGTCCGACGACGGCCACAGACCGCCACCCGCGGAGGGGCCACCGCCGATCGCCGGCCTCGCACCGTCACTCGCGAAGGGGCCACCGTCCATCGACGGCCTCCTCCAACCACCCACGGAGTGGCCACCGTCGGCCGTCGGCCTCGTCACTCCCATCCCGCTGCCGGGCGACCCGGCGACCTCCTCCGCGGCCGTCTTCGTGGGCGACGGCCGACACGTGGTGGGAGTGGCGGTGCGGGGCACGGACGGCCTGCCGGAGCGGGTGTCGGTCCGGGTGGCGCACTGCGCGGCGGATGCCGGTTGACGCCGGCCGGTCAGCGCTCCACCGCCGCGCGGCTGAGATCCTCGCCGGTGACGCCGGCCCCGGTCACGGCCACGTAGGCCTCGATGCCCGAGCCGTGCACCACGACGGCCTCACGGACTCCCGGCAGTCCGCTGATGAGTGCCTCGACCTCGGTGAGGTCGACCTTGAGTCCGCCGACGGAGACCTGTTGGTCGAGACGGCCGTGCACGGTCAGCAGGCCGGTGCCGGGGTCGATGGTCCCGGCGTCCTTGGTGCGCAGCCGGCCGTCGACGTAGCGCTTCGGGTCGGTGCGGCCGACGTAGGGGCTGGCGGGCAGGTGGAGCAGGATCTCGCCGTCGGCGATCTCCACGGTCATGCCGGGGGCCGGGGTGAGGCCGGGGCGGGTGGTGCCGAGAAGGTCGGTCGCGATCATTCCGGCCTCGGTCATGCCGTACATGCCGCCGAGCGGGACGCCGTAGCGGCTGGTGAACAGTTGCCAGGTCTCCGGCTTGACGGTCTCGCCGCCGGTGATCATGCCGGTGAGCTGCGGAAGGGCGGGGGGTGACTTCACCAGGGCGAGGAGGGCGGCCTGGGACGGTACGCCGAGCAGGGTGGTGGGGGCGGGGTCCGCCGCCACCGCGCCGTGGATGGAGTCGACGGTGTGGCTGCTCGGCAGGGTCAGCGGGATCCGGTTG
>NZ_JAEQAZ010000126.1 GCF_016654115.1 Streptomyces sp. MBT53
CGGCCACCGCCGCCCTACGGCCCTCGGGGTCGTACGACGCCGGGGCGGGCGCGGGGCGCAGGGGCGGGGTGGGCCGGTGGACGGCGAGGGCGGAGGGCCGTAGGGCGGCGGTGGCCGTGTCGAGGACGTCATACTCGATGGTCGTCTCGACGGAGGAGGCGACGGGCACGGCGCGCATCTCGGCGTGGGCGCCCGGCACCAGGAGGGCGAGCAGCAGCACGAGCGCCCGCAGCCAGGCACGGCTGCGGGGGAGGCTGCGTGCGGTGCTCACGGGGGTCAATCTGCCCTGTGGAGCTACGGCGTTCATCGCGTCCGGAGCGAGATACGCCCGCATGGAGTAGGGGCGCCGGTCACAGGGCGGTCGGTACCTCTTGGGCCCGGCTCCGCATCCTGATCGCCGTGATGATCTCGACGACGCCGACCGCGACCAGCCAGATGCCGCCGACGAGGGTGAGGACGGCGACCGAGCGGAACGGTGAGTCGATGAGGACGATGCCGGCGATGAACGTGACGACCCCGAGGAAGATCTGCCAGCCGCGCGCGGGCATGTTCTGGTCGGACGCGGCGGCCAGGGTCTGGGTGATGCCCCGGATCAGCCAGCCGATGCCGATCCACAGGGCGAGCAGCAGGATCGACTGCATCGGACCGCGGAAGCAGAACAGGCCCAGCACGATCGACAGCGCGCCGCTGATGAACGCCAGTACGCGCAGCGAGGTCGCCTTGTGGGTGCCGAACGCGGAGACCAGCTGGAAGACGCCGCTGATCAGCAGGTAGACGCCGAAGAGGATGCCGGCCGCGAAGAGGGACGCGCCCGGCCACACCAGGACCAGGACGCCCAGGATCAGGGACGCGACGCCGGTGAGCAGGACGACCTGCCAGGCGGCCTTGGACAGGGCGTGCAGGGGGCCTTCGAGATCAGGTTCCCGGTAGCGCTCGTCGTGCGGGGGCCGCGGTGCGTGGGCGCGGCGGTCGTCGAACTCCGGGCCCCAGGGGGAGCCGCTCGGTGCCTCGGTCATGGTCCATGTTTTGACCGGGGGCGTACGGTCCGCCACCGGGACGGGCCGTCCGGCTGACGCGGTTACTTGCCGCCGGCCGCCTTCGCGGCCTTCGCCGCCGCCTTCATCTCCTGCTTGTGGGCGCGCACCTTGGTCAGCGACTCGGGGCCGGTGATGTCGGCGACGGAGCGGTAGGACTTGGGTTCGCCGTATGCCCCGGCCGCCTCCCGCCAGCCCTTCGGCGTCACCCCGAGCTGCTTGCCGAGCAGGGCGAGAAAGATCTGCGCCTTCTGCTTCCCGAACCCGGGCAGTTCCTCAAGCCGCTTCAGCAGCTCGGCCCCGGTCCCGACCCCGTCCCAGACACGGCTCGCGTCCCCGTCGTAGTGCTCGACGAGGTACTGGCACAGCTGCTGGATCCGCTTGGCCATGGACCCCGGGTAGCGGTGCACGGCCGGCTTCTCGGAGAGGAGCGCGGCGAAGGCCTCGGGGTCACGGGCGGCGATGTCGTCCGCGTCGAGGTCGGTGGCCCCGAGCCGGTCGGCGATCGTCCGCGGCCCCTTGAACGCCCACTCCATCGGCACCTGCTGGTCGAGCAGCATCCCGACCAGCGCGGCGAGCGGGGAACGGCCGAGAAGCTCGTCGGCCTCGGGGTCCTGGGCGAGGTGAAGGGTGACGTCCATGGGTCGATTCTGGCGCGTCCGGGGGCGGGATGCCTCTCCGTGCGTGGGGAGGGTGTGGTTTCGAAAGTGTGTCACTTTCGGTGAAAAGTGACACACTTTTCCGAGGTAGGTCCCCTCCGGCCTGCCTCAGGCCGCCCGCCAGTACCCCAACGCGTGCACCCGCTCCCGCCCTACGCCCAACTCCTTGCGGACGTACGACGACAGCGCCCGGGTCGTCGTCGTGTCGCAGGTGATCCAGACGTAGGGGTCCGGGGTGGACTTCAGGAGGTCGGGGAGTTCCGTGCGGATCCGCTCGGTCAGTCGGCCTCTGGGGAGTGCGCGGATCTCGTGGTGGTCCGGGTCGGTGCGCAGGGGGAGGCCGTCGGGCTCGCCCTCGAACCAGATCGTCGCCGGGACCGTCGAACCCACCGCTCCCAGAAGGGAGTTGACGGCGGGGACGGATGCCGGGTCGCCGATGACGAAGAGGTGGGAGGGGGCCGGGTCGGGGCTCTCGAAGCCGGTGCCCTGGACCGTGGCCTCGATGGTGTCGCCGGGCTTGGCCGAGCGTGCCCAGTCGCTCGCGCGGCCCTCGTGCAGGGCGAATTCGAGGCCGAACGTGCCGGCCGCCGCGTCGGGGTCGACCAGGGTGTACGCCCGCTGGTGCGGCTTGCCCGCGTTGTCGAACCAGAGCCGGACCCACATCGTCGGGTGGACGCCGGTCGCCGCGAGCATGCCGCCGTCGGTGAGGTGGAGGCGGCGATAGTGCGGGGTGACGTCCTCGGCCCGCGTCACGGTGAACTCGAAGTCCTTGGCGCGCAGCAGCCGGAGAACCGCGCCCTCCCATCCGCGCCCCTGTGTCATCGTCTCTTCACCCTTCGCGTACGCTTTCCCCACCGATTACTTAGGCAAGGCTAACCTAAATAAAAGCCTCGGAACAGGGAAGCAGAGGGTTCACAGGGTGACGACCGAGATCCATCGCGATGCCGGGATCTACCGAGATGCCTGGGGAATCCCCCACCTCCGCGCCGACAGCGCCGACGAACTCGCCCGCGCCCAGGGCCGCGTCACCGCCCACGACCGCGCCTGGCAACTGGAGGTCGAACGGCATCGCGCGCAGGGCACCTCGGCCGCCTTCCTCGGCATCGACGCCCTGCCCTGGGACCTCTTCGCCCGCCGCGCCCGCCTCGACGACACCGCGAGACGCTGCTTCGCCGCCCTGGAGCGGCGGGACCCGGAGACCGCGCGCTGGGTGCGGTCGTACGTCGGCGGTGTCAACGAAGGTCTGGGGGAAAGGACTTCGGCTCCCGAGTTCGGCAACGCAGGCCTGGCGCCCGGGCGTTGGGAGCCCTGGACCCCGCTCGGGGTCTGGCTCGCCACGCACATCCTCTTCGCCGGGTTCCCGGCCAAGCTGTGGCGCGAGGAGGCGATACGGCACCTCGGGCCGGACGCGGTCGGCCTGTTCGCCACGGACGGGCCCGGCACCTCCGGCAGCAACGGCTGGCTGGTGAGCGGCGCACGGACCACGACCGGCCTGCCCGTCCTCGCCGGCGACCCGCACCGCTTCATCGAGGACCCCGGCGTCTACCAGCAAGTCCACCTCTCCTGCCCGGAGTTCGACGTCGTCGGCCTCGCCGTGCCCGGTGTCCCCGGCATTGCCCACTTCGGCCACACCGGCACGGTCGCCTGGGCCATCACCAACGCGATGGCCGACTACCAGGACCTCTACCGCGAGCGCCTGCGCCGCACCGGCGCCGGTGTCGAAGCCCTCGGCCCGGACGGGAGTTGGCGGCGCGCGGCCCGGCACACGGAGACGGTCGAGGTGGCGGGCGAGGAACCCGTCGAGGTCGAGGTCATCGAGACCGAACGCGGGCCGGTCGTCATCGGCGGGCCGGAGGGCCTGGACGGCGGAGTCACCGCGCCGCCCGGCACCCCACCCCTCGCCGTCAGCCTCCGCCACCCGCCCCGCGTCACCGAAGACCTGGGCTTCACCACCCTGCTCCCCCTCCTCCGCGCCCGCCAAGTCGCCGACGTGGACCGGGCGTTCGACGACTGGGCCGAGCCCGTCAACGTCGTCCAGGCCGCCGACACCGAGGGCGGACTCCTGCACCGGGTGGCCGGAAAGGTCCCGCTCCGCGCCGAGGCCAACCGCACCCGGCTGGTCCCCGCCTGGGAACCCGGCCACGCATGGCACGGCTGGCACCAGCCGCCCCGAGCCGAACCACCCGCCGACGCCGACGGCATCGCGGTCATGGCCAACCAACGAGGCCCGGCGACCCCGCTCGGCGTCGAATTCGCCCCGCCCCACCGCGCCGACCGCATCACCGCGCTCCTCGCCGAGCGCGCGCACTGGTCCGCCGCAGACATGCCGACCATCCACATGGACACCCGACTGGGCTCCGTCACACCCCTGTTGGACCACCTGGCCGCCCTCACCGACCTCACCCCCGAGGCCGCCGCACTCACCGACCGGCTGCTGACCTGGGACCGCCGCATGGACGCCGACAGCACGGACGCCGCCGCCTACGCGGCCGTGCGCGGCGCGGTCGTACGACGGCTCGCGGCCCACCCGGCGTTCGCCGCGCTGGCCGCGCCGCCCGCCTACCCGGAGGTGTTCCAACCGTGGCTCGCGCTGCTCCCGCGCGTGGGCTTCGCGCTCGAACACCTGCTGCGGGCACGGGAGTTGTACGGCATCGACCGGCCGGAGACCGTACGGGCGGCGGTGGAGGAAGTCGCCGCCGCACCCCTCGGCACCTGGGGCGACACCCACCGCCTGACCCCCTGGCGGGCACTCGCCGACACTCCAACTCCCGGTCCGGGCCTGGCCGGTGACCACGACTGCGTGCTGTGCACCTCCTCCGTGCCCGGGCTCACCGACCTGAGCGCGCGCGGCCCGGCGGCCCGCTTCGTGTGGGACCTGGCCCGGCGGGAGGACAGCCTGTGGGTGGTGCCGCTGGGCGCGTCGGGGCTGCCCGGCTCACCGCACCACGACGACCAACTCCCCTTGTGGCTCAAGGGAGATCTGGTCCCGGTGGTCACCGACTTCAGCCGCCTCGCCCCCGAGCGCCCCACCCGCGAACCGCTCCACGAGCAGCACGTCGACGGCTTCGGTACCGTCCGCGTCCTGCCCCTGGACCCGGCGGCCGACGCCGAGGTGATCCACCGCTGGGTCAGCGAGGAACGGGCCGCGTTCTGGGGCATGAACGGCCTCACCCAGGCCCAAGTCGCCGAGATCTACGCCCACATGGACACCCTCGACACCCACCACGCCCACCTGGTGCTCAGGGACGACGAACCGGTCGCCCTCCTCCAGACCTACGAGCCCACCGCCGACCGCGTCGGCGACTGCTACGCCGTAGCACCCGGGGACATCGGCATCCACCTCCTCCTCGCCCCCGCCGGACCGGAGGGCGCCCGCCCCGGCTGGTCGGCGGCGCTGATGGGTGTCCTCGCCGGGTACGTCCTGCTCGGTCTGGACCGGCGCCGGATCGTGGTCGATCCGGATGTGCGCAACGAGAAGGCGGTCGCGCGCTTCCTGCGGCAGGGCTTCGTGACGGGCCCGCGGGTGGTGCTCCCGGAGATCGACATCCCGGACGTGTTCCTGCCCGAGAAGCACGCTCAACTGGCGTTTCTCCCTCGTGAGGTGGCCTTCCCGTAGCCTGCCGGGGTGACCGGAGTGACCCCAGAAGACCTCGTCGCCCACTACGGCCTGGAGCCGATCCCCCGCGAGGGCGGCCTCTTCCGCCGTACCTGGGCGGGCCCGGAACGGTCCGACGGCCGCCCCGAGGGCACCGCGATAGTCGCCCTCCTCGCGGCCCCGGACTACTCCGCGCTGCACCGGCTGCCCAGCGACGAGGTCTGGCACTTCTACCTCGGTGACCCGCTCGAACTCCTGCTCCTCGCCCCCGACGGCACCTCCCGCACGGCGGTCCTCGGCCCGGACGTCCTGCACGGCCAGCACCTCCAGTTCACCGTGCCGGCCGGTACCTGGATGGGGGCGCGGGTCGCGGCCGGCGGCGCGTGGACGTTCTTCGGCTGCACGATGGCCCCCGGGTTCACCTACGACGGCTACGAGCACGGCGACGCCACCGAGCTGACCGCCCGCTACCCGGCCGAGGCCGCCCGCATCGCCGGGCTGTGCCGCCCGTGAACGGCCCGCTGAACGGCCTGCTGACCGGCCAGGTCGCCCTGGTCACGGGCGCGGGCGGCGGCATCGGCCGGGGTATCGCCCTGCGGTTCGCCGAACAGGGCGCGGCGGCGGTCGCGGTCCACTGTCGTACGGCGGTGGAGGCGGCCGGTGAAGTCGCCGCCCGGGTACGGGAGTTGGGCGCCCGGTCGGTCGTACTGCAAGCGGATCTGACCGACGAGGACGCCTGCCGGGCGCTGGTCCGCGAGGCGGCGGAGTTCGGCGGCGGGCGGCTGACGGCGCTGGTCAACAACGCGGGCGTACAGCCGACGCAGCCGTTGGACGGGATGACGGCTGCGGAGTGGCGGGCGGTCGTCGACACGAACTTGATGAGCGTGTTCGCGTGCACGCAGGCGGCGGCCGAGGTGATGAGAGAACACGGCGGCGGCACGGTCACGCACATCGCGTCCATCGAGGCGAGCGCCCCGGCGCCGCTGCACGCGCACTACTCCGCGTCCAAGGCGGCCGTGGTGATGCACGCGCGGTCGGCGGCCCTGGAGTACGGCCCGTACGGCATCCGCGTCAACACGGTCTCGCCCGGCCTGGTCGACCGGGAGGGACTGGCGGAGGCCTGGCCGGACGGGGTGCGGAGATGGCGGGAGGCGGCGCCGACGGGACGGCTGGGCCGCCCGGAGGACGTGGGCGACGCATGCGCATTCCTGGCTTCCCCCCTCGCCTCCTGGGTCACCGGGCACGACCTGGTCGTGGACGGCGGAGTCTCGGCGCGGCCCACATGGTGAGCGAAGGGAACGGTTCTTCCGTACATAACCCGAGGCCTGCAAGTCCGAAGACGGAGAGATGACGTGCGCCGACGACGGAATGAGGGACAGCGTTTTGGACGCGACGGAGTCAACGGCGACTGCGGAGTCAACGGGGACTACGGAGTCAACGGGGACGGCCGAGGCAGTCGGCGGCGAGGAGTTCAAGGGCTGGTGCTGCTGGGCACCGTGCTGGTCCTGCTCCTCCTCGGCAGCGCGGGCACCGCGTCCGCGCACGCCGCCCTCGAGTCCACCGACCCCGCCGACGGAAGCGTCCTCAAGTCGGCCCCCCGCAGCCTCACCCTCACCTTCTCCGAGTCCGTCGCCCTCCTCGACGACTCCTTCCGCGTCTACGACCCCGACAACCGGCGGGTGAAGACGAGTTCCGCGCACCATGCGAAGGACGCCGGTGACACGGCGAGCGTGACCCTCCCGGCCAAGCTCGGCACCGGCACCTTCACGGTCGCCTGGCGCGTGGTCTCGGCCGACAGCCACCCCGTCTCGGGCGCCTTCACCTTCTCCATCGGCAAACCCTCCGCCACCACCACCCCGATCAGCACGGCCCCGAACGAGGAGCCGTTGACGGGCAGCCTGTACGACATAGCCCGCTACTTCGCGTACATAGCCGCGGCTCTCCTCATCGGCACGGCCACGTTCATGGCCCTGTGCCGCCCCCCGAACCCCACGGTCCTCAACAAGCCGATCCTGATGGGTTGGTGGACCCTCCTGGCATCGACCCTGGCCCTCCTGATCCTCCGCGCCCCCTACGAGGCGGGCACGGGCCTGGCCGCGGCGTTCGACCCCTCCGCGCTCCCGCGCACGCTCACCACCCGCCCGGGCCAGGCCCTGGTGGCCCGCCTGCTCCTCCTCGCCGCGACGGCGGTTTTCCTCCTACGACTCCGGGGACGGGACCGATTCGGACGCGTGACCCTGGGGACGGGCGCCGCCCTGGCCGTCGCGCTGGCCCTGACCTGGGCGTCGGCGGAGCACGCGTCCGCCGGCATCCAGGTACCGGTGGCGATGACCTCGGCGGTCCTGCACCTGCTGGCGATGTCGGTCTGGCTGGGCGGCCTGACGGCCCTCCTCACCGTCCTCTACCGATCGACCGACCTCGACGCGGCCCCGGTGACCCGCTTCTCCCGCCTCGCCTTCATCTCGGTCACCGTCCTGGTAGTCACCGGCGTCTACCAGTCCTGGCGCGGCCTCGGCTCCTGGAACGCCCTGACCGGAACGTCGTACGGCCGCATCCTGCTCGTGAAGCTCGGCGCGGTGGTCCTGCTGCTCGCGGCGGCGGCCTGGTCCCGCCAGTGGACGGCACGGCTGGCGGGTGCGGAAGTGCCGCTCCAGGTCCCGGAGTTGGTGCGCACGGGAGCGGACGCGGCGACGACGAACCCGTCCACCGGTGATGACAAGACCCTCCCGGACCCCGGTGCCGGCGACGGCTCCCCGGACGGCTACCGCCGCGGCCTGCGCCGCTCGGTCCTGCTCGAAGTCGCCGTCGGCGTCACCGTGTTGGTGATCACCACCCTGCTGACCAACACACTGCCGGGCAGGGCAGCGGCGGAGGCACAGCAGACGGCGACCCCGGCCGACATCCCCGCGGCCTCCGTCACCATGGTCCCCTTCCGCGTAGGCAACGCCGGCGGCAAGGTACAGATCACCCTCGACCCCGGCCGCGTCGGCCTGAACTCGGTCGAGGCGGTCGTCTACGGCCCCGACGGCGGCTTCGCCACGGTCCCCGAACTCCGCCTCTCCTTCACCCTCCCGGCCCAGAAGATCGGCCCCCTCGACGCCGACATCAAGGACGAGGGCGGCTATTGGGGCACCAACTCCCTCAACATCCCCATCGCCGGCACCTGGACGATGAAGGTGACGGTCAGGACGTCGGACATCGACCAGGTGAGCGTGGAGCGGCGGGTGCGGATCGTGCGGTAGCCGGGCACGGCTTCTCAGGCGAGCAGCCCGTGCCGCTCCACCCACCCCGATATCGCCCCGGCGATCACCCCTGGCTGGTCCTCCGGTGTGTGGTGGCCGGCCACCGTGTCGGAGTGCTCGATCTCCAGGGCCGCGATGTTCGTGGCGCACCAGGCGATGATGTCCGAGGTCATCATCGTGCCGGCCCCAGGGGCAAACGTGAGCAGCAGCTTGGGTACGTCCGGGCTGGTCGTCAGCCAGTGGTCGTACGCCTCGATCCTGGTCACGACGTCGGCGGGTTCGCCGTCCAGGGGCATCGAGCGGGCCCAGCGCAGGAGGGGGCGGCGGCTTTCGCGGGTCGGGTACGGGTCTCGGTAGGCGGCGAGGTCGGCCGGTGTGAGTGGGGTCGTGGTGGAGGCGGGGAGTGCCTGTTCGATGAAGGCGTTCTTGTCGAGGATCATGGCCTCGCCGATGCCGTCCGTCTTTATCGCGCGGAACAGCTCTCTGCCCCCTTCGGGGAACTCCGCCCAGGTCATCGGCTTGACGATGGTCTCGGTGAACGCGATGCCCCGCACCCGGTCCGGATGGCGCGCGGCCCAGTCGAAGGCCAGGGCACCGCCCCAGTCATGCCCCACCAGCACCGCGTCCCGCAGCCCGAGCGCGTCGAACCAGGCGTCCAGATAGCGGGCCTGGTCGGCGAAGTCGTAGGAGATGGGCGGCTTGCCCGACTCGCCCATGCCGATGAGGTCGGGGGCCAGCAGGCGCCTGGACGTCACGCCCGGCAGGACGTTCCGCCACAGGTGGGACGAGGTCGGGTTGCCGTGCAGGAAGACGATCGGCGCTCCGATGCCCGACTCCCGGTGGGTCATGGTCGAGTCGAGGACGTGCGTCGAGTGAATCGTCGTCGCCGTCATCGGAAGGCCGCCGCGTTGCGCTCCGCCCACGCCGAGAACGTGCCCGGCGCCCGCCCCAACACCCGCTCCACATCCGGGCTCACCCGCTGCTCCTCCTCGGTCGGCTCGCCCAGGATGGCCAGCGTGCCCTCGACCACGGGCAGCGGCATGAAGCTCGCCATCAGGTCGTACGCCTCCGCGCGGGTCTGCTCCGTGAAGGTCACCGGCTCGCCCAGTGCCGCAGCTATGGCGGTTGCCCGCGCGCGAGGCGTCGTCTGCGCCGGACCGGTCAGGGTGTACGTCGCGCCCTCGTGCCCTTCCTCGCGCAGGACGGTCGCCGCGACTGCCGCCACGTCGTCGGGGTCCACGAACGGCAGGCCCACGTCCCCGAAGGGTGCCGCCGCCGTGCGCCGCTCGCGGATCGACTCGGCCCAGGCGAACGCGTTGCTGTCCAGCCCGCCCGGCCGCAGGATCGTCCAGTCGAGCCCCGACTCCCGTACGGCCGCCTCGAATTGGCGGGGTTGTGCGTATGCCTCGGGCCGGGTTCCCACCCCCTGCGAGGAGACCAGCACCACCTTGCGGACACCGGCCGCCTTCGCCGTGTCCAGGACGTCGTACGGCCGCTCGCCGGCCATCAGCAGGAACAGCGCGTCCGCGCCCTCGAACGCGCCCCGCAGGGTCTCCGGTTCGGCCAGGTCGGCGGTCACCGTCCCCGGTCCGGTGATGTTCCGGGCCACCGCCGTCACCGGGACCCTGTCCTCCGTGAGGATCCGCACCAGCGTCCGGCCCACGTTCCCGGTCGCACCCGTCACCACGATCATCTCGATCTCCCCGTCGCCGTATGCGTGTGTGAGTTAGTTGGCTGACTAACTCCGTCGAGAATGACGCTAGCACGATCGCCCCGCCCGTTGTCTATAGTTAGTCAGATGACTGACTCAAAGGATTCCCGGCCCGACAGGACCGATCCGCCCGCCCGGTCCGCCGCCGTCGGCAAGCGGCAGCGGCTCACCACCGCCACCGCCCGGGTCCTGCACGAGCAGGGCGTGGAACGGACGACCATCGCCGACATCGCGCGCGCCGCCGACGTCCCGACCGGCAACGTCTACTACTACTTCAAGACCAAGGACGAGCTGATCGAGGCGGCCCTCTCCGAGCACACCGGCAACCTCGCGACCCTGACCGCACAGCTCGACCGGCTCCCCGACCCGCGCGAACGTCTCAAGGCCCTCATCGGCGGCTGGGTCGACCAGAAGGACATGGCCGCCCGCCACGGCTGCCCCATGGGCACCCTCGCCGTAGAGCTGGACAAGCGGTACGAGGACGGTCTCGATCTCGCCGCGGGCCGGGTCATACGGCTGCTGGTGGACTGGGTGGAGGAGCAGTACCGGCAGCTCGGCGCGGCCGATCCCGAGGGGCTCGCGCTCACCCTCGTCGCCGCCTACCAGGGCATGTCGTTGCTTTCCAACGCCCTGCGCGACCCGGAGATCATGACCCGTGAAGGGGCCCGGCTCATACGGGAGTTGGACGCGCTGACGGTGGCTTGAGGGGGCCTACCGCTGTCCCCGGAACCGCTGCGCGACCTCGCTGTTCTCGGTCTCCCACCAAGGGCGGACGAGTTCCGGTCCGTCCGCCACGGCTTCCGTGGGGGCGACCCGCTCCAGTTCGGTGTCCAGCCGCCGGTCCAGCGCGACCGTCTCCGCGCGTTCCGTCCGGGCCCACTGGACCAGGATCGCCAGCAGGAAGGGGATCGCGACCAGTTCCGCGATGCCGACCATCGCGCCGCCGCCGAGCTGCTGGTCGTGCTGGACGTCCGGGGCCCAGGACGGGGCGTGGGCGAGGTACCAGGAACCGGCGATCAGCGTGCCGTGGGTCATCACCACGATGCCCGGCACCGCGTCGATGATCCCGTCGACGAACACCAGCGCCGCCCGCACCGGATGCGTGCACCAGGTGGGCAGCGCCTCCTCGCGGGTGAGCACCGGCAGCACGAACAGGCTCCCGGCGAGCAGCAGTTGGAGGTACATGAGCTGGTGCAGCCAGTTGTTCGCCAACGCCGTTTCGAAGTACGGCGTGAAGTAGATCGTCAGTTCTGTCGTCAGGACGAGGGCCGTGCTGACGAGGGGGAACGTGAGCAGCCGCAGCACGCGGCCGGTCATGGCTCCCTGCGCCCGCGCCGCCGCGCGTTCCGGCAGGGCGCGCAGAGCCAGTCGTAGCGGATCGCCGAGGGCCAGGCCGAGCGGGGCGATCAGGTCCAGGAGGACGTTCTGGACGGCGGCGGGCCAGAACAGCACCCGGTCGTACACGGCCAGCGCGGACATCGTGGCGACCACGATTGTGCCGAGGCCGAACACCGCGAACGCGACGGTCCGCGCCACCGGCCAGGACTCGCCCCGGCGACGCAGCCGCAGGACGCTCCAGCCGTACAGGCCGCCGAGGAGTACGACGACCAGCAGCGCGGGGACGTCCGCCTGCCAGGAGGTGAACAGCCGTCCCACGGTGAGCTCTGGCAGGTTCTCCATCGCGATCTACCTCCACCCACGCCTGCCGGACCTGCCGCAGCACTCTATGCCGCCGAGTGCCGCGGCCAGGACCCGCCCCCGGGGCGGAGCACCAATAAATCGACTACATCGACTGGCGCATGATCCAGTCCCGGATGCCGGGGATCGTGTACGCGACCTGCCAGGTGGCCATGTGCGCACTGGTCGTAGAGCCCGTCGGTACGACCGTGCCGGCCTCGAACGCGGCGAAGTTCACCGGCGTCCGCTGGGCCTTCATGCCGCGCACGTCCGCCGCGAACTCGGCCGCGGTGGACTGCCCGTCCCACAGCGCGGTGCTGACCTGTGTGCCCTGCTCCTGGATGACCGCGGTGATGGCCTGTTCGCCGGGGTAGGCCTTGGTGTCGTCGGCGGAGACGAGGATCCACAGGTCCTTCTTCGCCAGCGGCGCGGCCTGTGCCTCGGGCCACTGCCCGGCGACGATGAACGCCGCCGCGAACAGGTCCGGGTACTTGATGTTCAGGCCGAGCGACATCATCGCGCCCATCGACTGACCGGTCGTGTAGCGGCGCCTGCGGTCGATGCTGTACTGCCGCGTCACGGACTCGACGAGGTTGGCGGTGGCGTCGAAGAGGGTCGACGGCAGGTAGTCGTCGTCGATCACGACGGAGCCGTACTCGGGAGCCAGTACGAAGGCCTCGTGCCGGGCCTGGTCCTCGGGGCTCGCCCAGCACACCGCGCCGAGCCCCTGCACCAGCGGACCATCGGTCGCGACGTTGACCACGCTCGCGTCGTGCATGAACAGCACCAGCGGGTAGCGCTTGCGCGGGTCGTAGTCCTTGGGCACGAACAGGTTGTAGTTCAGGGTCTGACCGGTCGCGGGGTCGGCGAAGGTGAACTGCTGGAAGTCGTCGACGATCAGGTTCTTGACCGCGTCGGTGGTCAGCGCCGTGCTGCTCGCGGAGTACTGGGTGCCGTGGGCCGTGGTGACCGTGCCGGCCTGCGTGAGCGTGGCCTTCGCGGCGACGATCGTGCCGCCGGGGGTGGTGTCGCCGACCTTCGGGCCGCCCGCCCCGACCCCGCCGCCGGAGTCGCCGGTGCCGGTCCCCGTCCCGGTACCGGTCCCGCCGGTGGGCGGGGTCCCGCCGCCCTGCTGGGTCACCCACAGCGCCGCCGCCGTGTCGTCCGGGGACAGCTCGACGATGACGTAGCGGCCGTAGCGCGCCCGCTCGGCGAGGTCGGCGGAGCGGTTCGTGTACACCTTGGTCACGGTGCGGTCGGTGACCGTGAACGTCGACGTCGAGAGCGTCCGTCCGTCGATCTCTCTGTCGTACTCGACCGCCACCGCGACGAGCTTCTGCCCGGCTCCGAAGACCTGCGTGATGGCCGTGAGGCCCTTCACATGGTCTCCGCCCGAACCGCCCGAACCGCCCGAACCGCCCGAACCGCCCGGACCGTCCGAGGCGGTCGCACCGGTCGCGGCCGTCGTCCCGCCCGCCTCCTGCGCCGAGCTGGGGGACGCGCCGGCGAACACCACCAGGGCCCCCGCCGTCGCGGTCGCGGTACCGGCCATGAACCTACGCCTGTCCATGAAGGTGAGCTCCTTCGATCGAGGTTGTCAGGGCTGCCGGGCGCCACTGTCCTGCCTCAATCTGTGAAGCGATAGGCGAGATAAGAAGCGTTTTCACAGGGGACGCAGAAGTTCCCTGGTCGTCCCGGTGAATTCGCTTCGCGCAACCTTAGCTGGCGCGGGTTATCGCGCCCCAATTATTGACCCGCATTCGATCCATTCGGCGGCGGCGGAAATTCGACGACGAAAACAGGCCGTATTCAGAGCGGACTCAGAGGGACTGGTCCATGACCCACTCCCGGATGCCGGGAATCGTGTGGGCGATGTGCCAGGTGGCCATGTGCGCGCTGGTCGCCGAGCCCTTCGGCACGACCGTGCCGGTCTTGAACGAGGCGTAGTCGACCGGCGTTTTCTGCGCCTTGGGGCTCCGCACATCGGCGGCGAACTACGCGCCCGTGGACCGCCCGTCCCATACCGGCGTCGCTACGACCGTGCCCTGCTCATTGACGACCTTTGTGATGGCATTCTCGCCGGAGTGGGACTTGTCGTCGTCCTTCGACTGCCGGGTGGCGTAGAGCCGTTTCTGGTCGAGGCTGTACTTCTTTGTGAGCGCCTGCACGAGATGGGCGGTGGTGTCGAAGAGCGGCGACGGTTTGCAGGTGTCGTCGATGACCGCGCTCGTGGTCACCTTCGTGGCGCTCGCGGGGTAGCGGGTGCCGGAGGAGGACGACGAGGATGCCGTAGCGGACGCGGTCGGTGAGGAACTGGAAGCCGTCCCGGCCCCGCTCCGCGAGGTCGGCGGAGCGGTTCGCGTAGACCTTGGTGATCGCTGTGGCACCCCGGACATGACCGCCCGCCGGAGCCGTCGCGCTCACGGCCTCGCCCTCGGCCCGGCCCGGGGCACCCCGCAACGGGAGATCAGCCGCTGATCAGGAACTCCGCGCAGCGCTCGCCGATCATCACGGTCGGCGCGTGCGTGTTCCCCGACGGCACCGCCGGGCAGTCCGATCGTCGTCGGTTCGAGCGGGACTGCCCGGCGGCCTGCGCTCGGGAGGTGCGCGGTGGGTCGTGTGTCTACGACGGTGCGCGCAGCGCGTCCACCGGTTCCATGCGGGCGGCGCGGAGGGAGGGGTAGAGGCCCGCGAGGAGGCCGACGAGGGCGCCGGCGAGTGGGGCGCCGAGTGCGAGGCGTAGGTCGAGGACCGGTGTCCACTCCTTGAACACGGCGACACACACCACGACCGCGATGCCCAGTGCCGCGCCCACAACTCCCCCCAGCAGCCCGATGGTTGTGGACTCCAGCAGGAACTGCCCGGCCACCTGCCGCCGGGACGCGCCCAGCGAGCGCCGTAGCCCGATCTCGCCGACGCGTTCCATCACCGTCACCAGCGTCACGTTGGCGATGCCGATCGCGCCGACGACGAGGGAGACCAGTCCGAGGACGAGGAACAGGCTGTTGGTGTCGTTCTGGACCCCGGCCCTCGCCTTGGACAGGTCGGGCGGTGCCTCGACCGAGAGCGAGTCCTGGTGTCCGGGCGCCAGCGCGATCGGTGCCTGCCGTGCCACCTGCTTGGCCGCGCCCAGCGCGGTGTCGACCAGGACGCGGGTGATGTCCGTCAGTCCGATCCGGTCGGCCGCGGTGGTGGGCGGCACCAACACGGCGGTGGACAGCCGCTGTTCGCGCCGGATCCCGCCGAGAATGCCGATCACGGTGTACGACTGCCCCTTGAAGAAGACCGCCGGCGCGTCCTCCACCCGCTTGATGCCGAGCAGTTTCGCCGCCTGGTCGCCGAGCACCACCACGTGGTCGTGCCGGGCGATGTCCCCGGAGTCGTAGAACCGTCCCGCCGTCATCGCCCCGTGCACGGCGGCCGGCAGGCCCGCCGAGGCGGCGAGCACGGCGAGGGTCTGGCCGGACATGTCGCCGGGCGCGGTCACGTCGTTGGACCGCACCAGCACGCTGTCGATCGCGTCCGAGTCGGCGAGCGCCGCCACCGCGACCACGCCCGCCAGCCGCCGTACGGCATCGGTCCCCGACCACGGCACCAGCGGCCCGGCGTCCTCCTCCCCGGGCAGCGGCGCCGGCACCGTCACGGTCACCGACGTCGCGGTGAGGGCGTCGAACCGCCCGACGATCTGGTTGCCCGCGGTGGACGCCACCCCGATGGTGATGACCAGCGTGGTGATGCCGAGGACCGTGCCGAGCGTGGTGAGCGCGGACCGCACCGGCCGGGCGAGCACCCCCGCGAGGGCCTCCGTCCACAGGTCCCGCGGATCCATCCAGGGCCGCTCGACCAGCCCTTTCTCGCCACTCACCAGCTCTTCCTCACCTCTCACCAGCCCTTTCGTGCCTCTCACCGGTCCTCCGTCGTGAGGCGTCCGTCGGTGATGCGGACCCGGCGGCCCGCCCGCCGGCTGACCGCGTCGTCATGGGTGATCACGACCAGGGTCATGCCCTGGGCGCACAGGTCGTCGAAGAGCTCCAGCACGGAGAGCGTGTTCTCGGTGTCCAGGTTCCCGGTCGGCTCGTCGCAGAGCAGCAGCGCCGGATCGCTGAGCAACGCCCGTGCGATGGCGACCCGTTGACGCTCACCGCCGGACAGCCGGTCGGGCCGGAAACCCACCCGGTGCCCCAACCCCACCTGTTCCAGGGCCTGATGGGCCCGCGCCAGCCGTCCGCCGCGCCCACGTCCGGCCCGTGGCCTGCGATAGGTCTCGGCCAGCATGACGTTCTCGTCGACCGTCCGGTACGGCAGCAGGTGGAAGGACTGGAACACGAACCCGATCCGGCTCCCGCGCAACGAGGTCCGCTCCAGGTCCCCGAGCCCGGTGGTCTCCACCCCGTCCAGCAGATACGACCCCGCCGTGGGCCGGTCCAGCAGCCCGAGCGTGTTGAGCAGCGTCGACTTCCCGGAACCGGACGGCCCGACGATCGCCAGGTGTTCACCGCGCCGCACGGTCAAGTGCACATCGCGCAGGGCGTGTACGGGCGGCTCGGAGGGGAACGTCCGCTCCACGCCGGTGAGTTGGATGACGGTGTCGACCATGCTCTCCACCACGGTGTCGGTCACTCGCCCACCACCACCCTCTCGCCCGCCTTCAAGGTGCCCCCGGCGGGCTTGACCTCGACGATCCCGGCGGCGGAGAGCCCGACGGTGACATGGACGTCGGTCACGGTGTCGCCGTGCGCGACCTGGACCCGGGCCCGCCCGTCGGACGAGGTGTGGATCGCGGCCATCGGCACGGTCAGCACCTTGCCGTCCGAGGCGCCGACCTTGATGGTCACCTTCACGGCGGCCTCGGCCTCCCCGGCGAGCGGCCCGGGCTCCGGGACGGTGATACGGACCTGGACGGCGGCGGTGGAGTCGGAGCCGGCGGCCGAGTCGGTCTCGCCGGTGGCGGCGGGGGCCGTGGCGGAGGAGTCCGCGCCCGACGACGAGTCGGAACCGGAACCGTCCGCCACGACGTCCACCGTGCCGGTCGCCGACTTGCCGTCCGCCGTGGTCAGTCGGGCGGTCATCCCGTGCCGCAGGAGTTGCGCGTCCGTGCCGGGCACGGCCGCCTGCACCACCACGTCGGAGCTGGTCACCGTGCCGATCTGGCCGGACGGGGTATCGCCCGTCTTCACGCTCACCTTGTCCAGCCGCGCGGGCAGCTTCGGCAGGAAGACGACCTCGCCGGCCGGGACCTTCGTACCGTAGGAGGCCTTGAAACTGCTGAGCGCGTCGTTCGCCAGATCCAGCGCCTTCTGGGCGGACTTGACCTGGATCTCGTGGACCTGCTGATCGGTGCTGGACTGCGGACTGGGGGAGGCGGACGAACCGCCTTCGCTCGAACTGCCCGCTGGGGAAGCGCTGTCGGTGGTGAGAAGCGCCTCCTGCGCTGCGGATACGGCCTGTTCGAGCGAGCCGAGCTGCTGCTGATCGGAGGTGCTCGGCTCCTGGGCGTCGTACCCCTTGCTCTTGTACCAGGCGGCGACGGCGCTCGCGGTGCCCTGCCCGTACGTCCCGCTGATCGAGCCGGGGTCGAACCCGAGCCGCTGCAAGGCTTTCTGAAGCTGTGTCACATCGTCGCCCGAACTGCCGGGCCCCATGGCGCGGTACATCGGCACGGAACCGCCGAGCGCGAACACCGGACGGCCGTTGACCGTCATCAGTACGTCGCCCTCCTTGATCTTCGTGCCGGCGACCGGCGCCTTGGTGACCCGCTGCTCGGCGCCCTCGCTGCCGTCGGCTCCCGAGGACGCGCCGCTGCCGACCGGCCCGGCCAGCGAAAGAGGCCGCGGCGAGGCGAACTCGACGGACCCGGTCGCTACCACACTCGCGGTGAGCGACTGCCGTACGACCGCCACCGTCACCGGTCCCGCCTTCGGCGCCTGATGCGCGGCGGCGGCGTCCGCGGGCGACTGCACCTGCGTACCGGCGAACCACCCGCCCGCCCCGACCAGCACCACGGCTCCCACGACGACCCCAAGTCGCCTACGACCGCTGCCGATCCGGCTCGTACCCGCTCCCTCAGGGTGGCTCATCCGTCCTCCCCGTAGTACGGCTTGGCCTTCTCCTTGGGGAAGTACGCGGCGCGGAACTTCTTGCCGCAGTCCAGATCCTTCAGGGCGATGCCGATGTCCTTGTTGAGGAGCGGCAGCGCGGTCTCCCTGCTCATCGACATGAAGTTCTCCGGCAGCTTCCGGGAGATGTCGAGCCGCACCATGTCGACCATGCCGGTCGGCTGGGTGGTGGAGACGGGGATGCCCTGCCCGGTCAGACAGGTCGCGAACTGCTGGGCGAGCTGCACGAGTTGGGGATCTCCGTTGAGCGCCAGGCCGTTGGCGTGGTTCGCGTCGTTGCGGGCCTTCTCCGCCTTCTTCTCGGCCGCCGCGCTGAGCGCCGGTCCGTGCGCCGCGACCCGCCCGGCCTCCGAGCAACCGCCGGGCTTCTCCTCCGCCTTGGACTTGGCCGGGGGACCGCTCAGCGCGATGTCGTACGCCTTCTTCTGCGCCTCGGTCAGCCCGTCCTCGTCGTGGTCCACGGGCGTGGTCCGCTTGGTCGTCGCGGCCTTGCTGAAGGGGACGTTCGGGTCGTCCGGGTAGACGGCGCCGGCGTAGTACCCGAAGCCGTACTTCTTCCGGAACTGCTTCGCCCGCGCGTAGTCCTCCCCGTCCACAGCCGCGAGCGGATCGGCCGCGGCCGAGGTCCGCACGTACGGGGTGTAGGTGAAGCCCTGCTTCTTCATGCAGACCGCGATGGCGTTCTCTTCGATGTACTGCTGCTTGGTCTCCTCGTCGACGCCGTCGGGGACGGTGAGTTGTACGGCGCCGTTGGAGGTGGTCGTGGTGGATCCGCCGGAACTGCCCGAACTTCCGCTCGACGCAGTCGACTTGGTGCTGTCGCCGCCGCCGCAGGCGGCGAGGAGGGGGAGCAGGCCGACGGCCAGGGCGGTGATCAGGGGGCTGCGTATGTCGGGCGTGCTGAATTTGGACATGCTCATGCCATCCTTGTCGTCAGGGTTGATCACGATGTGTGTCGGAAGTGCGTCGGCTCAGTCGCCGGTTTCCTCGACGGCGTCGAAGATGCGCGGGTCGGTGGCCACTTGGAGCAGGGGAGTGTCCGCCCAGGGACGGCCGCGGCTCCCCCTGCCGGCGGCCTCGTCGAGCTGGCCCGCGATGACCTGTACCGACCATCCGCCCGAGGTCAGGTAGGTGACACCCGTCGCCCAGGAGTTCTCGTTGCGGGAACTACTCGGCCTGGGCAGTCCCATGTCGGACACGTAGTAGAGCAGTACGCTGCCCGAACTGCGCCTGGTCAGGCTGCACTTGTAGAGCAGGCCGTTCCAGGGGGAGGCGAGCACCCGTCCGGTGCGGTTCAGGCAGGCCTGGGTCCGGTGGGCGGACGACGGATCCACGGCGGTGCGACTGACGCCCACGTAGAGGTCGGTGGTGTTGCCGTCGACGGTGGTCACCCGGAAATACCGTCCGGGGCGCAGGGGTTGGCGCGGATTCCCCGCCTCGATCTCGGCGGCGTTGCGAGCGGGCAGGATCGACCGCAGCAGCTCCAGCGACGGATACCAGACCGTGGGTTCCACGGCGGGCAGCGTCGGCGCGCTCTGCGGCCGGGGCGCGAGCAGCGCGTGCCCGCCGAGCGCGAGCACGCCCGCCATGACGGCGGCGCTCACGCACGCCCCGACCCGCCGCCGCCGACGCAACCGCGTGCCGCGTACGACCGCGCCCGGCACGAGGTCCGGCATGGGCGGCTCGGGACCCGAGCCCAACTCCCCGAACGCTTCGACCAGTTCGGACTCGGACTCGGACTCGTAGGCGTAGGTGTGCTTGTCCGCGTACCGGTCACCGCCCTTCCCGCCCATGCTCACCACTCCGCCCGCAGATAGTCGGTGCCTGTGTCCGTCGTGGTCCCGGTCCCGGTCCCGGTATGGGTCCCGGTCCCGGTTCCCATCTCCGTAGTTGCGGTCCCGGGGTCCTTGCCGGACTCGGCGAGGATGCGCCGGAGCGTGCCCAGCCCCCGGGAGGTCTGGCTCTTCACCGTGCCGACGCTGCACCCCAGCGCCGCCGCCGTGGCCTCCACGCTCTGGTCCTCCCAGAACCGCAGCACCAGCACCGCCCGCCCGCGCGGCGGCAACTGCCGCAGGGCGTCCAGCAGCGTCAGCCGCAGATCCGGATCCGAGACCGGGGCCACCACGTCCTCCTGCGGTGTCCCCGCCCGTTCCCACCAGCGGCGGCGCCGGGTCTCGTCGATGAAGGTCCGGTACAGCACCCGCCGGGCGTAGCCGTCCGGCGACTCCAACTGCCGTACCCGACGCCACACCGCGTACAGCTTCGCCAGCGCCGTCTGCGTCAGGTCCTCGGCCAAGTGCCAGTCCCCGCACAGCAGATGGGCCGAACGACGCAGATGCGCCTGCCGGCTGCGCGCGAAGTCGTCGAAGTCCAGCCCGTTCTCGACGACACCACCGGCATCGGAGACGTCCTGCCCGACCGGCGTCCGGATCACAGGTCACCTCCGCCCGGCACCGGCGAGGTGCGCGGTGAGAAGTACTTCATGCCTATCGAACGGGTATACAGGGAGGGGAGGTTGTCACCTCCCGGGAAAATTCTTTCAAACGGGGTGGATGCAGTGGTGGAGCGTTCAGCGAGTGGGGTCGCGTTGCCGGCAGAGGTGCGCTATCGCATGACCATGTGGCAACGGACAGTGCCGGTCCTGCCGGCGGTCGTCGTCACGACGATCCTCTTCATCAACATCAGGACCGGCATGCCACGCCCCGGCGGAGTGGCCGGCCTGGTGACCTTCTGGGTCTTCCTGCTGGTGCTGACGGCCCTGTTGCCGGCCCGCCGCTTCGGCATCACCCTCACCCCGTCGGCGGCCGTGGTCCACACCCTGCGCCGCCGCACGATCCCCTGGGCCGACGTCCGAGGCATCCAGACCGAATCGATCCGAGGCATCAAAACGATCGTCCTCTACGAGACGAACGGCCGCTTCACCCGCCTACGGGCGCCCAGCACCGGATTCCTCGCCCCGGACCGCCACTTCGAGGAGAAGTTCCACGTCATAGAAGACTGGTGGCGGACCCACCGGGGCCCCGACTGGAACCCGGTCTCGGCCCCACCGGCCCGGAACCCGGTCGCCCCTCCCGCCTGACCGCCGTCGGCAGGGCCCCGGCACGCCGGTGAATATCACCTGCTGCCGTGCGGGCGGGCCGTGCGGATGAGGGTTTCGGCTTCGGACGGGCGGCCGGACAGTCGGCCGGCGGTGCGTATCTGTTCGTCGGTCACGCCCCGCCGCACCAGCTGGATCGCCTCATGGAGCCCGTCCCCGTCGCCCTTGTCGAGCATCGCCAGGAACCACCGCACGGCCTGGACCGGGTCCGGCACCGTACCCAGGCCGTCGCGGTACCGGCACCCGGCGGCGAACATCGAACCCGCGTGACCCCGCTCGGCGGCATACACGTACCAGCTCAGCGCCTCGGCGTCCTCATCGACGGAGGCGAGCCTGTCACCGAGCACGGCGGCGGCCTCGGTCACGCCCCCGGCGACGGCCCGGCGCAGCAGCCGCAGGCACTCGTCGTGGTCCCTGGCCACGACATCCCCCGTGATGTGCATGCCCGCCAGGTTGAAAGCGGCGAACGGGTCGCCGGCCTTCGCGGCCGCCGTAAAAAGATCCTCGGCCCGGCGGTCGTCCGGCTCGACTCCGCGGCCGGTGCGGTACATCAGGCCCAGCGTGCGCTGGGCCGACGGATGCCCGGCCCGTGCCGCGGCGGTCGCGTACGTCAGCACCATCGGCAGGGCGGACTCGCGGAAGAAGTCCAGCATCACACCGGCAAGAAGAGCCATCGCGTCGACGTCCCCCGCATCGGCCTGGGCCTTCAGGGGCGGGACTGCGGTGACGACCAGGTTCGCCGATTCCAGACTCCCGGCATTGGATCCAGCGACCCAGGCCATGACAGCCGTCTTCCAGTCGCCTTCCGCGGCGGCCCGCCGACCTCGCTCGACGGACTCCGCGGCGGATTCACTCGCTGAGGGGACGGGCGCATCGCTCATGAGGAGACATCCTGCCGCACGGCCCGGGCCCGCCCGGACGGCTTCGGATCCGCCGGTCACCGCAGCACGGCCGTAGAGACCGCGGTCACCGGATCAGGAAAGCCACCCGGCTTCGTGCAGCGCGTCGAAGACCAACGCGTCGACGGCCGACACCCGGTGCCGATCGACGTAGCGGAACCACGCCTTCTCGGCGATCTCCCTCGCCGGGGTCAGCTCACCGCGGTGCCCGGCGGTGTAACAGATCATCCGGAAGGGGCCGTGCTCGGGATGCCCCTCACCGATCTCGAAAGTGCCGAAGCGCACCATGGAACCGGGGTCGATCACCGCCCGCAGCTCCTCGTCGATCTCCCGCACGAGCGTCTCCCGGTCGGACTCGCCCGGCTCACGACGACCGCCCGGGAGATAGAAGCGATCCCTGCCGTGACTACGCGTCACCAACACCCGGTCGCCCCGAACCAGGATCCACGCCACCTTCTCGGGCGTGCTGCTGCCGTTCGCCATGGTCCGAGACGGTAGCGGCCGTCCTGCGCCGTCCTGCGCCGTCCTGCGCCATCCTGTGCGAAGGAGACCCGAACTCGGGCCAGGCGCCAGGCAGTTGTACTCGACGCAGGCCCGGCGTCGTCACACGCGGTTGAAGACGTCGAGCCGGCCGTAGGCGGTCGGCTTGCTGTCGGTCAGTTCGGGGTGGTTGCCGACGCGGTCCCGGAGGATGCCGACGGTGTCGGGCCACACGGTGAAGTGCGCTCCGTCGCCCGTGAGGATCCGGTCCCAGTCCTGGGAGGCCGAGACGCCGGTCCGGTCGATGACGAAACCGCGGCACTCGGCCGCGTCCTGGTCGAGCGTGCGCACCAGTGCTGCCACGGCCTCCTCGCGGTCGGGTGCCGGGACGTCGGTGAGGCGCAGTGTGATGCCCTGCGTCGTCTCGTCCGTACGTCGCACGATGCCGGTCAGCGACTGGTCGTAGCCCTTCCAGCAGGTGAACTCGGCCTTCGAGTAGCGGTCGTCGGCCAGGGCGGCGGCGAGGGCCGTGCCGTCACCCATCAGGGGCTCGCGGTTTCCGGTCGGCGTCTCGCGGAACCCGAAGAGGGCGTTCGTCAGGGGGTGTACGGCGGAGAGCCCCGCGTTCTCCAGATGGGCGAGGAGCCGACGGGCGCCCGTGCCGGTCAGCTTCGGCACGTACCAGGTGAAGAAGCCGACGGACTTGGGAACGGCCGCTGCGGGGGCGCTGTCCGGGAACTCTTCCTGAAAGATCTGCCTGGCCCGCTCGTCGGACACGGCGGGGACGGTGTAGCTGCTGGCCCGGATCTGCTCCAGGAACTCCGGCGGCAGGGCGACGTGGTGACGGCGCACGTAGTGCACGAGGTCGACCGGCCAGATCCAGGTGCCGTCGGTCAACAGGGACTCGGAGCCCGCGATCCACTCGTCGTCGGCGAGGGCGTCGCGCCGAGCGCCCATCGTGGTGTAGATCTCCCGAGCCGATTCCAGGTAGGCGAGGACGCGGTCCTCGTCCCAGGGCCCGCTGCTCCGCACGTCGTCGCGCAGGGACGGCGCATCGCCCGCTGTGGCATCCGGGCCGCTGATCTCCTGGTAGAAGCCCGCTCGCTTAGTCATCTTCACTCCCGTGAGCCTGCCGTCAGTGGGCCATGGGCAGGTAGGTGCGCCAGTAGCCATTGTTGCCGATGGTGGGGGTCTGGTTGAGCCCGAGGTCGGGGGACGTGCCCACCTTGCTCGTGGGCGCGGTCACGGGCACGCCGAGCTCGTTGGCGACGGACTGGGCGAGGGGCAGCTCGGGAGGTCTCGCGTCGGCGCCGGAGTAGCAGGAGATGAGGCGTACCGGTTCGCCGTGGTAGTTGGGATTGCTGCGGATGGCATCCGCGATGTGGTTGGGATGCACTTCGAAGTCCGTCAGGGTCTTTCCCGCGGCATTGATGCGACCGGGTACGAACACTCCCTGGTCCGTGCCGTGGACGACCACGTCGTGCACGCCGGGGATCCGGGCGACCCGCTGCAGGTTGTTGAGGGTGCGCTCGTCGTAGCCCACCGTGGTGGTGGTCCTGCCGAAGTAGACCGGGTCGCCCGAGACGAGTTCGTAGTCGCCCGCCTTCAACGGCGGTACGGGGATCTTCGAGTCCGGGGCCTGGAACAGCTTCCAGTTACGGGACTTGCCCATCTCGTCGAGGGCCGCGCTGTTCAGCCGGAAGCCGTTGAACAGGCTCTCCACGCCGCCGTTCTCGGCGACGATCCGGGCCGTGCTCCCGCCTGCTCCGAAGGCGCCGCCGAACTCCATGCCGTAGAGCGCGGAGTCACTCACCTCGTCGAGGCTGAGCCCCTTGCTCTCGCCGGTGGCGATCGCGAGGGGCTGGGTGACGGCCAGGTCGACGGTGACCGATTCGACTCCGCCGATGGCGGCCGTGGCGAGTGTGGTGCCGGCGATGGTGGCGATCTCGGTGGAGACGGTCACGCCGAGGGTGGCGGACAGTTCCAGGATCGAGGCGGTGGCGGCGGCCGCGGCGCCTTCGGAGATGCCGAAGGTGAAGACGGCGAGGGCGGTGCCGGCGACGATGGTGGCGCCGACGATCTCCAGCTCGTGTTCCAGATGCTTGACGGCCTTGTGGACGACGTCGGCGTACTGGTCGAGGGCCTTGGCCATGTCGCGGGCGCCGTCGATCATGTCCTGGAGCCAGCCGTGGCCGTCGTAGTAGTAGCGGCGCCAGAACGGGTCGTCGAAGGCGGATATCGCCTCGCCCTTGTTGTGCTCGATGATGCCCCGGGCCGACTTGTTCGCGGCGGCCGTTACTGTCTCCAGATCGTCGGCGAAGTCCCGCCACGCCTTCGCCGCGTCCCGCAGACCGTCCTCGTCGGCATCCGGCCACCACATGCCGGTCACGTCCTGGACGATCTCCTTGACCTTGTCGCTCGCGCTCACCGCGCGGCTCCGTCACCGTCGTGCGGAGCGGGCTGGATCTTGCTGAACATCGAACGCACGAGCAGTTCGTTGTCGATGTGCCCGTCCGCCATGTCGGTCATGGCCGCCTCGATGCTGGCCAGCCCGAGCGCGAGAATCCCGGCGGCTTCCTCCATCTTCGTCACGTGCGGCCAGTACTCCCCGTGGAACTTCTGCCCCTGCTCGTCACCACCCCACGGCGAACCGGCCGCCGCCAGCCCGGTCTTGAGCTTGGTCAGCGCCTTGGCCAGATCCGAGCTGTGCGTGTGGAAATGCGGGGCTGTCGCCTTCAGATCGGCGATCTTGATGTCGAGTATCTTGCCGTCGCTTGCGTCACCCATGACGTCGTCTGCTCCCCCTGAGTCGGCTGAGTCGGCTGACTGGCCCGAAGACGGTAGTTCACCGGGGGGCTTTGCCGCCGCGACCCAGGTAAAGGGAGGGTAAGTACTTGATCAAGTCCGGGGGGTGGGATGGGGGCCTGGACCTCGGAGCCCCGAGCCCGGGGAGCACCCCCTGCCGACAAGGACCTGGACTGCGGGCTTGAGGGCAACGACCCCTCGAATTCGCCGAACGGTGAGGCACTGGCGAAGAGTACGAGATTCGAACTCGTGAGGGGGTGCTCCTGGCATGCTTTCCAACTGTGGGCGTGAGGTGGGTGTAAGTGCGTTGTGGCAAAGGGAG
>NZ_JAEQAZ010000127.1 GCF_016654115.1 Streptomyces sp. MBT53
GTGCGCGGGGGTGGGGTCCGTACTGGTGACGCTGTGCGAGGCGGTCGGCTCGGACAGGGCCGCGATCTCGATGCCCACGGGAACCAGCAGGGCTGCGCCGAGGGTGGCCGCCGCCCACCGTCGTCGTCGTGCGATGCTCCGGCTGCGTCGCATGATCCGTTCGTGGGGAAACGACGGCGGGGCGCAGCCGTGCGCGGCTTCGTCGAGTGCCTGCCACAGTTCGGGTACCGGCGGCTGCGGTGACATGTCGGTCGTCATGCTGTGTGCCCTTTCCCCTTCAGCTCTGTGCCGCTGTCGCGGCGTAGTCGGACAGGACCGCGCAGTGTCGCAGTTTCTTCAGGGCTCGGCTCGCCTGGCTCTTTACGTTGCCGGCCGAGCAGCCGAGGACGTCCGCGGTCTCCTGCTCACCCAGGCATTCCCAGTAGCGCAGCACGACGACGGCGCGTTGGCGGGGCGGGAGGGTGGCGAGCGCGGCCAGCAGTTCGGTGCGGGTGTCGTAGCTGTCGTGGTCGCTGATGTGATCGGCGGGTGTCCGCGGATCGGTGAGGTGCGGAGTGAGGAGCTGTACGACCCGTCGTCTGCGCTGTCGCGTCGTGTTGTTGTTGATCAGCGCGCGGCGGACGTAACGGTCGGGTGCTCCGAGGGTGCGTACGTGATCCCAGCGCAGGTAGACCTTGGCGAGTGTGGTCTGGACGAGATCCTCCGCCTCGTGGTGGTCGCCGTAGGTCAGCAGATAGGCGAAGCGCAGCATCCACGACCAGCGGGCGCGCGCGTACGCCTCGAAGTCACCCACGTCGACGTTCTGCTCGGGAGGATCCTCCTCCAGGCCTGTTCTCATCCTGTCGGCAGCCTCCCGGTCCGCTCTGTCCGCAGCCTCTCGCCCAGAGGCGGCAGGCGTACAAGGGCTGGTCATACGCACACCCCGTTTCCCCGTTTCCTTCATGCCGAGCTGCGCGCTCCGGTCGGTGAGCGCGAACTTCCGTGAGTAACACCGCCGTAAGGGCGCGCGGGTTGCACGGAGGCGTGAACATGTGTCCGGCTGCGGACTTCGCGGACCTGTTCCCCTCGCCCAGCAGCCACAGACCGGGACAACCGAGACCGATCGGATCGGCAGGACGCCCGCCCGGCACCGTGAGCGGGGTGGCGTGCTGACCGCGTACCGGGCAGCCGACTGAACCACCGACGAACGCGCACTGCGTGTCCCCCCTGTCTCTCAGGACCGGGGACGAACCGTCAGCACCTTCTGTACGGCAGGGGTGTTCAGAGGGGCGCTGAGCCGGGCCGCAACACATGCTCACACGTCCGAACCACCTCCACGCGCCCTCCTGTTCGTGGCCGCGTACTGATGAACTCGCCCTTCACGTACGACGAGGGGGAAAAGAGCATGATGCGTCATCGTCTTGCGCAACGGTTCGCCGTGCTGTGTGCGTCCGCCGGTGTGTTCATGGGGGTCGGCCTGGTCGCCGGAACGGCCGCTCACGCCTCGGCCTCGACACTGACCGGCTGCGGGCATCCGTATGTCTGTGTCTACAACGCCCGCCAGGTGAAGGTGGGCAACTACAGGGACGTCACTCGCTACTGGCAGACCTTCAGCCGTGGCGATGTCACGTACGCGTACAACGCCCGGCAGGACGGTGCCGCGTACTTCCTCTACAGCAGCGGACACACCAGCTGCGTCGAACCGGGGCGCCAGGCCGCTCTGCGGATCCGGGGCTACGGCAATGTGACCGGTATCCGCATCGACATCGGCTCGCGCTGCTACAGCTGATCCGCCGAGAGATGCCCGACGTCGGATGCGGGGCCGATTCCGGATGCCTCTGCGGTCCCACATCCGCTGATCCCGGTGAGGAGCGAGAGGACCGTGGACCTCCCGGTTACCCGCGAACGACTTGGACACCTTCTCCACGCTCGGCAGCGGTCCAACTGCGCGACGCTGTTGATCGGGTAGGAGTCGGCGGGCTGGTCGGGCTTGGTGTACGGGAGAGGTTGCTGTCGGTGATCTCGGACAGCGCCACGTCGATGGTCTGCGTGACGGCCACGCCCTCCCGCTCGGCGACGGCCTGCTCCAGCGCCGGGTTCAGCGAGGACACCTCGCCGCTCGACTTCAGCCTGTGCACGTGGCCCTAGAGCAGCTGCTTGAGTGTCTGCTGCATCCACGATGGGGTCAGGTAGATCGTCGACCAGCCGGCCGTGAGGTTCTTGGTCTGGGTGGCCGAGGCGTCGGCTGCGGCGGTGCCGTCGCCACTGGACCGAGGGAGGCACCGGGTCCGCGCGCGGAATATCGGTGTCCCGGTCGTGGGAGCGCGGTTCGTCCGGTCAGGACTGGTCTGTTGAGAGGGGAAGACAAGGGGCGCGCGCCATCGCGCACCATGTCTGCGACGCAAAATTTCACATTGTGCAACAGCCGTGATCGGAGGGTTGCGAGGACGGCGGCGAGCAGTGTCCTGAACGCGCCGTACACCTCGTGAGCGGTCGGCGAGGCCGCGCCCCCGCACCGCTGCGGCTTCCCCTCGGGGATGGACCCCAGGCCCGCTGCCGTCGGCCCCGTGGCCGGGCCGGACCAGGTTTCAGCCGGTGCCGTTGCCCGAAAGTATGAAACTCCTGATGGAACGGCGTGTCTCGGACGCCGGGCCCGGCACGCTTCGATTCCCGGAGGTGTACCGAGTTCAGGGGGTCGATGTGGAACGGCGGCAGGAGCGGAGCCCGTTACGCCACCGCACGAGGTATCTGTTCGACAGGACACTCGCGCGCAGCACAGGCGCTCTGCTGGGGTGGCTGGCCCTGTGCTGTCTGGCGGTGGTCGTGCCCGTGAGCACCCTGCTGGTGTGGACGGACCCCAACGCACCGCATTCGCTGTCCGGTCGGCTCACCCAGGTGTGGCGCACCAGCGCGGAGACCCTGCGGCTGGGCGTGGCCACCGGCGCTCCGCTGCGGATGCTGCTGTCCGTACTGCTCGGCCTGATCGCCCTGCTGTGCGTGTCGACGGTCGTCGGAGTCGTCACCACGGGCCTCGGCGACCGGCTCGCGGAGCTGCGGCGAGGGCGCTCCCGGGTCGTGGAACGTGGCCACACCCTCGTGCTCGGCTGGTCCGACCAGGTGTTCACCGTGGTCCAAGAGCTGATCGGCGCCCGCGCGGCGGACGACCGGCAGGTGATCACCGTGCTCGCGGACCGGGACCCGGCCGCCATGGAGAGAGCGCTGACAGCCACCCTCGGTGTCACCGACGGCGTCCGCCTGGAGTGCCGCACCGGAGTGCCGTCCGACCCCGACACTCTGCGGCTGGTCAGCCTGGGCGCGGCCCGGGCGGTGGTGGTGCTGCAGGCCGAAGGCCTCGACGGCGACCTGGGGGTCGTACGGATTCTGCTGGCATTGCGGACCGTGCTCGGCACGGACGCCGGCCCGCGAGTGGTGGCCGCCGTACACGACGGACGCTGGGTCCCGGCCGCGAGACTCGCCATGGGGCCGCGTGGCACGGTCCTCGGGACCGACCAGTCCACCGCGCGGCTGCTCGTGCAGTGCGCCAGGCATCCCGGGATGTCGGGGGTACTGCGGGACCTCCTGGACTTCTCCGGAGCCGAGTTCCACATCGTCGACATCCCGCAGGCGGCGGGACTGTCCTTCGGAGAGGTGGCGCTGCGCCTGGAGACGTCCAGCGCCGTAGGGCTCCTGCGGGCCGACGGCCGCCCGCTGCTCACCCCTCCGCCGGGTACCGTGCTGGTGGCGGGGGACCGGCTGGTGACTGTCGCCCACGACGACGGCCCTCCGCCCCTCAGCGCGCACCGCGCGCCGGTCGACCCCACGGCAGCGGCCCGTACCCGGCCGGCGCCCGAACGCCCTTACCGGCTCCTGCTGTTGGGCTGGAACCGTCGTGCCCCGCTGATCGTCGACACCCTGCGCCGGACCGCCCGTCCGGGCTCCACGCTCGACCTGGTGACCGGCCTCGCACCACCCTGCGTCCGACCGCCGACGGACTCCTCACCCCTGCGGCTCACCCACCGTCCCGGCGACCCGTGCGCCCCCGAAACCCTCACCGGCCTCGATCTCTCCGCCTACGACTGTGCCATCGCCCTGGGCGTCGACCAGCAGGCGGGCACGGATCCCGAACGGGCCGACGACCGGACGCTGTTGACCATGCTGAACCTGCGCTCCTGGGAGGAGGAGACGTCCCGGGTGCTCCCCGTGGTGGCCGAGATGCGCGAGCACCGCAGCCGGACACTCGCCCCGCTCGGCCCGGCCGGTGACGCCGTTGTCGCGGGAGAACTCACCGCCCTGCTGATGGCCCAGATCGTCCATACCCCCGAACTGGCCGCCGTGTTCGAGGAGATCTTCGCCGCACGCGGCGGAGCGCTCGCCCTGCGCCCGGCCGCCCACTATGTCCGGCCCGGCCGCGAGGCGTCCTTCGCCACGGTCGTCGCGGCGGCGATGCGGAACGGCGAGTACACGATCGGCTACCGCGCTCACGTCCCGCACTCGCCCCGCCCCCACGGAACCGTCCACCTGTGCCCCGGCAAGTCCGAACGGCGCGTGTGGAACGCCGACGACGAGATCCTCGTCCTGACACCGGGCCACACCGAGCGCGCCCCTACGAACCTCGCACGACTCACCCTGCCCGTCATGCGCCCCGGACCCGGGGAACATGCCGAACCCCAGCAGCCGGACGCGCCGCCGACCACACCCGGAGCCGACATCTCTCCCTGAGCACCGGCGCTCCCAATCCGTCCCGGACCAGCGGGACCTCCGCCGGATGCTCGGCGCAGCAGCGCCGACCCGGGCCAACTGCTGTTCCAGCAGCAGCAGTTCGGCGGCCTCGGAGACGGCCGCCGTGCGTGCCCGGACGTCCGGGCTGTGGACGATCCGGCACGGATGTGACGTCACGGTGATCTCGCTCAGGAACAACGCGCGGGCTGTCTCGCGGTCGGTACACCCCTCGGCGAGCTGCCGCAGGCGGGCCGCCGTCTCGGCGTACGGCCCCGTGTTCCTCTCTGTGCCACAGTGCCCTCACTCTCCTGGACCGGGCACACCCGGAATCTGCCGCCGGTCGGAATGCGATGCGTCTCGCACTGGCGGTCGATCAGGCGCGACAAGGGCCTCTCCGGGCGTCCAGGCCCTGGTACCGACCTGTTGTGCGTGGCGCTCCCCGTTCCGCCTCTGGCGATGCGACCTACCGGGATTGCCGGGAGCGAGCGGGCTCGTACCGCATCGACGGCTGAGGGCGGAGGCCGGACCGCATCTCAACACCCCTGTGGTGGATGCACAGCGCTTTCTGAAGTCGGCCGGCACATAGCCGAGCTGGCGGCCGGGACGCGTGTGACCGGCTGCCACGTGGCGGGCCACAGCGAGTGCCAACGGCCGTACATCGTGGGACGGCGTGACCACCCGAGGGCGTGGAGGATGTGGGCTCTGCCTGGCCGATGGCCAGGCACCGAGTCGGACTCACGCGGGCAAGACGGACGGCAGGTGGCTGACGGCCCGACGCCACGCTTCGTGCACGGCCGTGCGGGCGTGTGCGGTGGCCTCGCTCACGTCGCCGGTGAGATGGAAGGGTTCGCCGAGGTGGACGTGCAGGTCGGGGCGGCGCAGGGGCGCGGTGGCGATGCCGCTGAGCTGTTTGAGCCGGCTGCCGGAGACGATCCGGCGGGCTCCGGCGTGCCCGAGGGGGACCACGGGGGCGCCGGTGGCGAGTGCGAGGCGGGCCAGTCCGGTGCGGAAGGTGCCGGGTTCGCGGTCGGTGGAGTCTTGGCGCCGCGGGAGTCCGCCTTCGGGATAGAGCACCACGACCCGGCCGGCTGCGAGCGCCTCGGCCGCCAGGTCCAGTGCTGCCGCCGCGCTGCGGCTGCCCCGGTGAACCGGTATGTGGCCCTCGCGAGTGAGGCGGCTGCCGAGGACCGGGATCCTCCACAGCCCTGCGGTGGCCAGGACGACGGGTTCGGTGCCCAGGCGGTGCAGCGCGGCCAGGACGAGTGCGGGGTCGGCGAGGGCGGTGTGGTTGGGGGCGACGATGCTGCCGGGCGCGATGGCACGAGACGTTGCGGTGGTCACTGTCAGGTGGCCGAGGAAGGGGACGACGGTACGGGCGAAGGCGCTGAGCACGTGCTGTTGGCTCCCTGGTCTGCCGGTGCGGCCCGGCGTGCGTGGTCTTGCCCGTATCGTCACGTGAGCGGTGGGTGCAGGGCATGAGTGCGCGTACTTACCTACGCGCAAGGCTGGGGCGAGTGCGTAGCCGTAGCCGTAGCCGAAGAAGACCACCGGGCTGTGGCGGGGAGCAGGCTGCCTGCAGATCCTCGGTCCGCGAGGCACACGCACTCTGCTGTCTTCGTCGCCGCAGGCCACATGCGCATTTCGTCGCAGCACCCGGCCGAAACAAACCGCCCGCGCCCACCACGCATGTCAAGGGCTCGGCCGACTGTGTCGCCGGCCAGCGGGCAGGCGGACCAGCAGTGGAAGGTCGTCAATGCCGACGGCGCGATCACGGTGGCAGAGTCCGGACTGTGCCTGGACACCGGCGGCCAGGCAACCGGCAACGGGGCGAAGGTCCAGCTGTGGACCTGCACGGGTGGCACGAACCAGCACTGGCGCCTGATGAACTGACGGGAGCGGCCACGCAGGGCGCCTATCCCGGCCGGGGACCGGCCCGCGTCCGCTATGCCTGTGCGGTGGTTGACCGCAGGTGCTCGCGGAGCCAGTGCTCGGTGTTGCTGATGTGGAGCAGGGCCGCTGCCTGGCTCACTGCGGTGTCGCGGGTGAGGAGGGCTTTGTAGATCGCCTCGTGCTCGGCGAGGGTCCTCCCGGAGGACTGGTCGTCCAGCTGGCCCCGCCAGATGCGGGCGCGCAGGGTGCGACCCGAGATGCCTTCGAGCAGGGTGAGCAGGCTTTCGTTGCCGGTGGCTGCCACGACGGCGCGGTGGAAGGCCGCGTCGTGGGCGTTGAGCCGCTCGACGTCGTCGCTCGCCTCCCGCATCGCGTCCAAGTGGCCCTTGACCTCGGCCAGTTGCTCATCGGTGATCCTGGCGGCGGCCAGTCCGGTGGCGAGGGGTTCGAGCAGCCGCCGGACCTCCATGAGATCCAGCAGGGCACCGGTGTCGCTCTGCAGCAGCTCCACCGCACCGCCGAGTCCCTCCAGCAGCAGTCTGGGCTGGAGGCTGGTCACGTAGGTGCCGTCGCCCCGCCGTACCTCGAGCACCCGTGCCACGGCCAGTGCTTTGACCGCCTCGCGGGCGAGGTTGCGGGAGAGACCCAGCTGGGCGGCGAGCTCCGGCTCCGGTGGCAGCTTCGCGCCCGGCGGCAGTGCACCGGAGCGGATGAGCTCACGGATCTGCCCGATGGCCCTGTCGGTCAGGGACAACGTGGGCTCCTTCCGTGAGCGCGCGGTGTGGTCCGGTGCGCGAGGGACCGGGGCGGCGCGGCGAGTGTGGCGCCGATGATACCGGGGCGGCCGCGCAGGGTCCGCAGCTGGCGTGTGCCGCCGTCGCATGGTGCCTGGTGCGAGCTGGTGGAGCCTTTTCCGATCCCGAAACATTGTATGTTTGGCGGCGAATAAATAGCAGCAGATACCTTATATCGGTAAAAAATCATAGGTTAAAGCATGCTTTCATCCCTGCACGCCCGTTGACATGGCGAGGACACATGACGGACCTTCTTCCGTAACGGTCGGCGCAACGGGTGGTGGCCGTCGCGCCGGTCCCACCTCTCCCGTCTGCCTTCGTCCGTCACAGGGATGGCCCATGCCCAGTTCGATCAACAGGCGTCAGTTCCTGGCCGGTGCCACCTGCGTGGCCGCCGCAGCCGTCACGGGGGGAGTGTTCGGCGCCGGCGCCGCGCAGGCCGCCCCCAGCACCTACACACCCGCATGGAGTTCGGTGAACCAGCACCCGCCCGCCCCAGAGTGGTTCCAGGACGCCAAGTTCGGCATCTACTTCCACTGGGGCGTCTTCAGCGTCCCCGCCTACGACAGCGAGTGGTACCCCCGCAACATGTACATCAGCGGGAGCAACGCCAACACGCACCACGTCGCCACCTACGGCGACCCCGCCGTCTGGCCGTACCACAACTTCATCAACGGGGCGAACGACAAGGCGGGCCACTTCAACCAGTTCGCGCCCGGACTCAAGTCCGCCGGAGGAAACTTCGACCCCGACGAGTGGGCCCAGCTGTTCGTCGACGCCGGAGCGAGGTACGCCGGACCGGTCGCGGAACACCACGACGGATACTCCATGTGGGACTCCCAGGTGAACGAGTGGAACTCCGTCGCCAAGGGCCCCAAGCTCGACCTGCTGAAGCTGTTCACCACGGCGATCCGCGCCAAGAACCTCAAGCTGCTGGTGGCGATGCACCACGCCTATCACTTCAACGGCTACTACGACCACGTACCCGCCCAGACCGACCCCAGCCTGAAGAAGCTCTACGGGCAACTGGGCTCCACCGCCGAGAACCAGCTCTGGTACGACAAGCTCAAGGAGGTCGTCGACCATGCCCGGCCGGACATCCTCTGGCAGGACTTCGACCTGGACAAGGTCGATGAGACGCAGCGGCTGAACTTCCTGTCGTACTACTACAACCAGGCCAACTCCTGGGGCAAAGAGGTCGTCGCCACCTACAAGGACGGCTTCAACAGCCACGGCGAGGTCTTCGACTACGAGCGCGGCGGCCCGGCCGACCGGACCGCGCCCTACTGGCTCACCGACGACAGCATCTCCAGCTCCAGTTGGTGCTACACGCAAGGGATCGGCTACTACAGCATCCAGCAGATGCTGCACTCCCTGATCGACCGGGTCAGCAAGAACGGCAACATGCTGCTGAACATCGCGCCGATGGCCGACGGAACGATCCCCCAGGGGCAGAAGGACGTGCTGCTGGGCATCGGCGACTACCTGAAGCGCTTCGGGGAGTCGATGTACGAGACCCGTGCCTGGACGCAGTACGGCGAGGGCCCCACCCGCATGGGCGGCGGCGCGTTCACCGCCCCGCTCGTGGGCACCGCGCAGGACATCCGCTTCACCCGCAGCAAGGGCAACACGGTGCTGTACGCCACCGTGCTGGGCTGGCCCGGCAGCTCACTCAAGATCAAGACACTGAGCTCGGACCGCATCAGCCTCTCCTCACTCACGTCGGTGAAGCTGCTCGACTCGACCGCCGGCACGTACATCAACCTGGCCGCGCCGACGCAGGACTCCTCCGGGCTGACCGTGACACTGCCCTCCTCGGCGCCGTACACCGCGGGCGCCTACGCCCTCAAGCTCAGCTTCTCCGGCCAGATCCCCCCGCTGCGGCCAGCGGTCGGTGCCGTGGTCTACCAGGACGTCAACTACTCCGCGAACTACGCGGTGCTCGATCCCGGCACCTACACATCCGAGCAGTTGCAGCTGGCAGGGCTCGACGCCCAGAGCATCTCCTCCCTGAGGCCGGCGGCCGGGAACCAGATCGTCGCCTACAGCGGTGACAACTTCACCGGCACCTCCTGGACCTTCACCGCCGACAACCCCGACCTCAGGGTCACCGGCCAGAACGACCAGATCACCTCCCTGAAGGTGCAGTTCAATCCGGCCACCTACTTCAGCATCACCAACGTCACCGACGGTCTGGCCTTGGACAGCGGAGGAAACGTCACCTCGGGATCCAACCTCAAGCAGTACACCTGGGACGGCAGCCCCAACCTCCAGTGGCAGCTTGTGGAGGTCGGCGGCGGCTACTACAAACTGGTCAACCGCACCAACGGCATGGTCGCCGACGGCTGGGGCGCCACGTCCAACGGCTCCCCGGCCCAGCAAGCGGCGTGGAACGGTAGCACCAACCAGCAGTGGACGGTCACCCACCGCGGCGAGGGCATGTGCACCATCGCCAACCGGACCACCGGCCTCGTCCTGGACGGCGGCGGGAACGTGGCCTCCGGCTCCGTCACCAAGCAGTGGGGCTACGGCAGCAGCACCAATCTCCTGTGGACCTTCACCGCCCAGTGACACTGGTGTGAAGGCGGTGAACCGGGGAGGGCTGCCCGGACGGAGAACCGTCCGGGCAGCCCCGCTCTCACCGATGCGGCGGCGCGGAATCCCCGGCCTCATCCGGGGGGACTCGCCACCGGCAAGGCATCCGTGGACTCCAGGTGCTCCCGCTGCCACCGCTCGGTGCTGCTGACGTGCACCAGGGCCGCGGCATGGCACGGCGCGGCGTCACGTATGGCCAGTGCAGCGTGGATCGCCTCGTGTTCCGCCGGCGTACGAGCCGCCGCACGGGTGTCCACCAGACCACGCCAGATCCGGGCCCGCAGGGTGCGGCCCGAGACGCCCTCCAGCAGGGTGATCAGCGTTTCGTTGCCCGTGACGCGGACGAGGAACCCCTGGTCGTCGGCGGCCTGTGGGTGGTCGTTGGGGATGCGTTACCCGGGCGATGTGGTGCGCACCTCGCATCCGCGGGGCATCCGCGGGGCATCCGTCCCGGACATCCCGGACATCCCGAATAACTCATGGTGGACGAGTACGGCCAGCGCGAGGAACGCCCCGTACACGTAGCGGACGGCTGGTACCGCCCCTGCGCGCTGTCCGTGTCTCCATGAGCCCCACTTTCACCGTGCGTGACGGACGATCGGCCGGCGCACGTTACCCCCTGAGGGTATGCATCTGGTGCGCTTGCAGTGTTCACGGGTCCTGGGCGAGGTCGCACCCGCTGCCGGGCTGCAGCCCGCGACTGCGCATGATCGCGGGCCGGGCCGGGCCGGGCCGGGTCGGGCTCGGCTCCGGCTCGGTCTACGGACTCGGCGTGTTCGTGGGTGCCGCCCCCGACCGGACTCACCCGGCCGACGCCCACGGCCGCGGAGTGAAGCACATGAGCCCTCGCGATCCCGTCGGCACACCCCGGCGGGCGGGTCTGCTCACTCGGGCCTTCCTGGCACTGGAAAACCACGCACTCGCCCCTGCGGCCTCCTGTACTTCGGATACCACCTGCGGTTATGGGGCACCCCACCCGCCCTCGCAACCCTCCGCGAACACATCGTCGGGAGCATCCCCGGTGTTCCCCTGCTCACCCACCGGCTGGCCGTCAGCGACACGGGCGCCCTGGGGGGATCGGACTTGGACATCGACGTCGTCCACCACGTCCACCTGCGAACCGACCTGGCCCCGCACCCGCACCCCCTCCCAAGGCGTCATCGGCACGTCCCCCGACACCACACGCCCCATTCCGCACGGGGACGTCGAGTCGGCGCTCGCCCCGATGGAGGGCAACGACATCGAGTCCGCGATCCTGTCCATCTCCACCCCGGGCGTCGAACCCGGTGACGTGAAAGAGGGGTGCCCGCACCGTCCCGCATGGGTTCTTCCGCCGGTGGCGTGCTTCCCCGAGCCGGCGCGGAGGCTGTGGGCGGGGGCGAATCCCCGGCATTTCGGCGTCGGCCTTCCGGCGTCGGGTGCCACTTGGTTGAGCGTGGGGTTCGGCTGTGCGGCGGTTGCGCTGCTCGTCCTGGGCGCGGTCCACGCTCACGTGGGTGGCCCGAGGCCCGGAGACCGTCGTCCTGCCTGTATGAGACGCGCCCACCACATACAGAACCACCATTCTGTTAGAGTCCTCAACAAGAGAGATGGTCATTCTTTTTGTGGGGGTGTGATGCCTCGGCTCACCGACGCGCGCAAGGAACTCCGGCGTACTCAGATCACCGAGGCCGCCGTCCGTTGTTTCAGCCGCACCGGGCTGGAGCGGACCTCGATCGCCGACATCACCGCCGAGTCCGGCCTCTCGGCCGGCTCGATCTACGCGCACTTCCGCAACAAGGCCGACCTGGTCCAGGCAGTCGCCCGCGGGGATCTCGCCGAGCGCGCCAGGGTCCTCGGCGAGCACGCCGCGAGCGAGGCCCCGCCGGACCCCGACGAACTGCTCGCCCGCCTCGTCGCGGCGATCGACCCGGTCAGGGCCCGGCTCGGCGTCCAGACCTGGGGCGAGGCGACCACCAACCCTGCCATCCAGGGCATCGTCGTCGACATGACCGACCGGATGCGCGCGATGCTGCACGACTGCGTCACGGCGTGGCTCGTCAAGGTCGAGCACCACGAGCCGGTCGAGGCCCGGGAGAGCGCCGCCCCGATCGCCCACCGGGTGATGGCGCTCTACCAGGCCGAACTTCTGTACACCGCCTTGCGGACACCGACCGAGGAGACCGCGTCATGAATACCGCGAACGCTTTGTTGGCCGCCCGCACCGTTTTCCGGATCGGCTACGGTGCCTTGCAGCTTGAGCGGCTGCACGACCGCCGCGGCGAGGCCGTCGCGCTGCTGCGCCGCGCGGTCGAGCTGGGCGTCGACCACGTCGACACGGCCGAGTTCTACGGCTTCGGTTTCGCCAACGACGTGATCCGCGAGGCGCTGCGCGCGCAGGACGGCGTCCTGGTGGTCACGAAGGTCGGTGCCGACCCCAACCCGGGCGGGACGCTGCCGTTGCGTCTGGCGCAGCGGCCCGAGCAGCTGCGCGCCAGTGTCGAGGACAACCTGCGCAGCCTCGGGCTCGACCAGCTTCCGGTGGTCAACCTGCGGCGTCTCGACTCCGGCCCCGGGCTGCGTCCCGAGGGCGACCAGGTCGTCGACCTCGATGACCAGCTCGCGGTGATGACCGCCCTGCGCGACGAGGGAAAGATCGGTGCGATCGGTCTGAGCGGCGTCACTCTGGACGTCCTGCGACGCGCCCTTCCGGCGGGCATCGTGTGTGTGCAGAACGCCTACAGTCTCGTCTCCCGCGAGGACGAGGACCTGCTGCGGCTGTGCGCGTCCGAGGGCATCGCCTGGGTACCGTTCTTCCCGCTCGGCGGGGCCTTTCCCGGTCTGCCCAAGGTCACGGACGCGCCTGCGGTGCTCACCGTGGCCGAGTCCCTGGGTGTCACGCCCTCCCAGGTCGGCCTCGCCTGGCTGCTGCACCACGCTCCGAACGTGCTGCTCATCCCCGGCACCGCCAACGCCGCTCACCTGGAGGCCAACACGGCGGCCGGGGAGATCACCTTCGACGCCGCGACCCTCGCCGCTCTCGATGCCGTCGAGTCCCGTTCCGGCGAAGTGCCCATCGGTTGACGGGAATCAACGCGGCCGGGTCACGACCGCGCTCCGGGCCGGGCCCCGACCAACTGCCCGACCACGCAGGAAAACCCTGCTCCACCAGGCTCCAAGGACGGATCATGAAGGCCATCATCTACCGCGACAACGGCGCCCCCGACGTTCTCCAGTTCGTCGACCGCGATCTGCCGGTGCCCGGCCCCGGCGAGGTTCGCGTCCGGGTGTCCGTGTCCGGGGTCAACCCGGCCGACGGGCAGGCGCGCTCCGGTGCCGGCCATCCCAAGCACTTCTCCGAGGTCACCCCGCACCTCGACGGCGCCGGCACGATCGACGCTGTCGGTGAGGGCGTCGACCACAGCCGGGTCGGTCAGCGGGTCTGGGTGTTCCTGGCCGCCGCCGGGCGGCCCACCGGCACCGCCGCCGAGTTCACCGTCGTCCCCGCCGAGCAGGCGGTGCTACTGCCCGACGATGCCGGGTTCGACATGGGTGCCGCACTCGGAGTCCCCGCGCTCACCGCCCACCGCGCGCTCACCGTCGCCGAGGACGGGCCACGTCGGCTGCGGCCCGGGGCGCTCGACGGGAAGGTGGTGCTCGCCGCGGGCGGGGCCGGGGCGGTCGGGCACGCGGTGATCCAGCTCGCGCGATGGGCCGGCGCGACCGTGATCACCACAGTCAGCGGCCCGGAGAAGGCCCGGCTGGCCACCGCCGCCGGAGCCCACCACGTGATCAACTACCGCGAGGGCGACCCGGCCGCCGATATCCGCGAGATCACCCCGGACGGCGTCGACATCGTCGCCGAGGTGGCTCTCGGCACCAACCTCGCACTGGACCTGGCCGTGCTGCGAACCCGCGGCACGATCTCGACCTACGCCAATGACGGCGGCAAGCCGGTCGAACTGAACGTGCCGCAGAACATGGTGCTGAACACACGCCTCCAGTTCCTGGTGCTCTTCACAGCCGGTGCGGAGGCACGCGCGGCGGCCGCCCAGGACGTTGCCGCCGCAGTGCGCGACGGCGCGCTGCCGGTCGGCGAGGAACACGGCCTGCCGCTGCTCCGCTTCCCCCTCGACCGCGCCGCCGACGCGCACCGGGCGGTCGAGAGCCGCGCGGTCGGCAAAGTCCTGGTGGACGTCACGCCCTGACACCCCGTCGGCCACCGTCGCGGGCGGGGCGGCGGCATCTGGCCTCGCTCTCCGCACCGCGGCCGTCCCACAAGGAGCTCAGCCCGTACGGCTACTCGGACGACGTGGAGGAGACGGGTGAGGGAACGGACTCCGGCGCGGCCCGGCTGAATATCGGCTGGCTCGCCGAGGGACACGAGCTCCCGCGCGGCGACGTCCCCGGGGGATTCGTGGAAGCCCTCCTCGAACTGGCCGAGGACACGGTGAACGCCTACCGGGGCACGCATCTCTGCGACTTCTGCCCGACCTTTCAGGAAGCACGTAAGAACGTCAGGTTCCGCGATGTGTTCATCGGCAGTGGAGAGGTTCATGTCCGGGGCGGCGAAGGCCGTGTCTACGCGGCGCCGGCATCGGTCGTTCACCATGTGGCGGATCACGGATACCGGCCGCCGCAGGAATTCGTGGACGCGGTACTGGCGACTGGGGTGCGACAGTGACGGACGTACGCGCGGAACGCCGTTCGGCCGGCACCGAGACCATGGTGGACGTGCTGCTGCGCTGGACGTGGATCCGGCACCGCACGCCCGCGCGGGACATCGCCGACTCCGACAGCGGGCAGCCGCTGCGGGTCGTCGGGTTCACGCAGGACCTGGGTGGGCCGGAAGTGATGTGACGGCAGCCGGGATCAGCCCAGGTGCCACTTCTGGTTGGACGTCCCGCCGCAGCTCCACAGCTGGAGCCGGGTGCCGTTGGCCGTACCCTGGTCCTTGGCGTCCACGCACTTGCCGATCACGGTGTTGACCAGATCGTGGGAGCTGTTGAGGTTGAAGCGCTGGGCCCAGCCGCCGTTGCAGGTCGCCAACTGGATGGCCGCGCCGTCGGACTTCGAGGCGTTCGCGATGTCCAGGCACAGGCCCATGGACCGCACACTGCCGTCGGACTTGAAGACCCACTTCTGCCAGGCCTTGCCGTCACATCCCCAAAGCCGCAGGGGGGAGCCGTCCACACCGGAACGGGCACTCACCTCGACGCACTTCGAGGACGCGTAACCGACGATCTCGTCACCGGCCACGGCGGCAGCGGCGGGCTTCGGCGTCGAAGTCTTCGTCGTCGTGCCGCCGGTGCCGGCACCGCTGCCGGTGTCAGTGCCGGTGGCCTGGGCCGCCTTGGTGCCGGACGCGTTGCCGGGGTGGGCGGCATCCGCCACCGGGGACGAACTTCCCTCGGTGTGCGGGCCCTTGTCCGTGCCGGCTTTCGACCCCTTCGTACGGTGGGCCGGCCGGCCGCTGCCCGACGGGGAGCCGGTCGGTCCCTCCGAAGCACCAGCCGTGAGTTGGGGAACGACGCCGTCGCCGACGGTCGCCGCCTGCGGACCGGAGTCGTCGTGGCCCGGCATGGCGATGAACGCGGCGCTGCCGATGCCGAGAACCAGCAGGGCACAACCGGCGACCGCGACCCCGACGACCCGCGCGCTCCGCTCCGGCCGCGTGTCCCCGGCGCCCGTCCCGTTCTGCCCGCCGGAGTCACCCGCCCCCGTCGTCCGCGGGCGGAACAGAGAACCCGGCGCGGTCGATGCTTCCTCGGTACTGGGCCCGGCCGGAGTGGCGGCAGCCGATGCCGACGCGGGCGTGGGATCGGCCGACCGTGCCGCCCGGGGGCGGAACAGTCCGCCGGATGCGGCGGGTTCGGGTGCGGCGGGGGACGCTGGAGCGGGCGCTGGGTTGTCCGACCGTGCTGCGCTTGGGGGCAACAGTCCGCCGGATGCGGCGGGTTCGGGTGCGGCGGGGGATGCCGGAGCGGGCGTCTGGCTGTCCGATCGTGCTGCCCTTGGGCGGAACAGTCCGCCCGGCGCGGCGGGCTCGGCCGTACGGGTGGATTCCGGAGCGGGCGCCGGCGTGGGGTCGTCCGACCGCCTCGCCCTGGGCCGGAACAAAGTGCCCGGCGCGGAGGAAGTCTCGTCCGTACTCGACGCGGGGTCGGCAGCCGTCGCGGGCGCAGGTGTGCCGTCGGGAGCGGTCTGGCCGTCCGGGGCGGAGCCGTCCTCGGAGGGGAGCGCGGGCTCCTGCGCCGACGCGTTCCCCGACTCGGACGTCGGCTCGGTCTCCCGCAGCCACGGCAGCGGCCGTTCCCAGAGGGCCGGCTCCTCCGGTGTCTCCGGCTGCCCCGCTGTGTGCTCCATGTCTGCCTGCCCGTCTGCGTTCTCGATGTTCCCCGGCGGGCGACTTTAGGGTCGCCGGTCGCGGGTACCCGCCAGGGGAAGCCGGGTTCTGCCCCGCAGGACCGGAAACTCTTCCCCTGCGGGCCGGGGGACCGGGTCGTTGGGTACGCCCCGGCCGAGTACCACCGACTACAGCGTCCCCGAGCGCAGCGCGTAGGCGACCGCGTGAGTGCGGTTGCGGAGGCCGAGCCGGTTCATCATGACGCTGACGATGCTCTTGATGGTGCGCTCGGAGTAGTTCAGCTTCTGGGCGATCTCCGTCGTCTCCAGCCCCTCGGCCAGCAGCCGCAGCACATCGACCTCGCGGGTCTCCAGACCGGACGCGGTCAGCCCCAGCGGCCCCAGCACGTCGCGCTGGACCGCCTTGATGTGGTCGATGAGCTGCCCCTGCACCGGGAGGGGCAGAGCCGCTCCGCCCTCGGCCACCGCGCGCACGGACTCCACGACCTTGTCGTACGTGGTGTCCTGACGCCACATCACACTGCGCAGGCCGTACCGGACCGCGCGCAGCAGGTGGGCCTCGCCGATGTGGCCGGTGATCAGCACCATCCCCATGCCGGGGCGGGTGGAGCGCTCGGTCACCGACTCCATGAGCAGCATGGTGTCCTCGGTGACGTCCGGCGTGATCAGGAGGGCCACGTCCGCGTGCCGGTGTTCCTCCTGCGGCAGTACCGCCAGATCCGGATACCTGCGCAGGCACCAGACGGCCCCCTCACCGGTGATCGGGTCACTGGCAAGGACTGCGATCGAGATCGTCCCCAACGTTCTTGTTTTCCTTCCGGGTGTGGATCATCGCCCTGGAAGGGCGGGCGACCATCGTCACCGGCCGGTCTTGAGGCCGACTTGGCGTGTACTTGGCGAAGCTGCCCCTGCGGCCAGGCTTCGCTGCCCGCGGGGGCGGACATCGCCCCGTAGGACGCGGGCGCGGGCGGCCCTCTGCCTAATCTCCACGCGCGGATCCAGTCGTGGATCCCGTTGCGGGAACACCGGAAGAAGCAGAGAAGAGAGCACGTTGAGCACCGTGGTCGCCAAGCGCTCGCCGCGTGCCGAAGGTCCCCCGATGCCGGAGGGCCAGGTGGAACTCGCCGAGCCCCCGGTGCTCGGCGAACCGGCCACCGCCGACTTCGGCTCGGTGATGACGTATCTGCCGATGGGCCTGGGCGCAGGGGCCATGGCGCTGATGTTCTCGGTCGGCAGCGGCGGTACGTCCATGTACATGATGACCGGCATGATGGGCGTCGCCATGATCAGCATGACGCTGACCCAGATCGGCAGGCCCGGCGCGGAACGGCGCCGCCGGATGCGCGCCGAACGCCGGGACTATCTGCGCTACCTCGCCCAGAAGCGGGTTCAGGCCCGGCGGGCTGCCGACGACCAGCGGGCCGCGCTGCTCTGGGACAACCCCGAGGCGTCCGACCTGTGGGCCCTCGCGACCGGCACCCGGCTGTGGGAACGCAGGCCCGGACACGAGGACTTCGGCCGGGTCCGCATCGGTCTCGCGACCCGCCGTGCCGCGCTGGAGTTCCTGCCGCCGCAGACCAAGCCGGTCGAGGACCTGGAACCGCTGTGCGCGATCTCGCTGCGCCGGTTCACCAAGGCCCACCAGACCGTGCCCCTGCTTCCGGTGCCCGTCTCGCTCCAGCGCTTCACCAGCGTCGAGTTCACCGGCGGTACCGAGGAGGCGGTGGCTCTAGTCCGCGCGGTGCTCGGGCAGTTGGCGGTCTTCCACTCCCCGGACGAACTGCGGATCGCGGTGCTGGGCGACGAGGCCGCGCGCGCGGACTGGGACTGGCTCAAGTGGCTGCCGCACAACGCCCACCCGACCGAGGAGGACACGGCCGGAGCGGTGCGGCTGGCCGCGGGCGACCACGACGAACTCCTTGATCTGCTCGGGCCCGATGTCCGCGACCGCCCCGACCACGACGTCACCTCCTCGCCGAGCGTCGCCGAGCCGTTCACGGTGATCGTCGCCCAGGGCGTACAACTCCCCGCGACCTCAAGGCTGTTGGGCGCCGGGATACGGGGGGTGGTGCTTCTCGACCTCACCGGTGCGATGACCGGCGGACCCAAGGTGCTGCGGCTCACGGTCCGCGACGGCCAGGTCGGGTTCCCCAGTGGCAGTGAGGACGTCAGCGGCCGGGCCGACCGGCTCGGTCCCGTCGGGGCCGAGCAACTGGCCCGTGCCCTCGCCCCGATGCGCGCCGGCGGCGGTGTCGACCTGGTAGACCGGCCACTGGAGTCCGACTTCGACCTCGCCACCCTGCTCGGCATCCGTGACGTACACGCCTTCGAGGTCGCGGCCAAGTGGCGACCTCGGCTGGCCCAGGACGCCCGCCTCAAGGTGCCGATCGGGGTCACCGAGGACGGCGAGATCGTCGAACTGGACCTGAAGGAGTCCGCTCAGGGCGGTATGGGCCCGCACGGACTGCTCATCGGCGCCACCGGCTCCGGCAAGAGCGAACTGCTGCGCACCCTCGTCACGGGCCTGGCCGCCACCCACTCCTCCGAGATCCTGAACCTCGTCCTGGTGGACTTCAAGGGCGGCGCCACCTTCCTCAACATGGAGCGGCTCCCGCACACCTCCGCCGTCATCACCAACCTCGCCGACGAACTTCCCCTCGTCGACCGCATGCGGGACTCCATCAACGGCGAGATGATCCGCCGTCAGGAACTGCTGCGCGAAGCCGGATACGCCTCGCTCTTCGAGTACGAGAAGGCGCGCGCCGCCGGGGCGAGCACCCTCGCCCCGCTGCCCTCGCTGCTGGTCATCGTCGACGAGTTCTCCGAACTCCTCGCCAGCAAGCCGGAGTTCGTGGAGCTGTTCGTCTCCATCGGGCGGCTCGGACGCAGCCTGGGCGTGCATCTGCTGCTGGCCTCGCAGAGGTTGGACGAGTCCCGCATCCACCGGGTCGAGGGCCACCTGTCGTACCGGCTCGCCCTGCGCACCTTCTCCTCGATGGAGTCGCGCAGCGTCATCGGCACCTCCAGCGCCTACGAACTGCCGTCCGCCCCGGGCAACGGGTACCTCAAGGTCGACACCACCAATCTGGTCCGGTTCAAGGCCGCCTACGTCTCCGGAGCGGCGCCCGCGCCGGCCGGCCCGGAGGAGACGGCACACCCGGCGGGCACGGCCCGTGAGGTGACCGCGTTCGGACTGGAGCGGCACGGTGTGCCGGCCGCGGACCGTGAGGCGGAGGAGGCCGCCCGGCTGGTCTCGCTCGCCGAGGAGGCCCTGCGCGACCAGGGCGCCGGCACGGGCCCCGAGGAGGACGGCGGTGAGGGCGGTGAGGACAGCCTGCTGGAGGTCTTCGTCGGGCGGCTGGAGGACAGTGGCCCGCCCGCCAGGCAGGTCTGGCTCTCCCCGCTGTCCGAGTCGCCCGGCCTGGACCAGCTGCTGCCCGGCATCGTGCCCGACCCGGACCGCGGCATGGGCGCCGCCGACCGCCGCGTCCAGGGCGCGCTGCGCGTCCCGTTGGGCATGGTGGACCGTCCGTTCGAGCAGCTGCGCGAACTGCTGACAGCCGATCTGTCGGGCGCCGACGGCCACCTCGGTCTGGTGGGCGCGCCGCAGACCGGCAAGTCCACCCTGCTGCGCACCCTGATGCTGTCGCTGGCCCTGACCCACACGCCCGCCGAAGTCCAGTTCTACTGCCTCGACTTCGGCGGCGGCGGTCTGGTCTCCACCGCCGGACTGCCGCACGTCGGCTCGGTGGCCACCCGGCTGGAACGCGACCGGGTCCTGCGCACCGTCGAGGAACTGACCCAACTCCTTGAACAGCGCGAGCAGTTGTTCACCACCAGGGGCCTGGAGTCGATGGCCGCCTACCGGGCGCTGCGCGCGGACGGCACGATCGACGACCCCTTCGGTGACGTGTTCCTGGTGGTCGACGGCTGGGCCACACTCCGCCAGGACTACGAGGACCTGGAACAGCGGATCATGGAACTCGCCGCGCGCGGACTGTCGTTCGGGCTGCACGTGGTCGCCTCCGCGGTGCGCTGGTCCGAAGTACGGCCCCGGCTGCGGGACATGCTCGGCACCAAGCTCGAACTGCGGCTCGGTGACTCGATGGAGTCGGAGGTCGGCTCCCGTGCGGCGGCCGGTGTCCCGCACCGGCCGGGACGCGGTCTGACCAGCTCCGGACACCATTTCCTGTCCGCGCTGCCCCGGCTCGACAGCTCCTCGCGGACCGACGACCTGACGGCCGCCACCAAGGCCGCGGTCGCCGAGATCGACACCTTCTGGACCGGCCCCCGGGCCTCCGGTGTGCGCCTGCTGCCGACCAGGCTCGACGCCCGCCGGCTGCCCGCCCCGGCGGACACCCGCGACCTGAAGTTCTGCGTGGGCTGGGACGAGCAGCGGCTCGCCCCCGTCTGGCACGACTTCGGCGCCACTCCGCACCTGCTGGTCTTCGGCGACGGCGAGACCGGCAAGACCAATGCGCTGCGGCTGGCCATCCGCGCCATCACCGCCCGCTACCGGCCCGAGGAGGCCAGGATCCTGCTGGCCGACCCCGGGCGCGGACTGCTCAAGGACGTGCCCGAGGAGTACCGGGTCGGATACGTGGTCGACAACGACGCGCTCGGCAAACTCGCCGACAGCGCCGCCGTGTCCGTCGCCAAACGACAGCCCGGCCCGGACGTCTCTCCGGAGCAGCTGGAGAAGCGGGACTGGTGGACCGGTCCGCTGCTGTTCGTCCTCGTCGACGACTACGACCTCTTCTCCGGTGCGCCCGGCACCCCCTCACCGATGATGCCGTTGGTGCCGCTGCTCGCGCAGGGCGCCCACATCGGACTGCACATGGTCGTCGCCCGGTCCACCTCCGGCGCCATGCGGTCCGTAATGGACCCGCTGATCCGCCGGATGTGGGAGCTGGGCAACCCCGCGCTGCTGTTCTCCTACCCCAAGGAGGAGGGCAAGTTCATCGGCGAGGCCAAGCCCCGCACCCTGCCCGCGGGCCGCGCCCAGCTCGTCACCCGCCGCACCGTCCAGCTCGTCCAGACCGGCCTGGTGTCGGCGGCCCCCCTCCCCACAGGAGCACGATGACCACCGCCGTACCCCTGCCCGCCCGGACCGCAGAGGTCTGCCGCCTCACCGTGGAGGCACCGGACGGCAGGGCCGATCTCGCCGTCCCCGTCACCACCCCGGTCTCCGCCCTTCTGCCGCTGTTGCTGCGCCACACCGCCGCGGGCCCCGACACCCAGGGCACCCCCTGGACACTGCAACGGCTCGGCGAGGACCCCCTCGATCCCGAGGCCACCCCCGAGAGTGCCGGGCTGCGTGACGGCGACGTCCTGCACCTGCGTCCGGCCGACGCGGCACTGCCCGCGCTGCACTTCGACGACGTCTCCGACGGTGTCGCCCACACCGTCGGCGCCGGGCCCGGCCGCTGGCGCCCCGAACTCACCCGGAACCTCGGCCTCGCCCTGTCCTGCCTGGCCCTGGCCGCGCTCGCCGCCGCGCTGCTCGGCGCGGGTCCCGGCCCGCTCACCGCGGCGACCGCCGGGGTGATCGCGCTGGTGCTGGCCGCGGGCTGCGCGAGCGCCGCCCGGATGCACGCGGACCCGGGGGCCATGCTGGTCGCCGGCGTCGGCGCGTTCGGCTTCGCCGCACTGGCCGGGACGACCTTGCGCGAGGGCCCGTCCGGCGGGTTCGCCCCCGGCACGACAGGAGTCCTCGTGGCCGCCGGCTGCGTCGTCGCCCTGGCCGGCGGGCTGCTCGCACTGGGTGCCCTTCCCCTGGTCGTACCCGGCACCGTCCTGCTCACGGCGCTCGCCGCCGCGCTGGGGGCGGGCCTCGCCGAGACCGCCGGTCTGCACGGTGTCCAGGCCGCCTCGGTCGTCGCGGTGGGCCTGTTCGTCCTCGGCCACCTCGCACCCCGGCTGGCCCTGCGGACCGCCCGACTGCGCGTGCCCCAACTCCCGCACGACGCCGAGGAACTCCAGCTCGACATCGAGCCCGAGCCCGGCGAACGGGTGGCCGGCCGGGTCTCCGTCGCCACCGCCTGCCTCGACACGATCGGCATCTCCTCCGCGCTGGTGTGGGCGGTCGCGCTCTGGCTGCTCGCCGACCGTGAGCCCGGCTGGGCCGGCTGGCTCCTTCCCCTTTGCCTCAGCCTGGCCGTCCTGCTCCGCGCACGCGGCACCAACGGCACCCTCCAGCGGGTCCCGGCCGTGCTGGCAGGCACCTACGGCCTGGGACTCGTCCTCATCGTCCGGGTCGCGCCCACCGGCCCGGTCGGCCGGGCCGCCGTACTCGCGGCGCTGCTGGCCGCCGCGCTGCTGCTGCTCGTCGGAGCCTGGCGGCTCCCGCGGGCCCGACTGCTGCCCGTATGGGGGCATCTCGGCGATCTGCTGGAGATCGTCTCGGCGGTCGCCCTGCTGCCGCTGCTGCTCCAAGTCCTGCACGCGTACGCCTACTTCCGCGGCCTCGCGGGCTAGGAGCGGCACCGATGCAGACACGACGCGATCATGTGCAGGCCTACCAGTTCGCCATGGGGCGCCTCGCCTCCGCCCTTGTCAGCGGCGACCCCGGCCGGGGCGACAGCCCCACCCGGCGGTCCGCGCTCGGCTCGGTCTTCGGAGTGGGCCTGGTGGTACTGCTGTGCGCCGGATACGGGGTGTACGGCCTGATCTCGCCCGCCGCCAAGGACGCCTGGCGCAAGGAAGGGACGATCGTCCTGGAGGAGGACACCGGCAACCGCTACGTCTACGCCAACGGTGAGCTGCGCCCCGTCCGCAACTACGCCTCCGCGCTGCTCATCGCCGGGGAGCGGACCACGCCCGAGACGGTGTCCGCCAAGTCCCTGGCCGGGGTCCCGCACGGCACCCCCGTCGGCATCCAGGGCGCGCCCGACACCGTACCGGCCGTCTCCGCGCTGGCGACCGGGGCATGGGCGCGCTGCCTGCCGGGGCAGGGTGCGGACGGCACGGGGACCGAGGGAGTCAAAGGGACGAAGGAGAAGGGCTCCGCCGACAAGGGCCAGAGCCTCGTCTTCGGACGCTCCGCCGCCGCGCTCACCGCGCTGCCCGCCGATCGCCAGGTGCTGCTCGACGGGCCCGGGAACACCCGGTACGTGCTGCTGGGCGGCGTCAAGTACCCGGTCCCCGGCGCCCCGACGCTGATCGCCCTCGGCCTGGACGACCAGACGGCCCTCTCCGCGACCGCCGACTGGCTCGCCGCCGTCCCCACAGGCACCGCGCTCGCCGCGCCCGTGCCGTCCGGCGCCGGGAAGAAGGCCGCCGAGGTCGCCGGCCAGAGCACCGAGGTCGGCCAGGTCTTCCGCACCACCACGGGCGGCACCGAGCACTACTACGTGATGCGGTCCGACGGGCTCGCCCTCGTCAACGCCACCGAATACGCCCTGCTCGCCGCCCGCCCCGGTGCCCCGACGGCACGCGAGGTCGGACAGGCGGACATCGCCGTCGCCCCGGCATCGGCGGAGCACGCCACGACCGGCCGGGTGCCGGACCTGACCGGCGTCCACCCGCTGGACGGCGGCACCGTCTGCATGACGGAACTCGCCGACGGCCGGGCCCGGATCACCGTCGCCACCCCCGGCACCGGGGGAGTCGTCCTGCCGGCCGGCGGAGGTGTGCTGGCCGTCCCGGACGCCGGGCGGACCGAGTACCTGATCACCGAGCAGGGTCTGAAGTACCGGATCGCCGACACCGACGCCGCGCGGGCCCTCGGCTTCGGCGAGACCAAGCGCCGGCTCACGCTGCCGGCGGGCGTCCTCGCCCTCGTCCCCGACGGTCCGGTACTCAGCCGCGCCGCCGCCGCGAAGGGCTGAACCCGATGGCCCGGCTCCGCCTTCGCTCGACACCCGTGGGCGACGCCCTGCTCATCCATCCCAAGGGCCGATACGACGACCGGGCAGCCGCGTTCGCGGCCGGGATCGCCGAGGACCCGCTCCACACTCTCGTCGTGGTGGACCTGCCGGCCGACGCCCTCGCCACGGAGTGGGAGGCGGTGGCCCGGCTGCTGTCGTCCGCCCGGTACGGCAGCCCGCGCCTGGTCTTCGGCCGGGGCAGCGGCGACGACATCCGCACCGCCTGCCGGCTCCTCGCCGAACGGCTCGAACGCGAGGTCCTCGCCCCCGACGGCGACCTCGTCCCGACCCTCACCGGCGGACTGTTCGTGCCGGGCGACGACGGCGCGGCCTGGCTGCGGTTCCGGCCGGGCCGCGACCCCGAGCCGGCGGCACAGCGCTACCCCAAACCGCACTGGGAGTTCTCCGCGCCGACCCGCACCGGACCGGTCGGCGCGCACACCGTCGCCCAACCGGTGCCGGCGGGTATGTGGCTGCGCCGCACCGACCACGACCCCCTGGCCGCCCACCACCAGCGCGCGGTCGAGGCCGCCCCCACCGACCCGCACCTCTTCCTGCTCGTCCTCGGCAGCCCCGGCACCCCACCGCTCTCCCTCGACGACGTGACTCGTCTCTGGAACACCGTGCTCCCCGGCGTCCGCCCCGCAGCACGTTTCGTCCTCTACGGCAGCCTCGACACCCCCGCCGGCCAGGCACCGGCCCAGACCCTCGCCGACACCCTGAACCACCCGGTCACCCTGTACGACGTCCTGCCCTACGCCGAGCCCGACCGCCGGCCCGTCCCGGCCGAGTCCACCTACCTGCCCTCCGGGTCCGTCACACCGGGCGCGGTGCCGTCGCCAGGACCGGTCCCCGACGATCCGGCCACCCCCGGCGTCGGTGCGCCCACCCCGGTACCGTCCCCGCCGCCCATCCGCACGGAGTCCGGCGCCGGCACGTCCGCTCCCGACAGCGGGGCTCCCACGACGGCGTCGCGGAACGCCTCGACACCGGACACCGTGGCCCCGGTGCGAGGGGAAACAGGCGCGACGGATCTCCCCGAGGCGCTCACCATCCCCGGCGACCTCGACGACGCGGACCTCTCGGAGGCGCCCACCGTCCGCAACGACGGCGCCGGTCCGCCCCCTGACGCAGAGCCCGCCACCAGCGGCGCGGCAGATCTCGAAGAAGCCCCCACGATCCGAAACGCCCGCCGCACCCCCCGCAACAAG
>NZ_JAEQAZ010000128.1 GCF_016654115.1 Streptomyces sp. MBT53
TACGTTCCGACGATCGGGATGGAAAGGATCGTTCCGTTCACGACGGCGAGGCCGGTCCCGGAAAGGAGGTCGTCCGGGAGGTCGTATCCCGTCAGTCCCGCGAACATGGCGAGGACCAGCAGCAGGAATCCGAGTACCCAGGTGACTTCGCGCGGTTTGCGGAAGGCGCCCGTGAAGAACACCCGCATCATGTGGGCGAGTAGGGAGGCGACGAATATCAGAGCCGCCCAGTGGTGGGCCTGCCGGATCAGCAGACCGCCGCGGACGTCGAAGGATATGTGCAGGGTCGAGGCGAACGCCTCCGACATCATCTGGCCGCGCAGCGGTGCGTAACTGCCGTTGTACTGAACCTCGTTCATCGACGGATGGAAGTAGAAGGTCAGATACACGCCCGTGACGACGAGAACGATGAAGCTGTAGAGGCATATCTCGCCCAGCAGGAACGACCAGTGGTCCGGAAAAGCCCGTCGCGCCTTCTCTCTGACCAGGCGACGGACGCCCAGACGCCCGTCGGCCCAGTCGGCCACCTTTTCACCTTTGCCCATGTCGCTGCCACCCCTCACAGATCGCTCGGGCAGCCCTGTGCGCGAGATATGTCGAGTCCGCGCATCGCACGGCGTTCCCTTTCCGTCGTTCCACCCCAGATACCGTCCGGCTGCCCCACGCGCATGGCCCATTCCAGACACTGGTCCGCGACGGGACACCTGCCGCACACGGCCTTCGCCTCGTCGATCTGCAGCAGAGTGAGACCGCTGTTCGATATGGGGAAGAAGAGATCGGGATCTACGTGCAGGCAGGCTGCCCGCTCACGCCAATGCATGGCATGGTCACCTCGTTCGGCAGTGAAACAGAAAGTGCGGTGCTGTCCTCTAAGACCGGACAGCCGCCGGATGTGTGACACGCGATCATGGCGGGCCCGTGTCACAAGGTCCGCGAGTCCCCGGTCTTAAGGGGTGAGCCCATGCCCCTGCCGTGTGCGGGGCCGTGCGGGCGAGAGGGCGGGTGGGACATGGACCAGGGTGATGCGGTACCGATCGCCGAGCTGTGGGAGGAGCGTCGGTTCCTGCTCGATGTCGCCCGCTGGATGCTGGGCGACCCGGGCGCGGCGGAGAGCGTCGTGGACGAGGCCTATCAGCGGTGGTACGGGCTGTCCGACGCGACGCGACGGCAGGTCACCGTCCCCAGGTCCTGGCTGGCCAAGACCGTCGGCGGGATCTGCCTGGGCCGGCTCGCACCGCCCGGCGGGGGTGCGCCCGGCCACCAGGAGGAGCGGGGGGTACGGCCGTCGGAGGTGGAGGAGGAGGCCGGCCGGGTCGTGCTGAACGCGCTGGAGTCGCTGCCGACGGCCGAGCGCGCGGCGTTCGTGTTCCGCGCCTTCGGGATGGCCCCCGGCACGGTCGCCGACATCGTGGGCCGCACGGAGCCGGAACTCGCCGAACTCGCCGGCCGGGCCAGACAGTGGCTGCGGTCGCAGCGCACCCGGTCCACGACGCCGCGACAGCACGACGCCGTGGTCCGCTCCGTGCGCCGGGCGTGCGTCACGGAGGACGGCGACCTGCTCACCTCGTTGCTGTGCCCGGACGTCACGGCGTTCTTCGACGGCGGCGGCAAGATACGGGCGCTGACCGGACCGGTCCACGGCAGCCGGCCGGTCACCGACAACCTGCTGACCCTCCTGGCCCGCCGCCCGCACACCACCCTGACCACCCACTCCGTCAACGGCCGCACGGGCCTCGTCGCCCGCTACGGCCGCCAGGTCACCGCTGTCATCAGCCTCGACGTCGCGAGCGACCGTGTCGCCCAGTTCTGGGTCATGCTCAACCCCGACAAACTCCGGCGCTGGAACCAGCCCCGCACCGACGAGCCTTCTGGCTCGGACGCGAGGCCGTGACAGCGGGGAGGACGTCACACCGCTGCCGTCACACACCGTCGGGCACCGCGCCGGGGAGGAACGCGGAACGGGAACGCGAATCGAGGAAGGCGGCGATCTTGCTCGGGGCGAACACCCACAGCACTTGGTGAATGCCGTGCTTCGAGGCGGTGGCGGTCATGAAGACGAGGGCCTCGCCGTCCCGGTGGATCACCACGCCCGTGGAGCCGTTGGCGTCGACCAGCTCGGGCACCGACTCCCGCCAGAGCTGCCGGTAGGCCGAGAGTCTGGCCACCCGGGCACGGCCCCGCACGGGTACTCGCGCACAGCCCCGCATGCCGTTGCCGTCGGAGAGGCTGACGACATCGGGCGCGAGTAGGGCCTCCAGAGACGCCACGTCTCCCGTGCGGGCCGCTGAGACGAAGGCGTTCAGAAGACGCCGGTGCTCGGCGGCGTCCACGTTCTGCCGCCGTTCGTCCGTCAGGTGCCGACGAGCCCGGCTGACGACCTTCCGTACATTGACGACGCTGAGTTCGAGTATCTCGGCGATCTCGGCGTAGGCGTAGTCGAACGCCTCGCGCAGTACATAGGCGGCGCGCTCGACGGGGTTCAGTTTCTCCAGCACCAGGAGCAGCGCCAGCTCCACGGCCTCGGCGCGCTGCGCGCCGACCTCGGGGTCCGCGCCGGTGTCGACGGGTTCCGGAAGCCACGGGCCGACGTAGGTCTCCCGTCGTACGCGCGCCGACTGCGCGACGTTGATGGCCAGACGGGTCGTCGCGCTGGAGAGGAAGGCCACGGGACTGACCACCACCGAACGGTCGGTCTTCTGCCAGCGCAGCCACACCTCCTGGACCACGTCCTCGGCTTCCACCGCGCTGCCGAGCATGCGGTAGGCGATGCCGAAGAGCCGCCTGCGGTGGCGTACGAAGACGGCGACCGCCTCGTCGAGGTCCTCAAGTGGGGTGGGGGACGGTTCGACACACATGGTTCACTGGCCTCCGTTGCTCCGCTTCGTCCGCTGCATAGACCACGGCCGACAGGAACGTGTGACAGAAAAGGACGATGTTTTTCGCGGAGCTGCGATTTCCCACTGTTCGACACACTGAGATGCCGTGTCTGACACTCGAAGCGCTGCATATGATGGCGACAAGGACTGAGGAGGGAGGGGACGCATGGTCTCCGCGAGTGGTACGGCGCACAGCATCGAGGTCACCGCCGAGGGACTCCAGGAGGAACTCGCCCGGCTGCGGATCCAGAAGCTGGCACTGGAAAGGGAGTTGGCCGCGGTCGCGGCCCATCTCGACTCGGTTCAGCGTGCTCTCGGTGCCCTGGCCAGCGTGCTGTCGGTCTCGGCCGCCGACGGGCCGGCGGACGAACACACCGTGTCCGTCGCCACCCGGACGGGCAACGACGTTGAGCCGGACACGGACGCGGACAAGCAGTACGGGAGGCTGACGGAGCAGATCATGGCGTACTTCGCCGAGGTCGGTGACATCGACGTACGGGCCCGGGACGTCGCCGCGGCACTCGACCGTGACACCGACAGCGGAAGCATCAACGCGGTCCGCAGCACACTCGACCGCCTCGTCGCCGCCTCGCGGCTGCAGCGCGCCGGCCGGGGCCTGTACCGCGCCTGGCGTTCCCGGACCTGACGCGGTGGCGCGCGGCGGTCAACGCGACGAGCCCACGATCACCACGACGCAGGCGGTCATCGCCAGGGTGATCAGGGCCATCGCGACGAGTGTTCCCCGCAGCCACTGCCGGATCCGGGCCTGGTGCCGCGCCTCCATCGCGTCGAGGCGTTCGGCGATGTGGTCGGTCACCATGCGGGCGACGTGTCTCTGCTCGTCGACGTACCACTTCCCGATGTCCCGCTTCTGTTCGGGGGTGAGGCCGTCCACGCGTGTGGTGAGGTCCGTCAGGCGGCGGTTCGTCGCTCCCATGTGAGCCTCCTGGTACAGGAAGTCCTCGATGTCGGGCAGGCCGCGGGCGGCCTCCTCACGTGCGGTCATGGCGTACCCCCGATGGAAACGAGAACCCCACATGGTCATGCCGCGCTGCCCTCCTTCGCCCGGTCGGCATCCGGGTCCTGCGTCCGACCGCTCGCGACGAAGGCGTCCCGCGGGTGCTGCACGGAGGCCAGGGAGACGAGATCCCGGCCCGTCACGGCCGCGGTGAGCCAGACCGCCAGAACGCGGATCTTCCGCTCCCAGCTGGGCACCGCCAGCACGTGATAGCCCCGATGCATCAACCATGCCGGGAACCCCTTGATGACGATGCCCTTGTACTGGAAGATGCCCCGCCCGAGCCCCAGTGTCGCCACCACGCCCAGGCTGCTGTGCCGGTAGTCGCGGACGCGCCTGCCGCGCAGGTCGGCCACCAGGTTCTTGGCGAGGCGTCTGCCCTGCCGTACGGCGTGCTGGGCGTTGGGCACCGTGCGCGCGCCCGGCAGCGGCGAGGCGAGGTCGGGAACGGCCGCGTCGTCGCCGGCCGCCCACACGTCGGGCACCGGTTCGCCGTCGGTGCCCACGCGCAGATCGGCGCGGACCAGCAGCAGGCCGTGCTCGTCGACGGGCAGGTCGGTGTGGTTGTGCACGACCGGGTTCGAGGCGTTGCCCGCGGTCCAGACGATCAGCGTGGAGTCGTACTCCTGCCCGTCGGAGAGGACGACGTGGCCGCCCTCGGCGGACTGCAGCTGGGTGTTGAGGTGGACCTGCGCGCCCCGGCCTTCGAGGTGGCGCACGACCCAGGCGCCGGGTCCGTCGGTCACCTCGGGCAGGATGCGGTCCCTGGCCTCGACGAGGTGGAACGAGAGGTCGTCCGGGGTCAGTTCGGGATAGGAGCTGAGCATCGCGGTGGCCAGCGAGAGCAGTTCACCGAAGCCCTCGACGCCGGAGAACCCGCCGCCGACGAACGTGACGGTGAGCAGCTTTTGCCGCTCGGGGCCGGGCGGCAGCGACGCGGCCTGGTCGAACGCGGTCATCAGCCGGTCACGGATCGCCACCGCTTCCTCGACGTGCTTGAGGCCGATGGCCTGCTGCGTGAGTCCGGGGATGGGGAAGGTACGGGTCACGGCGCCGGCGGTGACCACGAGGATGTCGTAGCGCACCTCGTAGGCGTCTCCGTGCACCGGGCGGACGGTCACCGTGCGGTCCGCCGCCCGGATCTCGGTCACGGTCCCCGCGATCAGCCGGGTGCCGCTCAGGTGCCGGCGCAGCGAGACGACGGCGTGCCGTGCCTCCACCGAACCGGCCGCCACCTCGGGGAGGAAGGGCTGGTAGGTCATGTACGGGCGCGGGTCGACGACCGTGACCCGCGCCTCGCCCGGACGCAGCTTCTTCTGCAGGCCCCATGCGGTGTAGAAGCCCGCGTAGCCGCCGCCGACGATCAGAATCTCTCGCATGATTCCCTCTGCTTTGTCGTCCGTCATCCTGTAGACCGCGCAGGCCGCTCAGATGTGACATGCGTGGGCCGGTCACTATCGAAGGGACTCACCGGGGTCGCTCAGGAGCTGGTGGACGGTCGCGTCCACGTCGAGGTGGCATTCCTCGGTACCGGCGGGCACCAGCGCGAGGGTCTGCCGCAGGAAGGCCTCCACAGCCCGCGCCGGGGCGCTCACCACGACCGCCTCCTGCTTCGGACACGGGCACAGCGCGATGTGCACCCGGCCCGGGGCCCACGGACGCCGGGACGGCCAGACCTGGATGTCGCCGACACCGGCGAGCTTCTCCAGTCCGTCCAGGAGGAGTTCGCGGCCGACGACCCAACGCACGGTCGCGTCGGTGCACATGTGGAACGTCAGGGACACCGCGTAGGGATCGGCGCTGTCGTAGGACAGATCGAGCATCACAGGACGATCCACTCCTTCGGCGACGACCAGGCGGACAAGCATCCGCCACACCACCAGAGGGAAACTTTCGGGTTGTCTCATCACATCACCGCTCGGTAAACCGGTGGGATCAAGGGAGCCCGGGGAGAAACACGGTGTGACGCGTTGCGCGTCTGTTCGTGTGTTTCAGGGACATCCTGATTCTGCGATGTCCCGTGGGGCCCGCGCCATCAGTCAAATGACCCTGGAGCCGCCGCACAGTCACGTTACTTATGTTCGGCCCCGTGGGCCGGGTACACGCTGAGCCCAAGCTTTCCCGCCGTGCAGTGGGAAAGACAGCCCAATGTACGGAGTCCTCATGTCACTCGGTTCGCCCGTCGGACGGCTGCCCCGAGCCCCCGCAGAGCGCCCACCCTCCTGGTGGCCGCAGCACTGTTTCCCACCGGTACCACGCAGGGCCTTGCTCGAACCGTCGAGTGACACCGTGCAGTTGGACGCGGACGGCCATCGGCCCCTTGAGATGGTGGGACGCGCGCGGCAGCTCCGGGAGATCAAGGCGCTGCTCGGGCCGGGCACGACCGCGGGCCGTGCCCTGCTGGTCTCGGGGGAGCCGGGAGTGGGCAAGAGCATGCTTCTCGGCGAGGTCGGCAGAGCCGCGTCCGAAGCGGGCAGCCGGGTCCTGACGGCCGTCGGCGTCCCGTTCGAGACCGAACTCGCCTACGCCGGCCTTCACCAGTTGCTGGTGCCGCTGAACGACCGGTTCGAGCACATGGCCGGCACACACGGGAAGGTCCTGCGGGGCGCGCTGGGCTACGGCGGCGATCCCGTGCCCGTCGGGCGTGAGGTCACCGACGCGGTGACCTTCCTGCTGCGTCAAGTGGCGACCGAACGCCCCGTGTTGACCGTCGTGGACGACCTCGCCCGACTCGACCGGGCAAGTTCCGCGGTGCTCGGCTCCGTCGCCCGCCGGCTGTGGGGCAGCCGTATCGGACTGCTCGCCGCCTCCAGGTCGGGAGCCGAGACCTTCTTCGGGCGGGACGGACTCACCGAGTACGAGTTGCCGCCGCTGGATCGCGACGCCGCCGTAGAACTGCTCGGAACCCGCTTCCCGGGGCTGGCCGCATCCGTACGGGACCGCGTCCTGGACCAGGCACAGGGCAATCCGCTGGCGCTCGTGGAACTGCCCGCCGCGCTGAGCGGCCCGCAACGCAACGCGCTGGCCGATCTGCCCGACGTGCTGCCGCTCTCCCCACGTGTTCGGAACCTCCACGCTTCGCGCGTCGCCGGCCTCTCTGCCGAAGCACGTCGCATTCTGCTGCTTCTCGCCCTCGACGACACCGGCGACCCGGGTGTCCTGCGGGCCGGGTCCGGGACTCCGGAGACGCTCACGGCCCTGGCGGCGGCGGAATGGAACCGTCTGGTGACAGTCGACGGCACGAACCGTCGCGTGGCCTTCCGCCATCCGCTGATGAGGGCAGCGCTCGTCGAGAGCAGCACCCTCACCGAGCGCTGCCAGGCTCATCGCGCGCTCGCCGAACTCGGCGCGGAGACACCCGAGCGGCGGGCCTGGCACCTGGGCAGAGCGACGCTCGATCCCGACGGGCGAATCGCCGCCCTGCTTGAGGAGGCCGGACAGCGCGCCGCCCGACGCGGTGACGCCACGAGAGCGGTCGCGGCACTCACCAGGGCCGCCGAACTGAGCCCCCGCCCCGTGGACCGAGGACGCCGACTGACCCGGGCCGCCTTCCTCGCCGCCGACGCGATCGGTGATCTGCGCGCGGCCTCGGAACTCCTCGACCGCGCCCGGCGCGCGGACCCCGACTCCACCGCGACTCCGCTCGCCGCCGCCACGACGGCACTCCTCCTGCTCAACGGCGGTGACGGTGACATCGACATGGCTCACCGCCTCCTGGTGGAGGTCATCGGGACCGGCATCCACGGATACGACGCGGAGGACGACGCCCTCGTCGAGGCACTGCGCATCCTGCGGCTGGTGTGCTGGTCCAGCGGTCGAGATGCCCTGTGGGAACCCTTCCACACCGCTCTCGACCGTGTGCGGCCGACTGCTTCGCCGCTGTTCTCCGCCCACGTCGAGGCGGCGGACCCGTCCCGCACCGGCTCGGTCGGCAGGCGGGAGTCCGACCGGGACGTCACCTGGCGGTGGGTCCGTCAAGGACGCCAAGGTGGCCACGTCCGCCGGCATGTCGACGCGCTCATGCACCTGTGCTCGGAGGACTTCGCCACAGGCCGTTGGGACGAGGCCGGAACGCTGGCCGACGAGGCGCTGAGGATCTGTGAGGAGCGCCAACACCCCTTCCTCTCCTGGTACTTCGAGTACCATCGGGCTCTGCTCGCCGCCGTCCACGGCCACGTGGAGGAGAGCCGGAGTCAGGCCGACCGGATCACGCACTGGGCCGTGCCGCGCGGGGCCCTGGGGGCAGCGGCCTTCGCCGACCACGCCCGCGTCCTCGCCGAACTCGGCGCGGGCGACTACGAATGCGCGTACCGCAACGCCGTGGCGATCAGTCCCGCCGGCCGGATCGCCTCCCACGCTCCGCAGGCCCTGGCGGCCTGTATGGATCTCGTGGAGGCGGCGGTGCACACCCGGCGCACCGCCGAGGCGGAGGCACACGTGCGGGCGCTGCGCGAGGCCGGTGTCGCGGGGCTCTCCCCGCGGCTGGCACTGCTGGTGGCCGGCGCCGCCGCGCTCGTCGCGCCGGACGACGGCGCGGTCGGACGCTTCGAGCAGGCCCTGGCCGTCCCCGGAGCCCAGCACCGGCCCTTCGACCTGGCCCGCATACGACTGGCCTACGGACAGCGTCTGCGGCGTATGCGCTGCGTCACGGAGGCCCGAGCCCAACTGGTCGCGGCGACCGAGGTGTTCGAGCACCTGGGCGCCCGGCCGTGGGCCGACCGGGCCGCGGGCGAACTGCGCGCCACCGGCATGTCCCGGACCGGAGCCAAGCACGGGTCCGTGACGCTCACCGGCCAGGAACAGGAGATCGCCGCGCTCGCCGCCTCCGGCCTGACCAACAAGCAGATCGGCGAACGACTCCACCTTTCGCCCCGCACCGTGGGTTCGCACCTCTACCAGCTGTTTCCCAAACTCGGAATCGCCTCACGCGCGGCCCTCAGGGACGCGCTCGCGTCGCTTCCTCCGAACTAGGACTGCGACGACGCGGCAGACCGCCCCGCGCCGGGCTGCCCCGGCGGCAGTGAGGCGAGGGCTTCGCCGAGGGTGACACGGGAGGTGATGCCGAGCTTCGGGAAGATCCGGTGCAGGTACGCCGCCACGGTTCGGTGGGAGAGGAACAGCCGCTCGCCGATCTGCCGGTTGGTCAGTCCGGAGGCGGCGAGCGTGGCGATCCGGTGTTCCGACTCGGTGAGCGGGGCGCTCTCCGGATCCTGGTGGGCCCACGCGGCACCGCGGCCGGTGGCCCGCAGTTCCTCGGCCGCCCGTGCGGCCCAGGGAGTCGCCCCCAGGCGGCGGAAGGTCTTGAGGGCGGCGGCGAGTTGCCCCCGGGCGTCCTTGACGGCGCGTGCGCGACGCAGGTGCTCCCCGTAGTTCAGACGGACCCGGGCGAGGTCGAAGGGCCAGCGCTCGGCATCGGGTACGGCGAGCGCCTCCTCGAAGAAGCCGGCGGCCCGGTCCTCGGAGGCGACGAGCGCGGCCGAACCGGCGGTGACCAGAGCCAGGCGGCCGGAGATTCCGGGCAGGCCCGCCTCCCGCATCGCGGCGACATGGGCGAGCGCCTCGGACCGGCGTCCGCTGCCGACAGCGGCCTCCACGAGATCCATGGGCACCCACAACGCCAGCGGGGCATGAGCGGCCAGCACGCCCGAAGGGCTGATCGCCGACGCATCGAGGAAGGCCTCCTCGTGGTCACCGCGTCCCAGGGCCGACAGCGCCGTCATGTGCCGTGCGAAGTGCTCGAAGGTGCGGATGCCGCGGGGTACCGCCCACTCGCTGATCCGCCGCGCCAGTTCCCCCACCGTGCCGTCGTCGCCCCGCGCCGCCGCGAGCAGCCCCTGGGCCCGGTGGAACTGCTGGGCCAGCAGCTCGTAGCCGTGGGCTTCGCACAGCGCCAGCCCCTCTGCCGCGAGACGGCCGCACTCCTCCCACCGACCCGACATGTAGTCGTCAAGGCACAGCACCACCAGCGCGATGAGGGCCGAGGTGACCGCGCCGCCTTCGCGTCCGTCGTCGACGACGGGCCAGAGCGCGGCACGGCACCCCGTCGCCCGGTCGACGAAGAGCGCCGCCATCGCGATCCGTTCGATCCTGCTCGGGTCCGCCGTCCGGTGGAGGTCGTGGATCACCGCGTCCAGCAGCCCCAGGGAGGCCGGGTTGGAGCGCGCCGGGTCGGCGTAGACGTCGCCGAGCAGTTCCTGGAGGGCAGGCATCGGCACGGTCACCTGGGAGACGGCCGCGTGGTAGGCGGCCCAGAGCTCGGGTCTGCCCGCGCACAGACACACCCTGCGCAGGGTGCACAGCGCCTCGAAGAGCGCCTCGTCGTCGCCGTCGGACCTGCCCTCACGGGTCGTGATCGCGCCTACGAGCAGCCGGTGCGCGGTGTTGACGTCACCGTCGCGGTTGAGCAGCACATGGGAGGCGGCAGCCGCCGCCCGCAGCGAACCCCTGATGGCGGGGTCGGCGCGCCGGGCCTCCACGAGCAGTTCCGCCGCCGTACGCAGCTCTCCCGCGACGTCCGCTCCCACGAAGGCGGCCTCGGCCAGCCGCCGGCTGCGGTCCGCGGGGTCGGGAGTGAGGTCCGCGGCCCGTACCAGCGCGTTGAACGCGCCGACCGCGTCGCCGCGTCGGCGGCCCCGGCGGGCGGTGTGTTCGAGGAGGGCCGCGACCCGTTCGTCCGGCTCGGGTGTGGCCTCGGCCAGGTGCCACGCGCGGCGGTCGGGCTGATCGGTGAGCGCTTCCGCCAGGGCGCGGTGGGCGGCCAGGCGCTGAACACCGGTCGACCCCGACACGACGGTCGCGCGGATCAGCGGATGCCGGAAGGACAGCCGCCCCGGGCCGGGGTGCTCGACCCGCAGCAACTGTGCCCGCTCGGCGGGGGCGAGCAGGGACAGGACGTCTTCGCCCGGGAGCGCGGCCCGCAGGACCGGCAGTTCGCCGCTGTCCTCCAGCGCGGCCAGCAGCAGCAACCGGCGCGTGGGCGCGGGCATCTCCGCGACCCGGGAGGCATACAGGTCCTGCAGCCGACGGCTGAGCGGGAGCACCTCGGACAGCACCACCCCCGCGCTGCCCCGCGAGGCGTCGAGCGCGGTCGGCAGTTCCAGCAGGGCCAGTGGATTGCCCTGGGCCTGCGCGAGGACCCGCCGCAGTTCCCGCCCGGCGAGCAGCGGGAACCGGGAGCCGACCAGGCCGACCGCAGCCGTGTCGTCGAGCGGCGCCACGGTGAGCTCGGGAAGTCCCGCGCGTTCGAAGAAGCTCTCGAACCCCGGCCGTGAGGCGGCCAGGAGGCCCACCCGGCTTCCGGTCAGCCGCCGGGCGACGAACGCGAGCGCCGCCGCGCTGGCCCGGTCGATCCATTGCAGATCGTCCACGAGGAGCAGCACCGGACGCGTGCTCGCCGCCCGGCGCAGCAGCGCCAGTACGGCTCCGTAGACGACCAGCCGATCGACCGCGGCACCGTCACCGGCGCCCAGCGCGACGGTCAGGGCCTCGCCGTGCGCCGGGTCGAGACCCTCGCACTCGGGCAGCAACGGTTCGAGCACGTGGTTCAGTCCGGAGAAGCTAAGATCGGCGAGGAACTCGACCCCGGCCGAGCGCAGCACCAGCACACCGGCCGCCGTCGCCGCCCTCGCCGCGGCGTCCAGGAGCACGGACTTGCCGACGCCCGGCTCCCCGGACAGCAGCAGCACCCCACCGCGTACGACCACCTGGTCGACGTACGAACCGAGCAGTTCCAGCTCCCGGTCACGTCCCACCAGCCGCTCGGCCGTGCTGTGCGACATCGAACCGTCACCGGTCACAGCGACTCCCTTCGAGAACTGGCGTGCCGAACTCCCTGTCTCCTGGCCATGGTTCAGCCGGCGGGAGGCCGCGGGGCGCGCAGATGGGCCCGGCTCTCCAACTCCTCCTCGTCGACGAGCGTGAGCATCGGCTCGCCGGGGGCGCCCAGCATCACGACGACGTACTTGGCCGTCGCGTCCGCCGTCGCGTTGCCGTTCTGGTAATGGATCACCTCGCCGCCCGGTTCCCAGAACGTCTCACCGGCCCTGATCACCCGCTCGGGCTCGCCTTCGAGTTCCCACCGGACGGCGCCTTCGGTGACGTAGCCGAAACACGGGCCCGAGTGCCGGTGCGGTGGCGTCCCGGGGTGTCCCGGAGGCCATTCGACCAGCACGGTCATCACCGAGGCGCCCTCCGGCACGAAGGGCGGGATGACGTCCGCCAGCATCCTGGGGCCGGTCCCTTCCTGGTCCCCGTGCGTGCCGTGCCCGTCCGTTGATCCCATCTCCAACACCGTGTCACACCTCCGTCGATCCAACGTGCTTCACAGAGATGACCGAGCACGGCCCGGATTTGTTACACGGCGACCTACGACCTCCAGGACGCAGTCGAATGACTCAAGCAACTCGCCGCCGGATCACGGACGCTGAAGCAGTTCCCGGACCGGCGGCGAACAGTCGCCCATGCGGTGCCCGAAGCCGCCCTGTCCCTTGTTCCGGACGGCGATGAGCCGGCTTTCGCTCCCTTTCACACGACATCACAACGTTAGGAACCACATCATGTTTCTCCGTTTCACCTGCCTGGAGTGGCCTGACGGGCACAGGCGTCGGCACGCGCGCCGCCGGTTCGACGGTGTGGGCGGTGCCGCATGAAGGACCGGAACGTCGGTCTGACCGTCGGCGTCGATCTCGGCGGCACGAAGATCGCCGCAGGGGCGGTCGACCCCGGCGGGGACGTCGTCACCCGGGTGCGCATCCCCACCCCGCACGACCCCGACCGCATCGCCGAAGCGGTGGCCGAGGCGGTCCAGCAGGTCCGCGGAGGCTGGGACGACATCCGGGCGGTCGGCGTCGGAGCCGCCGGATACGTGGACGCGGACCGTTCGACGGTGCGCTTCGCCCCCAACCTGGGCTGGCACGACAAGGCGATTCGGGACATCGTCCAGGAGGCCACCGGACTTCCGGTCGTCGTCGAGAACGACGCGAACGCCGCCGCCTGGGGCGAGTTCATCCACGGAGCCGGTGCCGGGCACGACGACATGCTGATGGTGATGGCGGGCACCGGCCTGGGCGGAGGCATCATCAGCAGGGGCCGGCTCTTCCGCGGCCGGTTCGGCATGGCGGGCGAGATCGGCCACTACCGGGCGGTCCCCGACGGACTCCCGTGCCCCTGCGGCCAGCGCGGCTGCATGGAGCAGTACGCCAGTGGAGCCGCCCATACCCGCCGCGCCCGCGAGATGGCCACCGCCGATCCGGCCCGGGCCGCGCGGGTGCTCGCCCTCGGCGACGGCACCCCCTCCGGCCTTGAGGGCCACCACGTGACCAAGGCCGCCCTCGCCGGCGACCCCTTCGCCCTCGACGTGTTCGCGCGGTCGGGCCGCTGGCTCGGCCAGGTCCTCGCCGACCTCGCGTCCATCCTCGACCCCTCCGTCCTCGTCATCGGCGGCGGCCTCGGCGACACCGGCGAGCTGATCCGACGCCCGGCCGAGATCGCCTACCGCCGGGCCCTGGGCGGCGGCGAGCACCGCGTCTACGCCGAGGTCCGCACCGCCACCGTCGGAGCGGACGCCGGCATCATCGGCGCCGCCAACCTCGCCCGGCTCCACGAACTGCTCTCGTTCCCGGCAGCCGTCCTCTGACCGGCGGCGCGCTCACGCGCGGGCCCGACGAGCGACCCAGGGGTGCCGGCGCAACCGCCACCCCGACCCACCTCCGCTCCCGCCCGCGCGCCGCACCCGGTCCTGTGAAGGAGTGCTCAAATGACCTCGAACGCCTCTTCCGCGGGGCCGGCCCACTCAAGGGCCGCGCTCCGCCCGACCAACCTCCGGCGTGTCACCTACATCTCGGCCGCCGCGTCGATCGGCGGCTTCCTGTTCGGCTACGACAGCGCCGTCATCAACGGCGCCATCACCGGAATCCAGCACCGATTCGACGTCACCTCCAGTGAGACGGGCACCATCGTCGCCTCCGCCCTGCTCGGTTCCGCCTTCGGCGCGGCCGTCGCCGGGCGCCTCGCCGACCGCATCGGCCGCCGACGCGTGATGCATCTGGCCGCGACTCTCTTCGCGATCAGCGCCCTCGGCTCGTCCATGCCGTTCTCCGCCTGGGACCTGGGCGCCTGGCGGGTACTCGGAGGGATCGCGATCGGCCTCGCCTCACTGATCGGGCCCACCTACATCGCCGAGGTCGCGCCGCCCGACCATCGCGGCCGGCTCGCCTCGTTCCAGCAGGCGGCCATCGTGCTGGGGATCACCGCCTCCCAACTCGTCAACTGGGGCATCGCCCAAGGGGCCGACGGCAAGAGCGAGAACATGCTGGGCGCCCTGCACGCCTGGCAGTGGATGCTGATGGCCGCCGTCGTACCGGCGCTCGCCTACCTGTTCCTCACCCTGCGGATCCCGGAGTCGCCGCACTTCCTTGTCGCCACGGGCCGCGAGATCCAGGCCCTCGCCGTCCTGCGCGACCTGCAGGGCACGCACGCGGGCGCCGAGGAGCGGCTCGCCGAGATCGAGCAGGCGCTCAAGACGGACCACAAGCCGCGGGTGCGCGATCTGCTCGACGGCCGCTTCGGGCTGCTGCCGATCGTGTGGGCAGGCATCGGACTGGCCGTCTTCCAGCAACTGGTCGGCATCAACGTCATCTTCTACTACTCCTCGCTGCTGTGGCAGTCGGTGGGCATCGACCAGGCCAACTCCCTTCTGATCAGCCTCTCCACGTCGATCGTCAACATCGTCGGAACCGTCGTGGCGATGCTGCTGATCGACCGGATCGGCCGCAAACCGCTCGCGCTGACCGGATCGGCGGGAATGGCCGTGTCACTGGCCCTGGCCGCCTGGGCGTTCTCGTACCGGACCGGCAGTGGCAGCAGTCTGTCCATCCCGGACACCCAGGGCACCGTGGCGCTGATCGCCGCCCACGCCTTCGTGTTCTTCTTCGCGGTCTCCTGGGGTGTCGTGCTCTGGGTGATGGTCGGCGAGATGTTCCCCCTGCGGATCCGCGCCGCCGCGATGTCGGTGGCGACCGCCGCCAACTGGATCGCCAACTGGGCCGTCACCGAGAGCTTCCCGCGCATGTCGGACTGGAACCTGTCGTCCACGTACGGCATCTACGCGGGCTTCGCGGTGCTGTCCTTCGTCTTCGTCGCACTCCGGGTGCGCGAGACCAACGGAAAGAAACTGGAGGAGATGGGATGACCACGTCGAGCACCCCTCTGCTGGACAACCGTGCCCTGCCCGTCCGTCCGGCGGCGGGCTGGTGGCCGGCCGCGTCCTGCCGGGGCTCCGCCATCGAGACCTTCTTCCCGCCGCCGGGCGACCGGGCGGCCGTCCAACGGGCGCTGACGATCTGCGCCCGCTGCCCCGTGCGGATTCCCTGCCGCCGGTACGCGCTCGACCACCGGGAACGGCACGGGATCTGGGGCGGACTGACCGAAGAGACCCGCGAGACGCTCATCCGTATGGGGCCACCGTCGACCGTACGCGCCCGGTCACCCGAACCGGCCGGACTCCTCGCCGAACCGAGGACGTGATCCGCCCCTGGACCCGTCATCGGCAGAACCTGCCCGGCCCGGCCGGTTCTCTCGCGTCAACGCCTTCGCATCCCCGCCCGAACGCCGGAGCGCCGACGAAGGTCGAGTCGTGCTACCGATGGTGCGCGGGCAATCAGGGTGTAATGGGCCGAGGCTAGGATGTCGTGCGACGTACCCCCGCACGGAGGAAGCCGTACATGCTCAGCCCAGCAGCCGGGGCCCTCCGGCGGCCGAATCCAGAACCCGCGCGATGATCGGCCGGGACGAGGAACTGCGCGTCCTGCGCAGGCTGCTGGCGGACGCGGCGGACGGCTGTGGCAACGCGCTGTTGATCCACGGCACCGCCGGCGTCGGCAAGTCTGCTCTGCTGCGGACGGTCGGCACGGAAGCCACCGAAGGCGGTTTCAAGGTGCTCGGCGCGGCCGGTGTGGAGACCGAACTGTGGCTCCCCTTCGCGGCTCTGCAACTGCTGCTGCAACCGGTCGCCGACGCCGTCGGGAAGCTGCCCGCCCCGCACCGGACGGCGCTGGCCGACGCGTTCAGCGCCACACAGACCGAACCCCACATCTTCCAGGTCGCGCTCGCCGTTCTCGAACTGCTCGCCGACGAGGCCGACCGGCAGCCGCTCCTCCTGCTCGTCGACGATCTGCAGTGGATCGACGCACCGAGCCGGGACGTCCTGAGATTCGTGGCCCGCCGCACCCGCGACCTCGCCGTACTGATCATCACCGCCTCCCGGGTCCACACCTCCGACTCCTACGACCCCGGCGCGCAGCCGGATCTCCCGGTGCGACCGCTCGCCCTGCCGGACGCCGCCGAACTGCTCGACGCCGGAGCACCTGACCTCTCGGCACCGATACGGGCCCTCATCCTGGAGCGCGCCGAGGGCAACCCGCTGGCCCTGGTCGAACTGCCCAAGACGGCGCTCGACATGGCCGCGCAACTCGACGATCTGCCACTGACCCAGCGACTGGAGGAGGCGTTCGCCGCGCGCACGGACTCGGTGAGCCCGGGGTGCCGCACCCTTCTGCTGGCGCTGGCCGCGGAGCCCAACGCGCCACTGAACCGGCTGCTGGACGTGGCGAGCCGGCTGAGGGACACGGCGGTCTCCGCGGACGCGGTGCAGGAGGCGGTCGAGGCGGGCCTGGTCGCGCTGGTCGGCCGTACCCTCCAGTTCCGGCATCCGCTGATGCGTTCGGCGATCTACACCCGCGCCACGGTCACCGATCGTTTGGCCACCCACCACGCCATCGCCGTGGCCATGGCAGACACTCCCGAGCACCAACTCCTCCACCTGGCCGCCGCGACGCTCGGCCGGGACGAGGAACTCGCCGCCCGGCTGGAGGGGTTCGCCGAAGCGGCGCTGGCCCGGGGCAAGCTCGCGTCGGCCGTCCCGGCCTTCCGCCAGGCGGCCGAGCTCGTCCAGGACACGCGCCGCAGGACCGAACTCCTGGTCCGGGCGGCGGAGTCGGCGAGCGAGATCAACGACCGGGTCCACACCCAGCTGCTGCTGGACCGGGCCGACCTGAGCGAACTCGGCCCATTGGAGCGGGCCCGCCTCATGGTCGTGTCCGACAAGGCGGCGTTCGAACCCGACGACCCGCACCGCCGGATCGAGGACATGGTCAACGCGGCGGCCGGTGCGTTCGACACAGGAGACGTACGAGTCGCCGAGAACCTGCTGTGGCGGGCTGCCGCCCGGTGCTTCTTCCAGGACGGCGACACCCGGGTACGTACGCTGGCCGCCGCCGAACTGGACCGCTGGAACCCCGATCCGGACGCCCCCGTCGTCCTGACGGTACGGGCCTACACCGAGCCGTACCGGCACGGCGCCGAGGTGCTCGCACGGCTCGACGCCCTGCGGCCGGACCACCAGGACGGCCGGATCATGCACTTTCTCGGCAGCGGCGCGATGGTCCTGGGCGACGTCACCAGGGCCGCCCGGTACCTGTCGCTGGCGGCCGGTCTGTGGCGGTCGCAGGGGAGACTCGGGCTGCTCGCCCGTTCCCTTGCCGGCAGTTGGCCGCGCGTGTACCTCGGTCAGCTCGATCGGGCCCGGGAGGAGTCCGGCGAAGGACTCGCCCTCGCCGAGGAGACCGGGGAATGGATCGTCTGGCTGGGCGTAAAGGCGACGGGAAGCCTGGTGGCCGCGCTGCGCGGGGAGACCGAGGCCGCGGCGCGGATGCTCGGCGAACTCCGCGCCCACCGGCTGTTTCCCGGCATGCCGTTCGCCGCGGTGATGGCGCAGCAGGTCGAGGGCCTGCTCGCGCTCTTCGACGGCCGCCCGACCGAGGCGTACGACGCTCTGGCGCGCGCGTTCGATCCGGCCGACCCGCACTACCACTCGGTCAGCCGCTGGCTGCTCGCACCCGACCTGGCGGATGCCGCGGTGGCCGCGGGCACCGTGCGACAGGCCCGCGAACTCCTCGACGGACTCCCCGAGTTGGCCGCCCGACTGCCCTCGGAGATGATGGTGGTGGCCCAGGCCTACACCGAGGCGGTGCTGGCACCGGACGACACGGCGGGGGAGCGCTACACCGCCGCGCTGGCCGCGCTCCCCGCAGGCTGGGCCCTCGCACGGGCCCGGCTGCACCTGCACCACGGCCTCTGGCTGCGCCGGCACCGGCGCAACGTCGACGCCCGGAACCCGCTGCGCAGCGCCCGAGACGAGTTCGACCGGGTCGGCGCGCGGCCCTGGGCCGAACTGGCGCGTGAGCAGTTGCGCGCCGCCGGCGAGTCGAGCAGCCGACGGAACACGAACACCAGCGACCGGCTGTCGGCCCAGGAGATGCAGATCGCGGTGCTCGCGTCACAGGGGCTGAGCAACCGGGAGATCGGACAGCGCCTGTTCATCTCGCACCGCACCGTCGGAGCCCATCTCTACCGCATCTATCCCCGCCTGGGCATCACCAGTCGCGGCAGACTCGCCGCCGCGCTCTCCGCGCTGAACGACGGATCTCCGAGAGCCGACCTGCCGGTCGCCGACACCGGCTGACGGCGCCTGCCCGGCTCCTCGGACGCTGTCCCGGTCACTCGTGGCGGAGGTTCGCCGGGTGCGAGGACCGCCACAAGGTGGGGAGCGTCAGCACGGTCACCGCAACGCTGGCGGCAGCCCCGATGCCGGCGATGGCCAGCATGCCGCTCCAGTCGTAGACCGGTGTCCTGCCGATGAGTCCCAACAGGGCGTTGCCGAGGGCGGTTCCCACCACTCCTGCGACGAGGAGTCCCATCGCGACCGGCACCGCGGTCTGCCACAGGATCGAGCTGCTGAGAGTGCGCCGCGGGGTGCCGAAGGTGACGAGCACAGCCAGGACGCGTTTGCGGTCCCGGAGTTGTTCGAGCGCACCGAGCAGCATGCTCGCCGCGATCAGCAGCAGGACCGCGGTCACCCCGGCCAGCAGGTCCCGCTTGATCCCGTCGAGGGCCGTGGCGCCTGTGGCCTGTGCGGGGAAATCGACGGCGAAGGAAGGATCCAGCCGGGCGGCTGTCGTACGGAGCCGGTCCTGGACGTCCGCGCCGGACGTCGCATACGTGATGTCGATGGTGCTCACAGCGTGGGCCATGGCCGACGCACCGGCTGCGCGGGGCGTGACGAACAGCATCTTCTCGGGGAAGACACCTTGCGGATTGCTGCTCCTGGCCTCGACGGCGGCGGTGATCCGAGGCACCGTCCACCGGGGGCCGTTCGTGTCCATGCGCATCGCGCTGCCCGGCTTCCACACGGTTCTGTCGGCGGCGGCGCCGCCGTGCGGGCTGACGACGAAGGCGTCCCCGTCGGCGCAGGTGGACAGCGATGCAAGCAGCCTCAGTTGGCCGCATTCCGCGATGCGGACCGTCTGGGGGACATCGCCGTCGGACGTGCTGACGGACAACTCCGCGTAGCCGACGGCCTGTTGCACGCCGGGCGTCGAGGAGAACACCGACGCGTACCGCTCCGTGTACCCCCTGCCGTCGTCGAGACTGGCGACGGCGGCCTGCGTGCTCGGCGCGGAACTGCTCCTGGCCGCCCCGCTGCTGCCGTTCTGAGCGTGTGCGATGCCGGTGAAGAGGGTCTGCAGTGCTATCGCGCCGGCCACGGCGACGACGATGCCGTTGACCGAGCGGGTGGCGGCTTCGCTGTTCAACTGGAGTCGGCGGACCGCCAGTTGCCAGGAGACGGGACCGAATCCGCCGAGCGCTCCGGTGAGTTGTTCCAGGATCCAGGGCAGCACGGCGGTCACGCCGACGAGCAACGCGAGCATGCCGACAACGACCAGGACGACGCTGGTGGTGTCGCGGATGTCGGATCCGCTCCCCACGGACGCCTTCAGCAGAAGTAGGCCGAGTACGGGCACGGCGATACGCCACCCCAACCGTCGCGTGGCACCACCGGACCTGCGGACCACCCCGAGGGGTTCGACAGCCACTCCGTTCATCGCCAGCCGCGTGACCGCGAGAGCCAGCACGACCACGCCGACCACCGTGAGCGCGGCCAGAGCGGGCTGCGGGGTGAGGTCCTCTGTGAAGACACTGAGCCCCTGTATGTCCATCAGCTCGATGAACCGACGACCGATCATGAACAGGACCGCGCCCAGGGCCACCCCGATCAGTGCGCTGACCAGCGTCTCGCCCGCGGCGATCCGGGCGGTCGTCCGGCGGTCGGCGCCCACCAGCCGTAGTGCGGCCAGCCGCCGGTCGCGGTGCTCGCCGCCGAACCGGACGGCCGCGGCGATGAACACCGCGACCGGGGCGAGCAGTACGACCATCCCGACGATGCTCAGCAGAGTGAGTTCGGGGTCGAGCGGCTTCTGCGGATAGACCTTGCCGAAGTGGTCGAGCCGGTCGACTCCTTTCACACCGACCGCCATGTGCTCGCCGCCCAGATAGAAGACGTACTCGCCGGGATCGACCAGGCCCCGGTCAGTGACCTCTCCCGTGACGGGATGGTCGAGGCGCTCGCGAAGCAGGCCGTTGCCGGGTGCGGCCAGCAGCTTCCGGAGCGCCGGCGACACGACCATCTCCCCGGGGCGTGGGAAACGTGTGAGTCCGGGAGGCAGCGGCGCCGCCGGCCCCTCGGGTTCCAGCATCCGTCCCCGGATCTCCCTGCCCCGGAACACGGTGTCAATGTCACTGAGCAACACGGTTCCGCGAGAGGGTGTGATGACCCTGCCGTCGAGGTTGGTGTCGATCCGGGCGTGGATCCGTTCGTCGCGCTGGTGTCTGGCAGTGGGCACGGACGACGCCACGAGCAGCAGCGCGACCCCCAAACCGATGCCCACGGCCATCAGGACGGTACGCACCCGACCGTCCCGGCCCCCGGTCATGGCGAGCCGCGCTCCGAAGCTGAGGGCCCGAAGGTTTCCGAACCGCTGTCGACCACCCGGGGCGGATGGGGAGGCGGTGGGGCGCGCATGCTGCGGACGTGGGTTCACTGGCAACCTCTCGTACTGGGCGCGGAGCGCCGACGGCCGAGCGCCTGGGCCGCGGGGGACAACGGGGAACGAACCACCCAAGACATCCCAGCAGGGATGCAACGAAGGGGCCGACGGTCGAAAACGCCGTCTGGCATGGCCCGGACTATACACTGCATGCATAGATGTTGTGGGTGACGCTCGTGGTGACAGTGTGATGTTGCCAGCGTCCTATATTAGACAGTGGTTCCGTCTTTGCCTCCGTCCTTGCCGCCCAGGCGTGCGGGTGGATGGACGCACTCCCCCCGAACCAGGGGGTCGCGCTGCACCACGGGGTACACCAGGGGTTCCACGGGTGCGCCCGGCACCCGCTCCGGACGACTGTGGCCAGGTAACCGAGCCGGGCCCCGGCGCACGATGAGCCGGCCCCGGCCCTCCAGCGCACCAGGAGCGGGGAAGATCGTCATGGGCTTGTCCAGCATCGACGTCGTGCCGCGGTCGGCCTCACCGAGCGCGGAGGCGACCGGAAACACGACAACGACCTTCGTCCGCCCGGGGGCCGAGACGGCAGCGGACTTCGAGAGTGTCCGCTCGCTGCTGTTCGGGATCGCCTACCGGAGGCTGGGCCGCGCCGTCGACGCCGAGGACGTCGTTCAGGACGTGTGGGTCCGCTGGCAGGGCGCGGACCGGGCACAGGTGCGGGATCGGGTCGCGTTCCTCGTGACCGTCACCACCCGGGTCACGCTCAACGCGGCGACCTCGGCCCGCGCCCGCCGCGAGATCAGTGTCGGCGGATGGAATCCGGAACGGGATCTCCAAGCCGTCGATCCGGTGCACGAGGTCGAACGCGGGGAAGCGATCGAGAGTGCGGTCCGTCTCCTGTCGGAACGGCTGTCTCCCGTCGAACGTGCCGTATACGTGCTTCGCGAGGCGTTCGAATATCCGTTCCGTGAAATCGCCGACATGCTCGGACTCGGCGAGGGCAACGCGCGGCAAGTGGCCCTCCGGGCGCGCAGGCATCTCGCCCGACAACGGTGCGAACCAGTGGATCCGGCGGAGCACGACGAACTGCTCGAAGCCTTCCTCGACGCGGCGCGAGACGGCGACATGGCGCGTCTCATCGACCTGCTCCGAGGGCTTCGCACCGTGTCGTAACCCCGATGATCTCCCGTGGCAATCACGCCGCAACCAGCAGGTGGGGAGGTGTCCGCCGGGCCTCGACGGCGGCGGTCCGGTGATTGTCCGTGCCGCGCGCAGGGGTGCATGATGGGGTCGATCCGAGTTGATCAGGGTCGGACTCTTGATACCTGCGCGGTAGGTGGTGGATGTCGAGCAGCGTTCCTCGCAGCGGGCTGCGGGGCCGGCGCGGCGAGTGCGGAGCGCTGGACCGCGTGGTGGCCGACGCCCGGGCGGGGCAGAGCCAGGTACTGGTGCTGCGCGGCGAGCCCGGTGTCGGCAAGTCCGCGTTGATGGAGTACCTGGCGGGCAGCGCGACCGGGTGCCAGGTCCTGCGGGCCACCGGCGTCGAGTCCGAGATGGAACTGGCGTTCGCCGGGCTGCACCAGCTGTGCATGCCGGTCATGGGGCAGCTCGATCGGCTTCCCGACCCCCAGCGTGATGCCCTGGCCATCGCGTTCGGCCTGCGTGCGGGAAGCGCGCCGGACCGTTTCATGGTCGGGCTGGCGGTGCTCAGCCTGCTGGCGGAGGTGGCTGAGGAGCAGCCGCTGGTCTGCGTGGTGGACGATGCCCAGTGGCTCGACCGGGTGTCCGCGCAGACGCTGACCTTCGTCGCGCGCCGACTGCTCGCCGAGCGCGTGGCACTGGTCTTCGCGGTGCGCACGTCGACGCGCACTCCGGGGAACGACCCGTGGGTGACGCTGAAGGAGCTCGTGGTCCGCGGACTGCGCGACGACGACGCGCGTGCGCTCCTGGACTCCGTGGTCCCCGGCCGCCTGGACGAACGCGTCCGGGACCGGATCGTCGCCGAGACCCGCGGCAACCCGCTGGCACTGCTGGAACTGACGCGAGGACTGACCACGACCGAGCTGGCAGGCGGATTCGGGCGCCCGGACACCCAGCCGCTGTCGAGCCAGATCGAACAGAGCTTCCTCCGGCGAATCGTTTCGCTCCCGGACGCGGCACAACGGCTGCTGCTGGCGGCGGCAGCCGAGCCGGTGGGGGACGTGCCCCTGCTGCGGCGGGTGGCCGAGCAACTCGACATCGGGGCGGACGCCGCGGGGGAGGCCGAGGAGGCCGGGCTGATCGAGTTCGGGGCGCAGGTACGGTTCCGGCATCCGCTGGTCCGCTCGGCGGCCTATCGCGCGGCCGACCCCGGGGTACGCCGGGACGTGCATCGCGCGCTGGCCGAGGCGACCGATCCCGCATCCGACTCGGACCGCCGGGCCTGGCATCGCGCCCACGCGGCGGTCGAACCCGACGAGGCGCTGGCGGCCGAACTGGAGCGCTCGGCCGCCAGAGCCCAGGCCCGCGGCGGTATCGCGGCGGAGGCCGCGTTCCTGAGACGCGCGACAGAGCTGACACCCGATCCGGCCGTGCGGGGAACGAGAGCGGTGGCCGCGGCGCAGGCCACCTTCGAGGCCGGGGCCCCCGACGCCGCGCTCGAACTCCTCGCCGCCGCGGAGATAGGCCCGCTGGACGAGGACCTGCACGCACGGCTGGTCCGGCTCCGCGGCCAGATCATCTTCGCGCGCCGACGCGGCGGAGAAGCGCTGCCGCTGCTGCTCGACGCGGCCGGACGGTTGGAGGGCGTCGACAACGGACAGGCCCGTGAGGCCTACCTCGAAGCACTCGGCGCAGCGGTCGTCGCCGGTCGCCTCAGCGGCAGTGCCCGACTGCGGGAGGTGGCCGAGGCCGCTCGGGCCGCGCCACGCGCACCGCGGCCCCCGCGGCTGACGGACCTCCTGCTCGACGGTCTGGCCACGCGGTACACCGAGGACTACGTCCAGAGTGCGCCGCCGTTGAAACGCGCGCTGCGGGCATTCCGGCAAGCCGCCGAACGGGGCGACGACGACGTCATGCGCTGGCTCTGGCTGACCTGGCTGGTCGCCAACGACCTGTGGGACGACGAGACATGCCACGAACTGGCCATCTGCGCGGTCCGTACGGCTCGGGAGACCGGCGCGCTGAACTTCCTTCCCCTGGCCCTCAACTCCCGCGCCGTCCAGCATGTGCACGCAGGGGAGTTCGACCTCGCCTCGGCATTGATCGACGAGTCCGACACCATGACGGAGGTGACCGGCAACTCGCCCCTCGGATACGCCGGCGCGTTCCTCCACGTCTGGCGCGGCGAAGACCCCCGGGTGGCGGACAGGATCGACGACCGGGTCCGGGAGGCGACGATCTGGGGCGAGGGACGGGCGATCGGACAGGCCCACTACGTGATCGCGGTGCTGTACAACGGCCTGGGCCGCTACCAGGACGCCCTGGCCAGGGCCGAACAGGCATGGGAGTACGAGGAACTCGCGGGTTTCGGGTTCACCCTCTTCGAACTGGTCGAGGCGGGCGCGCGCAGTGACGCCCCCGAGGCGGCTGCGGCAGCCCTGCGCCGACTTGAGGAACAAGCCGGCGCGGCCGGCACGCACTGGGCCCTCGGCGCTCTGGCCCGGTCGAGAGCGTTGCTCCGCGACGGTGAGGAGGCCGACCTGCTCTACCGCGAGGCCATCGAGCACCTCCGACGCTGCCGGGTCGCCGTCCACCTGGCCCGCACCCACCTGGTCTACGGCGAGTGGCTGCGGCGTGAGAACCGGCGCATCGACGCACGTGAGCAACTGCGCATCGCCTACGACATGTTGAGCGGCTTCGGAGCGACCGCCTTCGCCGAGCGGGCCCGCCGCGAACTCCTCGCCACCGGCGAGTCGGTACGGCAACGCGCGGTCGACGTACGCGAGGTCCTCACCGCACAGGAGGCCCAGATCGCCCGGCTGGCCGCCGACGGAAAGTCGAACTCCGAGATCGGCGCCGAGTTGTTCATCAGCCCCCGCACCGTCGAATGGCACCTGCACAAGGTGTTCACCAAGCTCGACGTCACTTCACGGAACAAGCTCCGCGCGGCGCTGGCCCGCACCTGACAGCCGGGATACCCGCCGCATGGCCCGCCCCAGGTGGGAAAGGGCCTGCCGGCCCCAGCCGTGGTCACTGATCACCATCGTAGGAAACGCGTTGTCATTCTCCGAGAACTCATGCCGCAGCAAAGGGAGATCATCCATCGCTTCATGATGGAGCTCTCCACCGGCAATCGTTGTCCGACGATCCGTGGACAGCACCCCTTCACCGACCGTGACGTCACCCGTGATCGCTGAAGGCGCGGCTTTCTGCGGCTGCCGGGGACGAGGGGTGCGACATATCGGTCACCCGCCTGCGCTCAGTGGTCGTCGGGCGGGCAGACCCGTCCGACGCGTGCGCCGTGATGGGCCGGTGCGGTGTTCAGCCCTTGGCGCCGCCGTAAGCCAGATCGCCGCCGAGTTCGCGGGAGGCCCGGGCCTGGGCGAGGAGGTCCCGTGCCTTGGCTTCGACGCTTTCGATGGCGTCCGCACCGGCGACGAAGCGCAGCGGCGGATTCTCCTGGGCGGCGATGGTCAGCAGGGCGCGGGCGAGCTTGGCGGGGTCGCCGGTCTGCTGTCCGTTCATGCTCTTCCAGGCCGCGACGGTGGCCGTGGTGCGCTCGGCGTAGTCGTCGATGGTCGGTTCGGGCCATGTGGTGGAGGCGTCCACCAGCAACTCCGTGCGGAAGAAGCCTGGTTCCACGACCGTGGTGCGGATGCCGTAGGGCTCGACGTCGTAGCGCAGCGACTCCATCCACCCCTCCACACCGAACTTGGAGGCGGCGTACGCGACGCAGAACTCCTGGCCGATCAGACCGGCGGACGAGGAGAGCGTGATCACGTGCCCGGCACGCTGCTCACGCAGGACGGGCAGGACGGCGCGGGTGACGTTCATGGGGCCGAAGAGATTGGTCTCGATCTGCTGGCGCATCTGCGCGGGGGTGATCTCCTCGAAGTACCCGGCGAAGAAATTGCCGGCGTTGTTGACGAGGACGTCGATGCGGCCGAAGCGGTCGACGGCGGCCTGTGCGGCGGCCTCGGCGTCCTCCGGGCTGGTGACGTCCAGCTTGGTGACCAGCAGGTTGTCCCGGGGTCCGCCCAGAGCCTCCCCGACCTGATCGGGGCGGCGGCCGGTGGCGACGACCTGGTGGCCGGCGGCGAGGGCCTCGCGGGCGATGTCCTTGCCCAGACCGCGTCCGGCACCGGTGACGAGAATGACCTTGCTCATGAGGGGTTCCTTTTTCAGGCGCCGTGGCCCGGCGCTCGGTGGGGTGTGTCGGTGAGACGGGGGTCAGGCCTGGTCGGTCGGCATGATCCACAGCTCGCCGACGGAGGCGTGGCGGGGCCGGGTGACCATGTAGGCGACACCGTCGGCGATGTCGTCGGGGGCGAGGACCTCGGTCTGCTCGTAGAAGGCGTCGATCGCTTCGCGGACCTCGGGCTTGTGGGCGTTGTGCGAGCCCAACTCGGTGTCCACACCGCCCGGTTCGAGGACGCCGACACGGACGTGCCGCCGGGTGACCTCCTGGCGCAGGGACTCGGTGAAGCCGTTCACGCCGAACTTGGTGAGGTTGTAGACGCCGTACCCGTTCCACGCGACGCGGCCGGCGATCGAGCTGATGTTGACGATGTCGGCGACCCGGCGCGGTCCCTCGTCGGCCGCCTCGATCAGGTGCGGGAGGGCGGCGTGGGTGGTGTGGAGGAGGCCCTGGATGTTGACGGCGATCATCCGGTCCCACTCCTCGGCGTCCGCGCCGAGGACCGGGCCCAGGAGCATCAGTCCGGCGTTGTTGACGAGGGTGTCCAGTCGTCCGAAGTGCTCGACGGTCCGCTGTACTGCGGCTTCGGCCTGGGCGCGGTCGGTGATGTCCGCCGCCACCGCCAGCGCGGTGCCGCCCGCCTTCTCGATCTCGGCGGCGAGGCCGTCCAACCGGTCCTCGCGCCGGGCCACGAGCGCCACGGAGGCCCCGTGCTCGGCCAGCCGGCGGGCGGTGGCGGCGCCGATACCGCTGCTCGCGCCGGTGACGAGCACGACGGTACCGGCCAGCTTCGATGCGGTCGGGGAACTCATGGGGGTGTCCTGTTCTCTTGGCTGGACATGCGGTGCGGTGGGCCCGTGATCCAGGCAACCACCAGCCGCCCCCGCCCGGACCGCCACAACAGGCACCCCTCCACCGGGGGTCCGGCAGTACCCCTCTCCGGACCGCCCACGCCCCGGGTCGGCCGTACGGTGGATTCATGGACCGCAGCACCGAGATCCGCGAGTTCCTGCGCACCCGCAGGGCCCGGATCACCCCCGAGCGGGCAGGACTCGCCCCGCACCCGGGCGTCCGCCGGGTCCCGGGGCTGCGCCGCGAGGAGGTCGCCCAACTCGCCGGGGTCAGCGTCGACTACTACGTCCGCCTGGAACGCGGCCGGACGCAGGGCGTTTCCGACGCCGTGCTGGAAGCCGTCGCCCGCGCCCTGCAGCTCGACGACACCGAACGCGCCCACCTCTTCGACCTGGCCCAGCCCACCGCGACCCGCTCCCGCCGCAGACGGCCGCTCAGCCCCCAGCGGGTACGCCCGGTCGTGTACCGGGCGCTGGACTCACTCGCCACTCCCGCGATCGTCCTGGGCCGACGCATGGACGTCCTGGCCGCCAACCGCCTCGGCTACGCCCTCTTCACCGACTTCCAGGACCGGCCCCACCGCGAGCGCAACTTCGCCCGCTACGTCTTCCTCGACGAGGCCGCCCGCGCCCTGTACGCCGACTACTGGGACACGGCCGCCGGCGACTGCGTGGCCACCCTGCACCTGTACGCAGGACGCCACCCCGACGACCCCCAACTCACCGAGCTGATCGGGGAGTTGTCCGTGCACAGCGAGGTCTTCCGCCGGATGTGGGCCGACCACGACGTCCTCGCCCACACCACCGGCACCAAACGCCTCCACCACCCACTGGTCGGCGACCTCACCCTCGACTACGTCGTCCTGACCGTCGAGGGCGACCCCGACCAGAACCTCACCGTCCTCACCCCCGAACCCGCCTCACCCTCCGCGGAAGCCCTCGACATCCTTGCCAGCTGGACCCACACGTCCGACGGTCAGGCGAGCGGGGGAACCACACGGAACTCGTCCAGGCCGATCACGCCCTCGGCCGATCCTGAGAGAGCCTGACCGAGGGCCGAGGACCGAGGGCGGAAGATGCCGACGGAGGCGCTCAGCGCTGTACTGCGAGTCCTGGGCAGTGGCGCCGCATCGCGTCCAGGATCGTCTCAGGCGGTACGGGCAAGGTGTTCGTGGCCATGACGGCCGGACCGAAACCGAGCCGGGCGTTCATGGACGCGGTGCTGCGGACGAGCTTGGGTGCTCGGGCCAGATAGGCATCCGGATCGTGCAGTACGAGCTCGATGAACCGCTGCGAGGCGTTGCGTACGCGCTGTTCGCGTATCCGTACGGCGGCTATCTCGTCCCAGCGGAACCGGCCCAGCCTCTCGTGATCCACCCCTGTGTCGTCCAGCATCAACTCCGGCCTGTCTCGGCGAAGACGCCGACCGATGATCACCGAGCACAACCCGAAGAAAGGCACGGCCACTGCCCCTGCCGCAGTCATCTTCACGGTGCTGTGGGCGACCAGGAAACCGATGCCCAGAGCGACGAAGACGAGAGAGCCGGCCAGCATGGCCCACACACGTCCCTTGGCGATGGGGTAGACCGTCGGGGGCAGCGGAACGCCGTTGTTGATCACGAGGTCAGACGATAGGACGGGAGCCCTCGTCGGCGAAAGCATTTTCGTGGACCGTGAGGCCCGGTGCGAGTGCCAAGAGCTGTGCGCCCTGGTGGGCGCCTCCCGATGGGTGCGGTCCTCTGGGCATCTGCCGTCAGTGCGCTTCTGGCCGAGGTGTCCTGTCCCCTTCCAAGCGCTGGATCAGGTCTTCCACGTATGCGCGCGTCTCGTCGTGGCCGGCGGACATGCCCAGGCGGTCCTCCAGGACCAGGACTCGGGCGACGCAGGTGGTGAGGAAGACCAGCACGATCGGGGGACAGGTCTCGGGCGGAACTCCATAGCGTCGCAGGATTCCCGGGAGGGCCTCGGCCTGCGCCGCGCGTAGTCGCTCGGCGTAGTGGGCGACCTCGGTCCTGATGGCCTCGCGGTGGTTGGCCAGCGACATGAACTCCATGGTCAGCGAGGCGCCGGCCGGGTCGGTGCTGAACGCCCACAGGGCTCGCAGCGGCCGGTCGGAGGCGAGTGCCGCGGCCTGCTGTTCCAGTCCCTGTTCGGCGCGACGGCGGAACAGGGCGAGGAAGAGGTCGTCCATGGTGTGGAAGTAGTAGTGCACGAGTTGGTGCTTGAGCTCGGCCTGCGCGGCGACGCGGCGTGCGGTCACGGCCGAGTAGCCCTCCGCCAGGAGCAGTTCCTCGGCGGCGTCCAGCAGAACACCGCGGTTCTTGGCGTCGGGCGAACCGTAGCGGCGGGGTGACGACGTCACACGGCCTCCGTTCCGTAGGCGTAACTCCGCCCCGCGCCGCATGCCTTGACGGCTCAGGACCCCGGCGCTAAGCATATGTCCAGCATTGCTGTACGACCGTCCAGCATCCGTGCCACGGGTGCGGCCCCAGGGGAGGACGCAGTGCCCGACTTCGACAGGACCGACTTCTTCACGGACGGATCGGTCGTGGACGATCCGTATCCCTACTTCGAGCACCTTCGGGGACGCTGCCCGGTGCACCGGGAGTCCCACCACGGCGTCGTGGCCGTCACCGGCTACGACGAGGCCGTGCGGGTCTACCGCGACCACGAGACCTTCTCCTCCTGCAACTCGGTGACGGGCCCGTTCCCGGGACTGCCCGCCGAACCCGAGGGCGACGACATCGGGCCGTTGATCGAGCGGGTGCGCGAGCAGTTGCCCATGAGCGAGCACATGGTGACGATGGACCCGCCACTGCACACCGCTCAGCGCGCTTTGCTGGCCCGCCTTCTGACGCCCCGGCGGCTGAAGGAGAACGAGGAGTTCATGTGGCGGCTGGCCGACCGGCAGATCGACGAGTTCGCCGACCGCGGGCGGGTCGAGCTGCTGAGGGAGTACGCCCAGCCGTTCGCCCTGCTCGTGATAGCGGATCTGCTGGGTGTCCCCGAGGAGTTCCACGAGCCGTTCCGCGTCCGGCTCGGCCTCCAGAAGGTGGGATCCCTGGTCCCGGACGAGGCCGTGTCCGGCAACGCGCTGGAGTTCCTGGAGGAGCAGTTCGGCTCGTTCGTCCGGGAACGCAGGCGCGAGCCGCGCGCCGACGTGCTGACCGCGCTGGCCACCGCGACGTTCCCGGACGGATCGACGCCCGACGTCACGGACGTGGTCCGGGTGGCCACGTTCCTGTTCGCCGCCGGCCAGGAGACCACGGCCCGGCTGCTCAGCTCCGTGATGCTCGTCCTCGCCGAACGCCCCGATCTGCAGGCCCTGTTGCGCGAGGACCGCAGTCTCGTCCCGGCCTTCGTCGAGGAGACACTGCGGATGGAGAGCCCGGTCAAGTCCGACTTCCGCCTCGTCCGCCGGTCCACCACGCTGCACGACGTGGACCTGCCCGCGGGCACCACCGTGATGCTGCTCAACGGCGCCGTCAACCGTGACCCGGCCCACTTCGAGGATCCCGACCAATTCCGCGTCGACCGGCCGAACGCACGCGAGCACCTGGCGTTCGGCCGTGGCGTCCACGCCTGCCCCGGCAGCCCGTTGGCGCGGGTCGAGGCGAGGGTGAGCGTCGAACGGCTGCTGGACCGCATGGCCGACATCCACCTCGACGAGGCGGAGCACGGCCCGGTCTCCGACCGTCGGCTCAGCTATGAACCCACCTACATCCTGCGCGGTCTGACTGCCCTGCACCTCGGCTACACCCCGGTCGGCTGACGGCGAGGAAGGTCAATGCACCCCAGCAAAGACATCACCTCGGCGGGCCCCCGAACCGCCGTGGTCACCGGAGCGGCGTCGGGGATCGGGCTCGCGGTCGCACGCCATCTGACCGCATCAGGACACCGGGTGGCCCTGCTCGACCGGCGGGCCGAGGCCGCCGAGTCGGCCGCCGCCCGACTCCGGGAGACCGGCGCGGAAGCCACGGCCTACGCCTGCGACGTCTCCTCCCGCGATGCCGTCGCATCGGCGATCGAGGCGGTCCGCGAGGCGTACGGTCCGATCACCGTCATCGTCACGAGCGCGGGCGTCGAGACGTTCGCCCCCGTCACCGACATCACGCCCGATGCCTGGGACCGGGTGCTGGCGGTCAATCTCACCGGCACGTTCACCTGCGTTCAGGCCGTCGTCCCCGACATGCGTGCCGCGAAGTGGGGGCGGATCGTCACCATCTCCTCCTCCAGCGCCCAGCACGGTGCCCCGAACATGGCCCACTACGTCGCCGCGAAAGGCGGCGTCATCGCCCTGACCAAAGCTCTCGCGGTCGAACTGGCCGCGGAAGGAATCACCGCCAACACCGTCCCGCCCTCGATCGTCGACACACCGATGGCCCGCGAGGCCGAGAAGCGCGGGGATTTCATCGGCGTCGACACCGTCGCCGGCATGACCCCGGTGCGCCGCGCCGGAACGCCGGACGACATCGCGGCCGCCTGCGCCTTCCTCTGCTCCGACCGGGCGGGATTCATCACCGGCCAGCAGATCGGCGTCAACGGCGGCTGGTACATGTGAGCGGGTCCGCCACGACTCACGACATTCGATGGTGAAATCGCCGCCCAGTTGGCGCACGTCCGGAGCCGACCGCGAAACCCAGACCGTGGATCACTGATCGCGCACCCCAGTGGACGGGTGGTCACACCCCCGCGGTTGCCTCGTGCCGGATGGCGGCCTCGGCCAGCCGACCCGGTTCGAAGACCGCCGTTGCCACTCGGAACTCCGGTGTCAGCGCACCCCACACCTCTTCCAGGAGCTCTGCCGGGTCGGCTGCTCCGGTCCGGGTTTCGAGGAACGGCTCTCCGGTGGCGACCTGGTGTCCGTCGGATCGGTACGTCGTCATCAGGACGGCGTCGCCGGGATCCAGGTCGCGGACGGCGAGCGTCAGTACGTCGGCCGACGCCCTGCCGCCGGCGCTGCGACGGGCAGCGCCGAACCAGGCGTCCTGTCCCACGCTCAGATCGGCCACCACCGTGATGCGGGGTGTGAAGATCGGCGGGTCGGATTCGTACTCCAGGCCTGCCATCGCCTCCGTCGGCGTGCGCCTCTCCTGGAGCAGGTCCGACACCACGGCGACCTGTTCTCCGTTGCCGAAGACCAGCCAGCCACCCAGCTCGCGCGCCGCGACATAGTGCCGCAGCGGATCGTGAGCCGACTCGCCGGTCGGCGCGACGATCACCTCTCCGTCCCCTCTGCGCAGGACACGGGCCTTGGAGGCGGCGCTACGTCCGGTGAGGAAGTAGGCGCCGCACAACGCGCCACCGAGGGTCCGCGCCCACAGCACACCGCGCCCGGGATAGCGATTGCCTGCCAATGCCTCGTGCACCAAGTCCACTGGGACACTCCTCCGTTGGTCGTCGACATCAGGGACGGTCTTCACGCACCGTCATTCAACCGCGGTCGCCGATGACGACGTCAGCGGGCCAGGAGAGAGATCGGGTCAGGCCGTTGTCGAGTCGTTGGGCTCGTCCTCCGACAGCGGCAGCAGCAGCGCGTACGACCGCACGGCCGTGAATGCCGTCGGCTCGGGCAGGCCGAGTGCCGTCATCGCCGCCGAAGCGGCTTCGTGGCGCTCACCGTTGACGCGGATCTCGGCCTGCATCGCGCCGGGGCGACCGCCGTAGAAGACCTTGACGCCGTTGAAGAAGGGCGACTCCAGGTCCGCGGTGAACGAGTCCGCGATGCGGTGCAGCACGTTCGCTTCCAGCAGCGCGCCCTGTAGGCGCCGGTTCTCGTCGACATCGGTTCCGAGACCGACCGCACCCGACGTGATCATGTGCCAGCCGGGCACGCCGCGCCTGGCGTCGGGGCCGGCGTGGTTCGCGAACTGCTCTTTGCGGTCGAGGAGTTCGAGCAGGCAGGCGCCCGCCGTCTGCACCCAGGTGTTCGCCGCGTCCTGCGGATCGGCGGACATCGACACGACGCAGTCCATGAAGCACGGCACATCCGGCTGGATACTGACGTCCGGCAGCGCGACGAGGTCGTAGTGGTGGCCGCCCCCGTGGTGCGGCGGGGCCACGGCCACCGCCCAACCGTCCGGGCTGATCAAGGAGTTGCCCTTGAGCTGGGCGCCCTGCGCCGTTCCTGGCGCGAACTCTTCGAGCCCGGCCCTGACCAGGGCGAGGAACTCCAGGTCGGGCAGCCGCTGCGCCGGCGGCTCCTGCTTGCGCCTATGACGTCGTATCCAGGACATCCGTGGATGGTACTGAGCCCGGCCGACGACCGACGGACCGCATCACCTCAACAGCGCGCTCCGGTGCCGCCGTTGGACCACGGCGGCACCGGAGCGCCCGCAGGTGTCAGAACCAGCTCTGGTTCTGGCCGGAGTTGCACGACCAGGTGCGGAAGCCGGCGCTGCTGTCGTCGATGCAGCGGTTGGTCGCCTGGTTCCGCAGCTCGATGGTGTTGTCGCCCCACTTGTGCACGAGCCAGCTCTGGTTGGTGCTGGAGTCGCAGTTCGCGGTCTTGAACCCCTGGTCGCTGTCGTACATGCAGCGGTTGGTGAAGGCGTTCTTCAACTGCACAGTGCCGTCACCCCACTTGTGGACGATCCAGTTCTGCGGGGTGGAGCCGTTGCAGTCCCAGGTGCGGAAGCCGTTGTCGGTGTCGTCGATGCAGCGGTTGGTCGCCTGGTTCTTGAACGTGTTCACGGCGTCGGCCGCCGAGGCGGTCGCGGCGGGCAGCAGCGCG
>NZ_JAEQAZ010000129.1 GCF_016654115.1 Streptomyces sp. MBT53
GATCACGGTGTGCGGTGTCGCGCAGGAGGCTGCCCACCGTGCCGGTGACCGGGTGGCTGAGGCCAGCGCGTGGACCAGTCTCGGCATCGCCCTGCGGGAAACGGGCCGGTCGGAGGAGGCTATCGTCGCCCATACTCGCGCCCGCGACCTGTTCCAGGCGGCCGGGGACCGTCATCGCGAGGCCATGGCGTGGAACAACCTAGGCTTCGCTTTGGGGGAGGCGGGCCGGGTGAGGGAGGCGGTCGACGCCCATACTCGCGCTCGGACCCTGTACCAGGCTGTCGGGGATCGCCACGGCGAGGCCAGGGCGTTGGGCAACCTCGGTCTCGTGCTGGGGGAAGGCCGGGCAGAGGAGGCGATCGGTATGCACACCCAGGCCCGCGACCTGTTCCAGGCCGTTGGGGATCGCCACGGCGAGGCCATGGCGTGGGGCAACCTCGGCACCGCCCTGCGGGAAACGGACCGGGTGGAGGAAGCAGTTGAGGCGTACGCGAAGGCGCTGAAAGGCTACCGGGAGTTCGAGGACTGGTACCGGGCAGGCGGAACCCTCTACAACCTGGCCATCGCCCACCTGCACGCCGCCCGCCCAGCCGAGGCCCGCATCTGCTACCTCCAGTCCGCCGACGCCTACAGCCGCGCCAACGCACCCACCGAAGCAGCCAAAGCCCGCACCTGGGCCGAACAGATCACCCCTTAACAGCCCCACCCAAAGCGAACCCCCCACCCAACCGCCGCGCCACCAGCACATACAACAAAATCACCGGCGTCGAATAAACAACCGAGAACGCGGCCAACTGCCCATACGCCACCATCCCCCGATTCCCGAAGAACTCATTGATGCTCACGCTCGCCGGCATCTGGTCCGGGGTGAGCAGCAGCATGAACGGGACGAAGAAGTTCCCCCACATCATCACGAACGAGAAGACGGTCACCACCGCGACGCCCGGTCCCATCAGCGGAAGGACGATCCGCACGAGGGACTGGAACGACGACGCGCCGTCCGTCCACGCCGCCTCCTCCAGTTCCTTCGGTACGCCGTCCATGAAGTTCTTCATCAGCCAGATGGCGAACGGGAGTTGAGACGCGGCGAAGAAGAAGATCGTGCCCTGCATCGTGTCGATGAGGTTCACCTGCACGAACAACGCGTACACCGGCACCATGATCGCGGTGATCGGAAGGCTCGTTGCGAAGAGAATCGTCAGTAGGAACGGGCGATTGAGCCGCGACCGGAAGCGGGACAGCGGGTACGCCGCCAGTGCCGAGCACACCACCGTCAGCAGTGTTCCGAAGCCGCACAGGATCAGGCTGTTGAGGAGGGGGGTGAAGGTGATGTCCGAGTTCAGGATCGCGTGGAAGTTGTCCAGGGTGAGGCCGTCGGGGGCCTTCACCTTCAGGTCCGCGTGAGGGTCTAGGGACGACAGGATCACCCAGAGCAGGGGGAGCGCGAACGTTGCCGCGACCACCAGCAGGCCCGCGTCCGCCGCCAGGCGTCTGCTTCTGCGGCGGGAGGAGAGGGTGAGTGCCATGGGTCAGACCTCCGTTCGCAGCAGGCGCATGTAGATCACCGAGAAGAGCGAGCCGACCAGGAGCAGGAGGAGCGCTACCGCCGTGGCGTAGCCGATCATGCTGTTCTGGAAGGCCTGTTCGTACATGTAGAGGGGGAGGGTCTGGCTCTTGTTTCCCGGGCCGCCTCTCGTCATCACCCAGATCAGACCGAAGACGGAGAGGGTCTGGAGGGTGTTGAGCATGAGGTTCGTGCCGATCGAGCGGCGGATCATCGGCAGCGTGATGTGCCACATGCGGCGCCAGCCGCCCGCGCCGTCGACCTCCGCCGCCTCCGTGATCTCCTTGGGGATTTCGTTGAGGGCGGCTGAGTAGACCAGCATCGAGAACGCTGTTCCGCGCCAGACGTTCGCGAAGGACACCGCCAGGATCGGGAGCGTGAACAGCCAGTTCTCGGACGGGAGATGGAGCCAGTCCAGGATGGCGTTCAGGGTGCCTTCGCGGCGGAAGAAGGCGTAGAGGAGGAAGCCGGCCACGACCTCCGGGAGGACCCAGGCCGTGATCACGATCGCGCCGGTGAGCGTGCGGATCGGTTTTGACGCGCGCTGCATGAGGGTCGCGAGCGCCAGGCCCAGGGTGTTCTGGCCGATCAGGGACGACAACACCGTGAACACCAGCGTCAGCCATACCGCGTTGAGGAATTCCGAGTCCTTGAAGGCCGTACGGAAATTCGCGAAGCCCACGAAGGACGAGTGGGCCTGGCCGGTGAGTTGGAGGTCGGTGAAGGCGATGTAGGCGCAGTAGCCGATCGGGACGGCCAGGAAGAGGAGCAGGAGGGTCAGGGCGGGGGAGAGGGGGAGGAGTTGGGTGAGGACGCGGCGGAGGGTGCGGTGGTCGTTGCGGGGGGTTGGCGGCTGGTACGCGGACTGCCGGGGGCGCGGTGCGGACTTCGTCGCGTCCGGGCCCGCCGCTTGCCGGGGTGCGGTGGTCACTTCTGGGTGACCTGGTTGTCCGTGGCCGACTTGAGTTCGTCGTCGTACGAACTCGCCGCCTTGTCAACGGACATGTCGCCCGTTGTCACGCCCTCCATCGCCTCCTGGATCGCGGTGGAGACCTTCGGGTACGCCGGGTAGGCGGGGCGGTAGTGCGTGCTCGCGACGAGGTCCGTGAAGAACTTGATGCCGGGCTGGGCGGTCGCGTACGCGGGGTCGGCGGCGACGTCCTTCCGCACGGAGATACCAGAGTTGGCGATGTACCACTTCTCCGCGTTCGCCTTCGTCTGCATCGTCTTGATGAAGTCGAAGGCGAGGTCCGGGTTGCCGGCCTTGGAGGGGATCGCCCAGGTCCAGCCGCCGGACATGCTCACCTTGCCGGGGGCCTGGCCGTTCTGCGTGGGCATGTAGGCGAGGCCCAACTCCTGTGACCACTGCGGCCATTCGTGACCGCTGCCCTTCAACCACGCCTGCGGCAGCCAGGATCCGTCGAGGGCGATGCCGAGTTTGCCCTTGGGGAGCATGTCACCGAACACGTAGGTCTGGATGTTGGGGTCGAGGGCGTCCGACACATCCGGGCCGAGCTTCTCCTTGTAGACCGTGTGCACGAAGGAGAGGGCGTCCTTGAAGCCTTGGCTGCCCGCGATCCACTTCTTCGACGACTTGTCGTAAAGGGGGTCTGTCGTCCCGTCGTTGGTGCCGTAGAGCAGCATCTCGAAGCCCTGCATGGTGGCGGCTTCGCCGGCCGGTTTGCCGGTGTAGACGTTGAGGGGGGTGACGTTCGGGACCTTCTGCTTGATCGTGCGGGCCGCGGCGAGGACGTCGTCCCACGTCTTCGGCTGCCAATTCGTGGGCAGGCCCGCCTTCTTGAAGATTCCCTTGTCGAACCACAGGCCGCGGGTGTCGGTCCCGTCCGGGACGCCGTACGTCTTCCCGTCCTCGGCCTTCGCGGCCGACTTCGCCGTGTCGACGAACTGGTTCCAGTCCGGCCACTTGGAGAGGTACGAGTCGAGGGGCTTGAGGTAGCCGGACGTGATGTCGCTGTTGATGAGGAACGTGTCCTCGTAGACCAGGTCCGGGGCCGTCTTCGGGGAGCGGAGCATCTGCTGGAGCTTGGTGTAGTACTCCGAGTCCGGGGCCTTGATCGGGACGAGCTCGACCTTCTTGCCGGGGTACTGCTTCTCGAACTGCTTCTTCATGTCGGCGAGATAGGTGTCCATCACCTTGATGGAGTTGTCCGTCGACTGTTTGAAGGAGATCTTGACGGTGTCCGGGCTGCTGCCGGAACCGCTGCCGCAGGCGGTGAGGGTGGTTGCGGCGAGGGCGAGAGTAACTAGAGGTGTGAGTAGGGCAGTTCGGTGGGGGCGGACGGCGGTGGGGCGCACGGGCACGACCTCCTACGGGCTCACTACGTTGTGGCCTGGGCGGATGGCTGCCCGGTGAAGGTAAGTGGAGTGGTCTAGTCAGGTCAATGCGTCTGCGCGGGATTGGGCGTAGGCGGCATCGGCGGGGGCGTTGGCTCGGGTGTAGGCGGCGGCGGACTGGAGGTAGTGGGCGCGGGCCTCGGTGGGGCGGGCGGCGTGCTGGTGGGCGAGAGCCAGGTTGTAGAGGGTGCGGCCCGTCTCGTACCAGTCGTCGAAGTCTCGGAAGCCCTCCAGGGCCTTCTCATACGCCTCAACCTCCTCCTCCAGCCGAGCCGCCTTCTGCAGGGTGGCGCCGAGGTTGTTCCACGCCCTGGCCTCGCCGTGGCGGTCCCCGACGGCCTTGTACAGGTCGAGGGCGCGGGTGTGGGCGTCGATCGCCTCCTCCACCCGGCCTGCCTGACGCAGGGCGAGGCCGAGGTTGTTCCACGCGATGGCCTCGCGGGGGCGGTCCCCGGCGGCCTTGTACAGGTCGAGGGCGCGGGTGTGGGCGTCGATCGCCTCCTCCACCCGGTCCGCCTCCCGCAGAGGCAGGCCGAGGTTGTTCCACGCGATGGCCTCGCGGAGGCGATCTCCGACGGTCTGGAAGAGGTCGCGGGCCCGGATGTGGGCGACGATGGCCTCTTCCGCCTGGCCCGTCTCCCGAAGGGCGGCGCCGAGACTGTTCCACGCGATGGCCTCCTCCATCCGGTTACCGGCGCGGTGGGCAGCTTCCCGCGCGACACCGCACACCGTGATCCAGTCGTCGAAAGAGCGCCGCCAGTACAGATACTCCCCCAGGCACTGCGACAGCCGCACCGCCGTGTCCGCGTACCGCTCCTCCCGCGCCCACTGCACCGCCGCCACCAAACCCGCCCGCTCGGAGTCCAGCCACGCCAACGCCCCCGCCCGATCCACAAACCGCTCCGACACCGACTTCCCTGGCGGCCACCGCAACCAGCCATCCGCCGCCCGCGCCCACCGGTGGTAGAACGCCAGCACCCGCTCCCGCGCCGCCTCTCCCTCCTCCCACAACTCCGCGTCTCCCTTGACCACACCCACCCCGAACACCCGCACCAAGTCATGCAACCGCCACCGCACGTCCGCCCCTCCCGGAACAGGCGTAACAAGGTGGGCTGCCGCGAGCTCTTCGAGCAGGGCGAACGTCTGGTCGACGCCGAGGTCCGCCAGTGCGGCGGCCGTTTCGCTGCCGACTTCGGCCGCCGGAGCCAGGGCGAGCAGACGCAGCAACCTGGCCTGCGCAGACGGCAGTTGCCGGTACGCCGCTTCGAAAAGCGGGCGGAGTCCGAGAGCCGCCGTCCGATCCTCGGCACCCCGCAACTCGTCCACAAGGGATGCGACGGAGCGGTGGCGGCGCCTGCGCAGCATCCCTGCGGTCATCTTCAGCGCGAGCGGGTGGTGGCCGCAGAGTGTGGCGAGTTCCGACACAGGCTCCGGTTCGCGCGTTGCCCGATCATCGCTGCGATCGCTGAGCCGCAAGGATCTATTGATGAGGTCGGTGGCACCCTCCGTGTTGAGGACATCGAGGTCGATCAGCTGAGCTTCCAGGTCGGTGAGCCGGTCCCGGGAGGTGACCAGCACCCGGTGATGATCCGTCCCCGGCACAAGCGGCATCACCTGCCCTGCATCCGACGCGTTGTCGAGAACCAACAACATCGACCGCCGCTCCTCCGCCAACAGCCGCCGATACAACCCGTACTGCCCTGTCACCGTCTGCGGAAGATCCGCCCCCCGAACCCCCATCCCATCCAACAGCGCAACCACCGCCTGATCCGCCGTGACCGGATCCTCGTCGTACCCCCGAAAGTCGACGAACAACGTCCCGCCCGGAAACCACCCGTCCCGCACCGCCCGATGCGCGGCACACAATGCCAACGACGTCTTCCCGATCCCGCCCAACCCCGACACCGCGCAGATCACCACCGGCAGATCGGACTCCGTGGCCGGGTCGAGTACCGGAAACAGGCGTGCCAAGTCCTCGTCGCGCCCGGTGAACCCTGCCGGCACCGCAGGCAACGCGGCCGTAGCCACCGGCACCGGCCCGTGAACGGACCCGCGCCCCGCCCCGCTACTACCGCTCCCGGTCCACCCGCTTGGCAACGAACGGCCCGTTGAAGGTGCTCCCCCGAAAGTCGAGGTGATCCCCTCCGTACGTCGCCGCCCGATGGGGCCCCTCCTCGGAGTCCTCGGCATCCCCGTCGGACCCCGATCCGGACCGCTCCGACCGCCCCCGGAATGGCATCAACTCCCGCAGTACCGCAACGGCCGCCGCAGCCGCGTTCTCCGCGGCCCGAGGCTGCCAACCTTCCTCGTCCTTGCGGGACTTGGCCGCGTTCGCACGGTCGCTGATGCCCCGGATGACCAGCGCGTCCCCGCCTGCCAGTTCCACCGCTTGGACCACACCCGCCCCCTCCATCTCGATGGCGGCGGCGTCGTTGTACTGGGTCCTGAGGTGTTGCATCAGCGCGGACCTGGCCGAGGCGAGCACCACGTCGCCTGTCGCGATCGGCTTGAAGTGCACGTGCCGGTCGCGGCGCAGGGCGTGGCGCGCGGCCTGTTCGAGGTGATGGGAGGCGTGCCAGGCCTCCGGGCGGACGAGGAAGCCCTTGGGAGTCTCCTTGCCGCCGTGGATGCCGTACACCTTCGTCGCGATCACGACATCACCGACCGGGATGTCCTGCTTGAGGCTCCCGGCCACTCCGACGAAGATGACCGCCTGCGGCTTGAGCCAGGTGATGACCCGTTCGGTGAGCGCGGCGGCCGTGCGGGCTCCCTCACCCATCTCCACCAGGGCGACATCCCAGGGGGTGCCGGGCAGCCGGGCCACCTCGGCTCGTGTGCCCTGTTCGTGCACGCGCTTGTGTACTTCGTCGTCGAGATGGCCGAGCACGGCCTCGTACTCAAGGGACAATGCGGTCAGTACCACCACGGTGGGATTTGTCTCCGGCACCCTCATAAAGTACTGCCAAGGTGCCTGCACAGTGGGCGTGTTGGCACCAGAGCGAGGGGGAGCAGCGTGTCCGAGGGAGACGTCACCGTGGCCCAACTGCTCCTCGCCGAGTACCAGACCGTCAAGGACGAGCAGAAGACCCGCATCGGTTTCCGCGACAACCTCCTCTACGTCACCCTCACCATCGTCGCCGCTGTCATCGCCGCCGCGGCCCAGGCCAAGCAGTCCGAGATGCTGCTCGCGCTGCCCCCGGTGTGTGTCGTGCTCGGCTGGACCTACCTCGTGAACGACGAGAAGATCTCCGCGATCGGGACGTACGTACGGGACGAGCTGGGGCCGCGGCTCGCCGAACTCGCCCAAGCCGAGGCGGTGTTCGCGTGGGAGGCCGCCCACCGTTCCGACACCCGTCGGCGCTCCCGCAAGGTCATCCAGTCGTCCGTCGACCTGCTGGCGTTCTGTGTCGTCCCGCTCGCCGGGCTCATCGTCTACTGGGCCGCAGGCCAGACGACACCCGGCCTGCTCGCCCTGTCCGTCGCCGAGGCGCTCATCGTCGTCGGCCTCGGCCACCAGGTCCTCAGCTACGCACGACCGTCCAACTCGCCCCGCCCGCCTACCCCTTGACCCACCGATACTGCAACTCGGGCCGCCCCACAGTCCCGTACTGCGGACTCCGTGCCGCCCTCCCCGCCTCCACCAGATGCTCCAAATACCGCCGAGCCGTGATCCGGGAAATCCCCACCGCCTCAGCCACCCCCGCGGCCGTAAGCCCTTCCCCGCAGTCCCGCAGAGTGACCGTCACCTTCTCCAGCGTCGGCGCACTCAGGCCCTTCGGCAGTGCCGCAGGCGAAGGCGCCCGCAGGGCAGCCAGCGCCCGGTCGACCTCGTCCTGGCCGCTCGCCTCGCCCGCCGCCGCGTGGAACTCGGCGTACCGCACCAGCCGGTCCCGCAGGGTGGCGAAGGTGAACGGCTTCAGGACGTACTGGACGACACCCAGTGACACCCCCTCCCGCACCACCGCCAGATCCCGCGCCGACGTCACCGCGATCACGTCCGCGTGGTAGCCGGCGGCCCGCAGCGAGCGCGCCAGTTGCAGGCCGTGCGCATCCGGCAGATGCAGATCCAGCAACAACAGATCCACCTGCGTACGCTCCAGCGCCCGCCTCGCCTCCGCCCCCGTGTGCGCCTTGCCCACCGCCACGAACCCCGGCACCCGGCCCACGTACATGACGTGCGCGTCGGCGGCGACGGGATCGTCCTCCACGATCAGCACGCGGATCGGCTCGGCCGTAGTCATGAGCCCTCACCTCTGGAACCAGCGCCCGGAGACGACGACGCCCCGACAGCACCCTCACCGCTACCCGTCTCCGTCCCCCACAACGGCAACCGCACCTCGAACACCGCCCCGCCTCCCTCCGCCTCAGCCACTGTCAACGTCCCCTCATGCCGGTTCACCGCCTGCCGTACCAACGCCAGCCCCAGCCCCCGGCCGCCCGGTCCCGCCGGCTTCGTCGAGAAGCCGCGCTGGAAGACCGCCTCCGCGTGCGCCGGGTCCACCCCCGTCCCCGTGTCCGCCACCCGCAGCACCAGCGCGGAGCCGGAGCTGGAACCCGTAGCGTCCGGCTCCGCCTCCGTCCGCGCTGTCACCGTGACCCGTGCCCGCAGGCTCCCCTGCGCCGCGTCCACCGCGTTGTCGATCAGGTTCCCGAGGATCGTCACCAAGTCCCGCGCGGACAAGGAGTCCGGCAGCAGACCGTCGTCCAATCCACTGTCCTCGGACACCACCAACTCGACGCCCCGCTCGTTCGATTGGGCCGTCTTGCCCAGCAACAGGGCAGCCAGCACAGGCTCGTTGACCGCCGAGACGACCTGGTCGGTCAGGGTCTGGGCCAGCTCCAGTTCCGCCGTCGCGAAGTCCACCGCCTCCTCCGCCCGGCCGAGTTCGATCAACGACACCACCGTGTGCAGGCGGTTCGCCGCCTCGTGCGCCTGTGAGCGGAGCGCCTGCGTGAAGCCGCGCTCCGAGTCCAACTCGCCCATCAGGGACTGGAGTTCGGTGACGTCTCGCAACGTCACCACCGTTCCTCGGCGTTCGCCGCCCGACACCGGGGACGTGTTCACGACCAGCACTCGTGACGCCGTCAGGTGTACCTCGTCCACCCGTTCCTCCGACGACAGCAGTGCCCCCGTCAGTGGTGCGGGCAGGCCCAGGTCCGCGACCGAGCGGCCGACCACGTCACCCGTCACTCCCAGCAGCTCGCGTCCGCCGTCGTTCATGAGCGCCACCCGGTACTGCCCGTCGAGCATCAGCAGCCCTTCCCGTACCGCGTGCAGCGCGGCCTGGTGGTAGTCGTGCATATGGCTCAGCTCGGTCGCGTTCATGTTGTGGGTGTGGCGGCGGAGGCGGGCGTTGATGACGTACGTCCCTACGGCACCCAGTGCCAGGGCGCCGGCCGCGACGCCGATCAGGGCCGTCACCTGGTCCTGCACCCGCTGGGTGATCGCCTCGACCCGGATGCCGGCGCTGACCAGGCCGATGATCCGGGTGTGACCGGTGTTGTAGATCGGGGTGACCGCGCGGACGGACGCGCCGAGTGTGCCGGTGTAGGTCTCGGTGAAGGAGTCGCCCTTGAGGGCGGGCCCGATGTGGCCGAGGAACTTCTTGCCGATCTGGTTCTTGTCCGGGTGGGTCCAGCGGATGCCCTGCGGGTTCATGATCGTGACGAAGTCGACCTGGGTGTCCCGCTGTACGCGCAGGGAGTACGTCTCGAGGTGCGCGGTGGGGTCGGACGTACCGATCGCCGCGACCACCGACGGCGAGTCCGCGACCGAGCGGGCCACGGCCGTGGCCTGGCGGCCGGCCGCGTCCTCGGCCTGGCTGCGGTCGCTGACGTAGGTGAACAGCGCGTACCCGGCGACGACGACCGCTATCAGCACCGCCTGCATGCCGAAGAGCTGACCGGCGAGGCTGCGGGGGCGGGGGATGTGCGGGAAGCGCATGTCGTCAGTGTGCCTCTCCGAAATGGCGCGAACTAAATGAACGTAAGGGTGACCGCCCTCACAAGCCAGGAGATAGTCACCGCAACCCCCTGGGAGCCCCCATCTCCCGGATCTTCCCGGATGTGAGCCGCACAACGGGATTCCGCCGGTCGTGAGCCGCACGCCGGATGATGCCGACGACGTCGTCAAGGAGGGCAGCCGTGGCCAGCACCGCTCCCGCACCTGCCGCACCCCCCGCGAAGCGGGACCGTACCCACTACCTCTACATCGCGGTGATCGTCGCGGTCGCCCTCGGCATCGCCGTCGGGTTCATCGCGCCCGACTTCGCCAAGGAACTGAAGCCGATCGGTACCGGCTTCGTCTCGCTGATCAAGATGATGATCTCGCCGATCATCTTCTGCACGATCGTGCTCGGCGTCGGCTCCGTACGGAAGGCCGCGCAGGTCGGCAAGGTCGGCGGGCTCGCGCTCGGCTACTTCATCGCGATGTCGTTCGTGGCGCTGGCCATCGGCCTGGTCGTCGGCAACATCATCCACCCGGGCAGCGGCATGCACCTGACCGAGGCCGTCAAGGGCGTCGGACACACGCAGGCCCAGGCCGCCGCCGAGGGCCCGGTCGACTTCCTGCTCGGGATCATCCCGACCACCTTCGTGTCGGCGTTCACCGAGGGCCAGGTTCTCCAGACGCTGCTGATCGCGCTCCTCGCGGGCTTCGCGCTGCAGGCCATGGGCCGGACCGGTGAGCCGGTGCTGCGCGGGGTCGAGTACATCCAGAAGCTGGTCTTCCGCATCCTCGGCATGATCATGTGGGCCGCGCCCGTCGGCGCCTTCGGCGCGATGGCCGCCGTCATCGGCGAGACCGGCATGGACGCCCTCAAGGCGCTCGGCACGATCATGCTCGGCTTCTACGTCACCTGCTTCCTGTTCATCGTGATCGTGCTCGGCACGCTGACCAAGCTGGTCGCCAAGGTCAACCTCTTCCAGCTGCTGAAGTACCTCGGCCGCGAGTTCCTGCTGATCGTCTCCACCTCCTCGTCCGAGTCCGCGCTGCCGCGGCTCATCGCGAAGATGGAGCACCTCGGTGTCAGCCGCCCGGTCGTCGGCATCACCGTGCCGACCGGCTACTCCTTCAACCTCGACGGCACGATGATCTACCTGACCATGGCCTCGCTGTTCATCGCCGACGCCATGGACCAGCCGATGAGCATCGGCCAGCAGATCGGGCTGCTGCTCTTCATGATGGTCGCTTCGAAGGGTGCGGCAGGGGTTTCCGGCTCCGGTATCGCCGTGCTCGCCAGCGGTCTGCAGTCGCACAAGCCGGCCCTGGTCGACGGTGTCGGCCTGATCATCGGCATCGACCGCTTCATGAGCGAGGCCCGCGCGGTCACCAACTTCGCCGGCAACGCCGTCGCCACGCTGCTCATCGGCACCTGGACCGGCGAGGTCGACAAGGAGCGGGTGGACCGCGTCCTCGCGGGTGAACTGCCCTTCGACGAGAAGACGTTGCTCGACGAGGACAGCGACGAGCACCTCGACGGTGTGCCCGAGCAGGGCGGCGAGAAGGAACTCGCCAAGGCCTGATCCGCCCCCCGAGCGGGGCGCCCGGACCCACCTGAACAAGGTCCGGACGCCCCACGGACTCCGGGTGGCTGGGTGTCCCCCCGTCGCTCAGCCGCCCGGTCCACCTCCCCGCACTTCTGGGGGATGCACTACCGTGCCGTGCCGTGCCGGAAAACTCCGGCGCGGTATGGCACGTTTTCGTTCGGCGGGAGTCACGGGGGACATGGGCATGAAGATCGACTGGGACCGGCGGCACTGCGCACGGCACGGGCATGTGACGTACGCGCCCGACGAGACGGTGCTGCGGGAGCGGCTGCGCGTCGAGACCAAGTTCGGTGCGGCCTGGCGCTGTCTGCGCTGCGGCGACTTCGTGCTCGGCGACCCGCACGGCTCGGGGCCCGCCGAGAACGCCCCGCTGGTGCCGCGCGGGAAGGTGCTGCGGGACCTGTTCATCCTGCGGTTCCTGGCGATCGAGCGGGCCGTGCGCGGGGTGTTCATCGTGCTGGTCGCCGCCGCGGTGTGGAAGTTCAGCAACAGCCAGGACTCGGTGCGCAAGCTCTTCGACGACTACCTGAACGTCTTCCGCCCGGTCTTCAAGCACTTCCATTACGACCTCGACCACTCGCCGGTCGTCGGCTCCATCCAGAAGACCTTCGGCTACAAGCACTCCACGCTGGTCCTGGTCGCCGTACTGCTGCTGGCGTACGCGCTGATCGAACTCGTCGAGGCCGGCGGGCTCTGGTACGCCAAGCGCTGGGCGGAGTATCTGACGGTGGTCGCGACCGCCGCGTTCCTGCCGCTGGAGATCTACGAACTCACCGAGCACATCAGCTGGTTGAAGATCGCCACCCTCGTCCTCAACATCCTCGCCGTCCTCTACATCGCCCTCGCCAAGCGGCTGTTCGGGCTGCGCGGGGGGCGCAAGGCCTTCGACGAGGAGCGGGAGAGCGCGTCCCTGCTCGAAGTGGAGACGTCCGCCGGGGTCATGGTCTGACGCCCTTGAGACCCTGGTCCAGGCGCGTCAGCTGGGCCGTGGTCAGGGTCAGTTCCGCCGCCTGTGTCGAGTCCCGGACGGACTCGGGGCGACTGGCGCCCGGGATCGGGATCACGGTCGGTGACTTCGCCAACAGCCAGGCCAGACAAACCTGTTGGGGGCTGACCCCGTGCTCGCGGGCCACCGAGTGGAACGCGGTGGAGCCGGTCGCGCCGTCCGGGTCCTGCGGGCCGTCCAGGGAGCTGCGGGAGATACCGCCGAGCGGGCTCCACGGCAGGAAGGCCAGGCCGAGTTCGGCGCAGAGCCGCAGCTCCGGCTCGCTGTCCCGGACGGCGGGCGAGTACTGGTTCTGCACCGACACCAGACGGTCGCCGAGGATCGCGTGGGCCCGGCGGATCAGGCCGGTGTCCGTGTTGGAGATGCCGGCCAGCCGGATCTTGCCCTCGTCGAGCAGTTCGCGCAGGGCACCCACCGACTCCTCGTAGGGCACGTCCGGGTCGGGCTTGTGGAGCTGGTAGAGGCCGATCGCGTCCACGCCGAGCCGCTGCAGGGAGGACTCGGCGGCGGCCTTGAGGTGGCGTGGCGAACCGGTCACCGTCCAGCTGCCGTCCGCCGGTCTGCCGCGCCCGCCCTTGGTGGTGACCAGCACGTCGGACGTGTCGCCGCCGTAACTCGCGAGCGCGCGGGCGATCAGCCGTTCGTTGTGGCCGGGTTCGGCACCGGGGAGGTGGTAGGAGTCCGCCGTGTCCAGCAGGGTCACGCCCGCGTCCAGGGCGGCGTGCACCGTGGCGAGCGCGCGTCGTCCGTCCGGGCGGCCCGGCAGGGACAGCGGCATCGCGCCGAGTCCCACGGCGCTCACCCGCAGGTCGCCAAGTGCGCGGTACCGCATGTCAGTTGTCCTTTCCCAGGGTCTCGGCGACCGCCTGCGGCAGCCACCGCCGTACGTCACCGAAGGCGAAACCGAGCCGCTCCGCACGGGAGTTGGCCATGCCGTAGGCGCGGGCGAAGGAGAAGGGGGAGGTCTCGCCGACCTCTACCGTGCGGAGGACCGTGCTGCCGGAGGGGAGGTGTGCGGAGATCGCCTCGCACAACTCCTGTGTGGTCAGCAGGCCGTGGGAGGCCGCGTTGACCGGGCCGGTGAAGTCCTGGCCGACCGTCCAGTGGAGGAAGTCGGCGATCTCGTCGACGTGGATGTAGGTCGCCGGGTGGTTCGCGGCCGGTACGGCGATCGGCTCGCCCGCGCGGATGCGGTCGGCGTAGTGCTGGAGGCGGCCGGTGAAGTCGTCGGCGCCGCCCAGGACATGGGCCACGCGGACGGCCGCATACGGCAACTCCGGTCCCGGTGCCGCGAAGACCGCCTCCGCCTGGCGCTTGCCCTCGCCGTAGTGCGTGTCGAGGAACTCCGGTGCGTCCCAGGGGAGTTCGAGGTCGACGGGCACGGCGACCGGATCGACGGCCGCCTCGCCCACGAGTTCGGCTGAGTCCTCGTACTCGTACACCTCGACCGTCGACGTCATGACGTAGCGGCCGGTGCGGCCGGTGAAGACGCGGCGGGCGATCGCCGCCTGGCGCGGGGTGTAGCAGACCTGGTCGACGACGACGTCGAAGGTGCGCGGGCCGAGCGCGGTGCGCAGCGCGTCCTCGTCGTCGCGGTCGGCGATCAGGTGCGCCGCTCCGGCGGGCGGCGCGGACGAACCCCGGTTGAGGACCGTGACCCGGTCTCCGGCGGCCAGCAGCCGGGCGATCAGCCGCTTGCCGAAGTAGCGGTTGCCGCCGATGACCAATACCTCTCGCGCCTTTTCCATGACCATAATTCTGCTGGCGCAACCGTATGGACTGAAGGGGAAGACATGGGAGTTCCGGCCGCCGCACCGAAAGAACCACGGCATTCGCGGGCCGGTGCCGATGAAACATCGGCGGCCTTCGACGCCGTGGACCGGCAGATTCTGCAACTCCTCCAGACCGACGGCCGGATCAAGCTCAGCGAGCTGGGGCGACGCGTCCGGCTGAGTCCGGCGGCGGTCACCGAGCGGGTGCGGCGGCTGGAGACCGCGGGCGTGATCAGCGGCTACGGCGCCCAGGTGGTCCCCGGCCGGCTCGGTTACGGCATCCAGGCGTTCATCCGGGTCAATCCGCACGGCGGCTACAACCTGAAGCACCCCAGGACCCTGGAGCTGATCGAGCGCCCCGAGATCACCGAGGTGCACCATGTCGTCGGCGAGGACTGCTGGATCCTCAAGGTCGTCGTCCGGGACACCGTCCACCTGGAGGACGTCCTCGAAGCGGTCTCCGCGCTTGGGCGCACCACGACGTCGATCGTGCTGACCTCCCCGGTGGAGCGGAAACCGCTCCTGCCCTGACCGTTCCTGCCGTGACCGCTCTTGCCCTGACGCCGACGTCAAGGATTACCGTCGGGGGCATGCGAATCGGCGAGCTGGCCGCGCGGGCCGGGACCACGACGCGAACGCTCAGGTACTACGAGTCGCGGGGGCTGCTGCCCGCGCGGCGCGGTGGCAACGGGTACCGGACGTACGACGAGGGGGATCTGAAGCTGCTGCGGCAGATCAGGACCCTGCAGGACTTCGGGTTCGACCTGGAGGAGACGCGGCCCTTCGTGGAGTGTCTGCGGGCCGGGCACCCGGAGGGCGACTCGTGCCCGGCGTCGCTCGCGGTCTACCGGCGCAAGCTGGCCGAACTGGATTCCCTGATCGGGGAGTTGCAGGCGGTGCGGGCGGAGATCGGGGTGCGGCTGGCGACCGTCGAGGAGCCGACGCCGTTGTGCGAACTGGGAGGGTCTGAACTGTGATCGATGTGACGCACGTGACCGATGTGACGGACGAGAACTTCACGGCCGAGGTGATCGGGGCCGAGTTGCCGGTGCTGGTGGAGTTCACCGCGGACTGGTGCCCGCCGTGCCGGCAGATGGCGCCGGTGCTGCGGGCGCTCGCCGCGGAGGAGGGCGAGCGGCTGAAGGTGGTCCAGCTGAACGTGGACCAGAATCCGGAGACCACGAACGCGTACAAGGTTCTCTCGATGCCCACGTTCATGGTCTTCCGGGGCGGTGAGCCGGTGAAGGCCATGGTGGGAGCCAGGCCGAAGCGGCGGCTGCTGGAGGAACTGGCCGACGTGATCTGAACCCGCTGACACGATCCGCAGGCACGAAAAAATCCCCTGAGCAATTGCGCTCGGGGGATTCTTTTGCGTATATTCAATGGTTCGCGACTTCATGGGAATTAGGTCGCAAAGAGGCTCAGTGAGCACAGTATATAGGTCCGGGAGTGGAATTGTCAAACAGCGATGAAATTCACGGTGAGCAGGAATTCATCGACGGTCTGTACACGCGCGTGGACGCGCTGCGCGGCGCCACCGAGGACTCCGTCACGGACGCGCTCGGGCAGGGCAACACACCCATGCAGGCCCGGCTCGAGCGGGACATCCTGGTCGCCGAGCGCTCGGGGCTGCTGGCCGCGCTGAACGCCGTGGACGGCTCGCTCTGCTTCGGCCGGATCGACCTGACCTCCGGAGTCCGGCACCACATCGGCCGCATCGGCATCCGCGCCGACGACGCCGACCTCACCCCGATCCTGATCGACTGGCGGGCCGATGTCGCCCGCCCCTTCTACCTCGCCACCGGCCACACCCCGATGGGTCTGCGCCGCCGCCGGCACCTCACCACCGACGGCCGCCGCGTCACCGCCCTGCACGACGAGATCCTCGACCTCGGGGACGCCACCCGCACCGGCCACGAGGACCCGACCGGCGACGCGGTGCTGCTCGCCGCGCTCAACTCCGCGCGCACCGGCCGGATGAGCGACATCGTCCAGACCATCCAGGCCGAGCAGGACGAGATCATCCGGGCACCCCATCGAGGCGTGCTCGTCGTCGAGGGCGGACCCGGCACCGGCAAGACCGCCGTCGCGCTGCACCGGGCCGCGTATCTCCTGTACGAACACCGGGAGTTGCTCGCCAAGCGCGCCGTCCTCATCGTCGGCCCGAACCCCGCGTTCCTCGGCTACATCGGTGAGGTGCTGCCCTCCCTCGGCGAGACCGGCGTACTGCTGGCGACCGTCGGCGAGCTGTTCCCCGGTGTGAAGGCGACCGCCACCGACAGCCGGGCCGCCGCCGCGGTGAAGGGCCGCGCCGACATGGCCGACGTCCTCGCCAGGGTCGTACGCGACTGGCAGTCGCTCCCCGACCCGGTGATCGCGATCGAGCACGACCGCGAGATCCTCATGCTCGACGACGGACTGGTCCGGATGGCCCGCGACCGCACCCGCGAGGCCGGGCTCCCGCACAACGCGGCCCGCGAGCACTTCGAGGGCCACATCCTCAACACCCTCACGGAGATGGTCGCCGAACGCATCGGCACCGACCCCTTCGACGGCAGCAACCTGCTCGACCCCAGCGACATCACGCAGATCCGCGACGAACTCGCCGAGAACCCCGAAGTCTGGGCCGCCATCGACCAGTTGTGGCCGCGGCTGACCCCGCAGTACCTCGTCGCGGACTTCCTCGCCGACCCCGTCGGCTACGTCTCCGACGACGACGCGGACGCCATCCGCCGCCCGGTGACCCGCGAGTGGACCGTGGCGGACGTACCGCTGCTCGACGAGGCCGCCGAACTCCTCGGCCGCGACGACCGGGTGGTGCGGGCGCGGGCCCAGCGCGAGCGCGAGGAGCAAGTGTCGTTCGCGCAGGGCGTGTTGGACGTGTCCTTCGCCTCCCGGACCTTCGAGTTCGAGGACAAGGAGGAGGGCGACCCCGAGGGCTCCGAGGTGCTGTCCGCGCACGACATCATCGACGCGGAGCGCTTCGCCGAGCGGCACGAGGAGGAGGACCACCGCAGCGCCGCCGAGCGCGCGGCGGCCGACCGGACCTGGGCGTTCGGCCACATCATCGTCGACGAGGCACAGGAACTCTCCCCGATGGCCTGGCGGTTGCTCATGCGGCGCAGCCCCACCCGCTCGATGACCCTGGTCGGCGACCCGGCCCAGACCGCGGAACCGGCGGGCGTCGGCTCCTGGTCGGCGATCCTCGCCCCCTACGTCGAGGACCGCTTCACCCACACCCGCCTCGGCGTCAACTACCGCACCCCCGCCGAGATCATGGACCTCGCGGCAGCCGTCGTCCGCGCCGAGCACCCCGACTTCGAACCGCCGAGTTCGGTACGGTCCACGGGCGTACGGCCCTGGGTGCGCGCCACCGACGACCTCCCCGGCGCCGTGGCCAAGGCCGTCGGCGAACTCACCCCCGCCGAGGGCCGGTTGGCCGTCATCGCCCCGCGCGACCTGCACCGGCGGCTGGCCGCGCGCCTCGACGGAGTGACGGCGGGCGCGGAGCCGGACCTGACGCGGACGGTCGTCCTGCTGGACCCGCGCCAGGCCAAGGGCTTGGAATTCGACTCCGTACTTGTCGTCGAGCCGGGGCGTTACGGCACGAGCGATCTGTACGTGGCGTTGACCCGGGCCACTCAGCGGCTCGGGGTGGTGCACACGGGACCGCTGCCCCGCGCGCTCACCGATGTACCGGAGCTGTCCTAGGCCGGCCGCAGCCACACCGTCGCCAGCGGTGGCAGCGTAAGGCGGATGCTTGCCGAGCGGCCGTGCCACGCGGTGGGTTCGGGCTTTATCGGGTCGGGGTTGGTGACGTCGCTGCCGCCGTAGACCGCGGTGTCGGTGTTGAGGGCTTCGTGCCAGGCGGGGGTGTCGTCGGGGACGCCGAGGCGGTAGTCGTGGCGGACGACGGGGGAGAAGTTGCTGACGGCGAGGAGGGGGGTGCCGTCGGTGTCGTGGCGGAGGAAGGCGAAGACGTTGTCCTCGGCCGCGTCGCCCGTTATCCACTGGAAGCCGGTGGGGTCGGTGTCCAGCTGCCAGAGCGAAGGCGTGTGGCGGTAGACCGTGTTGAGGTCGCGGACCAGGTCGCGTACGCCCCGGTGGTCGGCTTCGGCGCCGTAGGCCGGGTCGAGGAGCCACCAGTCGGGGCCGTGGGTCTCGGACCACTCGGCGCCCTGGGCGAACTCCTGGCCCATGAAGAGGAGTTGCTTGCCCGGGTGGGCCCACATGAAGGCGAGGTAGGCGCGGAGGTTGGCGCGCTGCTGCCACCAGTCGCCGGGCATCTTCGACACCAACGAGCGCTTGCCGTGGACCACTTCGTCGTGCGAGATCGGGAGGACGTAGTTCTCGCTGTACGCGTAGACCATGGAGAACGTCATCTCGCCGTGGTGGTGTCGGCGGTGGACCGGGTCGTGGGTCATGTAGTCGAGCGAGTCGTGCATCCAGCCCATGTTCCACTTGAACCCGAAGCCGAGGCCGCCGGTGTCGGTGGGGCGGGTCACGCCGTCCCAGGCGGTGGATTCCTCGGCGATCGTCACGACGCTGGGCACCCGCCGGTACACGGTCGCGTTCATCTCCTGGAGGAAGGCCACCGCGTCCAGGTTCTCCCGGCCGCCGTGCTCGTTCGGGGTCCACTGACCCGGCTCGCGCGAGTAGTCGAGGTAGAGCATCGAGGCGACCGCGTCCACGCGCAGGCCGTCGATGTGGAACTCCTCGCACCAGTACACGGCGTTCGCCACCAGGAAGTTGCGCACCTCGCGGCGGCCGAAGTCGAACTCCAGCGTGCCCCAGTCGGGGTGCGCGGCGCGGAGCGGGTCCTCGTGCTCGTACAGGGGCCGTCCGTCGAACTCGGCCAACGCCCAGTCGTCGCGCGGGAAGTGGGCCGGGACCCAGTCCATCAGGACGCCGATGCCCGCCTGGTGCAGGGCGTCGACCAGGAACTTGAAGTCGTCGGGGGTGCCGAGGCGGGCCGTCGGGGCGTAGAAGCCGGTGACCTGGTAGCCCCATGAACCACCGAAGGGATGCTCGGCGACCGGCATCAGCTCCACGTGGGTGAAGCCCAAGTCCTTGACGTAGGCGGGGAGTTGCTCGGCGAGCTGACGATATGTCAGGCCCGGGCGCCAGGAGGCGAGATGGATCTCGTAGACGGAGAACGGTGCCTCGTGGGACGGGACTTCGGTGCGCCCGGCTATCCACTCCGCGTCGTCCCACTCGTGGTGCGAGGCCGTCACGATGGAGGACGTGGCGGGCGGGACCTCCGTCCGGCGGGCCATCGGGTCGGCGCGCATGGTCTTGGAACCGTCGGGCCTGGTGATCTCGAACTTGTACAGCTCGCCCTCGCCGATGCCCGGCATGAACAGTTCCCAGACGCCGGTGGCGCCGAGCGAGCGCATCGGGGCGCCCGTGCCGTCCCAGAAGTTGAAGGTGCCTGCCAGCCGTACGCCCCGGGCGTTCGGCGCCCACACCGTGAAGCGGGTGCCGGTAACGCCCTGGTGGGTCATCGGCTCCGCGCCGAGCGCCTGCCACAGCTGCTCGTGCCGGCCCTCGCCGATCAGATGCAGGTCCAGGTCACCGAGCGCGGGCAGGAAACGGTACGCGTCCTCGATGTCCTGCACGGTGCCGTCGTAGGCCACGAGGAGCCGGTACTCCGGTACGTCGGGGAGGGGGAGCAGCCCGGAGAAGAAGCCGTCCCCGTCGTCGTGCAGTTCGGACGTCGAGCCGTCCGTCACGACGGTCACGCCGAGTGCGAACGGCCGGAACACCCGGAACGCGATGCCGCCGGGGACCGGGTGGGCGCCGAGGACGGAGTGCGGGGCGTGGTGGGTGCCGTGGAGGAGGCGGTCGCGGTCCAGGGCATCTAGGGCAGGGGATATGGCGATCTCCGGTGCGGGTGCGGGTGCGGGTGCGGGCGTGGGCGTGGGTACGGGTTCGATTTCGGGCGTGGGTGATGATGCGGATGTGAGCGCGGGCGCGTCCTTCTCCGGCGCAGGCGCAGGCGCAGGCGTGAGTGCGGGCGTCGGCTCGGGGGTGGGCGAGCCGGTGCCCGTGTCGGCCGTCACCGTCTTGCGCGTGGCCTTCTCGGCGGCGCTCGTCTTCTTGGCCGAAGCCTTCTTGCCCCCGGCCTTCTTCAGCGCGTTCTTCTTCGCTGAGCTCTTCTTCCCGGCACCGGCACCCTTCTTGGCCGTCGCCTTCTTCGCGGCGGCCTTCTTCTTCGGATCCGGACCGTTGGACGACGGGGTGCGCGGGGTCACGGCGGGGCCTCCTGGGCGGGGTGGGTCAGGTGGTCGGGTTGGCGAGGCGGCGTACGGCGGAGAGCGGGACCGGGAGCCAGTCGGGGCGGTGCCGGGCCTCGTAGACGACCTCGTAGACCGCCTTGTCCGTCTCGTACGCGCGCAGCAGGACGGGGTCGGTGCGCGGGTCCGCACCGGCGATCTCCGCGTACCCGGAGCAGTACGCGGCCCGGCACCGCGCCGCCCAGCCCGGGGCCGGCGGGTCGGCGGAGTGGGCCGCGTAGTCGAAGGACCGCAGCATCCCCGCGATGTCCCGCACCGGCGGCTGGGGCAGTCGGCGTTCCGCCAGTGGCCGGGAGGGCTCGCCCTCGAAGTCGATCAGCGACCACTCCCCGGACGGCGAGCGCAGGCACTGGCCGAGGTGCAGGTCGCCGTGGATGCGCTGGGCGGTCCAGGTGTGTCCCTCGGCCGCGAGATCGGCCAGTGCCGAGAACGCCGTACGCAGTCCGGGTACGTACGGCCGGAGCACGGGGACGGCCTGTGCCGCCGCGTCGAGCCGCTCGGTCATGCCCGTCACCAGCAGGTCCAGCTGGACGCGGCCCAGGGTCGTGGTGGGCAGTGCCCGGGCCAGCGCCACATGGACCTCGGCCGTGGCCCGCCCCAGCGCCCGTGCCTCCGCGCCGAAGTCCTCGCCCTTGCGCAGCTCGCGCAGCGCCAGTTCCCAGCCGTCGGTCGCGCCCCGTACGAACGGCTGGAGCACCCCGAGGACGTACGGCTCCTCGGCGAACTCCGCGCGCAGCCACGCCGTCGGCGCGGGCACCCGGGGGCAGCCCTCCAGGGCGAGGGCGAGCGGGAGTTCCAGGTCGGGGTTGGTGCCGGGGACGATCCGGCGCAGCAGCTTCAGGATGAACCGGTCGCCGTAGACGACGGACGAGTTGGACTGCTCGGCGGTCATCAGGCGGGGTGCGAGACCGGCCGCGATCTCCTGGCCCGGGTCCCGTTCGAAGCGCAGCCCGCCGATGTGGGCCTGGGTGCGCAGGGCTTCCAGGAGCACCTCGGCGGGCCGGGGGTCGTGCAGGGCCTCGTACACCGTGCGTCCGGCGAGCGGGCCCTCCTCCACATGTCCGATCAGCGCGGGCGCGAGCCGGGGCGGCAGCGCCTCGCGCACGCCTATGAGGAGCTGGTAGCACTCGCCGGGCGCGGGTGCCTGATGGGCACGGACCAGCAGGTGGTACAGGCCGAGCGGGCCGTCCACCGGCAGCAGTTCGGTGGCGGCCACCAGCGAGAAACCGGTGACGGGACGGCCTTTGCCCGCGAACCACCGCTGCCTCGGCAGCCACTCCCGCAGGAGGGGGTCGAGGGACGCGAGGAGGCCGGGACCGGGACTGGTCCGGCCGGAAAGTGTGACAGTTTCCGCCATGGCGTCACGTTCCTTTCCCCGGGGTGGTCGGGGTGTCACTGTTGCGTGCCCCGGGCGGGGCGGGGGAAACCGGATCCACCCCGCCCCACGGGGTGACTAGGCGGCTTCCTTGCGGAGCCGGAACCAGTAGAAGCCGTGCCCCGCCAAGGTCAGCAAGTACGGCAGCTCTCCTACGGCCGGAAAGCGCACCCCGCCGAACAGTTCGACCGGATGCCTTCCATTGAACGCCCGCAGGTCGAGTTCCGTCGGCTGCGCGAACCGGGAGAAGTTGTTCACGCACAGGACGAGGTCGTCCTCGTACTCGCGCAGGAAGGCGATCACCGCGGGGTTCGACGACGGCAGTTCCCGGTACGAGCCGAGGCCGAACGCCAGGTTCTGCTTGCGGATCTCGATCATGCGGCGGGTCCAGTGCAGCAGCGAGGAGGGCGACGACATCGACGCCTCGACGTTGGTGACCTGGTAGCCGTAGACGGGGTCCATGATGGTCGGCAGCGACAGCCGGCCGGGGTCACAGGACGAAAAACCTGCGTTGCGATCAGGTGTCCACTGCATGGGGGTGCGGACGGCGTCGCGGTCGCCGAGCCAGATGTTGTCGCCCATGCCGATCTCGTCGCCGTAGTAGAGGATCGGTGAGCCGGGCAGCGACAGCAGCAGGGCCGTGAACAGTTCGATCTGGTTGCGGTCGTTGTCCAGGAGCGGGGCCAGACGCCGTCGGATGCCGATGTTGGCGCGCATGCGCGGGTCCTTGGCGTACTCGGCCCACATGTAGTCGCGTTCCTCGTCGGTGACCATCTCCAGGGTCAGCTCGTCGTGGTTGCGCAGGAAGATGCCCCACTGGCAGCCGGACGGGATCGCGGGCGTCTTCGCGAGGATCTCCGAGACCGGATACCTCGACTCCCGGCGGACCGCCATGAAGATGCGGGGCATGACCGGGAAGTGGAAGGCCATGTGGGCTTCGTCGCCGCCGCTCTGGAAGTCGCCGAAGTAGTCGACGACGTCCTCGGGCCACTGGTTCGCCTCCGCGAGCACCACCGTGTCGGGGTACTGGGCGTCGATCTCCTTCCGCACCCGCTTCAGGAACTCGTGGGTTGCCGGAAGGTTTTCGCAGTTGGTGCCCTCGGCCGCGAAGAGGTACGGCACGGCGTCGAGGCGGAAGCCGTCGATGCCCAGGTCCAGCCAGAACTTCAGCGCCGAGATGATCTCTTCCTGCACGGCCGGGTTCTCGTAGTTGAGGTCCGGCTGGTGGGAGAAGAAGCGGTGCCAGAAGTACTGCTTGCGGACCGGGTCGAAGGTCCAGTTCGACGCCTCGGTGTCGACGAAGATGATGCGGGCGTCGGGGTACTGCTTGTCGTCGTCGGCCCACATGTAGTAGTCGCCGTACGGGCCTTCGGGGTCTTTTCTGGACTCCTGGAACCACGGGTGCTGGTCACTGGTGTGGTTCATGACGAAGTCGATGATGACCCGCATGCCCCGCTGGTGCGCGGAGTCCACGAAGTCCACGAAGTCCGCGAGGTCCCCGAACTCGGGGAGGACGGCGGTGTAGTCGGAGACGTCGTAACCGCCGTCGCGGAGGGGGGACTTGAAGAACGGCGGGAGCCAGAGGCAGTCGATGCCGAGCCACTGGAGGTAGTCGAGTTTGGCGGTGATGCCCTTGAGGTCACCGATGCCGTCGCCGTTGCTGTCCTGGAAGGAGCGGACCAGGACCTCGTAGAAGACGGCGCGTTTGAACCACTCGGGGTCCCGGTCCTTGGCGGGAGTGTCCTCGAAGGTGTCCGGGACGGGCTCGTTGACGATCATATTGTGGGTGACCCTCCGATCTGCGGGGACGGTCGCAGGACGGTGAGGATGTGTGCGGGCCGGTTGCCCGGTTCCAGGCGCACATAGTTGGCCCTGCCCCAGTGATAGGTCTCACCGGTGAGCTCGTCGCGCACCGGCACCGACTCGTGCCATTCCAGGCCGAGTTGCGGCATGTCCAACGAGACCGTGGCTTCCTGGGTGTGGTGGGGGTCCAGGTTCACAACCACCAGAACCGTGTTCGAACCACTCCGTTTCGAGTAGGCGATCACCGCCTCCTGGTCCGTGTGATGGAAGTGGAGGTCGCGCAACTGCCGCAACGCCGGGCTGCGGCGCCGGACATCGTTCAGTTTGCCCAGCAATGGCGCGATGCTACGTCCTTCCCGCTCGGCCGACGCCCAGTCGCGCGGCCGGAGTTGGTACTTCTCGGAGTTCAGATACTCCTCGCTGCCGGGCCGTAGCGGAGTGTTCTCGCACAACTCATACCCGCTGTACACCCCCCACGTCGGCGCGAGGGTCGCCGCGAGCACCGCCCGCAGTTCGAAGGCGGGCCGGCCGCCGTGCTGGAGGAACTCGTGGAGGATGTCGGGGGTGTTGACGAAGAAGTTGGGCCGCATGTAGGCGGCCGCCTCGCCCGACAGCTCGCTCAGGTACTCGGTGAGTTCCTGTTTGGTGTTGCGCCAGGTGAAGTAGGTGTACGACTGCTGGAAGCCGACCTGGGCGAGGGTGGCCATCATCGCGGGGCGGGTGAACGCCTCGGCCAGGAAGATCACGTCCGGGTCGGTGGCGTTGATGTCCGAGATGACCCGCTCCCAGAACACCACCGGCTTGGTGTGCGGGTTGTCCACGCGGAAGATCCGCACGCCGTGGTCCATCCAGTGCCGCAGCACCCGCACGGTCTCCGCGACCAGGCCGTCCAGGTCCCGGTCGAAGGCGATCGGGTAGATGTCCTGGTACTTCTTCGGCGGGTTCTCCGCGTACGCGATGGTGCCGTCGGGGCGGTGGTGGAACCACTCTGGGTGCTTGTCCACCCACGGGTGGTCCGGCGAGCACTGCAACGCGAAGTCCAGCGCGATCTCCAGGCCCAGCTCACCGGCGCGCGCGACGAACGCGTCGAAGTCCTCCAGCGTGCCCAGCCGGGGATGGATCGCGTCGTGGCCGCCCTCGGGGGAGCCGATCGCCCAGGGCACACCGACGTCCTCGGGCCCGGCGGACAGCGTGTTGTTCGGCCCCTTGCGGAAGGTCGCCCCGATGGGATGGATCGGCGGCAGGTATACGACGTCGAAGCCCATCGCCGCGATGCCCGCGAGCCGTTTCGCCGCCGTACGGAAGGTGCCGTGCGGCTCGGCGGCCGTGCCCTCGGAGCGGGGAAAGAACTCGTACCAGGAGCCGTAGAGCGCACGCTCCCGCTCCACCAGCAGCGCGCGCGGCTCGGAGGCCGTGATCAACTCCCGCAGCGGATAGCGGGCGAGAACCTGGTCCACCTCCGGCGTCAGCGCGGCGGCGAGGCGTGCCGCGGCCGGGCGGGTCTCGTCGCGGAGCGCGGTGACGGCGGTGCGGAGGACGGGCCGGAGGCCCCTGCCCTTCGGTACCCCGGCGATGGCGCGTTCGTGGAGCCGCGCGCCCTCCTCCAGGACCAGGTCCGTGTCCATCCCGGCCGGGATCTTGATCCCCGCGTGGTGGCGCCAGGTGGCGACCGGATCGCTCCAGGCCTCCACGACGTACGACCAGTGGCCCGGCGCGTCCGGTGTGACGGTGGCGCCCCAGCGGTCGGTGCCCGGGGCGAGCTCCCGCATCGGGGTCCACGGACCGGGACGGCCGTCCGGATCGCGGAGGACGACATTGGCGGCGACCGCGTCATGGCCTTCGCGGAAGACGGTGGCCGAGACCTCGAACGTCTCACCGGTGACCGCTTTGGCGGCCCGGTGGCCGTGCTGGACGACCGGCCGGACATCGAGGACGGGGATGCGTCCGATGCCGGGGGACGTGCCGACCGCGGAGGGTGGCTCCGGGGCGGGCGGTGCCGTGCCGGCGGGGCGCACGGGGGGCGTGGCCGTGCCGGTTGTCGGGGGTGCTGACGAGTGGTGCGTGGCGGGCATGACCGCTCCTGTCCGCGTCAACGTGGGTGTGGGCGGATGGATGTGGGGAGGTGGGTCCTGCGAAGGAGATCCCGTGGTGCGTCTGGGGGTGTACCGGTGGAGCCTTCCCACCCTATTCGGGTTAGCAATCCGGCAGGTTGCCAACTACTTACGCGCAGGTCTCCACAGAAGATCCGGCCCCGTCCTGGACGAACGGGGCCGGAGCCGTCACTCCCGCGCTACGACCGCGGTACCTGCAGAAGTTTGTCCGGCGAACCGAGCCCTTCACCGGACACCTTGCCGGAAACCGCTCCCGCGACGAGCGCCTTGGACACCTGTGCGGGTGTGGCGCGCGGGTGAGTGCCCAGATAGACCGCCGCCGCGCCGGCCGCGTGCGGCGACGCCATCGACGTACCGGAGAAGGTCGCCTTCGCCGTGTCGCTCGTGTCCGTCGCGGAGGTGATCGCGACGCCCGGGGCGAACAGGTCGACGGCCGGGCCGTAGTTCGAGAAGGCCGCCCGGGCGTCGGTGCGGTCGGTGGCGCCGACCGTGATCGCCTCTTTCACGTCGGCGGGGGAGTACAGACCGGCCGACAGCCCGTCGTTGCCCGCCGCCACCGTGTAGGTGACTCCGGAGGCGATCGAGTTGCGTACGGCGGCGTCGAGCTGGGCGTTGTAGTAGCCGCCCAGGCTGAGATTGGCCACCGCCGGTTTGTGCGCGTGCCGCGTGACCCAGTCGATCCCCGCGATGACCTGCGAGGTCGTACCGGCTCCCGCGTTGTCCAGGACGCGGACGGCGACCACCTTGGCCTTCTTGGCGACGCCGTACGTGGAGCCGACGATCGTGCCGGCCACATGGGTGCCGTGGCCGTTGCCGTCCTGGGCGGTGGTGTCGTCGTCGACGAAGTCCCAGCCGTAGCTCGCCCGGCCGCCGAAGTCCTTGTGGGTGATGCGGATGCCGGTGTCGATCACGTACACCGTCACCCCGCTGCCCCCGGAGTCCGGCGAGGTGTAGCTCTTGTCGAGCGGCAGGCTCGGCTGGTCGAGGCGGTCCAGGCCCCAGGACGGCGGGTTGCGCTCGACGCGGCTGCTGCTCTCCAGGGTCACCCGGGTGTCCTGGGCGACCGAGGCGACCCGCGGGTCCGCCGCGAGGAGTCTCGCCTGTCTCTCGTTCGCCTCGACGGCGTAGCCGTTCAGGGCCGTGCCGTAGGTGTGGCTTATTTTCGCCCCGTACTTCTCGGCGAGCCCCTTGCCCGCTGCCGACGGAGCCTTCGTTCCCCCCTTGAGTGTCACCAGGTAACTGCCACTGACGGTGCCGGGTGCGCCGGCGCCGAGTATGGTCCCCTCCGGTGCGGCGTGCGCGGGCAGGGTGATGGCCGAAAACACCACGGCTGTGGCGACCGCGGTCAGTCCCCCCGCCCGGCGCAGACGCCGCGTACGCGTCCGTGCCATGGTCGAGTTCCCCTCCTTCAACTCTCCACTGGGCAGCCTCTCGTGCGGTGCGAAGCACCACAAGGGCGCATGAGGGGGCCTTTTCGGCCCAGGTCGGCATCATCCAGCTCGTCCGGCATTCCAGGACGACGTCCACACGGTCACCGGTACCGTCTTCAGAGACGACGACGCACATTGCCGTGTGTCATCCAGCGAACGCGCAAGGTGGAGCTGTGAAGGCGATCCGTCGATTCACCGTCCGTCCCGTTCTCCCCGAACCCCTACGGCCGCTCAGCGATCTCGCGCGCAACCTGCGCTGGTCCTGGCACGCGGAAACCCGCGATCTCTTCCAGTCCGTCGATCCCGAGCGCTGGACCGCCTCGGAAGGCGATCCCGTACGACTGCTCGGCAGCGTGTCCGCCGAGCGGCTCGCGGAGCTGGCCGAAGACCACCGCTTCCTGCGCCGGCTCACCGAGGTGGCCGGCGATCTCGCCGACTATGTGGGCGGCGACCGCTGGTACCAGGCCCAGTCCGGTGAACTGCCCGCCGCCGTCGCCTACTTCTCACCCGAGTTCGGGGTCACGGCCGCCCTGCCGCAGTACTCCGGCGGCCTCGGCATCCTCGCCGGCGACCATCTCAAGTCGGCCAGCGACCTCGGCGTACCGCTCATCGGCGTCGGACTCCTCTACCGGCACGGCTACTTCCGCCAGTCCCTGTCCCGGGACGGCTGGCAGCAGGAGACCTATCCGGTCCTCGACCCCAACGAACTCCCGGTGGCACTGCTGCGTGAGGACGACGGTTCCCCGGCCCAGGTCTCCATCGCCCTGCCCGGCGGCCGCTCGCTGCGCGCCCGGATCTGGCTCGCGCAGGTCGGCCGGGTGCCGCTGCTTATGCTCGACTCGGACGTCGAGGAGAACGACATCGCCGCGCGGGGCGTGACCGACGTCCTCTACGGCGGCGGCAGCGAACACCGGCTGCTCCAGGAGATGTTGCTCGGCATAGGGGGTGTGCGCGCGGTACGGACGTACTGCCGTCTCACCGGTCACCCCGAGCCCGAGGTGTTCCACACCAACGAGGGGCACGCGGGCTTCCTCGGCCTGGAGCGGATCGCCGAACTCTGCGACGCCGGGCTGGACTTCGACGCGGGCCTGGAGGCGGTGCGGGCCGGCACGGTCTTCACCACGCACACCCCCGTCCCGGCCGGAATCGACCGGTTCGACCGGGAGTTGGTCGCCACCCACTTCGGGCCGGACGCCGAACTCCCGCGCATGGACGTCGGAAACATCCTCCGGCTCGGCATGGAGACCTACCCGGGCGGCGAACCCAACCTCTTCAACATGGCCGTGATGGGCCTGCGCCTGGGCCAACGCGCCAACGGCGTCTCGCTGTTGCACGGCTCGGTCAGCCGCGAGATGTTCTCGGGCCTGTGGCCGGGCTTCGACGCCGAGGAGGTGCCGATCACCTCCGTGACCAACGGCGTGCACGCGCCGACCTGGGTCGCCCCCGAGGTGTTCCGGCTCGGCGCCCGGCAGATCGGCGCCCAGCGCACCGAGGACGCGTTGACGGTGGGCGGCTCGGACCGCTGGGACGCGGTCGCGGAGATCCCGGACCAGGACATCTGGGAGCTCCGGCGCGATCTGCGCGAGCAACTGGTCGTGGAGGTACGGGAGCGGCTGCGCGCCTCCTGGCGTCAACGCGGCGCGGGATCCGCCGAGTTGGGCTGGATCGACGGCGTGCTCGACCCCGACGTCCTCACCATCGGCTTCGCGCGCCGCGTCCCGTCGTACAAGCGCCTGACGCTGATGCTGCGGGACCGCGACCGGCTGATGGACCTCCTCCTGCACCCGGACCACCCGATCCAGATCGTGGTGGCGGGCAAGGCGCACCCGGCGGACGACGGCGGCAAGCGGCTCGTGCAGGAACTGGTCAAGTTCGCGGACGACCCGCGCGTCCGCCACCGCATCGTGTTCCTCCCCGACTACGGCATGGCGATGGCGCAGAAGCTGTACCCCGGCTGCGACATCTGGCTCAACAACCCGCTCCGCCCGCTGGAGGCCTGCGGCACGAGCGGAATGAAGGCGGCCCTGAATGGCTGCCTCAACCTCTCGGTCCTGGACGGCTGGTGGGACGAGTGGTTCCAGCCCGACTTCGGCTGGGCCATCCCCACGGCCGACGGCACCGGCACGGACCCCGACCACCGCGACGACGTGGAGGCCGCGGCGCTGTACGACCTCCTGGAGCAGCGTGTCACCCCGCGCTTCTACGAACGCGGCCAGGACGGGCTGCCCGACCGCTGGATCGAAATGGTCCGCCAGACGCTGACGCTGCTCGGCCCGAAGGTGCTGGCCGGCCGGATGGTCCGCGAGTACGTGGAGCGGCTGTACGCCCCGGCCGCGCACGCGCATCGCGCGATGACGCCGGACGCGGCGCGCGAACTCGCCTCCTGGAAGGGGCGGGTGCGGGCGGCTTGGCACGGGGTGACGGTCGACCACGTGGAGACGTCCGCGGCTACGGCCACTGCGGAACTCGGTACGACGCTGAATCTGCGGGTGCGGGTTGGCCTGGGCGGCCTGGCCCCGGACGACGTCGAAGTGCAGGCGGTTTCGGGGCGGGTGGATCCGGAGGACCGGATCGGGGACGGGGTGGCTGTGCCGCTCAAGCCGGTGGGGGGACCGGACTCGGAAGGGCACTGGTTGTTCGAGGGGCCGCTTTCCCTTGATCGGACCGGGCCTTATGGGTACACCGTTCGGATTCTGCCCGCGCATCGACTGCTGGCGTCCAGTGCGGAGTTGGGGCTGGTGGCGGTGCCTTCGGAGGATGGGGTTGAAGGGGCCGGTGTGCTGATGAGGTAGTCCGTCTGCGGGGCCGTCGTGGCTGGTCGCGCAGTTCCCCGCGCCCCTGTAGGGCGCGGGTGCGCACCGGAGTTTTGACGGACCCGCTCACACCTCCGAGTACGGCGCGCACATCTGTCGCAGCGTGCTGCCTATCCGTCTCGCGTACGCGTGCTGCACGCCTCGTGTCGCCGGGCCGCCCAGCCGTGTGTACCACTTCGCGCCGCGGCTGAACGCCGAGACCGTCAGCCAGACCGTGCCGTCGCCCGTGCGGTCGACCACGAAGGCCTCCTCGCCGCACTCGGGGTGGCCGGGGAGCGTGCCGTAGGCCCAGCCCGATCTGCGGTGTTCCTCGACCGTCCAGACGATGCGGCAGGGGCCTTTGATCAGGCCCGCGAGGGTGACCGTCACGTCCACGCCGGGGGCGGCCTTGTCGGCGCTCGCCTCGATGCCGACGCCCATCTCGCGGTGCAGCTCCCAGGTGAGGAGCGCGTCGGACGCCCGGCGGAAGACCTTCTCGCCCTCGCCGATCCGGGTGCGCACAAACAGGGGGTGGAATCCCGGGGGGCAGAAGCCGCGTTCGCGGGTCGCGCCGACGTCGTCGTACGTGAAGGACATGGGACCCAAGAGTAGGGCGGTACCCGGAGATGCCTTCGCTCCGGGTACCGCCCTTACCGCTTACCTGTCAACTCGGCGGCTGTCAGGTGACGTTGACGGCCGTCCAGGTCGCCGCGACCGCCGCGTACTCGGCGGAGCTGGAACCGTAGAGCGCCGCTGCCGCGCTCAGGGTGCCGGTGCGGGCCGACTTGTAGTTGGTGGTCGACGTGAAGTACGTCGTCAGCGCCTTGTACCAGATCTGCAGCGCCTTGGCGCGGCCGATGCCGGCGAGCGTGGCGCCGTTGTACGTCGGGGAGTTGTAGGCCACCCCGTTGATGGTCTTCGAACCGCTGCCCTCCGAGAGGAGGTAGAAGAAGTGGTTCGCGACGCCCGACGAGTAGTGCACGTCGAGGTTGCCGACCGAGGAGGACCAGTAGTTGGCGGAGCCGCCGTCCTTGCTGGGCTGGTCCATGTAGCGCAGCGGGGTGCCGTCGCCGTTGATGTCGATCTTCTCGCCGATGAGGTAGTCACCGACGTCGTTGCTGTTCGCGGCGTAGAACTCGACGCCGGTGCCGAAGATGTCGGAGGTCGCCTCGTTCAGGCCGCCGGACTCGCCCGAGTAGTTGAGGCCCGCGGTGTTGGCGGTGACGCCGTGGCTCATCTCGTGGCCGGCCACGTCCAGCGAGGTCAGCGGGTGGGTGTTGCTGGACCCGTCTCCGTAGGTCATGCAGAAGCAGTCGTCGTCCCAGAAGGCGTTGACGTACGAACTGCCGTAGTGGACACGGGAGTAGGCGCCGACACCGTCGTTCTTGATGCCGCTGCGGCCGAACGTGTTCTTGTAGAAGTCCCACGTCTCCTGGGCGCCGTAGGCGGCGTCCGCGGCGGCGGTCACGTCGGTGGTGGAGCTGGACGCGGCGCCGGTGCCCCAGGTGTTCGTGGTGTTGGTGAACAGCGTGCCGGTGCCGGAGCTGGTGGTGTGCTTCAGGTTGTACGTCTTGTGGCCGCCGCGCGAGGCGTCGGTCAGCGAGTACGTCGTGCCCGACAGCGTGGTGGTGAGGCTGACCGTGCCCGAGTACAGGGTCTTGCCGGTGCCGGTGGCGTTCTCGACGCCCTGGTACTCGAAGAGCTTCTTGCCGGTGGCCGCGTCGGTGATGACGTGCAGCTTGTTCGGGGTGCCGTCCTCCTGGAGGCCGCCGACGATCGTCTCGTAGGCGAGGACGGGGGTGCCGCTCGCGGCCCAGATGACCTTGCGGGCACCGTCGGCGGCGGTCTTGTCCGAACCGGCGGCCTTGGCGGCGGTCAGCGCCTGCTTCTCGGCCTTGGCGACCGTGATCTTCGGCGTGACGGTGGCGACCTTGATGGTCGCCGAGTGCGCCTTGGTGACACCCTCGGTCTTGCCGGCCGGCGAGGTGTGGACGACCAGGTCGCCACCGAGGACCGGGAGGCCCGCGTAGGTGCGCTCGTAGCGGGTGTGCACCGTGCCGTCGACGTCCTTGACGACGTCCTTGACGACCAGCTTCTCCTTGGTGCCGAGGCCTATCTGCGTCGCCGTCTCGGCCGCGTCGGCCTGCTTCTCCTGGACCAGCGCGGTGCGCGCGGCGTTGGAGAGCAGCTGCGGGGCGGCGGCGAGGGGGGCCGCCTTGCCCGTGGCGGGCTGGGCGGAGGCACCGGTGGTGACACCGGTGGCGAGCAGGGCGCCTGCGGCCACCGCGGTGGCGATGGCCAGGGTGGTGCGCTTGTGACGCGCGTAGAGGGGGGTCACGCGAGCTCCTCTGTGGGGGAGTCCGGACGGCGTGGGGTTACCGACCGGAGCGATGTGAATTGGCTGTGCTGAAGCGGCGTGAGGGAAGACTGGCATCAGGGGCGCGTACATGTCAGGACCCCCAAGTGATGTTGGCTGAAAATCGACTGTCCGGTGAACGTTGCGGCAATGTAAACGTCCACAACAGGGCGCCGCCCCGGAGTTGAAACCCCGGGGCGGCGCCTTGTTTGTGCGGCCTGAAGTGGACGGCTGGTTTTTACGGGAACGTAAGCTTCCAGCTGTTGATGTAGCCGGTGTCCTGTGCAGCCACGTCCTGGACCTTCAACTTCCAGACGCCGTTGGCGACTTCGGAGGACGCGTTGACCGTGTAGGTCGCCTGCACGTTGTCCGCCGAGTCGGACGAGCTGGAGTTCTTCAGGCGGTACGTCGACCCGTCCGGGGCCACCAGGTCGATCACCAGGTCACCGCGCCAGGTGTGCACGATGTCGACCGTCACCGAGAGGTTCGAGGGCGCGTTGCCGGTCCGCCCGGACACGGTGACCGACGACGTGACGGCCGCCCCGTTGTCCGGAATCGACACGTCGGCCGTGTTCTCGAACGACGTGCCGCCACCGCCGCCGCCACCGGAACGCGCACCGACCGCGACGGCCGCCCACGCGTCCTGCACCGCCTTGTACTCGGCGCCCGTCGTGCCGTACAGCTCACCGGCCGCCGCGAGCGTCCCGGTGCGGGCCGCCGCGTAGTTGGTGGTGGACGTGAACTTCGTGGTGAGGGCGCGGTACCAGATCTGCAGCGCCTTGTCCCGGCCGATGCCGGTGACCGGAAGCCCGTCCGAGGTGGGCGAGTTGTAGCTGACGCCGTTGATGACCTTGGCGCCGCTGCCCTCGGAGAGCAGGTAGAAGAAGTGGTTGGCGACGCCCGACGAGTAGTGGACGTCGAGGTTGCCGACCCCCGAGTACCAACTGTCCGCGCTGCCGCCGTCCTTGCTCGGCTTGTCCATGTAACGCAGCGGCGTGCCGTCGCCGTTGATGTCGATCTTCTCGCCGATGAGGTAGTCGCCGACATCGCTGCTGTTGTTGGCGTAGAACTCCACGCCGGTGCCGAAGATGTCGGAGGTCGCCTCGTTCAACCCACCAGACTCACCGGTGTAGTTGAGCCCGGCCGTGTTCGACGTGACGCCGTGGCTCATCTCGTGGCCCGCCACGTCCAGCGCCGTCAGCGGGTCCGCGTTGCCGGAGCCGTCGCCGTAGGTCATGCAGAAGCAGCTGTCGTCCCAGAACGCGTTCACGTACGAATTCCCGTAGTGGACACGGGAGTAGGCGCCGACACCGTTGTTCTTGATGCCGCTGCGGCCGAACGTGTTCTTGTAGAAGTCCCAGGTCTCCGCCGCGCCGTAGTGCGCGTCGGCGCCGGCCGTCGCCGCGTTCGACGTGGTGCCGTTGCCCCAGGTGTTGCTGGTCTGGGAGAACAGCGTGCCGGTGCCCGAGGTGCCGTGGTTGAGGTTGTACGTCTTGTGGCCGCCGCGGTCGCCGTCGGTGAGGTTGTACGACGTGCCCGACTGGGTCGTGGTCAGCGAAACCGTGCCGCTGTACTGGGTGTTGCCGGTACCGGTGGCGTTCTCGATGCCCTGGTACTCGTACAGCTTCTTGCCGGTGGCCGCGTCGGTGATGACGTGGAGCTCGTTCGGGGTGCCGTCGTCCTGGAGGCCGCCGACGACCGTCTCGTAGGCGAGGACCGGCTTGCCGCTCGCCGCCCAGATCACCTTGCGGGCCGAGTCCGCGGCCGACTTGGTGGAACCGAGCGCCTTGGCGCGGGAGACGGCCTGCTTCTCGGCGGTCGCGGTGGCGACGGCCGGGGTGAGGTCGGCGACCGCGATGGTGGCGTTGGTCGCCTTGATGACCCGCTCGGTGGCGCCCGACTTGGCGGTGTCGACCACCAAGTCACCGCCGAGCACGGGGAGTCCGGCGTAGGTGCGCTCGTAGCGGGTGTGGACCGTGCCGTCGGCGTCCTTGATGACGTCACGGGCGACGAGCGTCTCCTTGGCGCCGAGGCCGATGTCCTTGGCGGTGATGGTCCGCGCCGACTGGGCGTCGCGGAGCAGCTCGGCGCGCTGCGAGGCGGAGAGGGAGAGGGCCATGTGCGCCGGATTCCCCTTGCTGGCAAGGGGTTTGGCCGGTGCGGCGGAGGAGGTCGCGCCCGCCTGGACGGCCGCGGCGAGCAGAGCGGTGACGCCGGCTACGGCGACTATGTGGGAGGTGCGTCTGCGCGAGGAATTGCTTCTCAACACTGACTCCTTCAGGACGGTCGCGGATCGCGCGACCAGGGGAGATCACAGGGATCACAGGAGTGAAACTGTGGGGTTGCTGTGAAGCGCCAGTGGGAAGAGTGGCACCAGCCCGCGCTTTCTGTCAGGAGCGCGTCAGGAACTTGGCCGGAAATCGTTCGTTGTCCGGGTGGTCATGTCCGCTATACGGAGCGCCACTTGGCGCTTCCCTGACCGTGAGGTGAACCTCTTCCCGCGGCCCGCGTTCCCCCACCCGTCGAGAACTCCCACGGTCACGTCGATCGCCGCGCAGACGGCGACCGCGGCAGCGATGGCGCGTACCCGCCACGTGAGCGGCCGGCCCGTTCGCCCGGACACGGTGACGACCAGGTCCTTGCCGTCCGTCCGGGGCTGGTCGGTTGCCCGTTCGGGAAGGCGCGCCCGCACGGCGGCACTGAACGCGGCCACGGCGGGGGCGGCGGCATCCCGCAGCGCGTACACGGCAGCCGGACGGTCGGCCTGCGCGGTGGTCAGGACGATCTCGATGGTGCGGTCCAGACCGCGGACTGTCTCGATGGCCTCCAGCGGGATACGCGCGATACATCCGTCCTGTTCCCACCGCGCATGGTCCGAGCCGCTCTCGAAGCGGGCCGTGGCATTGCGGCCATGCAGGACGAGTGAGGGCAGCGAAGGCGTGGTTGTCACGCCCGTATGAGAGCCGCGAACATCGGACGGTTGCACGCGAACGGGGCGGGACGGGACGGCGCTTGGCGGAGCGGGGCTTGGCGGAGCGGGCGAGGACCGCCCGGCGTCAGTCGTCCGACGCCGCCCGCCCGTTCCCGTGCCACGAATGCCACAGCGCCGCGTACGCGCCCTCCGCCGCCACCAGCTCATCGTGCGGCCCGAGTTCGGTCAGCAGCCCGTTCTCCATCACCGCCACCCGGTCCGCGTCGTGGGCGGTGTGCAGCCGGTGCGCGATGGCGATGACGGTACGGCCCTCCAGCACGGCGGCCAGCGCGCGTTCGGTGTGCCGGGCGGTGGCCGGATCCAGCAGGGCCGTCGCCTCGTCCAGGATCAGCGTGTGCGGGTCGGCCAACACCACGCGGGCCAGCGCGAGTTGCTGCGCCTGTGAACCGTCCGTGGCCCGACCGTCCGCGCCCAGCGGGGTGTTGAGCCCGTCCGGCAGCTCCCGCACCCACTCCTCCGCGCCGACCGCCGCCAGTGCCGCCCACAACTCCTCGTCCGTGGCGGCCGGTTCGGCGATCAGGAGGTTCTCGCGGACCGAGCCCAGGAAGACGTGGTGCTCCTGGGTGACCAGCACGACCTGGCGGCGCAGTGTCTCCGGCGAGAGTCCGGAGACCGGCACCCCGCCCACGGTCACCGTGCCCTCGGTCGGCGCGTCGACGCCCGCCAGCAGCCGGCTCAGCGTGGTCTTTCCGGCGCCCGACGGGCCGACGACCGCCAGCCGTTCGCCCGGCCGCACCGACAGGTCCACGCCGTGCAGCACCTCGCCGCCGCGCTCGTAGGCGTACCGCACCCCGGTCACATCGATCCGGTCGTCCGCCGGAGCCGGCGCGTCCCCGTCGCCCTCCGCGCGCGGCGCCCGGGCCAGCCCCTCCACCCGGGCGAACGAGGCGCCGCTGCTCTGCAGTTGCTCGACCCGCATCAGGATCTGGTCCAAGGGCTCGGTGAACTGCCGCAGATACAGCGCCGCCGCCACCACCGCGCCCACACCCACCGCCCCGCGCGCGTGCAGCCACCCGCCGACCAGCAGCACGCCCGCCACCGGGATCGTGTACGACACCTCGACCGCGGGGAAGAACACGGTCCGCAGGAACAGCGTGTACAACCGGGCCCGCTTGGCGGTCTCCAGGGTGTCCCGGCTCGCCATGACCTGGCGCTCCTGGAGCCGGAACGCCTCCACCGTGCGCGCCCCGGACGCGGTCGCCGTCAGGATCTCGGCGACCTCCGACATCGCCGCGCCCTCCGCGAGATAGCCGTCCCGGGCCCGGCGCAGATACCAGCGCAGCGCGAACCAGATCGGCGTCAGACCCAACACCCCGAACAGCCCGAGCAGCGGGTCGAGCGCGAACACCGCGCCCATCACGAACAGCGCCTGCACCGAGCAGACCAGCAGTTCGGGCGCGACGTCCCGCAGGGTCGTGCCCACGGTCGCCACGTCGGAGGTGCCGCGCGCCGTCAGATCGCCCGTCCCGGCCCGCTCCACCACCGACGCGGGCAGCGCCAGCGCCCGGTCGACGAAGTCCTCCCGGACCCGGGCCAGCGTGCGCTCCCCGAACCGGTACCCCACGTACCGCGCCCAGCGCGCCAGCAGCAACTGGGCCAGCGAGCACACCACGATGACCAGCGCCAGCCGGTCCACCACCCCCACTCCGGCCCCGGCCCGCACCTCGTCCACGATCCGCCCGAGCAGCCACGGCCCGACCAGCCCGGCCCCGGCGGCCAGCGCGTTCACCACCAGCACGACGGCGAAGGCCCGCCGGTCCACCCGGATCAGCCGGACCGCGGCCCGCCGCACCTCGGCCCGTTCGGCGACCGGGAGTTGACCTTTGTCCGCCGTCACCGTGCGACCTCCTCCGTGTCCGCATCCGCATCCGCACCCGCGTCCCGGGCCACCAGCGCGCGATAGCCGGGTTCCTCCGCCAGCAGCCGACGGTGCTCGCCGCCGGCCGCCACCTTGCCGTCGACCAGGTAGAGGACCGTGTCCGCCTGGTCCAGGACCAGCGGGGACGTCGTGGTCACCACCGTCGTACGGCCCGAGCGCGCCTCGCGCAGCCGCCGGGCGACCGCCGCCTCCGTGTGCGCGTCCAGCGCCGAGGTCGGCTCCACCGCGAGCAGCACCTCGGGCTCGGCGAGCAACGCCCTTACCAGCCGCACCCGTTGGCGCTGCCCGCCGGAGAGACTGCGGCCCTGTGCGGCCACGAGTGAGTCGAGACCCTCCGGCAGGCCCTGCACGATGTCGTCGGCGGCACCGGCGAACACGGCCTCGGCCACCGCCTCCGCCGACCGCTCCCGCCGCCCGGACACCACCTCCCGCAGCGGTCCGGCGAACAGGTCTGCCTCGTTGTCCGCGACCAGGATCCGGGACCTGACCTGGTCCAGCGGAATCGCGTCGAGCGCGACCCCGCCCCAGGTGACCCGGGACGGCGCGTACCGGCCGAGCCGGTCGACCACGGCCAGCGTCTCCCCGGGCCGCGCCCCGACCAGCGCGGTCAGCCGCCCCGGCACCACCCGCACCCCGGAGTCGGGGTCGTGCAGGGCGGCAGGTTCGGCGGGCGCGGCCGACGTGCCCGTGTCCGCCTCGGGCTGGAGCGCCAGCAGCCGTACGACCCTCCGCGCGGCGACCACGCCCCGGCTCAGCTCGTAGACCATCTGCACGAAGAAGGCCACCGGGCCCACCAGGACCGCGACATAGCCGTACACGGCGACCAACTCGCCCACGCTGAGCTGCCCTTGGGCCGCCAGCCGGGCCGCGAGCCAGGTCACCACGGCGAGGAACAGGGTCGGCAGCCCGACCCCGATCGCCTGCACCCAGCTGGCCACCGCGCCCACCCGGTAGCCCTGCGACCGCAGCCGCTGCGAGTCACGCCGGAACGCGTCCGCGAACAGCCCTTTGCCACCAAGCCCGTTGAGGACCCGCAGCCCGCCCGAGAGGTCGGCGATACGCGCGGTCAGCACGCTCTGCCGCTCCCGGTACTCCGTCTCCACACCTTGCAGCCGCCGGGTCAACGGCCCCGCGAGCAGCGCGAGCACCGGCACCCCCAGCAGCACTACGGCGGCCAGCGGCGCCGAGATCGACAGCAGCACCCCGGCCACCACGCCGTAGACGACCAGGGCGCCGAAGCCGGGGCCGACGACGGTCAGGGACTGGGCGATCGTCCACACGTCACCGACGCCGATCGTGATGACCTCGCCCGCCCGCGCCCGGCGCGACAGCACGGCGCCCAGCCGGACCGCCTGGCCCACGATCAGCTTCACCGTGCGGAAGTTGGCGTCCATCCGCACCCGGGTCATGGTGCGGTGCCGCATGATGCTCAGCCACGAGTTGACCGCCCCGACCACGAACAGCGCCCCGGTCCACCAGGCCAGCGTGCCCAAATGCCCCGGCACCAGACCGTCGTCGACCGCCCGCGCCATCAGATACGGCGCCGCCGCCATCAGCACCATCCACACGCTCGACAGCAGCGCCCCGACCACCGCCCGCCACCGCTGCCGCATCACCAGCCACCACAGGAAGTGCCAGCCGCCCCGACAGTCGGGTGTCCCGGGATCCTCGTAGGCGTCGATCATCACTGCCCCCGTCGTCGCCGTGGTTTCCCCGCCCGCCGTCCCCGTACGGGTTTCCCTCGACCTTCGCCACCGGATCCCGCGGAATCGTGGTGGGCGAGCTCGGTCTCGTCGGGCGCGGACGGGCAAGGCATGGTCAAAACCCTGTCAGCGGTGATCGGGCGGGGGCAACCGGGTTTCCCCGGTGCGGCGGCGTCCCTAATATCTCAGTGCTGCGCGACGCCACGGCGGTCACTGAGTGAGCTGTCACCGAGCCATCCCCCCTTGCGAAAGGCCTCCGACGTGTCCCTGTTAGCCACCCGCCGCCTCGGGCGTGTCCTGCGCTGCCTGGTGGCAGCCGCCCTGAGTGTCGCCACCGTGGTGGTGGCCGCGGCGTCCGCGCACGCCGTCACGATCACCCTCATCCTCACCTCCGCCGACGGCGGGATGCTGTGCGGGTACGGCTACCCCAACCCTGTGCACTTCGTGTCCACCAACGTCGGCGGCGCCGACTTGGACCCCTCGTGCCAGTGGACGCTGAAAGCGGTGGGAGACAACTACTACGTGTACAACACCGGCATCGGTGAGTACATCACTCTGGCGGGCAACCCCGCCAAAGGTGTCAGCCTCCTTCTCAAACCACTGCTCTCCGGTGCGTCCGCGGTCAACCTGCAGCAGTTCAACTTCAGCAGCCAGACCGGGAACGGCGGCGTGGCGATACGCCCGACCAACAACCTCGATCTCAACATCAACAGGAACGGCTACGACCCCAACAACGTAGGCGTCATGCTCACCACGTGGGATCAGAATCGGCGGTCCATGAGCTGGCAGTTCACCATGGTGGACCCGGTCGCGACGCCACCCAAGGCCACCCTCACCCCCGCACCGTTCAGCGTCGGGTCCTACGGATTGTTGGTGGACCAGTCCGCGCGGCCGCTCGCCGGCTCTCCCCGCCCCGGTATGGCCCTCTGCGCCGACACGGATGACAGCAACGTGCGGCTACAGCTGCTCAGCCGGTCCATCAACCCGTACTGCATATGGCAGAAGGGCAGGCCCGACGGAATCCCGTCGAACGTGATCTACCTGTACAACCCCGCCACCGGCAAGGTCCTCGACATCAACGGCAGCGGCCCGCTGAACGACCCCACCCCCGTCAACCTGCAGCCGTTCTACACCAACCCGCTGCAGACCTACGAGTGGTGGAACCCGGCAACCACCGACCTCGGCTACACGGCGTTCCGCCCTTCCGGCAACTACGACCTCAACCTCAACGGCTACTCCGCCGCGTTCGTGCAGCCCGCCGCGGTCACCTCCTGGAGCACCGGCCTCACCCAGGCCCAGATGAGCTGGAGTTTCATCCCCCTGTGACGGCCTGTGGCGGGGCGGCTCTCCTTCTCACGCCAGACTGTCCCGCCACGCCCGGTGCAGATCCGAGAACCGCCCGGTCCCCGCGATGAGTTCGGCCGGGCGGCCGTCCTCGACGATCCGGCCGTGCTCCATGACCAGCACCCGGTCCGCGATCTCGACGGTGGACAGCCGGTGCGCGATCACCACCGCCGTACGGCCCCGCAGGACCGTCGACATGGCCCGCTGCACGGCCTGTTCGCCCGGTACGTCGAGCGAACTGGTCGCCTCGTCCAGGATCAGTACCGCCGGGTCGGCGAGCAACGCCCGCGCGAACGCCACGAGTTGACGCTGACCGGCCGAGATACGGCCACCCCGTTTGCGTACGTCCGTGTCGTAGCCGTCGGGCAGCGCGCTGATGAAGTCGTGCGCGCCGATCGCCTTCGCGGCCCGCTCGATCTCCTCACGGGGCGCGTCCGGACGGCCGATCGCGATGTTCTCGGCGACCGTGCCGGAGAACAGGAACGCCTCCTGCGTCACCATCACCACCCCGCGCCGCAGTTCGGGCCCGGACAGCTCGCGCAGGTCCACGCCGTCGAGCAGCACCCGCCCGTCCGAGGGGTCGTAGAAGCGGGCCAGCAGCTTGGCCAGGGTGGACTTGCCGGCGCCGGTGGAGCCGACCACGGCGACCGTCTGTCCGGCCGGGAGGGTGAGGTCGAAGACGGGCAGCACCTCGCCGCCGGTGCGGTAGGCGAAGCGGACCCCGTCGAAGACCACCTCGCGGCCGGGCTGTTCCGACTCAAGTGCGGGCAGCTGCAAGGGTGTTGACGGCTCGGGCACGGACGGTGTCTGGGCCAGCAGGCCCGCGATCTTCTGCAGGGAGGCGGCGGCCGACTGGTAGGAGTTGAGGAACATGCCGAGCCGGTCGATCGGGTCGTAGAGCCGCCGTAGATACAGCACCGCGGCGGCCAGGACGCCCAGTTCCAGGGAGCCGTCCGCGACCCGGTTCGCGCCCCACAGCACGATCACCGCGACCGCCGTGTTGGCGACCAGGCGGGAGCCGGTGACATAGCGGGCCATCTCCAACAGGGCGTCGCCGTTGGACCGTTCGTGCCGCTGGTTGAGGATCCGGAAGTCGGCGTCGTTCACCGCCTCGCGACGGAACGCGCGCACCGGGCGGATGCCGTTCATCGTCTCCACGAACTTCACGATCACCCGCGCGATCGCCGTGGACCGCGCCCCGTACACCCGCACCGCGCGCCGCTGGTAGACCCGCACCAGCAGATACAGCGGCACGAAGGACGCCACCGCGACCGCGCCCAGCCCCAGGTCCAGCCAGAGCAGCATCGCCGAGATGTAGACGAACGACAGGATGACCGTGATCAGTTCCTGGAGGCCCTCGCTGAGCAGTTCGCGCAGCGCCTCGACGTCCGTGGTGGAACGGGAGATGAGCCGGCCGGACGTGTAGCGCTCGTGGAAGTCGATGCTCAGCGCCTGCGCGTGCCGGAAGATCCGGCCGCGCAGATCGAGCAGCACGTCCTGGTTGACGCGGGCGGAGGCGCCGATGAACGCGTACTGCAGGCCGCCGGAGAGCAGCGCGCACAGCAGATAGCCGACGGCCACGGCGATCAGCGGCCCGCGGTCGTGATCGCGGAACGCGGGCACCGCCCGGTCGATCGCGTACGCCACCAGCAGCGGGCCCACCTGCACGGCCGCCTGCTGGAGCAGCAGGAGGAGGGTGGTGACGGTGACACGGGCCTTCATGGGCGCGAGCAGGGAACGCAGGAGGGCGGCGGTCGCGCCCGGGGGAGTGGGCAGGTCGTCGTGGTCGAAAGGGTCGTCCACGGCGTGCGGGCGCGGGGGTTCGTGGTCGTCGTCGGTGGTGGGCGCCGATGTGGTGGGGGCGGTCATCGTTCGTCCTCCGGCCGGTCGTGCGGTTCGGATCCCGACATGAGATGCGCGTACTCGGCGTTCGTGCGCAGGAGTTCCTGGTGGGTGCCGACCGCCGTGATACGGCCGTCCGACAGCAGGGCCACCCGGTCGGCGAGCAGGACCGTGGACGGGCGGTGGGCCACGATCAACGCCGTTGTGTCCGCGAGGACTTGACGCAGGGCTGCCTCAACTGCGGCCTCCGTGTGGACGTCCAGTGCGGACAGCGGGTCGTCGAGGACGAGGAAGCGGGGTTTGCCCACCACCGCCCTTGCCAGCGCGAGGCGTTGGCGCTGGCCGCCGGAGAGGCTCAGGCCCTGTTCGCCGACGCGGGTGTCCGTGCCCTGGGGGAGCGCGTGCGCGAAGTCCGCCTGCGCCACGGCCAGTGCGCGGTCCAACTCCGTTTGTCCCGCGCCCTCTTCGGCGCCCATCAGGACGTTTTCGCCGACGCTGGTCGAGAAGAGGGTCGGCTCTTCGAAGGCCACGGCTACGAGTGTGCGCAGTTCCTCGCGGGGCATCGATGTGATGTCCTCGCCGTCGAGTGTGATGTGGCCCGAGGTCACCTCGTGGAGGCGGGGGACGAGTGCGGTGAGGGTGGTTTTGCCTGTGCCGGTGGCGCCGACCAGGGCCATGGATTCGCCGGGTCTGATGTGCAGGTCTATGCGGTCGAGGGTGGGTGGGGAATCGGGATGGGCGTCTGGGTAGCGGAAGGAGACTGAGGCGAAACGGATGCCGTCGTTTTCGGGTGCGCCGCCGTG